>DFJI01000001.1:17020-17616 GCA_002372235.1 Prevotella sp. UBA3675 | reverse complement strand
GCGCAGGGCAGATAGATGTCGGCCTTCTGCTCCCACGGCTTCTTGCCTTCGAAGAACTGGGCACCCTCAAACTCCTCGGCGTAGGGGGCGCACACGTCGTTGCCCGAGGCGCGCAGCTCCAGCAGGTAGTCTATCTTCTCGGCATCCAGTCCGGCAGGGTCGTAGATGTAGCCGTCGGGACCGCTGATGGTGATCACCTTGGCTCCCAGCTCGGTAGCCTTCTTGGCAGCACCCCAGGCCACGTTGCCGAAGCCCGAGAGGGCCACGGTCTTGCCCTTGATGTCCAGTCCGTGAGTCTGCATCATGTGGTTCACGAAGTAGAGTGCGCCGAAGCCTGTAGCCTCCGGGCGCAGGATGCTGCCGCCCCACTCAATGCCCTTGCCCGTGAGCGTGGCGCCGTGGAACTGTGAGGTCAGCTTCTTATACATGCCGAACAGATAGCCAATCTCGCGGCCACCCACGCCAATGTCGCCTGCCGGTACGTCCATGTCGGGACCTATCACTTTGTAGAGCTCGGTCATGAAGGCTTGGCAGAAGCGCATGATCTCAGCATCGCTCTTGCCGCGAGGGGCAAAGTCGCTGCCGCCCTTGCCGCC
>DFJI01000001.1:0-16972 GCA_002372235.1 Prevotella sp. UBA3675 | reverse complement strand
CCGCCCTTGCCGCCGCCCATAGGCAGCGTGGTCAGTGCGTTCTTGAACGTCTGCTCGAAGCCTAAGAACTTTAGGATGGAAAGGTTCACTGAGGGATGGAAGCGCAGACCGCCCTTGTACGGGCCGATGGCGCTGTTGAACTGCACGCGGTAGCCGATGTTCACCTGCACCTCGCCCTTGTCATCTACCCAGGGCACGCGGAACGTGATGATGCGCTCAGGCTCCACAATGCGTTCTACTATCTTTGCCTTTTCGAATTCCGGATGTTGGTTATACACATCCTTGATGGATTCCAGTACTTCTCTTACTGCCTGGAGAAACTCCAGTTCGCCCGGGTGTTTACGCTCCAGAGCTTGCATGATTTTTTCAACTTCCATAGTTTTAGGGTTTTAAAGTCGTCAAAATGGTTTTTTAGTCACTGCAAATTTAGGGAAAATTTCTATACCTGCCAAATAAAAATGCAAAAAAATGGCTCCACGCGCGTATATAATATAAGGTGGCGCGTTTTCGCTTATTTAGACAACTGTTTCGTCAAAACTCGCAAAAAAGTCAGCAAGTCCTGATTCGCTCTGAAATTTGCAAGTTTTGGCCGTTTTGCAACCATCTGTCTCTCAGATAGTTACAAAACGCATCCTCTGAAATCCCTTTTGTAGCAAAGGTTTCCGGCGATTTAGGCTATTTCACGATGCCTTGGCGGATAGATCATCGCGCCATTTAGGTTAGATCGTGGTGCGATATAGCCTAAATCGCATCGTAATGTTTCCAAGAACGCATCGTGACATTTCCAAGAATACACCCTGATTTTGCCTAAAATCGGTCATAATATGGCTGTCACAGCAACTGCAAAAATGAGGAAAACGGGCGAAATAGCTGCAAAGAAACGTAAAAAATACGACAATATGAACATCGGAATTCCTGAATTGGACATCTTGCGTCATTCTTTAAACGGCCATTCCCCCCATTATTTCCTCTATTTCCTCCTTTTTATTTGTCTTGAAAATCGAAAAGTTATTTAGACAACAGTTATTCCAATTCTTCCTCCTCTTTTTGACGGATTTTTTGTTCTATGAATTTGTCAGAATTAAGTTTATATTTTTGGCTGTTTCGCAATTTTTGTCTAAATTTGCGCAATAAACACTTGCTAAGATGATGAGCATGACAGGAACCGAACACAGATACCCCGTGGGGATACAGACCTTTGAGAAAATTATCGAAGGTGGATATGTTTATGTTGACAAGACTGACCTGATTTGGAAACTCACTCGACTGAGTAACTACGTGTTCTTGAGTCGTCCGCGCCGCTTTGGCAAGTCATTGCTTTCATCCACTCTGCGCAGCTATTTCGAAGGGCGCAAAGACCTGTTCGATGGACTGAAAATCATGTCGCTGGAACAGGAATGGACGGAATATCCCGTGATTCACATTGATTTGAGCGTCTGCAAAAGTCAGGAAAATGCTCAGGCTTTGCAGCAGCGCATCATGCTGATGCTGAAGGAGTATGCCAACAAATATGGTCGTGAGGAAGATGAAACGACCCCGGGGGCTCTGTTGCAGGGCATCGTGCGACGTGCCTGCGAGCAGACTGGCCGTCAGGCTGTGGTCATCATCGACGAGTATGACGCCCCCTTGCTTGAGGTGCTCCACGAAGATGAACTGTTGCCAGGGTTCCGCCGAGTGATGCAGGAGTTCTATGTGCCGCTGAAAGCCAGCGATCCCTACTTGCGCTTCTGCTTCATCACTGGCATCACGAAATTCTCGCAGCTCAGCATCTTCTCGACTATCAACAACCTGAAGAATGTGACAATGCGCCCCGACTTTGCCGCTATCTGTGGCATCACCGAGGAGGAGGTGAAGACACAGTTGAGTGAGGATATTGCCCGTATGGCTGTGGAATACGAGTGCTCGCCCGAGGAGATGTTCCAAAAGATTAAGAACATGTACGACGGCTACCACTTCGCCAAGATTTCGCCCGACATTTATAATCCCTTCAGCTTGCTCAACGCGCTGGACGACAAGGACCTGAGTTCCGGTTGGTTTGCCTCTGGCACTCCCTCTTATCTCATACGGCAGATGCAGTATTTCCGTACCGACATTACCACACTCGACCGTATGGAGGAGCCTGCGCAGTCGTTCGATGTCCCTACCGAGGCCATGATCACGGCACTGCCCCTGCTCTATCAGAGCGGCTATCTCACCATTAAGGGCTACGACCGCAGTTCAGACACATATATACTCTCTATTCCCAATCAGGAGGTGCGCATAGGCTTCATCAGGGGACTGATGCCTACTTACATCGGACTTGACTCCGGCAATGCGCAGGTAGGCTTCGCCCTGAAGTTCTGGCGTGCCTTGCAGCAGCACGACCTCGACAAGGCCCTGCGGGAGATGCAGGCTTACTTGGCAGGTATTCCGTATGTGGAGGGGTTCAAGAAGAAGTTGGAGGAAGCCGCCAACAAGGAAGGCTTCTACGAATATACGTTCTATTTGGTGTTCTCTATGCTGAATGTTTATGTGCGAACGCAGGTGAAGGTAGCTGGCGGACGAGTTGACATGGTGGCCTTGATGCCGGACACCACTTACGTCTTAGAGCTGAAGGTTGACGGCACCGCACGGGAGGCACTGGATCAGATTCATTCGAAGAGCTATGCGCTGCCCTATCAGACCGACGGTCGCCGTGTGGTGAAGGCCGGCATCAGCTTCAACTCAGAGACGCGCACCGTGAATGACTGGATGATAGAGGAATGAGATGGAATCCCTCTTTTTTGATGAAGCCTTTCTGAAATAATCGGAGAATTGTTTGCGTTCTTGAAGAATTTATGTAAATTTGCAGTTGAATTTCAAATTTGCATAAAATGGGACGAATCGATTATATTGAAAGAAGTATTTCGGATGCGGTGACTGAAGCTGCACAGTACTTCCCCGTGGTCTGCACGTGAAGCTATTGAACTATGTGCATCTGAATTCAATTCTCTGAAGATAGTGTGGGCCATCCGTCGTCGCTCCACTTGATGGGGCGCTGAATGAGGATGGCCATGCCTTTCAACTTGGTAGAATAGCCGTGACAGATGAAGATGTCTTCTTCGCCGCCCTGCGGAGTGGCGAAGGTGTAGGCGGCACAGTGGCCTGCGGCTTCATATTCTTTCTTGTCGCCTTCGAGGAAAAGCGTGCCGCCACCTTGAAGCATATCCTTGCCGTCACGGTCGAGATAAGGGCCTGCAATGTTCTTGGAACGGCCCACTGCCACGCGATAGTTGCTCTTGGCTCCGCGACAGCAATAGTCCCACGACACAAACAGATAATAATAGCCGTTCTTCTTGAAGATGAACGGAGCCTCGATGCTGTTGCGTCCGGCATACTGCGAAGTGGGGTTCTCGGCAGCTTTCGGATCCCCTTTCATGTAGCGACGCGCGATGGTCTTGCAGTTTAGAATGGAGAGTGGAGAGTTTGCTACCGCATCACTGGACGAAACTGGCGCGGTAGCAAACTTTCCATTTTCCACTTTCCACTCTAACCTCGCAATCTGTATGCCGTCCCAGAACGAGCCCCAAACGAGCCACGGGGTGTCGTTCTCGTCGATGGCAATGTTGGAGTCGATGGCATTCCAATCATCGCGCTTGGCCTGCGACTTCACCAAACAGCCCTCATCCTTCCACTGTCCGTTGAGCCGATCGCTGCTCATCAGTCCGATGGCTGAGGTGTTCTTGCCGAAGGTGCTGCAGCTATAGGTGAGCCACCAGCGGTCGTGCCAGCGGATGATATCGGGTGCCCACACATGATTGCGGAAGCCAGGTACGGAGTCGTGTGTCCATTGTGGGAGATTTTCAATGAAGGGTGTGGGTTGCACCACCCAAGTCTTGCGGTCTTTTGAGGTGGCCCATTGCAGTCCGTTGCCTGTGGAGAGCAAGTAGTAGGTGCCGTTTTCGTAAGCCATCACAGGATCGTGAGCCATGACCGTGTCGGTGACGAAGGCCATCCGGCGGTGGTGAGGACGATGTTGTGGAGCCTGTGAGAAGGCAGTGTGGCATATTGCCAGACAAAAAAGGAAAGACAAAAGTTTCTTAGTCATAGTTCTGTATTTTTGCTGTGTAGAACAAAAGTAGGAATTATTTGTTAATTGCGAGTGGTTGATATCTGATGTTTAATGATTGTTAACCTTCTTTTGGGCGATTACATGCGTTTTTGTCTGTTTTATGTGCGTTTGACTTTTAGCGGGCAACAATAAAAAACAAGCGATACGAACCTGATAAGAAAGTTCGTATCGCTTGTCTTTTTTGTATCTTGCCAGTCAGCTTCAATAGAGCAGGAGCAGTCCGGCAAAGGCACTCATCAAGATCATCTTGATGGGATTGATGCGGAAGACGAGTGTGCCGATGAACGTGGCTGTGAACAGCAGGATGCTGATCCAGAACTGCCAGGCGTTCTCGCTGGGAGTGGAGAAATTCTCCTTGGTGCAGAGCAGCAGGGTGGCGGCAGCCAACAGGCCAACTACGGCAGGACGCAGTCCTAAGAAGACCGACTGAACGGTCTGTGTGTGCATGTACTTGATAAACAGTTTGCTGATGAGAATCATCAGGATGAGTGAGGGCAGTACCAGTGCAAACGTGGCTGTGGCTGAGCCCAGAATGCCCATGGGAACGGAATAGCCGGCGTTGGTCACGGCAGTATAGCCGCAATAGGTGGCCGAGTTGATGCCAATAGGTCCGGGCGTCATCTGACTGATGGCCACGATGTCAGTAAACTGCGACGCGGTCAGCCAATGCCAGTGTTCCACCGTCTCATGCTGAATGAGCGACAGCATGCCGTAGCCGCCGCCAAAGCCGAAAAGCCCGATCTCGAAGAATGTGATAAATAAGTATAAGTAAATCATGTTTTCTATATAGACTTCCATCCCTCTGGGGAGAGGGTGTGTACTACTCCGTAGGTTTAATCAGGTTGCCATAGAGCCAGCCGCCAATGCCGGCCAGCAGAATGATGATGATAGGCGATACGCCCAGCGCCCAGATGGCCAATGCTCCCACGATGGGAATCCAGCATGTGGTCCACGTCAGGTTGGCGCTTTTAGCCAGATTGAACGTAGGCACGGCAATGAGGGCCACTACTGCCGGGCGAATGCCACGGAACATAGATGCCACGATGGGATTGTCCTGAAACTGATGGAAGAACATGGCGATGGCCAAAATGATGAGAAAAGAGGGGAGGGCTGTGCCAAGAGCGCAACTGACGGCTCCCAGTGTCTTCTTCAGTCTGTAGCCGATGAAAATGCTGATGTTGATGGCGAACACGCCGGGGCAACTCTGTGCGATAGCGATAAGGTCTAAGAACTCCTCTTTCGATACCCAGTTACGCTTATCGACCACCTCGCTCTCAATAATTGGAATCATGGCATATCCACCCCCGAGGGTGAACATGCCAATCTTGAAAAATGTCTTAAATGAATTCCAATAGAGATTCATAGGTTCAGAAAAAGAGTGATGGAACTTTACTTGTCCTGATGGCTCTCTACCCACTTGCGAGCATTGACGAATGCCTCAATCCAGGGCGTCACATCGTCCTGCCGACGACCTGTGGGATACCATGCGCACTGCCAGGGGAAGATGGCTCGCTCTAAGTGGGGCATCATGCACAGATGGCGACCGTCAGCCGAGCAGATACCTGCCACATCATAATCAGAGCCGTTGGGGTTGGCGGGATAGCCGTGGTAGTTGTACTTGGCTATCACGTTGTAGCTTTCTTCAGCCTCGGGCAGGTGGAACTTGCCTTCACCGTGGGCCACCCACAGGCCGAGCTTGCTTCCGCTGAGCGAACCGAACATCACGCTTTCGTTCTTCGGTATTCTCACGGTGATGAATTCGCTCTCGAACTTGTGCGAATCGTTGTGAAGCATCTTAATTCTCGGTTGAGCGGTGATTGACGAGTGGTGATCGGTATGACTGCTCTCGGTTAATCCGAGCTCCACCATCAGCTGGCAGCCGTTGCAGATGCCGAGCGACAGTGTGTCCTTGCGTGCATAGAAGCGGTCGAGTGCTTCTTTAGCCTTAGGATTATAGAGGAAAGCACCAGCCCAGCCCTTAGCCGAACCCAGCACGTCGCTGTTGGAGAAGCCGCCGCAGAACACGATGAAGCTCACTTCGTCGAGTGTCTCGCGTCCGCTGATGAGGTCGGTCATCATCACATCCTTCACGTCGAAGCCTGCCAGATACATTGAGTAAGCCATCTCGCGCTCACCGTTAGTGCCTTTCTCGCGGATGATAGCGGCCTTCGGGCGTTGTGATGTTGCCCCAGCCTCATTCTTCCATCGGTCGGGGTTCAGACCGTATTGGGCGAATGTTCCGGTGAAGCCTCTCGGGAACTTCATCTCCAATGGCTGCTCCTTATAGTTTTCAAAGCGCTCACGTGCTTTGCCGTTGAAGCTCTGCTTGCGGTCCAGCAGATAGCTGGTCTTGTACCATACGTCGCGCAGCTTGTCGATGTCGAAGGTCAGTGACTGTGTAGCTGCATCCTCGCTAGTATTCTTCGGATATACTATTTCAATCGTGCGGCTGTCCTCCACGGGATAGCCTATCTTGGCATAGCCTACGCCCATCTCTTCCATGAAGTCGCGGAACTCGAACTTATGCTCGTCGCTCACTTCGATCACCACGCCGGGATTCTCGGCAAACAAGGTCTTTACCACGTCGCCGTCGGCGCAGAGGTCATGTAGGTTGATGTGCAGACCGCCACGATTATTGGCGAAGCACATCTCAAGGAGGGTAACGATCAGACCGCCGGCTGAGATGTCGTGTCCGGCCATGACCCATCCGCGCTTGATGAGCTCCTGCACGGCATTGAATGCATCGGCAAAATATTCGGCGTTCTTCACCGTGGGAACGTCATCGCCCACCTTGCCAAGGCTCTGCGCAAAGGCTGAACCGCCTAATCGCTGCTGGTCGAAGGAGAAGTCGATGTGGTAGAGTGAGCAACTCTTGTTGCTGTTCAGTACTGGGCTTACCACTTTCCTTATGTCCGAGACCTCGCCGCCGGCACTCACGATCACCGTTCCCGGCGAGATGATTTTCTCTCCGTTGGGATATTGTTGCGAGAGTGAGAGCGAGTCCTTGCCTGTAGGAACATTGATATGGAGGCTGCAGCAGAAGTCGCTCAGTGCCTTGACAGCTGTATAGAGACGTGCATCTTCACCTTCCTGTGAGCGGCAGGGCCACATCCAGTTGGCTGAGAGCGATACAGATTCAAGTCCCTCAGTGAGCGGAGCCCACACGATGTTGGTCAGTGCCTCGGCTACAGAGAGCACGCTGCCGGCCTCTGGCGAGGCCAGTCCGGCTTGCGGTGCGTGTCCGATGGCGGTAGCAATGCCTTTCTGTCCGCGATAGTCGAGCGCCACTACGCCACAGTCGCTCAGCGGCAACTGAAGCACACCCTGACACTGCTGACGGGCAATCTTACCTGTTACGGAACGATCCACCTTGTTCGTCAGCCAGTCTTTGCAGGCCACTGCTTCGAGCTGGAGCACGCGATTGAGGTAGTTGTTGATTTTCTCGGAGAACTCTGAGCACTCTGAGTTCTTCGAATACTTCACGTCTTCATAGTGCCTTTCCACGGTGTTGTCGCGCATGATGGTCTTTGGCGAGTGGCCGAACATCTGGGCTACATCGAGGTCGAAGGGCTTCACGCCATCGCCCTGCTTGAACGAGAAGTGAGCATCGCCTGTTGTCTCGCCCACCACATACATCGGGGCGCGTTCGCGCTCGGCTATGCGGCGCACGTGGTCAATGTGCTTCTCGTCGATGAGCAGTCCCATGCGCTCCTGACTCTCATTGGCAATGATCTCTTTCGATGAAAGGGTCTTGTCGCCGATAGGCAGCTTGGTCATGTCTATCTCGCCACCACATTCTTCTACTAATTCTGACAGACAGTTCAGGTGTCCGGCAGAGCCGTGGTCGTGAATAGAGACCACAGGGTTGACATCCTCTTCGCAGAGGGCGCGAACGAGGTTGTAGGCGCGTTTCTGCATTTCGGGATTAGCGCGCTGTATGGCGTTCAGCTCAATGCCGTTCGAGTAACGACCAGTGTCAACCGATGATACTGAGCCACCGCCCAGTCCGATGCGATAGTTGTCGCCGCCGACCACAACCACCTTGTTGCCTTTTTGCGGTTTCTTCTTCAGACAGTCGCGCTTAGTGCCGTAGCCCACGCCGCCAGCCAGCATGATGACCTTGTCGTAGGCATACTTAGTAGCCTCGCCCTGTCCCTTCTCTTGATGTTCAAAGGTGAGCACCGAACCGCAGATGAGTGGCTGTCCGAACTTGTTGCCGAAGTCGCTGGCACCATTCGAAGCCTTGATCAGGATCTGCTCAGGCGACTGGTAAAGCCACTGCCTAACGGGAAGAATGTTTTCCCAATCACGCCAAGCCCCCCCTACGGCCTCCGAGGGGGCTTCTATAGTTTTGCTGTCAGCAAGACTATCTGCTCCCTCCCTCGGGGGGGCGGGGAGGGGGGCCAATCTTGGGTATGCCGTCATATAGACCGCAGTGCCTGCTATAGGCCATGAGCCCACGCCGCCGCCCATGCGGTCGCGAATCTCACCGCCCGTGCCAGTTGCGGCACCGTTGAAGGGCTCCACCGTAGTGGGGAAGTTGTGGGTCTCGGCTTTCAGCGAGATCACGCTCTCTATCTCCTTCACCTTGAACCAGTCGCTTGTTGACTGGTCCTTTGGGGCAAACTGCTCCACGACGGGGCCTTGTGCAAAAGCCACGTTATCCTTGTAGGCCGAAAGAATCGTGTTGGGATTTTCCTGTGTGGTCTTCTTGATCATGGCAAAGAGCGACGATTCCATCTCCTTGCCGTCGATGATGAACGTGCCGCCGAAGATCTTGTGACGGCAGTGCTCTGAGTTGATCTGTGCGAAGCCGAAGATTTCCGAGTCGGTCAGAGGCCGTCCGTTCTGCTTCTCCAGTCCGTGCAGATACTCTATCTCTTCGGGCGAAAGTGCCAGACCCTCTTGTTCGTTATATTCTTCCAGATTCTCCACGTGCTTGATGGGCTCGGGCTGTATGTTGATGGTGAAGATGTCCTGATCGAGTCCGTCGTAGAGTCTTTGCAGCATAGGGTCGTGGTCGTCGCCTTCAGTCGGGAAATACTCCTCGATACGCGAAATGCCGCTGAGATTCATGTTCTGTGTAATCTCAACGGCATTTGTTGACCAAGGGGTCACCATTTCTCGGCGTGGACCAACGAAGCGGCCCTCGAGCTTCTGTGCTTTGCAAAGGGTGGCATCGCCATAGAGCCAGCAAAGTTCTTTGATTTCTTGTGGGTTGAGCTGATGGTCCACTTCGGTGGCTATCACGCTCTTTTGTGGAGTTTGAAAGAAAAGAATCATAGTTTTCTTAAACTTTTAATATTATAATATGTGATAATCTGCCTGCAAAGTTACGAAAAAACGAGAGAAGAACAAAACAAACGGTTTGTTTTTTCTTTTGCATTGCTGAGTATAGTAACTTCGGCAAAGCCAAAATTACAATAATTTGGAGAGAACACAAAGAAAAGCTTTAAAGAAAAAATAGTTGATTTAGGTTAAATTATGGTTCTAAATTTGTGCAATTCGTTTTTTCAGTGTACTTTTGTACATCCATTATAAGAAGATGACTAAGAAAACCATTCAAAATCGGTATCTTGAGGCGGTTGGCATCCTCACCATCCTGTTGGCTTTGGTACGTTGCGCTTATGATGGTCTTTTGCCTTCTCCGTCGGATGCCGAGATGCTCCTGACAGAGAAGTTTTCTTTTTCACCACTTTCCCGTTCCTTTTTTCATGATGCTGATTCTTGCCCTCACCGTGTCGGCTCCGTGGCAAACTATAAGACTTCTTTCCCCGACAGCAATGCCGTGCAGTTGACGGCGGCTCAGCGCTGGGGCGTGAAGCCCGTGGCCAATCGTGTTGATGCCGAGCATCGCAAGAGTGAGCTCGTCTATATAGGAGCATCGCCCTATTATCATGTCGATCCCCTTCATCAGAGCATTCCCTATCTGGTGCCCCGGGCAGCCGTTTTGCTACAGGACATCGGTAGTGCCTTCTTCGATAGTCTCTATGTCAGGGGCATTCCCCTCCACCGTGTGATCGTGACCAGTGTGCTCCGCACGCAGGAGGATGTGGCCAAGCTGCGCCGTTTCAACGGCAATGCCTCCGAAAACTCCTGCCACCTGTACGGCACCACCCTCGACATCTGCTACAACCGCTACGAGACGGTGAGCGACCCCGACGGACCGGCCCGGCGGGCTGTGCGCAACGACACACTGAAGTGGGTGCTGTCTCAAGTACTGCGCGACATGCGTGAGCAGGATCGTTGTTACGTTAAATATGAAGTGAAGCAAGGCTGTTTCCACCTCACCGTGCGATAGCCTCCATAATAAAATTTTTCCCGATGGAACTCATCCAGCAATACTTTCCCAATCTTACCGCCGAACAGCTGCGCCAGCTCTCTGCTCTCAATGCCCTCTATCACGAGTGGAATGAGAAGATCAACGTCATCTCGCGCAAGGACATCGACAATCTTTACCTCCACCATGTGCTGCATTCTATGGCGATTGCCCGAATGGCAAGCTTCCGCCCCGGTACTCGCGTGCTCGACTTTGGCACTGGCGGCGGCTTCCCTGGCATTCCCTTGGCCATTCTCTTTCCTGAATGTGAGTTTAAGCTCATCGACGGAACGGGCAAGAAGATTCGTGTGGCACAGGAAGTGAGCCAGTCGATAGGGCTGACGAACTGCCATCCTGAGCACTTGCGCGGCGAAGACGAGCACGACCTTTTCGACTTCGTAGTGAGCCGTGCCGTGATGCCGTTGCCCGATCTGGTGAAGATTGTTCGCAAGAACATTGCGCGCGATCAGCGCAATGCCCTGCCCAATGGCATCCTGTGCCTCAAGGGCGGCCACTTGCAGGAAGAGACGGCGCCTTTCCGCAACGTCGTGCAAGTGGAGCCCCTCAGCTCCTGGTTTGCTGAGGACTGGTTCCGGGAGAAATATTGCGTTTATCTTCCTCTTTAGTTTTTTCCTCTTTTTTAAACAAGAATTATGCTGGACATCAAGACTTTTCAGTTCAATCTGCTTCAAGAGAATACTTATATAGTCAGCGATGAGACCCGGCAGTGCGTTATTATTGACTGTGGTGCCTTTTTCGATAGCGAGCGCAAGGCCATCGTGACTTATCTGAACGATCATCACCTGCAGCCAGTACGTTTGCTCTGCACTCACGGCCATCTGGACCACTGCTTCGGCAATGATACAATCTATGATGCTTTCGGTCTCAAGCCCGAGCTGCATGCCGAAGACGAGTTTCTTGCAGCCGATCTGACCAAGCAGGCAGCCGACATGTTCGGCATGCCCTACAACCGTCCCACACCGCCCATCGGGCGTTTCCTTTCCGATGGCGACCGCATCTCTTTCGGCAGTCATGAGCTGCGTGTGCTCCACACACCGGGACACACCCCAGGTGGCGTTTCCTTCTATTGCGAAGCCGAGAAAGTGCTGTTCACGGGCGACACGCTGTTTCGCATGAGCGTGGGGCGCACCGATTTTGAGCGGAGCTCGTGGCAGCAGTTGCTGTCCAGTCTGCGCCATGTGATTTCACCGTTGCCCGACGACACTACTGTCTATTGCGGACATGGACCGAAGACCACTGTTGGCGACGAGCGAAAGGCCAATCCCTATCTGCGATAGGATAGTAATGACTTACAATTTAATCCTAAAATTATAATGAAAAAGATTCTGTTAAGCGGATTGCTCCTCATCGTGGGGGCAGTCTTGGAAATTTGTGCGCAAAGCATTATTCTCGACAACAAATTGCAGTTTGAGAGTGCTGATGCTTTGTCCTCACCTCCTGAGGGGTGGTCCTTTACTAATTGCAGTTTAGAGAAGGTTAATGAATCCTCTAAATTTTTTGTAAGACTGAACAATGGTTCTTTCACTACCGAACGGCTTACTGGGGTAACAGGGAATGCAAGGATAAACTTTCTCATTTTTCCATTTGCTGGGGATTATGAATTTAGCCTGTCGGTTGAGGGCGAAGGCGTTTTAGATCGTAATTCTGCTTCCTATCAAAAAGAGTCTTGGAGACGTGGGAGACCTTTTCTTTTGCGGAAAGCTAATGCTGATTCGCGTATTGTCTTCAGCGGAAATAATATAGCAATTTGTAACATTGAAGTGTCTGAAATGAATGATGTTCTTTTTTACGAATCGTTTGACCGTTGTGTAGGAACAGGAGGAAATGATGGGATATATTCGATTACTTCTGATGCCTTAACCTTAGGAGGACTGGATAATCCTATTGACTATGAAATTCAGGGAATTACTTTAGGAAATAAATGTATATGTTTTCCACAAAATGTAGACAATAATAGCAATAGGGCTTATAAAACACCTCCGATTCCTTCAGATGATACAGACTGCTACTCTTTGTCATTTAGAGCTTTAAAGGCAAAGGATAATGGAAGGTTGATTGTTCAATATTATAGTAAAACAATTAAAGAATGGAAAAATATTTCAGTTTCTTTAGATTATCAAGAATGGAAAGATATATCGCTTCTATTCGATGATATGGATGCAAGTAAAGAAATTCGCTTTATTGGGAGTTTGATATTCCTTGACGAACTGAAAGTTTACGAGGTGAAAGCTCTTCCTATGAGTGAATCTTCTTCTGAGACCTCGATACCCGCTGAGTGGCTGAACAAGACGGTCTGTATGTCGCTCACCCGAACCTTTCAGGAGGACATCTGGAACACCTGCTGTCTGCCTTTTGATTTCGATGCCTCGCTGTTGCACAAGGCTACCGGCAACAATGTTACTGTGGAGTTGCGCCATTTGAGCGACATTACGTCGGAGGGTATTTACCATTTCGAGACGATCACGACCGTGCCAGCCGGTGAGCCTTTTCTGCTGAAAGTGGGCGAGACCGTGAGCAATCCCGAGTTCCGCAATGTGGTGGTGAAGGCTCTCACTCCCGCGTCGGCCACGTCACCTTCAGCGGCTGGCTATGCCTTTGCGGGCTGCTACGGCAAGACCACCTTGGCGACTGACGGCACCCATGTGTTCATAGGTACCGACGGACTGCTGCATCGCCCCACAGAGACGGGCAACACCATGAAGGGCATGCGTGCCTATATGGTGCTTCCCTCGAATCAGTCTGCACGCGGACTCGTCTTCGACGACACGCCTACAGCCATCGAGGCTCTGAAGCCGACATCGAGCTCACCGTCATCCGACGTGCTCTACAACCTGAGCGGACAGCGCGTGGCGAAGCCTGCCAAAGGACTTTACATCAAGAACGGAAAGAAAATCATTGTCAATCACAAATAATAAAACGAAATCATGAAAAAAGAATATATCCATCCACAGATCCTCTCAACAGAATTGCACATCGCCTCACACCTGCTCGCGGGCAGTGGCGAATCCTTGAATGTCGAAGGTGACACAAATCCTCATGGCGCAGTAACCGAACAGAGTGCTGACTATGCAGCCTCGCGCGAAGGCAGCTTCTGGGAGGACTGAGAGCCGCCTCTTTTTTTAATAGCGAGTGAGTCCCTGTAAGGCAGGCGAGCATCCTTTGCCAATGGCATCGGCGATGCTGATGTTGCGCGGTGCCTGAACTTCTTCGAGGGCACTACAGTAGGCAAAGGGCTCGCGTCCCAATTCAAGAGTGGAGGGAGGCAGCACGATGGACTGGAGCGAAGAGCAGTTCCAGAAAGCATAGTCGTCCACTTTCTTCGTGGCTTTGGGCAAGACGATGCTGTAGAGCGACGTGCAGTCGGCAAACATGTGTTGTCCTATGATGTCGGACTGGCAGATGTAGTTGGCCCAGTAACGGTTGTCGTTGCTACGGGTGTAGTAGAGCGCAGGCTGACGGGCGCCGACGAGTGCGCAGAACGACTGCCAGTCCTGCTCGTTCATGTTGGCGAAGTCGAAGTGGTATTCGTGTCTTTCATCGTTTATCGTCTCAGTGTAGTTCCATGAGCTGGTGGCAGCGGTGGTCAGATAGGGCGTCTGGTCGTCGGTGATGGTGGCATTCTGCAAATCGAGCTGGCGCAGCGAACCGCCTTGCCAACTGCTGAACAGGGGCTCGTCGAAGGCTCCCGCCATCTTGCGCAACAGTTTGATGTCGGCACTGTTCAGCCGTCCGTTCACCACCAGCGTGGTCACTTGCTGCTGCTCTTCAAGACTGAGCTGACGGGCCAGTGTGCCAGCCTCTGTCAGTGTCACCTCGCGTTTCATCGCGGCCCGTTGAGGCTCGATGCCGCACACCAGATGCTTTACGGGCAGCAGACTCTCTTCGTCACTGTCGGTAAGGTCATAGTTGCCCAGTTTCAGTCGGTAGTAGCCATTGTAGTTGCCATACCATCCCAGGTTGAAGTGGAAGAAGTCGCCCTGATAGCCGTCGCACACGAAGGCATGGGCCATGTTCGACACGATGCAGGGGCGGCCATGGTCCAAGTCTTGATAGAGGAGCGCCAGGATTTGTGCCTCCGTGAGACGGCCCTCGTAGTGTGCCATTCGGCCTGAGTAGCCGAGATTGTTGCACAGCGTGTGCTTGATGTTGTCGAGACTGGTGGCAGTGCCGTCGTGACTGAACTTGGCATCGATGGCATAGCCCAGAAAGGTGAGCACGTTTGAGAGGTTGGTGATGCTGGCGCTCTGGTCGTTGTCCTCATACTCATTGCGAAACTGCTGCCAGTCGGGGGCGAAACTGCTGAATTCGAGCTGGAAGAGCTTGTTGTCGTGGTCTTGATAGAACACGTGCGACCGTCCTTGCGCCGGTTGGGCAAAATGGCGCAGCACCATGCCTACGGCCAGCGGCACACAGCCCACGAGGGTCTTCTTGCCGTCATAGACGGGCGTGCCAGCATTGTATGGTTCTGCCTGTCCCCACTTGAGCGGTCCCAACATGGGGGCAAGGGCTGCGTGCTGCCGCTTGTAGGGCAGCGATGTTTGCGGCACGCGCTGCCCGGCTGACTGTCGCAGGGCATGAATCTGCAGTCGATAGGGCTGCATCATTTGATTATAGTTGCTTATGTCGTCGTTTAGGGCGATGTGGTCCTCGGTGCTGTAGGCCATGACGGGCTCGCCCACTAAGGGCCACACGTCTTTCTGTGCCACAAGGCAGAAACAGCCGTTGCGGCGGTCGGTGAAAAGGAAAAATCCGTCGTCGGCTACAGTCATGCTGAGACAAAGTGAGTCGGGATGCTGTCCGTGAGCCAGTAGCCAGCGGTGGGCTACGGCCATCTCCTCACCATAGCGGCTGTTGGGGAGCACGTCGATCGTCTTTTTCTTTGAGTAGATGGTGTCGTTGCCCACAATCATCATCATGCCCGGCAGCTCCAACTGTCCGTGGAGCGACGTGGTGTAGGTGGCGGTGGCCGTCAGTTGGGAGTAGGGAGGAATGTGCGTGGTTTTGTGCGTCACTTTCTTCAGTTCAAATCCCTTTCCGCTCAGCGTGCGACCGCCAGCCTTCCAGCTCCGAGCCGTCAGCGTGTAGGTCATAGTGAATGGCTCGCCCTGCACAATCTTGTCGGGCGTTTCGGCTACAAAGCTTTTTACCAGGGGCAGCACTTCGTCGGCCTCCTCTTCTTGGGCTGCGAGCCACTGGTTAGAGGCAAGGAGAAGTGTCAGTAGGAAAGTGAATTGATATTTCATTGTCTGTAAAGTTGGCAGATGGGTATAATAGTTGATAACCAGTGCGTTGCGTAAACGCTGGTATGCAAAATTAGATATTTTATTTTGAAACTATGCTTCAGGAAAAGAAACAAACGTCTGCTTTTGACGATATTTAACATAACGCGAGCTCGATGAATACAGTTTAGTGTCAGTTTGAAGGTTCTTGGTCATAGATGCCAGGCGTCATCATGAAAAATTATAGCTATAATTGACGGAATTATAGCTATTATTCTCTCAATTATAGCTATAATTTTATTTTATATGCCGTAGATGATAAAAAAACTGATGTCATATCAGGTCTTCATTTTTGCCTTTTCTGGAATTCGTCGAACTCACGTTAATATAAGATGGATGTATGATGTCATTCCGTTTGCTGCCGAAGCTGGCAAAACAGTTGAAATTATAGGCACAAAAAAACTGGGAATCGACCTTCGCAGGCAGATTCCCATAAAAAACTTTGGAAAATGATAAATATAGATTAAAATTACTAGTTATCGAGTGCAAAGGTAAGGCTTTTAGATGAATGTTCCAAGGCTTTTCGACAATATTTTGTTAACAAGTATAAAAAGTGGGGCAAAAAATGCAGAAATAGTGGATGAGAGGCCGCTTTTGGAGATAAAATGCCGTTTTTGCAGGTCTTGTTGACATTGAAGACCGATTTTTGCTCACCGCACGCCTCGGCTCTTGTCACCGCATGATTAAGTATTGGTCATCACATGATCTATGTTCGGTCATGCGATGACCGAGCTCGGTCGTCGCATGACCTGGCGCAGGTCGATGCGTGCCCAAGTCTGGAGCGCTAAACGGGAAGAAAAGGTCGTAAGGGCGATGCCTCCACTTTGTTGGTACTTTTCTCACGCGCGTAATATATAAGAAGGTATATGGTACTAATGTGGATTGACTAAAATCAATTTCGACGAAAAAATGCAATTATTTTGAATTTTTCTTTCAAAAACTTTTGGTGGTTCGAGAAAAAGTCGTACCTTTGCATCCGCTAACGAGGGAACGACCTCCGAGGCGATAAAAAGAAGAGTTCTTTGAAAGACTTACATAGACAGTGAAGTAGTACAAGAAGCGGTGCCGACTTTCTTTGTCGGTACTGGGTAGATAGAAAATATGAAGTCAGCCGTCGATTTTGAATGAAGAGGTGACAGATAATGCTTGATACTATTCGGATACGTTGCGTCCTGGAACAGACATACAGATTTATTTTTACAATGAAGAGTTTGATCCTGGCTCAGGATGAACGCTAGCTACAGGCTTAACACATGCAAGTCG
>DFJI01000005.1:31709-77649 GCA_002372235.1 Prevotella sp. UBA3675 | reverse complement strand
TTCTTCAGTTCCTTGCCGTCCCAGTCCCATGCGGCAATCACGGTCCGGGTGTAGTAGCCCCGGCAGAAGATGCCACTGGCCACGCGCTTGCCGTTCAGCTCATGCCCCAGATAGCCTACGCCGGCCAGATAGCGCTCCGAGCGGTTGCCGCGATTGTCACCCCATGCCGAGACATCGCCGCGCTCGGGAATGTAGGGCTTCGTGTCGAGGGCGCGGCCCGTCAGACCGTCGAACACGGTGATGTACTCAGGTCCGTCCAGTATGCGCCCGACTTTGTTCCGCCAGTCGGTAGCGCTGTCGCCCAGCACCGTTCCTGTGCCGTCTGTCGTTCCGTCGGCAGTCTTCACCATCAGCTCAGCCCGTCCGTCACCGTCAAAGTCATAGACCATGAACTGCGTGTAGTGAGCACCGCTGCGGATGTTGCGGCCCAGATTGATGCGCCAGAGACGGTCACCGTTCAGTCGGTAGCAGTCGAGGATGGTAGAGCCCGTATAGCCGTCGTGTGAGTTGTCGCGGGCGTTTGACGGGTCCCATTTCAGAATAATCTCATATTGTCCGTCACCGTCCACGTCGCCCAGTGTGGCATCATTGGCCGAGTAAGTATATTCGCCCGTGTCGCGCCATCCGCCACGTCTGTTTCTGCCGCCGCGTCGCTGCCGCTGAGCCTGACCGCCATTTATGGCTGGCACTTTGCCGCCTTCGGGACGCTGAATCTTCACGGGCAGATAGCCCACTGGCGCATCGGCACAGAGCGTAAATTGGCCGTTGACCGTGCCGCCCTTCACCTCGTAGATGGCATCCTCGCCTTGCAGCGGTTGCTCGTCAACGAAGAATGAACCACCCTTGGTCAGTGGCTGAGGGTTCAGTCTGACACCGTTTCGGAATACGTCGAAAGCCTCATGCTTATGATCATCGCGCAGGATGCGCCAGCTGACAGCCACCTTGCCATCGGCCTGTTTGATAGCCACTACTCCACGGTCCAGTCGGTCCGTGGCCGTCTTCTTCATGTTGTACTTCGGTTGTCCGCCGACAGTCATAATGGCCAGTAGTGCAGCCATCATCGCGATGATATGTTTCATGTTAGTCTGTTTGTTATTGATAAGTTGTGGGCAAAGATACAAAAAATAATTTTGAAAACAGCAGATTCCTGTCACTAAATTATTCATACAGAAAAATCCCGCTCGAGTCCGAAGACTTTTGCGGGATTCATAATGAAAGGAGGAGTGGTACCTCCAGGAATCGAACCGGGGACACACGGATTTTCAGTCCGATGCTCTACCAACTGAGCTAAGGCACCATGTTCTTGATCACTGCATTCCTTTCGTTTTGCGGGTGCAAAGGTATGAAGAAAAAAACAATCGGCCAAATTTTTGGCCGATTATTTTTAGTTAAAACTGTAAATAGCACGTTTTTTTTGCTTGAGATGGATTGAATTACTTCGAGATAGGGGAGATAATTGTCCAAATTTCGGGGATGATTTAGGCTGTTTCGTTCTCCGAGCTCAATGCTCTTTCGCTCTGTAGATGTGTTTTGTTGCTTCTGTTAAGACAGCGGGTTCCATCCCTGTGCCTTCAGTTCAAACTCCTGATTATCGCGAGTCACTAAGACGTGGCCGAACTTCGAATCGGTGATGTGGCCGATGAGATGCACGTCTTCCAGTTCCTTCACTTTGTCGAGATCGCCAATTGGAACGGTGAACAACAACTCATAGTCTTCGCCTCCGTTGAGGGCGCAGGTTGTGACGTTCATGTTCAGTTCCTCAGCCATCACCGCTGTCTGATAGTCGATGGGCAGTTCCTTCTCGAAGATGCGGCAGCCCACGCCCGACTGTTTGCAGATGTGCATGAGCTCAGACGAGAGGCCGTCGCTCACATCCATCATGGCGGTGGGACGGATGCCTGCATCGCGCAGTTTCTGAATGATGTCGCCGCGTGCCTCGGTCTGGAGCTGTCTTTGCAACAGATACTCCTTGCCGCTGAAGTCGGGTCTTTCTATCGTTGAGAGTTGGGATTTGAGATTTGAGAGCTTTTGGGTGTCTCCAGCCTTCTTTGCTTCCTCCATTTTTTTCTGAAGTTCCTCTATCTGGCTGTAATAGACTCTCTTCTCACGTTCCAGCAGCTGTAGTCCCATGTAGGCCGCGCCAAGGTCGCCCGATACGCAAACGAGGTCGGTGTCATGGGCTCCGTTGCGATAGACGATGTCCTCTTTGCTGGCCTCACCGATGCAGGTGATGGATATGGCCATTCCTGTGAACGATGAGGTGGTGTCGCCTCCCACAATATCAACATTCCACTTTTCACAAGCCAGTCGCACGCCCTCGTAGAATTGTTCTATATCCTCAACCGAGAAGCGCTTGCTGATAGCGAGCGAAACAGTAATCTGGCGTGGGGTGCCGTTCATGGCAAACACATCGCTGATATTGACCATGGCCGACTTGTAGCCCAGGTGTTTTAGGTCGATGTAGGTGAGGTCGAAGTGCACTCCCTCCATGAGCATGTCGGTGGTCACAAGCACCTCCTTGTCAGGATAGTGAAGTACGGCGCAGTCGTCACCTACGCCGTACTTCGTTGATTCGTTCTTATTCTCTAAGTCTTTTGTGAGTCGGTCAATGAGTCCGAACTCTCCAAGTTTTGCTATCTCCATTATCTACTTTCTTTTACTGCTTTAACCGTCTTGGCATTTTCTTTTTGTTCTACTGCTTTAACTGTCTTGGCATTTAAGAGCTATTTCTTCCACTTCTCAGTGGGGTGATCCGTATTGAACTTCTCCACCTTCTGACTTTCCATCTTCTCAGAGCGGATGATCATCTCACGCATGATTTCGGTCATGATAGGCTGTGCCTTGTCGGCAGCTTCCTGCACCTCCTCATGGCTCACCTCAACGGGGTTGTCGAAGCCGCCGAGGTCGGTCACTACCGAGATGCCAAAGGTGCGGATGCCGCAGTGATGGGCCACGATCACCTCGGGAACGGTTGACATGCCTACGGTGTCGCCACCCAGTGTGCGATACATGCGATACTCGGCAGGAGTCTCGAAGGTAGGTCCCTGCACCCCCATATAGACACCGTACTGCAGGCGAATCTTCTTCTCGCGAGCTATCTGGCTTGCCAGTTTGATGAGCGATGGATCGTAAGTCTCGTGCATGTCAGGGAAGCGGGGACCCGTGGGGAAGTTTTTGCCGCGTAACGGATGTTCGGGGAAGAAGTTGATGTGGTCGGTGATGACCATTAAGTCGCCAATCTTGAAACCCGGGTTCATGCCGCCGGCAGCATTCGACACGAAGAGGGTCTTGATGCCCAGTTCGTACATCACTCTTACGGGGAAAGTCACTTCTTTCATGGAGTAACCCTCATAGTAGTGGAAGCGGCCTTTCATGGCCATGATATCTACGCCGCCCAGTTTGCCGAAGATGAGCATACCACTATGCCCCTCGACCGTAGAGACAGGGAAGTTAGGTATGTCCTTGTAGGGTATTTCGAACTTATCAGTTATTTCGGAAGCTAATTGTCCGAGGCCGGTCCCCAGTATGATTGCTGTTTTTGGACTGGTTGTCATCCTTTCTTTGAGCCAGGATGCTGTTTCTTGAATTTTTTCGTACATAGCCAATAATTTTTTCGTTAAAGTTATCTTCTTGTTCAAGCATGAACTCAATCTTCACGGGCAGTGTGTAGAGGTGCTGTCGTACCTCCTCGCTCAGTCCCTCAGTGCAGACTATGCGGGCGGCATCTTTCTCGGTGGTGACGATGCTCTTGGGTGAGGGCATGGCCGCAAAGGTGTCGTTGATGCGCTGCACATCCTTCCTGGTGAAATCATGATGATCGGAGAAAGTGAGGGCAGTGAGGTTGGGGGTGACTGCCGAAATGTCATTGATGAGCTGCTGGGGCGAGGCGATGCCCGCGATGAGCAGCAAATGCTCGTCGGGCGTGATGTCCGACAGTTCGCGCGTGGTATGCTGATACAGGTGCTGCAAGCTGTCGTAGGACATGGTGGTGAAGAAAAGATCCTGATACGGATAGAGCCCCATCGCCTTGGTGATGACTCTGAAGTTGATGGGATTCAACGTCTTCGGACACTTGGTCACGATCACGATGTCGGCGCGGTTCTTGCCGTTCAGCGGCTCACGCAGTCGGCCAGCGGGCAGCAGTTTGTCGTAGATGATGAGTCTATGGTAATCTACCAGTAGAATGTTGATCCCAGGCTTCACATAGCGGTGTTGGAAGGCATCGTCGAGCAGAATCACGTCGATGTCGCTGTTGTTCTCCTTCAGTGTCTCAATGCCGTGTACGCGACTCTTGTCAACGGCTACGGTGACATTGGGGAACTTCTGCTTCATCTGATAAGGCTCGTCGCCAATGTCGTGAGCAGTACTGTGCTCGTTGGCCAAGACGAATCCGCTGCTCTTGCGCTTGTAGCCACGGCTCAGCACAGCCACGTTGGCATGACCCTTGAGCAGCCGGATAAGATACTCCACATGAGGAGTCTTACCCGTACCGCCTACGGTGATGTTGCCTACTGATATGACGGGCATCATGAAAGAACGAGTGTGCAGAATGCCCACGTCGAAGAGGAAATTCCGCAATTTCACGATGCCACCATAAATCCAGCTCAGTGGCAGCAGCCAATTCTTGATTCTGATAAAATCGCCTTCCATTTATTTAAAGATGTGTTAGATGCGTTTAGCGAGCCGTTAGATGCGTTTAGCGAAATGTTAAATGCACTTTACTTCATCTTTACGCTGTAGGGGAAACGGGCCTGCAGGCAATTACGCTGCTGGTCGAGGCGCATCTCCATGATGGGCTCGTAGAAGTCGCCCAATACGGCACGCAACTCGCTGTCAAGATAAGTACCCTTGTTGTCGTCGCCGAAGAGTTCGTCCATCCAGTCGCGCTTGTCAGGATAGACTGAGGTATAGTATTCCTCGGTCTTGGCCAGTTCTGCAGCCTTCTTCACGGCATCGTCGAGCGAGCCAAGCTGGTCAACCAGATGGATGGGCAGTGCATCGACAGCCAGCCAGACACGGCCTTGCGCAATCTCGTGTACCTCGTCGCGTTTCATGGAACGTCCCTTTGCCACAATGTCGAGGAAGGTCTCATAGCCACGGTCCACGTAGTTCTGCATGTTCCTGATTTCTTCGCTGTTTTCCTTGCCCATGACCAGATTTTGCTCGAAGTCGCCGAAACGGTTGGTCGTCACACCGTCGAAGGTTATGCCCAACTTGTCGGTCATCAGTCCGCTGAGGTTGGGAATGAGGCCAAAGATGCCGATAGAACCAGTAATCGTGGTGGGCTCAGCAAAGATGTAGTTGGCACCGGCACTGATCATGTAGCCACCCGAAGCAGCCAGACCGCCCATTGACACGACCACGGGTTTCTTCTCCTTGAGCTGCTGCACGGCATGCCAAATCTGCTCAGAAGCGACGGCGCTGCCGCCGGGTGAGTTCACACGCAGGACGACGGCTTTCACGTCGTCATCGTCAGCCAGTTTGTTCAGATCCTCAACAGTGGTGCTGCCCACGATGTTCGTACTTGTAGAGAAGCCGCTGGCCAGCTGATCCACGATCTCACCGCATGCATAATAGATGGCAACCTTGTCGCCCTTCTCCTTCTTCTTCGACTTCACGTTCATCATCTCGCCGAGCAGAACCTGATGGAGATCGTCATCGTCATCGACACCCAGCTTGCCCTTCACCACTTTCTTTATTTCGTCGGGATACATCACACCGTCGATGAGTTTGGCTTTCATATAGTCGTCGGTAGAGGCAAAGGCGATGATGCTGTCGCTGGCCAGTTGGTCGAGCTGTTCGGGCTTCACCTTACGGCTGTCTGCCATATCCTTCAGCATGTGCTGCCAGATGCCCTGCAAGTATGCAGTGCGTTGTTCGCGGTCGTCCTCACTCATGTCCTTACGGGTGACGCTCTCCACGGCGCTCTTATATTTTCCTACTCGTGTGGCTTGATATTTCACGCCTATTTTCTCATAGAGTCCGGTCATGTAAGGGTTCTTTCCGCCCAGACCCCTGAAGTCGATCATGCCAGTCTTGTTCAGGAAAATGCTGTCGGCTACTGATGCAACGTAGTAGCTGGTCTGCAAATATTGGTCGGCAAAGGCAATGATCCACTTGCCGCTGGCCTTGAAGTCGGCCAGTGCATCACGCAGTTGCTGGGCTGTGGCAGGCGAGTCGAAAGCGGCAGCACCGCCCTCCAGGTAGATGCCCTTAATGTTGTCATTGTCTTTGGCTTTCTGGATAGATGCCACGAGGTCATCGAGTCCCATGTACTCCATATCGTTGCGGTTCAGGAATGAGCTGAATGGATCGTCGCCCTGAGCACGTTCTTCCACCATACCGTTCAGTTTGATCACGAATACTGAATTCTCTTCAACCTTGGTGGACCCCGATTCGCTGGCTATCATTCCCACAATGGAAATCATGAACAAAATGCCAGAGACCACCGACAATAACACGATGCCACAGATAGTGGCAAGCGTAAACTTGAAAAAGTCTTTCATAAGTGTCTAAAAATGAATAAAATGAAATATTTCTGTTGCAAAGATAGTGATTTTTTTTATTTCGCGACGAAAACACGATGTTTTTTAGCCCTTTTTAGTGATTCACACTTTTTCGATGAACGAGTTAATGTGAAAAGGGGTCGAACTTCACAGTCCGACCCTTTCCTTTTTACCATAAAATTACTAACTAAAACTATTTCACTAAAACTATGTATTAGTATCATAAACGAATGTCTCTTTTTTTTGAACTAAACGCTCGTGTGCATTTTTAATAAATATATTGAGTCGTAGTTTGTTTCTGCTGCAAAATTAGTATGAAATGAGGGGGGAAAACGCATAAAAACGTACATTTTGTTGTATTTTTGTACAAAACAGCAAGGTTTTTCCGATTTTTTTCTATCTTTGCGTCCATAAACAAATCATAAAAGAGAAAAAAATCATGAAAAAGCGTTTAGTTTGGACCCTTATGCTGGCGATGGTCTGCACTTTGGGTATGGCGAAGAAGAAAGTAGTGAAACAGGAACTATGGCCCAATGGAGAACCCATCGCTGAGTGGTTCACCGATACGACGAAGGTCGATGTGGCCAAGTTGGGCAAGCAATATGTGCTCACCGACTACGGCGTGCGCCAAGGTACTTGCGACATTCAGACGAAGGAAATTCAGGCTGTGATAGACCGTGCTGCCAGTCAGGGTGGAGGAGTGATCGTGGTGCCGAAGGG
Organism: Prevotella sp. UBA3675; assembly: GCA_002372235.1. GTDB lineage: Bacteria > Bacteroidota > Bacteroidia > Bacteroidales > Bacteroidaceae > Prevotella. Next base: position 70,423 of record DFJI01000005.1, on the reverse strand, counting down.
CACTTTCTTCTCAGGCTCGCTCTTCTTCAAACAGGGCACACATCTTTATATTGAGGAAGGGGGCGTGCTGAAAGGATCGGAGCGCATCCGGGATTTTGAGATTCGCGAGACCCGCATCGAGGGACAGACTTGCAAGTATTTCTCGGCTTTGGTCAATGCCGACAGCGTGAATGGCTTCACCATAGCAGGCAAGGGAACCATCGACGGCAACGGAACCCCCTACTGGGAGGAGTTCTGGATTCGCCGTAAGTGGAACCGTGACTGCACCAATAAAGATGCACAGCGCCCTCGCCTTACCTACATCAGCAACTCGCAGAACGTCACCATTCAGGACGTGCGACTCATCAACTCGCCTTTCTGGACCAATCACATCTACCGTTGCGACCACGTGCGCTATCTCGACCTCTACATCTACTCCTCAACCATCGACATCAAGGGTCCATCGACCGATGCCATTGACATAGATGTGTGCCACGACGTGGTGGTGCGCGGCTGCTACATGAACGTGAACGATGATGCCGTGGTGCTGAAGGGCGGCAAAGGTACCTTTGCCGATCAGGCTCCTGAGAACGGACCCTGCTATAATATATTGGTGGAGAACTGCCACTACGGCACCGTTCACGGCTGCATGACCTTAGGGTCGGAGAGCGTTCACGACTGGAACGTGATTATGCGCAACTGTCGTGCCGATAATACCAACAACGTGCTTTGGCTGAAGATGCGCCCCGATACTCCTCAGCACTATGAGTATGTGCGCGTTGAAAATTTCACAGGCAAGTGCCGCAACTGCCTGCTGGTTAAAGGATGGACTCAATTCTATGAGAAAAAAGACCGTCCCGACATGCCTATGTCGCAATGCAATAACATCTCGTTCAAGAACATCAAGATGGATTGTGGCGTGTTCTTCAACGTAGAGGGTAGCGACAAGTTCCGGCTGAACGACTTCTCGTTTGAGGACATTGACAGCAAGGATCATGGAAAGAACAAGCCCTTTGAGAAGCGCCCCATTGAGAACCTGACTTTGAAGAATGTAGTAATCAACGGAGAGAATATTCAATAATACTATTTTTCAATTATGCGAAAATTCTTTTTACTGCCCCTTTTTGTGCTGGCATTTGTGTTGTCGGCACAAGCCACTGAGCGTAAGAAACTTAATTTCAATGCCGACTGGCGATTAGAGGTGGGCGACTTCCCCACAGCCGTCAATGCCGATTTCGACGACACTTCGTGGAAGCCAGTCACACTGCCTTATGCCTTCAATGGCGATGAGGCTTTCCGTAAGGACATCGTTGACCTGACCGACACCATCTGCTGGTATCGCAAGCACTTCACCCTTACTGCCGAAGAGGTGGCAGGCAAGGTGTTTGTTGAGTTCGAAGGCGCCCGTCAGGGTGCCGATGTGTGGGTGAATGGCCAGAAAGTGGGCTTCTCCGACAATGGTGTGATGGCCTTCGGCTTCGATCTCACCCCCTATGTCAAGGCTGGTGAGAATGTGATGGCCGTGCGCTGCGACAACTCGTGGCAGTATCGTGACCGCACGCTGAACAGCCGCTATCAGTGGAACGACAAGAACTTTAATGCCAACTACGGCGGTCTGCCCAAGAATGTCTATCTGCATCTGACGGGCAAGCTCTATCAGACGCTGCCGCTTTATTCGAATCTTGGTACAACGGGAACATACGTTTATGCCACCGACTTCGACATCCAGGGCCATAAGGCAACTGTGCATATAGAGAGTCAGGTAAAGAACGAAGACAGCAAGGCCCGCACCTTCCGACTCTATGCCCGTGTGGTCCGTTCGAAACAGGAACTGACAGATATTATTATCGGTAAGGCAGTCACGCTACAGCCTGGCGAGACTCGCACTGTCCACATCGAGTCCGAGTTGCGTGACTTACACTTCTGGTCATGGGGCTATGGCTATCTCTATACAGTAAAGACCTATCTGGTTGAAGGTGACTTACCACCAAGCCAAGAAAACCAGTGCGACGAAGTCACCATCCGTACCGGCTTCCGCAAGACGGAGTTCAAGGATGGCAAGTTCTACCTGAACGACCGCTGCATGATGGTGCATGGCTATGCTCAGCGCACTTCCAACGAATGGCCCGGCGTAGGCATCAGCGTCCCTGCCTGGCTGAGCGATTACTCTAACGACCTCGTTGTGAAAAGTGGTGGCAACCTGGTGCGCTGGATGCACGTTTGCCCCTGGAAGCAGGACATTGAGTCGTGCGACCGCGTGGGACTCATCCAAGCCATGCCTGCAGGCGATGCCGAGAAGGACGTGGAAGGAGCGCGCTGGCAGCAGCGTACCCAGCTCATGCGCGATGCCATTATCTATAATCGTAACAACCCCTCCATCATCTTCTACGAGTGTGGTAACTTCCGCATCTCGAAAGAACACATGGAGGAGATGAAGAAGATTCGCGACCAGTATGACCCCTTTGGCGGACGTGCCATCGGTTCTCGTGAGATGCTCGATCGTCCCGAGGCCGAGTATGGCGGCGAGATGCTCTACATCAACAAGAGTGCCACAAAGCCCATGTGGTCGATGGAGTACTATCGCGACGAGGGCCTGCGCAAATATTGGGACGAATACAGCTATCCTTATCATAAGGAGGGCGACGGCCCGCTCTATCGCGGAGCCCCTGCACTCGACTATAATCACAACATGGACGCACTGGCCTGCGGCATGGTGGAGCGCTGGCATGAGTACTGGCTGGAGCGTCCCGGCACAGGCAAGCGCGTGAGCTCGGGTGGTGTGAAGATCGTGTTCAGCGATACCAATACCCATCATCGTGGCGAATCGAACTATCGCACCAGTGGCGTCACCGATGCCATGCGCATTCCGAAGGATGCCTTCTTTGCCCATCAAGTGATGTGGGACGGCTGGGTATCGCCCGAGAACGACCGCACTTACATCATTGGTCACTGGAACTATGAGCCTGGAACAGTCAAGCCCGTCTATGTCGTGTCAACAGGCGACGAGGTGGAACTCTTCGTCAACGACAAGTCGGTGGGCAAGGGCAAGCGCTCTTATCAGTGGCTCTTCACTTTCGACAGCGTGCGCTATGAGCCAGGCACACTCAAAGCCGTTAGCTACAAACGCAACAGCAAAACTAACGTAGCCCCCTCGGGGGCCGAAAGGGGGGCCTCTTCTTATACCATCGAGACCGCCGGAGAACCCTATCAACTGAAGCTCACCGCCATTGAGAATCCGCAAGGCTTCAAGGCCGACGGAGCCGACATGGCGCTTGTTCAGGTTGAGGTGCTCGACAAGCAGGGCCGTCGTTGTCCGCTGGCCGACCCCATGGTTCACTTTGCTCTCTGGGGCGAGGGCCGCTGGATAGGTGGCATCGGCACGCGCAACAATGCCGACTATCTGAAGGAGAGCGAGAAGAAAGACCCCAATTTACTCGACTCTGCCAACAAGAAGAACACCAGCGACAACTACGTTGGAGCCATGTCGCTGCCAGCCGAATGTGGCGTGAACCGCATTCTGGTGAGAAGCACCACCCATCCCGGCACCATATCCCTCTCTGTGACAGCCGACGGCTTGCGTCCGGCTTATCTCACACTGAAGACTCAGCAGGCACCAGCCCCCGACGTGTTGCCAGCCATGACTCTTGCTCCTGTCCTTGATCGCGGCGAGACCCCTGCCACGCCCTCCTACAGCGACCGCTTCGTAAGCGTTGACATCGTCAACGCCAAATCCGGCAGCAATACCGCCAACGCAGCCCGCAGCTACGACGACAACGAACTGACCGAATGGAAGAGCGACGGCGAGCGCAGCAACGCATGGGTCACCTATCAGCTTTCACGCAAGGCTGCCATCAGCGAAATCACCATGAAGCTTACGGGCTGGCGACAGAAGTGCTATCCCCTGGAGGTCTATGCTGGCAAGAAGAAGGTGTGGGAAGGCATCACCCCTGCCACACTGGGCTATGTACACATTGCCATTCCGCAGCCCGTAGCCGCCAAGGAACTGACCATCAAGATGGTGGCTCCTGTACAGGACAGCAAGAAGTTCGGACTGGTGAAGGAACTGGCTGGCGGCGTGGCCAATGAGATGGACCGCATGAAGTCGGCAAAGGGCAAGACCGAGCTGCGCATCGTAGAGATCGATCTCCTCGAGACTGTCAAGTAGCAGCCGACACGTATCTGAAAAATGTTATAATATTTATTATAGGTATAGGATCATTATGATGAAACTATTTGTTCCAGGTCGTCTGTGTCTCTTTGGCGAGCATACAGACTGGGCCGGACACTATCGCACGATGAATGCCGACATAGCGCCGGGTGCAGCTATCGTGACGGGCATCGAACAGGGCATCTATGCCGAAGTAGAGAAATCTCCACTTTTCGAGGTGCAGAGCGTAGCTCCCAGCATAAATTCAGACTGGCGCGACTTTGCCTGTCGAATGGATGAGCAGGAGCTGAAGCGCATTGCCCGTTCAGGCGACTTTTTCTGCTACTGTGCTGGCGTGGCCAGTTATATGTTGGAGTGGTACAAGGTGGGTGGAGTGCGCATCCGCATCACCGACATGACGCTGCCCATGAAGAGCGGACTCAGCAGCTCGGCTGCCATCTGCGTGCTGGTGGCTCGCGCGTTCAATCTTTTATATAATCTGAATCTGAACACGATGGGCGAGATGAACATCGCCTATGTGGGCGAGCTGCGTACCAGCAGCCGCTGCGGCAGATTGGATCAGGCCTGCGCCTTCGGTGTGAAGCCTAACCTCATGACCTTCGATGGCGACGAGGTGGAGGTGCAGCCACTCAAGGTGAAGAAACAACTCTACTGGGTGTTTGCCGACTTGTGCGGCGAGAAGGATACCATCAAGATTCTCTCCGACCTGAACAGGGCTTATCCCTTTGCCAATAACGAGCAGGAACGGTTGGAGCACGACGCGCTGGGTAAGAAGAATCAGGAGTTCATCGAACGGGCTGTCAAGTACATGGCCGAGGGCAACCGTGAGGCTTTAGGACAGCTGATGACTGAGACCGAGGAAGTGTTCGACCGTCAGGTGGCCCCGATGTGTCCCAGTGAGCTCACCTCGCCTAAGTTGAAGGCCGTGCTGGCCGACGAGCATATCAAGACACTCACCTTTGGCGGCAAGGGCGTGGGTTCGCATGGCGACGGCTCCGTACAGTTCCTCGCCCGCAATGCCGAGGCGCAGCAGCAGTTGGTTGATTATCTGAATGCCAAAGGCATGCCGGCCTATACGCTCACCATCAAGCCCGTCCACACAGTGCGCAAGGCCGTGATTCCCGTAGCAGGCTTCGGCACGCGCCTCTATCCGGCCACACGAGCCATGAAGAAGGATTTCTTTCCCATACCCTGTCCAGACGGCATGGTGCGCCCTGTCATCCTCATCCTGCTTGAGGAGCTCATGAACAGCGGCATCGAGGAGGTCTGTCTGGTATTGGGCAGCGAGGAGGAGCGCCAGATGTATGCCGACTTCTTCGAGCGTCCGCTGCCTAACGACCATCTGCGCAAGCTGAATGCTGAGAGTCAGGAGTATGAAAACCGCATCCTCGATATTGGCAAGCGACTGCGCTATGTCTATCAGAAAGAGAAACGCGGCTTTGGTCACGCCGTCTATCAGACAGCGGAGTTTGCTCATGGCGAACCTGTGCTGCTCATGCTGGGCGACACATTCTATCGAACCACCTGTAACAAGCCCTGTGCCTTGCAGCTCATCGAGGCTTACGAGCGTACCAACACGCTCACCTTAGGGCTCTATCCTGTGCCGTTGACTGCAGTGAGCCACTTTGGCATCATGAGTGGCGTGTGGGAAGACAAGGAATGCAACGTCATGCACGTCAACGTCTTGAGCGAGAAACCCACGTCCAAGTATGCCGAGGAGTTCCTGGGCGTGCGCCATCAGAATGGCGAGAAGGAGTATTGCTCCGTGTTCGGGCAGTACATTCTCACCCCGGAGGTGTTCGACCAGCTGGAGCGCGACATCCGCCAGGCCGATGCGTCCGGCGACCAGCATGAGATAGAACTCACGTCGGCACTCGATGCAGTGCGTCGGCAGACGGGCATGTTCGGCATTCGCTTGAAGGGTGAGCGCTACGACATGGGCAATCCCACCGCTTTGGCGGCTACCGTGCGCGACTTCGCTCAGGTTTAATCCAATGTAAAGTATTGATATGATAGACCAGATCAGACAAAAACTCTGGCTGCTGACCGTAGTACTGACACTGTGCAGTACTACGGTCTTTGTTGCATGTGCGCATCGTGACAGCTCTACTGAACAGGCCAGCACCGGCAAGGTGGCTGAGATCGTGGAGCGAGGCACCGTGCTCGTCGGAACAACGGGTGACTACCGTCCGCTGTCCTTTTGCGAAGCCGACGGCACGTATTGGGGCTTTGGCATTGAGATGGCTAAGGCGATAGCGAAGGAACTGGGTGTTGATGCACGGTTTGTCAAGACCTCATGGCCTACGCTGACTGCCGACGTGTTGGCAGAGCCTCAGCTGTTCGACTTTGCCATTGGCGGTATCACCATCACCGACACCCGGCGCGAGACCATGCTCATGAGCGAGGGCTATCTGGCCAACGGGAAGACCATTCTGTGCAGGGCATCGCAGCGCGACCGATACAAGTCGCTCACCGATGTTGACCAGCCCGACGTGCTCGTCATGGTGAATCCGGGCGGACTGAATGAGAAGTTTGCCAGAGCGAATCTGAAGCAGGCCAGGATCACCGTCCACCCGAAGAATGAGGAGATACCCGAGCGCATAGCGGCGGGGGAGGCCGATGTGATGATCACGGAGATTACCGAGGCTCCCTATTATGTGCAGAAGGATGCCCGACTTGCAGCCCCTCTGTTGAACGAGCCTTTCACTCACGGACAGATTGGCGTGCTGATGCAGAAAGGTCAGGAGGACTTGTTGCAGGTAGTAAACTCTACAATCCAGAAGATGAAGTCGGACGGCACCCTTCGCCAACTGCATGCGAAGTACGGCTTGGTGTATGCCTATTGACGGCAATCTCTTGTTTTTTTACAAATCAAAGAAAATACGATATGACACAGACAGAACGAATTAAGACGATGGAACAACGGTTAGATAAGGCTTCAGCAGCCGTGATGCAACTGTCGGCAGCCTTTGACGGATATGTTGCAGCACAAGAGGCCATCCGGGAGTTGAATGCTTACTATGGCAGCGACGAGTGGAAACAAGACTTGGCTGACGACGAGGCAGGATTGTTGCCACGTGAAATGAAGCGCGGTGTGCTGTCGGAAGATAGCATCTGGAACCTGCTGGAGGACAACAAGGAACTGTTGGCTCGAATCAAAGCAATGGTCACGAAAGCATGACGGCAGGCGAGGTTACCGAATATATGGAGTCGCTGCGCAACGATGAACAGCGGCGGGTGCTAATGCGCTTCTTTAAAACAGGACCTGGAGAATACGGCGAGGGCGACGAGTTCCTGGGGCTGAAGGTGCCGCAGACGCGCGAGATTGTCAAGGCTGTGGCAAAAGACTTCCCGTCGGATGAAGTGCCGGCATTGCTGATGTCGAAGTGGCATGAGGTGCGGCTCTGCGGATTGCTGATACTGGTGGATAAATTCGGGCGGCTGTCAATCAAACGACTGACGAACGACATGGAAACCATTAAAAAGCGCGATGCTATTCTGACGATGTACCTACACTATGCGGAACGGGCGAATAACTGGGACTTAGTAGATTTGTCTGCACCGAAAATATTGGGAGCATGGCTGTTGCTGCCCACGGCTCTGGGGAATGGCAGAGAATATAAACAGCAGGTGCTGGATGGTCTTGCAAAGAGTGGAAACCTATGGCGACAGCGCATGAGCATCGTCTGCACGTGGAAAACATCGCAACAGGGCGACCCGTCGTGGTGCCTGCGCTATGCTAAGATGCACCTGCACCACCCGCACGACCTGATGCATAAGGCAGTAGGCTGGATGCTGCGTGAGATGGGCAAGCGCTGCGGTATGGATTTGCTGCGTGATTTCCTCCGTCAGCATGTCCACGAGATGCCTCGCACCACGCTCCGTTACGCTATTGAGAAGATGTCGGAAGAAGAGCGGCAGACGTGGATGAAAATGCCAGAGGCGCATAATTTCCAGAAAAATGTGGCCAAAACTATTGAGATATGAAAGAGAATGCATTATATGACAAGAAATCCCTAAAGACGGTAGTAGGGAAAACTGCTGACTTCGCAGAGTTGGCAAAGGATTGTGTAGCGTTCAGCAATGCACAAGGTGGAGTTATTGATATCGGCATTGAGGATGATGATATGCTTCCACCTGTATTACAACGCATACCAGAAGATTTGCCAACAATAATTGTGAATAAGATAAGTGGAATGACTCATGCTGTGATCGCTACAACAGAGAAATCAACCGCTGAAAACGGAGGCGAATTCGTGAAACTCTTTATCCACTGGAATCCTAATGCCATCGCAGTAACATCATCAGGAAAGATTTATGTACGCATTGGTGACCAAAGCGTTCCTGTAGGGCCTGAGGATGTTGCGCGCTTGGCTGCCGACAAGGGCTGTCTTAGTTGGGAAGATATTGTCACGGGCTTTTCTTGGAAAGATGCAGATGAAGAGAAATTGGCAAAGTTCATAGAGCTGATAAAAGCCTCTGATCGGGTAAGCGACTTTGTAAAGCAGAAGGACACCAAAGAGTTGCTGGATTACTATTACATGACAGACGATGAGTCTGACCACATGACTCACTTGGGCGTGATGTTTATAGGAAAACAGACACAACGAGGAAGAATCATGAACGCGCCTGTAGTGCAATGCATCAAATATGACCAATACGGTGAGAAGGTAAACAAGTGGCTATGGGATGATTTCTCTAAAAGTCCATACGAAATCATCGACGAGATATGGAAGACCATTCCAGAGTGGAAAGAGAGTACGGAGATTAGTGATGGAATGTTCCGACGTAATATCCCTGCATATCCAGAAAGCGTCATAAGAGAGCTTGTTGGGAATGCCCTGGTTCATCGTCCATACACGGTTCGAGGTGACATCTTCCTAAATATCCATCCAGACTATATTGAAATTGTGAATCCCGGTTTGCTTCCAATAGGTGTGACTGTTGACAATATTCTCCATGTGACCAGGAAGAGGAACGAACACATGGCTGCAATATTCTATGCACTGCATTTGATGGAGCGTGAAGGCTCTGGCTATGATATGATGTATGAAAAATTGCTGGCTAATGGAAAGTCGGTTCCGATAGTCGAGGAAGGAGATGACTATGTAAAGGTGCGAGTGGAGCGGCGCGTAACAAGCCAGGAAGTCATCAAAATAATGCAGTTTGCAGACCAAAGTCAGGAGTTGAAACAGAAGCAACTTATATGCCTCGGTCTTATTGCCATGCACGAGAGTCTTACTGCCTCCCAAATTATTGCTTTTCTTCACTTGAAGGATGCTGATGCATTGCGTCCTTGGCTGAGACCTTTGGTTGACAAAGGCTTTGTAGCGGCCACAAGCGATAAGTCTAAGGCAAAAGAGTATAGGGTCGAGACAAGTATATTGCGTGATAGCAATTACAAAGGCACCACCTCGTTAAAACGAATTGAGAGCTATCGATTGCGTGAGCTTATCATGGAAGATTTGAAGATATACCAACCATGTTCCATTAGTGACATCCATGAGAGAATAGGTAAAGAGATTCCTCTGCGCAAGCTTCAATTCCAAATAAAACAACTAATAGCAGAAGATAAGATTGAGCCAGAAGGACAGAAACGCTGGACGAAATATCGTATAAAAACATAAAATATGCGTTGAAAAGGGAAAAATGTTTTTAGAAGTGTTTTTATAGGATACTTCTGAAGAACGGGGATAGTCCCTTATTTCGGGGCATTTGCATAAAAACATAAAATGTGCGTTGAAAAGGGAAAATGTTTTTAGATAGTGTTTTTATAGGATGGTCTTAAATGTTAACGAGCCGCCATTTCTTGACGTTTAAGGGCGATTGTAAAGTTTACAGATGATATTCAGTGATGCAAATGAGTGCATTTGGAATAAAAGAAAATCAGCAAGTAATTGAATTTCAATTGCTTGCTGATTTCTTTCGTAATCCGCTTGGGATTGTTGAGGCATCTGATTACCAATAAGTTACAGCCGTTTTGTGCGATTTTGTTACTTAAAATGTTCTAATAGCGCATAAAACTCTAAATATTTTAGATATTGAAGTTTTTGGAATGTCTTGGTAATCACCATATCGGTCATCATCATTGTCAGGGGTCAAACGGACCATATCAGAATCTTCTGCCCTATTGATACGTCTGACAATCTTCTGTTCTTTATTGGTTATAATTCCGTATATTTCTCCATATAATATCTCGTTAAGATCAACAGGTTGCATGATGATCTTGTCACCACTATTAATAGAAGGTGACATTGAGTTTCCACTGATGGCCAGGCATAACACACCATCCTTGTTGAATGGCGGAATACTGATGTAGTACGCTGGTGACGTATTCATCAGTTCATTTATTCCGTCTGACGTGACAAAATCTTCATTGTAGCACGGAATGCCTTGATTGCGGTCTATGATTTGCTGTTCTATGAACATCTCTCCATTACCACTTATTAGCCAGTCGATGTTGAGATGCTGTGTCTCTGGTTTCTCAGAATCCCAGGCATCTTTGACATTCTGAATAGTCTGCATCCTTATTCCTTTTTCGCCTTTGGCGATAGGAGCATTCTGGCGCGTTTTGAAATAGTTTGTAGCGACTCCCATTTTCCGCTCGATCGTAGCTTCCTTGATTTTTGGGAACTCAAGCCTAAGCCAATCGCGCAGTTGGCAAAGGCGGTCGAATGATGTTGGCTTTGTATTATTCATAGTTTATCATTATTAAACTGTTCCTAATATTAGGATTTTGTTTATAGCAGCAATCTCTTTCATTACGTCACTGGCATCATCAAGTAATTTCTGATGTTTGCTATATAGCTTTTCAAGGTTCTGGACGAGCTTAAATTTCTCGTCTTTTGTGAGTCCGTTTGCAGGTATGCTGTTATTAGCTATCAAGTCCATCTTATTTGATTCTTTTCCTGTAATTAGATAATCACGGCTGACCCCAAACTTCTCAGCCACAAGATTGACAAGCTTATCAATCTCACGGTTTCCTCTGAGTATTTCAGATATTACGGATTGTTTATATCCCGTTTCCTCTGCAAAACGTCTCTGTGAATACCTGTTTTCTTTCAGGATTTTCGCAATTCTTTGTCCTATCACCCTATCTTTCATTGTAAAATATGTTTAACATTACGCTTATCTGCTAACAAATATTATATTTGATATTATTATGATTTCATATTTGTAAATATCTCATATCTTTGCATCGTGTTTTTTACAAACACACATACAAACAAATGGCAGGTGCGGTATTGCTACCGCACAAAGAGTTGGGGAACTCGTTGCAAAGATAGCAAAAATATCGTACATTGCCGTTGTTTTGTATTAGATATTAACTAAAACAAACAAATAAAGTGAGATGGTAACCGTAAGTGATATTGTGCAAATAAAGGCAGGGAAGGCAAAGAGTTTCCTCTGCGACAGTCCGAGACAAGCAAAGTCGGGGCAATCGCTGGTGTCGTACGTGAAAAAGTACAACCGCGACAGGATGTCAACCGATGTGTCTGATTACGAGACAAGTATAGAAGGGAATGTCTTGACGGTGGTGGCTATAAAAGGTTAGAGAAAGGAGAGGATTATGGAAGGTAAGGAATTGTTACAAGATGCAAGCAAAGATAACTTGAATGAGCGCCTCGGTTCAATAGCGGTGATGTTCATAGCCTGTCACGCACTGACTGAATCAGTGACGAGACTGGAAGTTCTTGAAGACATGTTCAATGGAAATACGAGTGAATTTCTGCATGATATTGCATGTATGCTTGTTGAGTTTGACAAAGAGATAGAAAGAATGCAAAATGGCACGGGAAACTTATCTCAGGAGTAGAGAAGCGGCTGAATATATCGGTGTTTGTTTCCGCACGATGCAGACCTATATTGCCGACGGACTCATACCATGCACGAAGCCTGGTGGAAGGTGGCTTTTCAAGAAGAAACTGATGGGAGCAAACCTTTATGCCCGTATCGTAGAAGTTACGGACTCTATCGTAAGAAACTTCAATGTAGATGGCTGCTGCCACCTTCTTTGTTGCGGTGTTGTGTCTGTCAAAGACCACCCTTGTCTTAGCAATTTTCATATTCAACCGAATTAAGTTTGAGTGGTACGCACCTCTGGTACGACATCGGTACGCAATCTTTGCGTATAGTTGCGCAGACTTGCGTATTCTTACGTATTTGGGTGGTACACATTAATAATGTACTTAATCGTAGAATAACAACTATATAACTTATTGAATATGAACCTTTAATGATAAAAGGCATCTCACCTGATGCCTTTCTTTCGTGATCCGCTTGGGGCTCGAACCCAAGACCCCAACATTAAAAGTGTTGTGCTCTACCAACTGAGCTAGCGGATCAACCGTAATGATTTCTTGGAAATCGGCTGCAAAGGTACAATGTTTTTTTGAAACATCCAAATTTTTTCTATTTATTTTTCTGCAGTTGGTCTTTCGCGATGGCTTTTTGGTAACATTCGCGGCAGAGAGGTTCATATTCGCTGGTCTCTCCCAAGAGTACACGGCGGTCATTCTGCACCTTTCGGTGACTGACGTATGCAAGGTTTCCACACTGCACACAGATGGCATGCACCTTGGTCACCTCATCGGCAATGGCACAGAGGGCGGGCATGGGGCCGAACGGCACGCCCTTGTAGTCCATGTCGAGACCGGCCACAATGACACGCACGCCCCGGTTGGCCAGCTCGTTGCACACATCAATGAGCCCCATGTCGAGGAACTGGGCTTCATCAATGCCCACCACGTCGATGTCGCTGGCCAGTAGCAAGATGGAAGCCGACGAGTCGATAGGGGTGGAGAGGATATGGTTCTGATCGTGGCTCACCACGTCTTCTTCAGAATAGCGCACGTCAATGCTGGGCTTGAAAATTTCCACTCGCTGACGGGCAAACTTGGCACGGCGCATGCGGCGAATCAGTTCTTCTGTCTTGCCTGAGAACATGGAGCCGCACACTACTTCAATTCTGCCGTGGCGATGGGCTTCGCCCATAATGTTTTCTGTCATAAGTCATTTGTTTTGACCACAAAAGTACAAATACGTTTTAAAAATTGCAAAGAAATAGTGCAATTTTTGACTATAATTAAATAAATAGTTATTTTTGCATGCTGTATGGGAACGCTTTACATCGTGCCGACACCTGTCGGTAACATGGAGGATATGACCTATCGTGCTGTACGCATCCTTAAAGAGGTTGACGTGGTACTGGCCGAGGATACTCGCACATCGGGCATCCTGTTGAAACATTTCGATATTCACAATCATCTACTTTCGCATCATAAGTTCAATGAGCACGGCACCAGTCAAGGGGTTGTGGAACGCTTGTTGTCCGGACAGAACGTGGCGCTGATTAGCGATGCCGGCACGCCGGGCATCAGCGATCCTGGATTCTTCCTGGTGCGTGAGGCGGTGAGAGCCGGCATTGAGGTTCAGTGCCTGCCAGGCGCTACGGCTTTCGTTCCGGCACTGGTGAGCAGCGGCCTGCCGTGCGACCGATTCGCGTTCGAAGGCTTCCTGCCTCAGAAGAAAGGACGCCAGACGAAGATTCTCTCGCTAAAAGACGAACGGCGCACTATGATTTTCTATGAGTCGCCCTATCGGTTGGTGAAGATGCTGGAGCAGTTTGTGGAGGCTTACGGTGCTGAGCGGCAGGTGAGTGTGTGCCGTGAGATATCGAAGGTGCATGAAGAGAGCGTGCGTGGTACGCTGGCCGAGGTGCTGGCTCACTTCAAGGCGCACGAGCCGAAGGGCGAGATTGTGGTGATACTGGCTGGTGCCAGCGAGCAGGTGAAAACAGATGACTGATGGGCGCGCATTCTAATCAGCCGACAGATAGACGTGGAATCTAATTTAAATTAAAAAAGAGATATGAAAAAACTATTGTTTTTTGCGCTTGCATTCATGGCTGTGACAGGCTGCAAGCAGAATAACAAGGCAGCCGAGGAGGCATTGGCTCAGCAGCGTGACTCGTTGAATCAGATTATTGCCCAGAAAGATAACGAGATCAACGACATGGTGGGTACTTTGGTTGACATTGAGGAGGGCTTTCGTGAGATTACCGAGGCGCAAGGCCGTGTAGCCATTGCCCAGCGTGGCGAAGGCACCAGCTCTGCCGCCCGTATCAAGGAGAACATGCAGTTCATTCAGAACACGATGCAGCAGAACCGTGAGCTCATCAACAAGCTGCGCATGCAACTGCGTGAAAGCTCGCTGAACGGAGAACAGCTGAAGCGCACCATTGAGAGCCTGACGGCCCAGTTACAGGAGAAGGACGAGCAGTTGCGCGTGTTGCGTGCTGAGCTGGAGGCGAAGGAGATTCATATTGCCGAGCTCGACGAGACCATCGCAGGGCTGAACGAGGATGTGAATGCACTGAAAGAGGAAAGCACTTCAAAGTCGGAGACCATCAGCTCGCAGGACAAGCAGCTGCACACCGCCTGGTATGTATTCGGCACGAAGAAGGAGCTGAAGGAACAGAACATCCTGAAGGACGGCAAGGTGCTGCAGCAGAACTTCAACAAGAACTACTTCACGAAGATTGACATCAGAGTGGATAATGAGATCAAGCTCTATTCGCGCAATGCCGAGATGCTCACCTCGCATCCCGCAGGCTCCTATACGCTGCAGCGCGATGCCAACAAGCAGTATGTGCTGCGCATCACTAATGCCGACCAGTTCTGGAGCACAAGCAAATATCTGGTAGTGCTGGTGAAATAGAATATAGAAAACAGAACCGTCAAGACAAAGAAAACGACCGTCCCATCACTGGGCGGTCGTTTTCTTTGTCTTTATTATTACAGTTGATTACTTGTTGTAGAACTTCTTGCCGTCGCGAATCACGATGCCCTTGGCATTCTCGTTCACGCGCTGTCCGTTCATGTTGTAAGTACCAACGAACTTGCCCTTAGCATCGAACTTAATAGCTTTCACGCCAGTGGGAGCCTTAGCATCGCCCTGCAGAATATAGATTGGGGTCTCGGCGCTGATGCCGAATGCGCTCTTCACGGTGACGGTAGCCAGGCGGCCAGTCTCGCCAGCAGGCAGAGGTTCAGCCTCGAACCAAATCAGGTGCAGGCCACGGATTTCATTATCTGTACCAATCTGATACTCATAGGCAGTGGGGTCAATCTTTGCTGAAGCCCATGTGGGAACACCTTCCAGTTCGTAGTTGCCTGTTGCTTCTTCGTCCTCGAAGAAAGGATAGTTGGTATAGACGTATGCGGCTGCGCCCTTGCCGTCGGAAGCTTTATAAGCTGACTCCGTATCGCCGCCTTCAACAGGAGCAATCTGCTGGTTCAGATCGTTAGTTGTCACTACTTCCATACCTTCCATCTCAGCATCGAACATGAACACTACGCTGTAGCAATACTTTTGACCGCTGGCAGTCTCATTCCAGTAAGACAGACCGTTGGGGTTTTCACCCAACTGCTTGCCTTTCTCGTCGCAGGGCACAATGTAGGTTGGTGTAGCCCATGTCTCAAATTCCTCTTCGCTACCGCCCTGGTCGGTGAAGTAGAAGCGAACGTCAATGTCCTTCTTGTTGGTTCCCATGATGGTGATGGCAAACTCGTCGGTCAGCACAATGGGCTCATTGGTGGGGGTACCGAACTCGTCCTCAGTCATCTTGGCGAATGTGATGTCGCCAGGGTAAACATTTGTTGTGCCAATCACTTCATCTAACAGTTCGATATTACTGCAAAGCATGGTGTCGATTACCTCACCCAGTGAGCGGCGATTGTTTTCATCGCGAACCACCTTGTTGAACACGAGGTAGAGGTCTTTGCCGTCAAACTCCTTATTGGGAGTCGTAATCCACATGGTCACCTCGTTCAAGCGGAGGGCAGTAGCAGGCTTGTCGAAGTACTGACGGAAGCCTAAGGGATAGAACTCCTCTGCATTGCCGTCACCGTCGAAGTCGAAGCTGTCGGCACCTGTCATGAAGGCTGAAGATCCGTCGGAATATCCGTAGTATCTCTTGCCTTTCAGGTAGTTGAATGGATGTAGTGTCATGGCGACAGAGTCCATGGGGTACACGTAATCGGCTGCCTGATAGCTGATGTTATTGAAGGTTACGGCAGGGCAAGCAGTTACGTAGCCAGGTGAGGGCTTACTGAAGTTGAAGATCAGGTTGTTCTCTTCGTCGGTATAGCTCGACATGTCGTTGGTTCCGAGTGTCCAAGTAGATTCCTCTTTGTTAGTGGTCAGGTTGATGAACTTCTGATCAGTGAACGGAGGTACAATCAGATACTCGAACCCGGTACCGTCTGTAGATGTACCCGAAATCCAGTAAGAACCTTTCGGACGGGCATACAACACACCGTCCGAGAACACTTTCTTGGGGGCTTTCTTCATCATTTTCCCCTCTTTGACGTCCTGGAGTTCATGACGTTGAGCAACTGAGAATTCAGTTACGGTCTTGCTCCTTGAGAGCTCTCTCACAGTGGACAATTCCTGAGCAAAGCCCACTGTCGTTGCCATGAGGGCAACCATTGTAAGTAAATGTTTTTTCATACTCCTAATAATTTTACGAGTTAATAATTAATGACAAACCATATTTCAGGATCGGTTTCTGATGTGAGTTTGATTTTCGTCAGGTTGAAGCGTGTGATGTAAGCTTCTACTTTAAACCTGTGTGCCAGGACCTCGGTGAGCAATGCCTTGATTTCGGGCACGCTGTTCATCACGTTGCGTCCGTTCTGGGCAGCAGCATCAATGAAGTTGAGGGTGAGGTATTCACCGTCGAACTGAGCGGAGTAGCGGAAGGGTAGGTCTTCGCCCGATTTGCCCGATAGGTAGCGCAACTGCCACGTCAGCTCGTCGCCAGATTTCACGAGTGCCAGCGAGTCTATCTTGTATTTTTTGTTCTTCTTGGTCATTGCGTTGCTGGCAGCTTCGAAAGCCGTCAGCATCTTCTGCGACATGTCGCTTCTTTCGGTGTTGCGGAAGAGCTTGAACTTGTGCTGGTTGTTATATTGCTGGGCGAAGAACTGCATGGCCGTGGCATAGGGCGACGTAATGGTGTTGCCTGAATTGCCGACACCTCTGAACAGGTCTTCACTGGCGTTATAGACGAACTCCTGCTCCATCTGTGTCTTTCCTTCAGCCAGCATGACTGAGTCCTTGAAGCGCAGGTGGTACTGATTGTCGTACTTCGTCACGAGGTAGGGCAGATAGCGACCGTAAGCCACAGAGTCCTTGCCCTGCGGATAGAAGATGGGACGGCCCGTGTGCATACGGTCCATCTGGTAGTTGGTGCCGTTGTCTGTGAGCACAAACTCGTAAGGCAGGTTCTCATTAAAGAAATTCGAGTGGAACTTGTCAATATCGTCCAGATAGGCTTCGAAGTCGGTTCCCTCAGGAATGCGTGTCAAGCGCTGATACACATTGCGCTTCTTGCCCTTGAGCAGGATGTGGTTGCCGCCCTCGGGCACATCGACCATCACGAACTCATAGTCGCCCTGATAGCCTTTGCCCGACTCGTCGTCGTACTTGCTGGGCGTGCGTCCCAAGTCTTCAGGGTCGCTGAACCGTCCCAGACACTTGTTGTAAGAGTTGAAGCTGAGCACGGGTCCCATATCGGTGATGACCTGCCATGCCGACGAGTCGGTCAGGAAGATGGGAGCTGTATTCACCTTACGCCAGATGTTGCGGTTCTTGTCTTCGGGCATGGGTACGTACTCGTCGCTGGCCGCGTTCTTCATGCCTGTATATAC
Source organism: Prevotella sp. UBA3675 (assembly GCA_002372235.1). Taxonomy (GTDB): domain Bacteria; phylum Bacteroidota; class Bacteroidia; order Bacteroidales; family Bacteroidaceae; genus Prevotella. The sequence continues at coordinate 52,561 of DFJI01000005.1, read as the reverse complement.
CGAACCGTTGTCGTAGAATCGGGTCATGATGAGATAGCCCACGCCCGTCACTAAGTCTTCATTGTCGGCATCGGGATAGTATTCCATCACCCATCCGCCTTTGCTGCTGGTGAGCCGCTGAGAGTAGAGGCTGCTGACCTCGTTCAGTCGTTCGGCTGCCGACTTGTCAAACACATCTTCCTGCTCGCGTGAGCAACCTGTGAAGGTGAGTGCCGATGTCAAAAGTATCGCAAATGCACAGATTTTCTTCATATATCGTAAACCTCTGATTATGTGAGTCAATGTTTGGTTATGTTGTTATTTCTTATATTTCTCCAGTTCGTCAAGCAGATTGTCCATGACACTCTTGCCAGTTGCCGGATCCTTATACACGATGGCATTTAGCAGTCGGCTCTCGTTCCTGCGCGTCAGATCGCTGTAGTATGTCTCTTCCAGGAACTTGCCGTCGCTACCCTTACGGAACTGCTTGGCCTGAATCTCGGCTCTCAGCTTGTCGATGTTGATGCCAAACTGGTTCTGCATGTAGTCGCGCACGTACTGCAGTTTGTTTTCCAGCACCTGTCGTGCACCGATGCCGTTGGCTTTCCACTGCGGCTTGCCGTCCTCACCCAGCACCACGTTGTCGTTGTTGTCGCGGGTGCAGACTCGTCTATATACCTTGTGCTCGCCCTTGCCCGACTTGTCTTCCTTGAAGTAGCCGATGGTGTCTATGTCAACAATGCCTTTCAGCATGGTGCTGTAGTCCTTGGCACTTACGCTGCCGTCCTTGTCTTTGTCGGTCAGGTCCACGGTCTCCCATTCATATTCAGCCGTCTGGAACAGTTTGGTCAGCGTGATAGAGTCGCGTGTCAGATATCGGGCCAGTGTCTCCACCCAGTCCTCAGTGTAGGAGGCTGAAGCATACGGGCTGACGAATCCCTGCGATGCAGCCACCGAGTCGGGCGTGTCGCTCCATCCAGCCGAGTTATACAGTCCGTTGCTCAGCAGGTTGAACGGGGTGGGGTGCAGTTTGTTGTTGTCCAGGATATGTCCGAACTCATGGTGCATCGTTTCAAAGAAATATTCGTTCATATTGTCGATGTCGGATGGGTTCAGCAGGTTCGCGCGGTAGAGTGTCACCTTTGTTCCGCCCTCGGTCACGCCCAGTGTCTCCGTACCCGACGAGGTGTTCAGGTTCTTCGAGCCGATGACGTGGATGATGCGCGGGCTATATTTTTTCAGGAACACGTCGTGCTCGTTAGCCTGATTCTTATAGGAGTCATACCACAGATACTTGGTGAGCACGGCCAGTTTGCAGCTGTTCTCGTATGAAGCCGGTGTCAGGTTCTTCTCCTTGTCAGAGCCGATGTACTCCATCTTGTAGATGAAGCGCATGTTGTAGGGTTCCAGGAAGTTCACCTTCACAAACGTGTCGAGAGGGAAGGTGTAGGCACTCTGGTTGAGCGGGTACTCGTGTGTGTCGAAGATCGAGTCGCCCAGCTCTTCCGAGCATGATGCCAGTTGTAAGGCAGCGCAGGCGGCAGCCGCCAGGGTGAATATGGATTGTCTAAGTTTCATGTGACAGTTTCTCCTTAGTTAATTGAATCGGTTCTGAATTTCTCATAGACGGGGTGCTGCAGGTCTCCGGTGGGAGCGCCCTTGGTCAGTGCGGGCAGCGGTGTACGCGAGCTTCCGGATCCGTTGGCCAGTGCTTCCCAAGGTGCCTCGATGGCTCTCCGCTCGTCGATGCCTTTCATTACGTAGGGTGTCTTTTCGTTGCCCATGTAGTGTGTCCACTCCATGCCCCAGCGCTTCAGGTCGAAGAAACGCATGCCCTCAAAGCTGGTCTCGAAGCGGCGGAAGTCGTTCAAGCAGTTCATGTAGGGCACGGCGGCAGCGCTGACCTTGATGCTTGGCGAGATGTTGACCGACATGAAGTCCCAGTCGTTCAGGCAGTTGGCCTTCGGGTCTTTTGTGGGATCGTTGGTGAAGTTCGACTTCAGCAGGTCGTCGTCCATGTACTTGATGTAGTTCGGGGTCACATAGCTCTCCTTGTCCTTTTCTGAGAAGGTCTCGATGGAGTTGTTCCAGTAGGCCTGGAGGTCATGGCTGGCATTGGCCAGGTCGTTCTTCATGATGTATGCCTCGGCACGCTCCAGCAGCAGTCCCATTGAGGTGAAGGCGCGCACCATTTGGTGCACATAGCCCGTCTGGGCAATCTTGTCGGTCATCTCGAACTGCTCCTGAATCTTACAGGAGAAGAAACCGTAGTCGTGTGATGAAGAGCTGAAGAGCATGCCGCTCACCAGCGAGATGGGAGTGGCGATATAGCCCCGCCACAGCTGGCTGTTCGTGCGAACCATGAGCACATTGCTGGCAGCCTCGCCGGCCACGCTGTAGCGATAGCCGAAGATGGCGCGTGCGTATGTGCTGTAGGTGTTGAGAATCATCAGGTTGTTGTTCAGCTTCGGATCTTGCCATGCGTTGGCATAGTCTCTGGCCGAAGCGCACTTGTCGAAGACGGAGTAGTCCATGCACATGCGCAGCAGCGAGGCATCGTCGGTGCCCAGCACAGCATTGGCATGCTCAATGCATTTGTCCCAGTCGTGGTGGTACAAGTAGATGCGAGCTGCCAGTGCGTGTGCGGCGTGTGTGTTGAAATGGTATTTTGGCGCATCGAAGTAGCTGTCGCTCATGTAGCGCAGTCCTTCTTCCAGGTCGGCAATGATGTGGTCATAGACCTCCTTCACCGACAGTCGCTGATAGTCTTTGAACACCTTCGTCTCTGTCTCCGTGATGTAGGGAATAGACGTTTCCTGGGCACTGATGCTCTCGTCCTTATAAGCCTGAGCAAAGATGTTGGCCAGCACGAAGTGGTCGTAGGCACGCAGCAGCAGAGCCTCGGCGTATGCAGCGCGCATGCGTGGGCTGAGCTGACCATACTGGCTGCGGCTGTTCAGTCCTTGCTTGGCCGCTATGCGGTCGATGGTCTCCAGCACATGGTTCGTGCAGGCAATGGAGTAGAACCATTCCGACCAGATGCGGCCTGGCGAGTCGCTGTCGGTCCAAGTAGCCGTGTTGGCGGGCTCGAAGCGGAACAGCTCGTTGTGCCAGATAGAGCTGCCGTAAGTGGCATAGTTGTAGTGGTTCTCAATCTGCTTGTCGTTGGGGTTCGAGGGCAGGTGAGGCGCGTTGTTGTCAATCAGGTTGTCGCTGCTGAGCTCGCACAGAAACTGGTAGTTGGCATCGGGGTAGGAGCCTTTCAGCAAATCCACCACGTCGTTTTCGGTCTCCAGCTCTTTGCGCTCGTCGGGTTGTTTGTCTAAGAAGTCAGAGCAGGCTGTGAGTGAGAAAACTGTGGCGAAGGCTGCCATCATGCGGCAGCTCACCAAACAGGCTTTCTTCAGATATGTATGCTTGAATGTAGTCATATAATGTTCAATGTTTAATATTCATCGTTCAACGTTCAATGTTCACCGTTCACCGTCCTATATGCCCAGTCTGACCGTGAGCGTGAACTGTTTAGAGAGTGGTGTAGCCACACCACCGGCATTGACGAACTCTGGGTCCATGCCGTTCAGCTTCTTGTCGGAGTAGAGCAGCCAGATGTTGGTGGCATCAAACTTCAGCGAAGCCGTGTGCAGTCCAATCTTGCTGATGAGCTGTGGCGAGAAGTCGTAGGTGAGCGAAATGTTCTTCAGACGAATGAAGTCGCCCTTGGCCACGCGAGCGGTAGAGTAGTTGTAGGCATTGTAGGCCCAGCTGATGTAGCGGTCCTTGTAGTACTGTGCTACCGAGGCAATGGCAGGGATGTCGGTCTTCTTCTCGTCGCCGGGGATGACCCATCGGTTCTTGAACTCCTTAGGCATGGCCGTCTGATCGCTGTAGGCGTAAGAGAACACCGGATCCAGGCGAATCTTGTTGCCGAACGAGTAGGTGAAGAACACGTTCAGTCGCCAGTTCTTCCACTGTAGCGTATTGTTCAGACCGCCGGTGTAGGCAGGTTCCGTAGGACCTTCATACTTCAGGAAGCTCAGCTTGTCGTGCTCCTGAAAGTTGATGTCGGTGGTGGTGATCTGTCCGTTCTCGTTGATGATCTGAGGAATGCCCTCGTCGTTCAGGCCCACAAAGGGGATGGAGAACAGTGAGCGGTGGTCGTATCCCACGAGCGGTGCGCCAGTGGCCACTACGAGGTCGATCACGCGGCTGGTAGCCAGCAGGTCGGTAATCTTTGTCTTCGTGTAAGAGAAGGTGAAGTCAGTGTTCCACTTCCAGTTCTTCGACTTGATGTTCTGCGAAGAGATGGTGACCTCCATACCGTGCGACCTCATTTTGGCATAGTTGGCAAACTTGCGGAGCATGCCGCCGTAGCCGTTGGTGTTCAGATAGCCCATGAGGTCGTGGTTGTTGCGCCAATAGAAGTCGCTGACAATGTTCAGTCGGTTGTCAAAGAAGCCGAGGTCAACACCCAGGTTCCATTCATATTTCTTTTCGAAGGTCAGGTCCTCGTTGCCCATGATGGAGAGTCCCAGGCCAGTCTCCTGCTGGTCGCCCTGCGGGCGCCAGATGTTGGATGCGCCGAACACAGTGTAGGCCGATGCGCGCGATGACAAGTTCTCTGGGAACTCACCCGTGAGCGAGTAGCTCAGACGCAGCTTAGCATACGAGAAGGCATTGTTGGTGTTCTGCTGCAGTTTCTTGAAGAACGGCTCTTCCGACACGTTCCATGCGGGCGACACGTTCCAAGTGGGCAGCCAGCGGGCTTTCGTTGAGCGGCCCAGCTGGTTCGAACCGTCGTAGCGGCCTGTCAGGTTGATGATATAGCGGTCCTTGAAGGCATAGTTCACATTGGCGAAGTAAGCCATGCGGCGGCCCCAAGCGCTGCCACGGCTGGTGAGGGTGGTGCCCTCCTCCTTGGCCTGTTTGTAGAAGGCCGGAGTGATGGTGACCAGCTGGCTGCGGTCATAGTCGATGCCATAGACCTGATTCTCCGACATGGTGCGATCTACGCGGTTGGCCTCCATACCGGCCATCGCATTGAAACGGTGCATGCCGTCCTTCCATGCGGTGTTGTAGGCCACCGTGCCACGGAAGTCGAGCTGCAGCACCTTGTTCTGCGTGTTGATCCAGATGCCGCCCGTAGGCATCACCGATACAGGCAGCGAGTTGGGCTGGTCGGGATCGGTGTAGAGGTAAGTGTTGTTATACATCACGTTCGGGTCGTCCACACCTGCGCGATAAGCCATTGCCTGGTTCGAGGTGTTGAGGATGTTGTGGTCGAGCGTGGTCTTATTGGTACGATACGATCCTAACAGGTTGATTTCCAGTCCCATGATGGGCTTGTACGAAATCTCGCCCTGGAACTTCACGTCCATAGCATCCTTGTCTATATAGTTGTTGTCCAACTCATGGAAGATGTTGAAGTCGGCATAGTTGCGCTTGTAGGTCTGGTTCGGGTCCAGCGTGCGTGCCGTGTTCAGTGCGAAGCTGAACGGGTTGATGTCGAAGTTTCGGCTCACGGCACCGCTCACGAGGTCAACATTCTGGTTCAGTGTGCCGGGTGCTTTCTGATCTACATGGCTGGCATTGGTGCGCAGGGTGAAAGTCACCCATTTCGACAGCTTGAACGATGCGTTCACGTTGGCCGTGAATCGCTTCACATTGCTCGATTTCGTCCAGCCCGGATCCAGCATGGCCGACAGCGAGGCATAGAGATTGGCTTTCTCGGTGCCGCTTGAGATGCTCACCGAGTGGGTCTGCATGATGTTGTTGTTGAAGAGCAGGTCGAACCAGTTGGTATTGCGGAACTCAGCCTGTTGCAGGTAGGCGTTCATGGCAGCATCGGTGTAGGGCAGGCCGAACTTGCCTGTCGATTCGTCGTACTGCTGCATGAGGTTATACATCTTACCATACAGTCCGCTTGACGAACCGTCGGCCAGGGCCGAGAACTCCAGCCATCCTTTCGACTGCATCTCTTTGTAGATGCCCATCTGCTCCTGCGAGTTCGAGATGTTATAGTCTTTGTAGCTGGGCTTCAGTCGGTAGGTGAACTCACCCGTGTAGTTGATGCTGCTCTGTCCGGCACGGCCCTTCTTGGTAGTGATGACCACCACGCCCGACATGGCGCGCGCACCATAGATAGAGGTGGCCGAACCGTCTTTCAGCACGTCGAACGACTCTATGTCGTCTGCGTTCAAGCCTGCTATGGCATTGGAAATCAGTGTCGTGGCATCGCCTGACGAAAGGTCGTCGGAGCTCACGTTCACCACGTTCTCCAGAATCACGCCATCGACCACCCACAGCGGGCCGCTGTTCGAGCCGTAGATGGAGGTGGCACCACGCACCTTGATTTTCGGGGCTGTGCCGAACGTGCTCGACACGTTCTGCACTGACACGCCTGCCACGCGACCTTCCAGTGAGCGGCTCACGTCGGCCACACCGCTCAGCTTGGCCTTGTCGGCATCAATCTTGGCTGTAGCACCCGAGAACATACGCTTGTCCATCTTCTGAATGCCAGTCACCACTACTTCGTCCACCATTGTGGCATCGGAGTGCAGTTTCACAACCATTCCGTTCTTAGGTGTCACTACGCTTTCCCTCATGCCGATGTAGCTGATTTTCAGCTTCTTTCCTTGAGGAACGGTAATGGTGAACTTACCGTCAACGTTGGTGGTCGTTCCCGTGTTCTTCGTACCGTTGATAAGTACCGATGCACCGATAATGGGCTCGTTGTCCTCAGCTGAGAGCACCGTTCCCGTTATCTTGTTCTGGGCAACAGCCGTTCCTATCGTCAGGAACAGGCCCACCAAAAACGCTAATACTTTTTCTTTCATAAGTAACAATTATATTCTTTTTCGTTCTTTTACGTCGTATTTAATAATTTTATGCATGTTCTATGCGTAGTTGTCAAAAAAAGTTGTATCTTTGTTTTCGTGATGACCTCCTCGGGGGAGGTGTACGACAGTCTTCGACTATACGAGTTTGCAAAGGTAGCGTTTTTTTTTAATAAACAACACTTTTTTTATCAAAAACATGCAAATTGCTGTCATTTCTTTACAAAAATCATGGTTTTTAGTAAATTATTTTTAGTTTTATGCAATTTTGAATGATAGACAGAATGACATTGTTTCTAAGACAGAATAACATAAGAACATATATTTTTTCTAAGACAGAATAACATAAGAACATATATTTTTTCTAAGACAGAGTAACAGAAGAACATATATTTTCTAAGACAGAGTAACAGAAGAACATATATTTTCTAAGACAGAATAACATAAGAACATATATTTTGACTTTCGCAAGTTCCACTTGCCTATTGGAGTTTGGGAGTTTAGGAGTATAGGAGTTTGGACGATAGACTGATGGCACCCGCCAATGACAGTAACGACAGCAAGACTAACGTCTAAACTCCAGCGGCTGAAAGCCGCGAAAACTCCTAAACTCCTATACTCCTAAACTTCAAAACTCCTAAACTCAAAAACTCAAAAGCTCAAAAACTCAAAAGCTCAAAAACTCCTCAGACATGCGAAACTTGAATTATATTTTCCATCCTTTATATATATAATAAGGTTTGGGGGAGATTGTGGATTCTTTGGGGAGCTAAATGATTGGTTTCACGGGGCGATTTAGCATAGATGAGTATAAGCAGCTGCAGCGGATTATATAGTCCGCTATAGCCGATTATATAATCCGCTGCAGCTGCTTATGCTGAAATGGCCTAAACCACCCCCGGAAATGTGGCACTTTGCACCGTGAAACAAGGGGATTCTTACTGAAAGTTCTTCAGCAACTCATGGTTGGCTTGCTCCAGCCGCTCGTCATTGAGCTCCTTCACATAAATCATGGTGGTCTGTGGATTGGTGTGGCCCAGTGCCTTCGAGATGACGGCAAGATCAACGCTCGACTTATAGGCGATGCTGGCCCAAGAGTGACGGGCTACGTAGGATGTGAGGTTCTTTTCGATCTTCGCCATTTGAGCCAGTTGCTTCAGCAGGCGGTTGTAGCGATTGAGCTGCAGGTTGTAGTCGTCCTCGTGAGTGAGCAGGGGGAACACGTGGTCGTCGCCGGGGCGCTGATAGCGCTGTATGATGTCCTTCATGCAGGGCTCCAGTCCGATGTTGATGCGCTGTCCCGTCTTCCTTCGGTAGTAGGTGATGCGGTCATTGGCTATCTGCGACTTCGTCAGATGGGCCATATCTACGAAGGGCATGCCCTGGGCATAGAAGCTGAAGAGGAAGAGGTCGCGAGCCAGGTCCAACGGGGTGCCGTGAGGCAGCTCCAGCCGCAGCAGGGCGAGAATGTCAGCCTCGGTGATGGCCCGCTTCTCCGTCTTAGTATTGCTGGTGAACACATCGCTGAAGAACTGGTTGGAAACGGGAATGATGCTCTTCAGCAGCGAACGGAGGGACCGCATGTAGCAGGAAATGGTGTTCAGGCACAGCCCTCGCTCGCGCAGCCAGTGCTGATACGCCTCAATCACTTCGGGCGAAAGCGTCTGCAGCTTCTCCTCCGATCCCAAGAAGTTCAATAGTGAGCGCAGGGCCGTGGCATAGTTGGCCGAAGTCTTGTAGCTCTTGGTGCGCTCGGCACTGGCCAAAGCCTCCTTGATGGCTTTCATCACGTCTTGCCTGATCAGTTGATGGCTGGCCGATTGTGTTGACTCGTCAGCATGGTCATCATGAATATAGACATGTATGTTGACGTTAAGTTCATAGTTCTTTGACATCAGTTTTAGATTATCGAATGGTTACAAAGGTAAATAAAAAATTCCAAAAGACAAGCTATCAGGGGCTGTCAGGAGTCTATGTTGTGAGCAGCGACAGTATTTATGTGCGTGTGTTCAATACCTTCGGACTGAAAGCCAGTCAGCTCTCGATGCCTTCCAACTACAGCAAGTCATACGACATTACCGGCACCCTGACACCGCGACTTCAGAACGGAAAGGTAATTCTGGAACTGGGCATCCTGAGATCGCCCACGGAGGCCATTCCCTTGGGCATTGCTATGCCGACGGTGAACAAGTGGTCGTCGCGTCCTGTCTATTATACCATTGACGGGCGCAGGGTGAGCGATGTCAGCAAGCCGGGACTTTACATCGTGCAGCAAGCAGGTATCACTCGCAAACTGATGGAGAAGTGCCCCGATGCGCTATCAAACCAATGGCGGCTATCTCAGACGATTCCGAGATAGCCGCCATTGGTGTTGTCAATAAGTGGGTATGCGCTATTTTCCAATGAATTTTGCTATGGCAGCGAGGCACTTCTCACTGCTCACAGGCTTCGAGAGAAAGTCGTCGCAACCGGCTTTCAAGGCCAGCTGGCGATCACTGTCGAAGGCGTTGGCCGTCAGTGCAATCACAGGCAGCTCAGGATGAGCCTCCTTGATCTTTGCCGTGGCTTCGAGTCCATCCATGACGGGCATCTTAATGTCCATCAACACGAGGTCGAATCCGCCTTCATCAACCATGTTTACTGCTTCCTGACCGTTCTTGGCACGCTTGAACTGATAGTCGCGACGCAAGATGTAGGTCATCAGAATGTAATTACTGTCGTTGTCTTCTGCTACAAGGATTGTCTTCATAGGTCTTTCGTGTTTAGTACGGGTCACTAAATTTTGCTCTTACTTACTTGTTTGGTAAGTTAAAGAGATACAAAAGTAACGATTTTCTACTAAATACTTTTGTAGTTCTATCATATTTTAACTAATTTTGCACGAGTAGAGTATTTTTATCGTAATTTTATTTATAACTAAAAACAAAATGAATCTGAAACTTATTTCATGTGCCTTTGCCTTTGCTGGCGTATTGTCGGCTCAGGCACAACACGTCATGGAGGTGAAGACGGCCAAGCTTGGTGCGCCTGTTTCCTCTACGATGTATGGCTTGTTTTTCGAGGACATCAACTTTGCTGCCGATGGCGGTCTTTATGGCGAACTGGTGAAGAACCGCTCGTTCGAGTTCCCGCAGTCGTTTATGGGTTGGCGTGTCTTTGGTAATGTTGAATTGAAGAACGACGGTCCTTTCGAGCGTTGTCCGCACTATGTGGTGCTGAGCGATCCTGGTCACAGGGAGCGTCGCACGGGTCTTCAGAATGAGGGCTACTTCGGCATCGGTGTGGAGAAAGACAAGGAGTATCGCTTCTCCGTCTGGGCAAAGGCTCCGAAAGGCAAGTCCCAGATCCGGGTGCAGCTCATCAACGAGCAGGCCATGTATGAGCGCCAAAACTTCTCTGAGGTGAAGGTTGACGTGACGGGCAATGAATGGAAGAAATACACCGTCACCATCAAGGCTACACGCACAGAGCCGAAGGCTAATCTGCGCATCTTCCTCTCCAATGGCAATCCCGTGGCACTGGAGCATGTGTCGCTCTTTCCCGTCGATACTTATAAGGGACGTGAGAATGGCTTGCGTCGTGATTTGGCTCAGGCTCTTGAGGACATGCACCCCGGTGTGTTCCGTTTCCCCGGTGGTTGCATCGTTGAAGGTACTACGCTCGACTCGCGCTATCAGTGGAAGAACACCGTCGGCCCCGTGGAGAACCGTCCGCTGAACCGAAATCGCTGGGAGGACACGTTCGACTATCGTTACTTCGCTGATTACTATCAGAGCTATGGTCTCGGCTTCTTCGAGTTCTTCCAGCTTTGCGAGGACATCAAGGCCGAACCGCTGCCCGTGCTGAGCGTGGGTCTCGCCTGTCAGTTCCAGAATGGCGAGAAGGCTCATGCCAAGATGGATGAGTTGCAGCCGTTCATCGACGACTGTCTGGACCTGATTGAGTTCGCCAACGGTCCTGTTGATTCCAAGTGGGGAAAGATTCGTGCTGAAATGGGACATCCCGAACCCTTCAACATGAAGTACATCGGTATTGGCAATGAGCAGTGGGACACGCCTTACTTTGAGCGTCTGAAGCCTTTCGTGGCAGCAGTGCGTGCCAAGTATCCCAATATCAAGATTGTGGGTACCAGCGGCCCCGACTCAGAGGGCAAGATGTTTGAGAAGGGCTGGGTAGCCATGAAGGAGCAGAAGGCCGACCTCGTTGACGAGCACTTCTATCGTCCTGAGAACTGGTTCCTTGGCACGCCCGAGGCCAAGGCGAAATATGGCAACTGCGGCGCTTTGCGCTATGACAGCTACGACCGTAAGGGTCCGAAGGTGTTTGCCGGTGAGTATGCTTGCCACGGCAAGGGCAAGAAGTGGAACCATTATGAGACATCGTTGCTCGAGGCTGCCTTCATGACTGGTCTGGAGCGCAATGCCGACATCGTGGAGATGGCTACATACGCACCGCTGTTCGCTCACGTTGACGGTTGGCAGTGGCGTCCCGACATGATTTGGTACGACAATTTGCGCATGTTCAAGTCGGTGAGCTACTATGTTCAGCAGATGTATGCCATGAACAAGGGCACGAACGTACTTTCGCTCACCACGAAGGATCCTGCTGATGCCAAGGGCAAGAAGATGGTGCCGGTGGCTGGACAGGAAGGTATGGACGGTCTGTTTGCTTCTTCCGTATTCGATAAGAACACGGGCGAGGTCATCGTGAAGGTGGTCAATACTTCAAAGCAGGCTCAGGACATTCAGGTTAATCTTACCGGCATGAAGGGCGAGCGCACTGCTGAGACACTGACCCTTCAGCACGAAGGTTCTATGGACGATGAGAACACGCTCGACAAGCCTAATAAGATCGTTCCTGTCTCGGGCAGCATGAAGTGCGGCGTGACGGACAAGAAACAGCAGACTGTGCTCAATGACAACGTGCCTGCTATGTCGTTCCGCTTGTATAAAATCAAGAAATGAACCGTGGAACTGAGAACTGAGAACTGAGAGCTGAGAGGTATGGTTAGATTCATGGCTACAAAGTCTAACCATACCTCTCAGCTCTCAGTTCTCAGTTCTCAGTTCTCAGTTTTTATTCTTAACCTTTCAGTTCTCAGCTCTCAGTTCTCGGTTTTTATTCTTAACCTTTCAGTTCTCAGTTTTTATTTTTAACCTCTCAATTCTCGGTTATATTTTAACTTCTCAAAACGGTTTGCGCCAGTTGCACCCTTCTTTCCATCTGGAGCAGCCGTAAGCGGTCTTTCCTTTGATGATATGGCCTTGACCGCATAGAGGACAGGGGGCTCCTTCCAAAATGGTTTCCGTTTGGGAAGGAGCTTCCTTCTTTTTAGTCGTGCGTTGTTTCTTCGGCTTCTCCTCCGTTGCCGCACCGTTCGTCGCAGCCGATGCCGTCTTCTCTCCCTTAGCGTTCTTTTTCTTGGGTGCCTCTTCCACAATGGTCACACGGCGGTTGGTCGGATCGCTGATCACCTGTCGTACAATCTCGCTTACCTGCTGTTTTAGTTCGTCGATAAACACCTGTGCATCATATTTCTTAGCTTCTATGTCGCGCAGCTTCTTCTCCCAGATGCCCGTCAGTTCCGCGCTCTTCAGGAGCTCTTCCCGAATCAGGTCGATGAGCTCCATGCCTGTGGGGGTAGCCACTAAGCGTTTCTTCTCTTTCTTGATGTAGTGGCGCTTGAACAGGGTCTCAATGATGGCAGCGCGAGTTGAGGGGCGGCCTATGCCGTTCTCCTTCATGGCGCGTCGCAGCTCCTCGTCGTCCACCAGCTTGCCGGCTGTCTCCATAGCGCGGAGCAGTGTGGCCTCGGTGTAGTAGGGCGGGGGAGTGGTCCATTTCTCGCTGAGCGTGGGCTCGTGAGGGCCGCTCTCTCCTTTGGCGAAAACGGGAAGTGTGCGCTCTTCGGGGGCGGAGAGCTCTGGGGACTCGGAGTACTCTGAGTTCTCAGAGGGCTCGGAGCGCTCAGAGTTCTCGGAGCTCTCCGCTTTTTTCATCACCACGCGCCAGCCTGGATCCAGGATGGTGCGCCCCGTGACCTTGAACTCCACGGCCTCGGGTGTTCCTTCGCCCACACAGCCCAGAACGGTGGTCTGTGCATACTTGCAATCGGGATAGAACACTGTGATGAAGCGCCGCGCTATCAGGTCATAGACATTGCGTTGCATGTCGGGCAGTCCCTGCGGTGGAATACCAGTGGGGATGATGGCATGGTGGTCGGTCACTTTCGACGAGTCGAACACCTTTTTTGATTTCAGCAGCGGCTTTCCGCCTAATGGCTTCACCAGCTCGGCATAAGGGGCGATACCGGCGAAACGTGTCTGGAACAGACCGTTCATGATTTGCGGACACTTGGCATAGACATCATCGCTCAGGAAAGTCGTATCTACACGCGGATAGGTAGTCAGCTTCTGCTCGTATAACTGCTGAATGAGGTTCAGTGTCATCTCAGCCGAATAGCCGAACTTGCGGTTACAATCTACTTGCAGCGAGGTGAGGTCGTAGAGTGAAGGCGGCGTTTCCTTACCATTCTTCTTCTGCACGTCGGTGATGGTGAAAGGCTTGTCCTTGATGAGGCTGAATGCCTGTTCGCCTTCCTCTTTGCTCGTGAACTTGCCTTTCGTGGCCGTGAAGATGGTATCGCGATAGACCGTGGCCAGCACCCAGTAGGGCTCGGGCTTGAAGTTGTCTATCTCCTTTTGCCGGTTCACAATCAGTGCCAAGGTGGGAGTCTGCACACGACCGATGCTGAGCACCTGTCTGTTCTGTCCGTATTTGATGGTATAGAGACGGGTGGCGTTGATGCCCAAGAGCCAGTCGCCCACTGCACGGCTCAGTCCGGCCATGTAGAGCGTTTGATATTCGTCCTGACTTCTCAGGTTCTGGAATCCCTCGCGGATGGCTTCGTCGGTCATCGACGAAATCCAGAGGCGCTTCACCGGACATTTGGCCTGTGCCTTCTGCATCACCCATCGCTGTATGAGCTCACCCTCCTGTCCGGCGTCGCCGCAGTTGATGATCTCGTCGGCGGCCTGCATCAGCCGTTCAATGGTGGCAAACTGCTTCTTCACTCCCTGATCCTCCTTCAGTCGGATGCCGAAGCGCGGCGGAATCATGGGTAGCACCGACAGGCTCCATGCTTTCCACATAGGGGTATAGTCCTCGGGCATCTTCAGCTCGCACAGGTGACCGAACGTCCACGTCACCTGATAGCCGTTGCCTTCCATGTAGCCGTCGTGTGAGGCCGTTGCGCCCAAGATGCGGGCTATGTCTTTAGCCACACTGGGCTTCTCTGCAATGCAAACTACCATTACCTTTTTTCTTTTTTGGGGTGCAAATTTAGGCAAAAACTACGATTTACAGAGTGGTTTCATGGCGAATTTAAATTTCTTTAGAGGAAAAGAGCTTCCTCTCTCGCTGTATCATTCCTCAATGGGCAGCGGTCTGTGGCTCAGCGGTCGATTGTCTCCTAATGCTTCTCGATGGACAGTGGTCTGCGTCCCAGCGGTCAATCGTCTCCTGCTGGTGCGGCGCTGGCCGTTGCGGGATTGTCGGCCACCCACACCTCCATCTTGTCGTGTCCGCGATGCTTACTTGCAGCGTATGGGATGGCGCGGAATGTCGTCTTGCTCACCTCGCCGTTCTGTTCCACCTGCCAGGCTTCGCCTTCCAGCATCATGATGCCTCCGAGCAAATCAGCCTCGAAGTGCGCTGTGATGGGGGCCGACGGCAGGATAAATTTATTGGATACATGATGGTCGGCCTGATCCTTTCCTTCCAGACAGAACACGATGGGGCCGCGCTCCAGTGCCACCTTTCCGCGCAAGTCCTCGTCATTGTCGTTGGCCTTGATGCGGCGCACGTCCATTGGCAGGTCCAGCTCAATCACATCGCCTTTCTTCCATCTTCGCTTCAGCGTGATGTAGTCGCGTATTTCGGGATAGAACGACCGTTTGTTCACCTTGATGGAGTAGGGGCGCGCACGGTCGGCATAGGTATGGGGCAAGATAGCCGCAGAATGCTGTTTCAGCCACCCTGGCACGCGCAGTTTGAGGACGAACCAGCCGCCTCCCTTGTTGATCCTGATTCGTATTTTCCCGTCCCAGGGGTAGTCGGTGATTTGCTCCAGTTCCACCTTCCCCACGGTGACCTTGCTCTGGAGGTAGAGATTCACGAAGATGGTGGGAGAGAGTTCTGAGGTCTCGGAGTTCTCGGAGCTCTCCCTTACCGCGTAAGCAACCCCCAGTACCGATGCCGCGAGGCTCGGCACGCTGCTCACCACCTCATTATTATATAGCGCGCGCTCGCATACATCTATATATTTGCTCTCGCCCGTGGCCAGAAACATGCGGTAGTTCCGATGCACGTTGGCAATGACGGCGCAGGTCTCGCAGCAGGTTGTGGGGGCGCCTTGTTCGCATTCCTCGGATGCCTGAGAAATACTGTCCGTGCGGTTCACTTCAATACGCGGAGCCCAGAACTGGTCAGAGAGACGAACCTGTGTGGAGGGTATTTCGCTGATGCGTTGCGACAGTGCCGATGCGCAGTAGGCGATGGCAACGGCCAGTGCGACGAGGTGTAGCTTTCCGATATTAGTCATTGATAGAAGCGTTTTACTTTTCTTGCAAAGTAAATAAAAAAAATCCAATTGTGCAAGAAAAATATTATAAAGATACAGAAAACATTCTTTTGCTACAAAAATATGCAAGAATTCGAATGATTTCGTATATTTTACCGAATTAATATGTAACTTTGCGGCCAAAGATACTCATTCCTAAAACGAACATGATGAAACAACGCTTTTTCCGAACAGCCACGTTGGCCGTGCTCTTAGCAGCCATGAGCAGTCAGGCGACTATGGGGCAAGAAGCCTCGCAGAAAACTGACTGGCTCTCCAACATCACCAGTCGCATCACGCTCAATGGCTATGCCCAGGCAGGCTGGTCATATCTGGATTCTAATGGAGAGCCTGTCAACAGCTACAACCTGAAACGCACACTTCTCTGGGCCAAAGCTCGCATCACCGACCGCTGGTCGTTCCTGTTCATGCACGATTTCAGTAGCGTGGTGCAGGAGTTCTACACTGATTATCGTTTCACAAAAAACAAGGAACTGACCGTCCGCCTCGGCCAATTCAAGCATTCCTTTACGATGGAAAATCCCATGTCGCCCACGCAGTTAGAGCTCATCGACGTCTATTCGCAGGCCGTGCTCTATCTGGCAGGCGAGGGCCCTGATCCGCTCAATGGCGTGAACTATGGCCGCGACATGGGGCTGATGGTCTTTGGCGATCTGTTCAATGACGTGCTGCACTATGAACTGGCGCTCATGAGCGGCCAGGGCATCAACCGCAAGGATCGGAACAATCAGAAAGATTTCCTCGCCAAGCTCGAAGTGCGTCCGCTGTCGGGTCTGCGCCTCGTGGCCTCGGGCTATCTGGGCACGGGCAACGCCGTAGGCACGGCAGCCTGGAACCCCGACATCAAGGAGGGCGATAACTATCGTCGTGACCGCGTGAGCGTGGGTGCTGAGTATAAGTTTGCCAACTATGCGGCAAGCCGGTTCAAGGAGGCCCGTCCCGTCAGCCTGCGTGCCGAGGGCCTCATGGGCAAGGACGGCAGCGTGACCTCTCTGGGCGGCTATCTCACCGCCTGTGTGCCGCTCGTCGAGGGCATCGACTTCGTGGCTTCCGGCGATTACTACGACCGCAACAAGGACGTGGCTGGCTGGCGGCAGCTCAATCTGACGGCCGGACTGCAATACTGGTTCTACAAGAAGTGTCGCTTGCAGTTGCAATACACGCGCTGCATCTGCGGTTCCCAGATAGCCGACGGCGACTATAACTGGGTGCAGGCTCAGGTACAGGTAGCATTTTAAATTAAGGGTGTTTTTTCAATGTTTATCAAAGTTCTTCTCACCATTATCTTTCTGGCCGTGATGGTGGCAGTGGGAGTCTATTCCCGCAAACAGGCCAGTTCGGTTGATGGGTTCGTGCTGGGCGGTCGCTCCGTAGGCCCGTGGCTCACCGCCTTTGCCTATGGCACCAGTTATTTCTCGGCAGTGGTCTTTGTGGGCTATGCCGGACAGTTCGGATGGAAGTATGGCCTCTCCTCTACGTGGATCGGCATCGGCAATGCCCTCATCGGCTCGTTGATGGCCTGGCTCGTGCTGGGGCGGCGCACCAAGCTGATGACGCAGCACATTGAGAGCCGCACCATGCCCGACTTCTTCGGCACTCGGTTCGACAGCCAGGGCCTGCGTGTCGTAGCCTCCGTCATTGCCTTCGTGTTCCTCATTCCCTACACGGCAGGAGTCTATAAAGGCATCTCCACGCTCTTCGAGATGGGGTTCGGCATCCCATACGAATATTGTGTGGTGATCATGGCGCTCCTCACTGCAGTCTATGTCATTCTGGGCGGTTACAAGGCTACGGCCATGAACGACTTCATTCAGGGTATCATCATGCTCTTCGGCATTGTGGCGGTGATCATTGCCGTTGTCAATGTGCAGGGCGGTCTCACCACCGCCGTGAGCAAGCTGGCTGCACTGCCTGCCGACGGCGCTCCCGATGTGAACGGTGGCTTTGCCTCCTGGTTCGGGCCTGACCCGTGGAACCTGCTCGGAGTGGTCATCCTCACTTCGTTAGGCACGTGGGGACTGCCACAGATGGTGGGCAAGTTCTATAGCATCACCGATGAGAGCGCCATTCGTCGCGGCACCATCATCAGTACCGTCTTTGCGCTTATCGTGGCCGGTGGCTGCTATTTCCTTGGCGGCTTCGGTCGCTTGTTCGGCACGCCGCCCCTGCTGCCCAGCGGCAAGCTGGCTTTCGACAGCATCGTGCCGTCAATGCTCGTCACGCTGCCCGACGTGCTCATCGCCTTAGTGGTGCTGCTGGTGCTTTCGGCCTCCATGTCCACACTGGCTTCGCTTGTGCTCACGTCGTCGTCAACCATGACCCTCGACCTCATTTATCGCGACAAGAAATCGCTGCCGGGCGAGGTGCAGGAAGGCAACATCGACGATGAGGTGTCGGAGAAGGTGGAGCGCCGCAAGGTGGTGGTGATGCGTGTGCTGATCGTGTTCTTCATCGTCATCTCGCTCATGATAGCCCTCAATCCGCCCACGTTCATTGCCCAGCTCATGGGCATCTCCTGGGGGGCCTTGGCAGGAGCTTTCCTTGCTCCGTTCATGCTGGGGCTCTACTGGCGCGGCGTGACCACGGCTTCGGTCTGGGCCTGTTTCGTCTGGGGCGTAGGTCTCACGGTGGTCAACATGCTCCTTGGCAACCCCATTAATCCCATCAACTGCGGTGCCATCGCCATGCTGGGCGGCTTCCCCGTCGTATGGCTCGTCAGTCTGCTGACACCCAAAATGGACGGACAGAAAGTCAGCCAGATTTTTGAGTGCTATCAATGAAAATGACGCGAAAATGAGGTCTGTCTTATTCTCAACATTTCGAACTATACCATCACGCAGGTGGGCTTGTCAATGGAGGATATGTAGTTTTGTTAATGCCCACTATACTATAAGTTTGCAAAACAGATGAAACAGATGTTTTGCAAACTTATAGTAAGTATGATACCTTTTTATTTTCCTATCAGCGCGAGAATGGCCTTTGCATCCTCGTCGCCCTCGGCAGCTTCCTTGCGCAGCTCGGCAAGGATTTCCTTTCCGCCATTCTCGTTGCTCACCGCACGTTTCAGCCATTTCTTGGCCTGTGCCTTGTCGGCGGCTATGCCTTTGCCCTTCAGATAGGCTTTGCCCAGTGCATATTCAGCATCGGCATTCTCCTGTGCAGCCGCTTTCTTGAACCATTCCACGGCTTTCTTGCGGTCCTTGGCCACGCCCTCGCCGTCTTTGTAGCAGTCGCCCAGCTCATATTGTGCCTTGGCATAGCCCTGTTTGGCCGACTTCTCATACCACTGGAAGGCCAGCTGTTCGTTCTCGCTTGTGCCGCGTCCCTTTTCGTAGCAGCGTCCCAGCCGGTACTGTGCTTTCTTGTGGCCTTTCTCTGCGGCGGCCTTCAGTTTGGGGAATGCCTCGGTGTAGTTCTTGGCATCATAGAGTTTCTTACCCTCTTCGTAGAGTCTGTCTGCACTTTGTGCACTTGCTGTGAGGCTTATCAGCGCCATCAGCATGAATAGTAATCTTTTCATGAGTTACAGTTTTTATGTCTTTTATTCAAATATCACTAAATGACTGCATTGGTAATTTCTTAGCTTCTTCGTCGGTATAATCGGGTTTCTTTTTAATCATAAATATAAATAAGAAAGGTTTTCGCATTGAAATGAACGAGGCAAAGATATAGCAAAAAATCGGAATAGCCAAACTTTGTTCTGAGATTTTAGTCATTTCTTAGTGCAATCTTTCATGAATGAGGGGGCGAATCGCCTTAATCATGGGGGCGATTTAGGTCATTTCAGTATAAGCAGCTATAGCGGATTATATAATCGGCTATAGCGGACTATATAATCCGCTATAGCTGCTTATACTCATTTAACCTAAATGCTCCCTTCATCGCGGCTCTTTTCTACCGCGAAACAAGGCATTTTTTCCCGTCATTGGATAGGAAATGAATCATGAAGCACAATAGATTCGTAAGAAATACCGTTTTTAAAGAAAAAATGAACAATGAGTAGATTTTTTGTATTTCTTTTTGTAGTAACATCAGTTATCGCTTGTTCAAACGATACTGATCCTGTGAACAACAACCCCGTATTGCTCCCAACAGGCGGCGATACAATCCTGTCGCATGAGCAGTTTAATACAGGTAAGTTGCTTTCTATAGATGGTGGTAATCTGCATATAGCCTATACTTATGATGAGCAGGGGCGGGTTGTAGGCTATGAGAAAAATGATTCTTCTAATGGAATGATGGTGAAAAAGAATCAGGCCAGTTACGAATACGGGGATAATCGCATCTTTGTGAAAAGCCATGAATTTGAAGAGTGGCCTGAGGGCGTTGTCCACAATTCTGAAAGGAATGTGATGAAATATGACACTTTGTTTATGGTCAATAACAGAGTAGATAGTTGTGCTGGCGTTTTAGATGGTACATGTTTCTTCTATAAGTTTGAATATGACAATCAGGGGAGACTCATATCTCTCAAAAACGACAATGTCTTGCGTGATAACATGGGGCGGTTGAGGGAGACCCCTTGGTACTCAGAATTCTATACTTTGGAATGGGAGAATGGAAACGTAGTAAAAAAGAAAGTGGTCATACCGACAAGGGGTGAAACGAGTGAATGGAATTATAACTATTCTTCGTTGAAAGGTTCGTTTACGCTAAGCGATGTAAGAGTATTCGTCTTTGATCTCGAACCTTTGTTTGCCGAAGGCTATTTTGGTGTGTCCTGCACGAACCTGTTGTTGAGTGTTGAATCAAGCACTGAAATAGGCAATAAAACTTATAAGACCAAATGTAATTACGAATATGAATTAGATTCCCTGCAAATGATAAAGGTGCTAAGGGAAACGTGGTCTAATCAAGATAGGAGCAGCACAGGGGAGTTTAAGATAAAGTGGAAATAGGAGCAGATGTGTTCAAGCTGCCCTGCTGTCAAGACATAAAATTCTCATTAAAATTATTTAACCACAAAAAAACGCATCCTCGTCACCCTCGGCTGCTTCCTTGCGCAGCTCGGCGAGGATTTCCTTTCCGCCATTCTCATTGCTCACCGCACGTTTCAGCCATTTCTTGGCCTGTGCCTTGTCGGCGGCTATGCCTTTGCCCTTCAGGTAAGCTTTGCCCAGTGCATATTTAGCATCGGCATTCTCCTGTGCAGCCGCTTTCTTGAACCATTCCACGGCTTTCTTGCGGTCCTTGGCCCCGCCCTCGCCGTCTTTGTAGCAGCGGCCCAGCCGGTACTGTGCTTTCTTGTGGCCTTTCTCGGCGGCGGCCTTCAGTTTGGGAAATGCCTCGGTGTAGTTCTTGGCATCATAGAGTTTCTTACCCTCTTCGTAGAGCCTGTCGAATCAGTGGGGGTATTCGCCCTGATAGTGGGGGCGATTTAGGCCATTTCAGTATAAGCA
>DFJI01000005.1:29083-31646 GCA_002372235.1 Prevotella sp. UBA3675 | reverse complement strand
TGCTTATACTGAAATGGCCTAAATCATCCCTTCGTTACGGGGCCTTTCTACCATGAAACAGGACGATTCAGCGGTTGATTTCAATATGCATGGCTGGTCATGTTAATATGCGTGACCGGTCATGTTAATATGCATGGTCGGTCATGAGCTCGTCCTTGTCCAGTTTCTTCGCATCAATCTTGCGCCAGCAATACACGATGTAGGCCAGCACGAAGGGCACGAGGAACGACACGTAGAACATGGTGCGCAGCGTGAACTCACTGCTGCACGAGTTGGCAATGGTGAGCGACGACTGCAGGTCGGCTGTCGAGGGATAGTAGGCCGTGTGGTTCCATGCAGCGGTGAGCAGCAGCGGCAGCACGGTGAGCACGGTGCCGATGCCTGCCGGCCAGATGCCTCTGAACATTGAACATTGAACGTTGAACGTTGAACATTTGTTGCCAAAGGCTTCGGTGGCTATGCCCCACAGCACGAGTACTACGCCTGCGATGAACAGCAGGGCCAGTGGCCACATCTCCATGAAGTTATGCAGATACTTGTACGGCTCCATGTAGATGAGGCCCTCGTCGTTGTAGGCATAGCCGTCCTTGAGCAGCAGGTGAACGAGGAAGGCCACGAAGAGCAGCAGGAACGGAACGGCTGCACCGATGAGGCGCACAGAGCCACGCGCACGTATGTCCTCGTCGTTCACGTTGTTCATCACATAGAGGATGCCTAACGTGCGCGCCAGGAACATCACGGCCAGTCCGAACACGAGCACCCAGGGATTGAGCAGCGCGTCGAGACCGTGGGAGGCATTGGCCCAGCGGCTGATGGCCTCGCCCTGTCCCTCTAAGAGAAGGGGCGACATCAGCGTGCTCTTGTCAACAATGAAGTTGGCACCCTCAAAGAAGGTGGCTACGGCGGCTCCTAACAGGAACGGGCCGAGCAGGCCGTTGAGCACAAGGAAGAACTGGAACGTGCGTTTGCTGAGGAGATTCCTTGCCCAGGCCAAGCGGCCAGAGGCCGGGCCGTCCAGCTTGCTCTGGAACTCATAGCTCACGGCTTGCAGCACGAACGTGAACAGAATGAGCATCCACAGCCAGTAGGCGCCGCCAAACGAGGTGCTGTAGAACAGGGGAAATGAGGCGAAAAACGCGCCGCCGAAGGTGACGAGCGTGGTGAACGTGAACTCCCACTTGCGGCCAGTGGAGTTGATGACGAGGCGCTTGCCCTCCTCGGTCCAGCCGAGTGAGCGCATGCACGAGTTGGCTCCCTGCACGAAGAGCAGGAACACGAGTATTGCACCGAGCAGTGAAACGATGAAACACCAGTAATGTTGTAGGAAGTTGTAGGTCATAGCTGTGATGGGTTTTGGGGGGCTTATAGGGACCTATGCGGCGGGTCCTTTCTTTATTTGTTTTAAGAGAATACCGATCTCAACGGCCAGCATGGTGGTGAAGAGAATGAGGAAGAGGATGAACGTGACGGCCACGCTCGATGAGTGCAGATCGCTGACGGCGGCCCAGGTGGGCAGCATGTCCTGAATGGTCCAGGGCTGACGACCGAATTCGGCCACGAGCCAGCCGCTCTCACTGGCGATGTAGGACAGCGGCAGCAGGGCGATGGCCAGCCAGTAGTGCCATGCAGGCAGGGCATCGGCCCCCACAGTGTCGGCCTGCGTCTCGTGAATCAGACCGAATGAGGCCAACAGGCGGCGCGTGATGATGGTGACGTAGGGGATGCGGAACGACGTGAGCACCAGTACGGCAAAGAACAGAATGAACAGGCAGCCGGCTCCCACCATGATGCGGAACGCCCAGAAGTTGACGGGCACGTAGGGCACTACCTCGCTCCTGTCACGGATGTAGCCGTAGCCGAAGTAAGGCATGTTGGCGGTGAGCGTAGCGAGCAGCGTTGAGAGCTCTTCATCGCTGGCTCCACCGGCCTTGGCCTTGCGATAGTCGGCCAGGGTCTGAATGGCCACTCTGCCGCGCTCCATCTTCTCCTCCACCGAGGGCTCGCGTGTGCCGTCGGGTAGGGTATAGCCGTTCAGCAGGTCGTTGATGCCCGGCACGTAGCCCTTCGGGTCGTTGGTGGCCATGATGCTCAGCGCGTAGGGCATGTCAATCTTCAGCGGAGCCGACTGCTCGTTGGCATAGTCGGGCTGGCGGAAGGGATTCACCCAAGCCACAGCGGTGAGTCCCTGCTCGGTGCCGCCATTGTAGAGCGCCTCCATCGCAGCGAGCTTCATGGGCTGCACCTTGGCCACCTGCTGACCGGAGATGTGGCCGGTGAAGGCCGCGCCCAGTGAGGCCACCAGTCCCACGATGCTGGCTATCCTGATGCTCTCCACGGCCAGTCGCTTCTCACGCTTCTTCAGGAGATACCAGCTGCTGACGGCCACCACGAACACGGCTCCGATGATCCAGGCCGAGATGACCGTGTGGCAGAACTTGCCCACGGCAAAGGGCGAGAAGGCCACGGCAAAGAAATCGACCATCTCGTGGCGCATGGTGTCGGGATTGAACTCGCACCCCACGGGGTACTGCATCCAGGCATTGGCCACCAGAATCCACCAGGC
>DFJI01000005.1:21908-28975 GCA_002372235.1 Prevotella sp. UBA3675 | reverse complement strand
GACACCTTCTTCCATCCGAAGAACATCACGGCCACGAACGTGCTCTCCATGAAGAAGGCCAGGATGCCCTCGATGGCCAGCGGAGCTCCGAAGATGTCGCCCACGAACCAGGAGTAGTTGCTCCAGTTCGTGCCGAACTCAAACTCGAGAATGATGCCAGTGGCAACGCCCATGGCAAAGTTGATACCGAAGAGCTTCTGCCAGAACTGGGCAGTCGTCTTCCAGAATTCGTCCTTCGTGCGATAGTAGCACGTCTCGGCAATGCCCATGATGACGGCCAGACCGAGGGTGAGCGGCACGAAGAGCCAGTGGTAGATGGCCGTAAGGGCAAACTGTGCGCGTGACCAGTCAATGGTGCCTGCGTCGATGGTTAAGAGGATGTTTTGCATATTGTTTTAGGGTTTTGGGGTTTTAGAATGGGGCTTATAGGTCTTATGAGTCTTATAGGTCTTATGGGTCTTATAGGTCTTATAGGACTTATGGGCCTTATGGAACCTATGGTGGTGCTCTACGGAGCCTGTCTTTCTACCAGCTCTGAAGCAACAAAGTCGTCTTCCTCCCCACTCTCGGCGTGCTGGCCGATGTAGTTGGGGAAGAAGAAGACTTTGAGTATGGCAAACATGATGAATAGCTTGATGGCAATAATGAGCCAAAGCGTCTTTCCCAACGTCATGTTGCGAAATCCATCGTAGTATAAATCGAAGACTCGATAAAGAAAACTGTCTTTACGCATAGGCATCGTGCAGATGGTTGATGCGGCAAAGATATGTATTTTCTGCGAAACTTCCAAATTATAGGCTACGAAAAGTGAGATCACTATCTTACTGGCTGGGACTAACTGGGACTGACTGGGAGTGGCTGGGATTATCTCCCCTCCCTTCCGCGTGCCCGTACATTTTTTATATTAATTATCGTGACTCTTCGCGAATTAATGTTACAACTTTTTGTATATTCGCGAAAAAACTTGTAATTTTGCGCCCGAATATTCGAATATTGATTGAACAAAAGGATGAAGAAGACATGGTTCATTGCCGCTATCGCGGCGGTGGTGTTGTTGGCAGGTATCGCCGTCTGGCTGTTCCTGAACCTGCAGGAACAGAAGGTTGCCAACCAGGAAATGCAGGAACTGGCCCTGCTGGACAAACAGGAAATGGAGAACGAATATGAGCGCTTCACGCTGCAGTACAGCGAGATGATGACTCAGATCAACAACGACTCGCTCGTGGCCCAGCTCACGCAGGAGCAGTTGCGCACACAACAGCTGCTGGAGGAACTGAAGAAGACCAAGGAAACCGACGCACGCGAGATAGCACGGCTGAAGAAGGAACTGGCCACCGTGCGTGACGTGCTGCGCTCGTTCATCCGACAGGTGGACTCGCTCAATCAGGTGAACGAGACCCTGCGCAGCGAGAACTCGCAGATACGCGACGAGCTGGCAGAGAGCAACCGGCAGAACGTGAACCTGGCCTCGGAGAAGGCATCGCTCAGCGAGAAGGTGGCCATCGCCGCACAGCTGGATGCCACCGGCATCACCATGACACCGCTGAACAAGCGCAACAAGGCCGCGAAGAAGATGAAGGACTGCAAGCAGATTCAGGTGAGTTTCAGCATCGCCAAGAACGTGACGGCCACCAACGGGCAACGCACACTCTACGTGCGCATACAGACCCCGAACGGCGACGTGCTCACGGGCGGCACCTTCCAGTATGAGAACCGGCAGATAGAATACTCGATGAAGAAGACCGTGGAGTATGCCGGCGAGGAGATGAGCGTGCAGACCTACTGGGACGTGAACGAGTACCTCGGGGCAGGCGACTACCGCGTGAGCATCTTTGCCGACGGCAACATGATCGGGACGAAGACCTTCACGTTTAAGTAAAACAGAAATAATTCAAGTTTTGGAGGTCTAAGGAGTTTAGGAGTTTGGGAGTATAGACAGTTGGAACTTACGAAAGTTAAAATAAATAACATCAAAAAAAGCGAAATGACGAACAAACGTTTCTTGCTGAAAGCGCTGGGACACGGCAGCGGAGCCCATCCGGCGGCAGCCCGATGGGCAGGCCGCGTTGTGGGCGCATGGCTGCTGACGGCAGCACTGCCTGTGCAGGCACAACAACTGCTGAGCCTGGACAGCTGCAGGGCAATGGCGCTGCGCAACAACAAGCAGATGGAGGCCGCCCAACTGAGACAGGACGTGGCCAAGAACATCCGCAAGTCGATGCGCACAAAGTATCTGCCACATATCTCGGCGGTGGGTACCTATCAGTTCACCAGTGAGGAAATCTCGCTGCTGAACAACGACCAGAAGACGCTGCTCTCGAACATGGGCAACAGCGCCGTGAACGGAATACAGAACTACGCACAACAGATCGGGGCCGACCTCGTGGCAAGCGGGCTGCCTGCCTCGCTGGTGCAGACCATCGGGACGGCAGTGCACACCGAGGCTGCACCCTTAGAGACCGCACTGGCCAGCAAGCTGAACGGCGTGGGCCGCGAGATCGTGGATGCCTTCCACACCGACACGCGCCACGTGTGGGCCGGATCCATCATGGCCGTGCAGCCCGTGTTCATGGGCGGCAGCATCGTGGCCATGAACAAGATGGCCACACTGGGCGAACGGCTGGCCGAGAACACCACTGAGGCCAAGCGGCAGAACGTGATCTACACCGTGGACCAGACCTACTGGCAGGTGGTGTCGCTCAAGCACAAGAAGAAGCTGGCCGAGAGCTACTTAGCGGTGGTGAAGAAACTGGACGGCGACGTGCAGAAGATGATCAAGGAGGGCGTGGCCACACGCAGCGACGGACTGAGCGTGAGCGTGAAGGTGAACGAGGCCGAGATGGCAGTGCAGAAGGTGAACGACGGACTGGTGCTGTCGAAGATGCTGCTCTGCCAGATGATAGGACTGCCCATGAGCGAACAGGTGACACTGGCCGACGAGGACAAAGACGACCTGGGCGCACTCACGCTGGCACCGCAGGCCAACGTGGAGCAGGCACTCGAGAACCGCCCCGAGCTGAAGATGCTGGACAACACCGTGGCCATCGCCAAGCAGGGCACCAACCTGCTGCGCGCAGGCTACTATCCGCAACTGGCCCTGACGGGCGGCTACGTGGTGAGCAATCCCTCGCTGCAGAACGGCTTCGAGCGCAAGTTCAGGGGCTTCTGGAACGTGGGCGTGCTGCTGCGCATACCCCTGTGGAACTGGGGCGACGTGATGTATAAGGTGCGCGCATCGAAGAGTGCCGCCGCCATCGTCAACCTGCAGCGCGAGGAGGCCCGCGAGAAGATTGAGCTGCAAGTGAACCAGGTGGCCTTCAAGGTGGAAGAGGCCAACAAGCGACTGGCAATGGCCGAGGCCAGCGTGAAGAAGGCCGACGAGAACCTGCACACGGCCAACGTGGGATTTGCCGAGGGCGTGGTGACCCCCACCATCGTGATGGAGGCACAGACAGCCTGGCTGCAGGCCAAGTCGCAGAAGATAGATGCCGAGATAGCCGTGAAGATGAGTCAGGTGGATCTGCAGAAGGCACTCGGCTCGCTCCAATAACACATAGAACTTTATTATTATCATTTAGAACTGATCACAACATATCATGTCAGCAACAACGCAACATAAAAACATTCTGTATGCAATCTTGGGATTCGCAACAGTAGTAGCCCTGGTGGCCCTCATCGGCTTTTTCACACTGGGACGCGACCCTGAACTGATTCAGGGACAGGTAGAGGTGTCGGAATATAGAGTGTCGAGCAAGGTGCCCGGACGTATTCTGGAGATTAGAGTGAAGGAAGGCGACTTCGTGAAGGCCGGCGACACACTGGCCATCATCGACGCACCCGAGGTGCGCGCCAAGATGATGCAGGCACAGGGCGCCGAGGCCGGCGCACAGGCACTGGACCAGATGGCACGCAACGGCGCCCGAAAGGAACAGGTGCAGGCCGCCTATCAGCTGCTGCAGAAGGCCAAGGCCGGACTGGAGATAGCCGAGAAGTCATATAACCGCGTGCAGCGACTCTACGACGAGGGCGTGATGAGCGCACAGAAACGCGACGAGGCATTTGCCAACTACAAGGCCATGCAGGCCACGGAAAAGGCCGCACAGAGCCAGTATGACATGGCACTGAACGGCGCGCGCAGGGAAGAGAAAGCTGCCGCAGAGGCACAGCTGAACCGCGCCAAGGGAGCCGTGCAGGAGGTGAACAGCTACATGGGCGAGACCGTGCAGCTGGCACAGATGGACGGCGAGGTGAGCAGCATCTATCCCAAGATAGGCGAGCTCGTGGGCACGGGCAGCCCCATCATGACCATCTCGATGATGAACGACATGTGGGGCACGTTCAACGTGCGCGAAGACCAGCTCAACGGCATGCAGGTGGGCACCGAGTTCACCGCATTCGTGCCCGCCTTCGACAAGGAGGTGAAGATGAAGGTCTATCACATGAAGGACCAAGGCTCCTACGCCGTGTGGAAGGCCACGAAGGCCAACGGACAGTATGACCTGAAGACGTTTGAGGTGAAGGCCCGTCCTACGGAGAAACTCGAAGGACTGCGCCCGGGTATGTCGCTCATCATCAAATAAATGGAATATCTAAAGCAGATATACAGGATTCTGATGCGAGAGCTGCTGATTCTGAGGAGGAATCACATCTATCGCTTCTGCATGGTGGCCTTCCCCATCCTGGTGACGGTGTTCTTCACCAGTTTGATGGACGACGGACTGCCCACCAGCATGCCCGTGGGCGTGGTGGACCTGGACAACACCTCGACCACACGCGCACTGACACGCAGGCTCGACGGATTCCAGATGTCGCACGTCGTGGCCCACTATCCCAGCGTGACCGAGGCAAGAAAGGCCATACAGCGCAACGAGATCTATGCCTTCCTATATATTCCGAAAGGCACGACCGACAACCTGCTGGCCAGCCGACAGCCGAAGGTGTCGTTCTACTACTCCATGACCTCGCTGGCCGCCGGATCACTGCTGTTCAAAGACCTGAAGACCATCTCGACACTGGGATCGGCTGCCGTGGGACAGGCCACGCTACAGGCACGCGGATTCACCAATGCGCAGATACAGACACTGCTGCAGCCCATCAGGATAGACCTGCACCAGATAGCCAACCCCTGGACCAGCTACAACGTCTATCTCACCACGATGATCGTGCCGGGCATGATCATGCTGTTCATCTTCCTCATCTCAGCCTACTCGCTGGGCACGGAGCTGAAGTTCGACTCGGGCAAGCTGTGGATGCGACTGGCGCACGACAACATCTATGTGGCCATGCTGGGCAAGTTCCTGCCACAGACCATCATCTGGCTGGCCATCGTCTATGGCTACCAGTACTACGTGTTCTACCATCTGGGATTCCCCCATCTGGGCTCGCCCCTGATGCTGGTGCTGCTGGGCCTGATACAGGTGCTGGCCAGTCAGGGCTTCGGCATCTTCGCCTTCGGCCTGATGCCCTCGCTGCGCATGTCGATGAGCGTGTGCTCGCTGTGGGCCGTGCTCAGCTTCTCAATGGCCGGATCGGCCTTCCCCGCAATGGGCATGGACGGGCCGCTGCAGTCACTCACGTGGCTCTTCCCCCTGCGCCACTACTACATGATCTATCAGATCTGTGTCTTCAACGGCTTCCCGCTGTTAGAGGCATGGTTCCATTTTGCCGCGCTGGTGGCCTTCACACTGCTGCCGTGGTTCGTGGTGAGTAAAATAAAGAATGCAATGCTTACTTATGTCTATATTCCATAACGCATACGAGGCCCTGCAGGATGCCTGCTACATCTGGCGGCAGGAAATGAGACAGGTGGTGAAGGACGAGGGCGTGCTCATCTTCTTCATCATCGTGCCTATCATCTATCCGCTCCTGTACTCCTGGATCTATAATAACGAGGTGGTGCACGAAGTGCCCGTGGTGGTGGTCGATCAGTCGCACTCGTCGCTCTCGCGCCAGTTCATACGCATGTGCGATGCCTCGCCCGACGTGAACGTGGCCTGCTACGCGCAGGACATGGAGGAGGCCAAGTCGCTGGTGAGCCGGCAGATTGTGAAGGGCATCTACTATATTCCAAGCGACTTCGACAAGAACGTGAACCGACTGCAACAGGGCGTGATCAGCGTGTATTGCGACATGAGCCTGATGCTCACCTATAAAGCCCTGTTCCAGACGGCACAAATGGTGAGCATGCAGATGGGAGCGGAGATCAAGACCAAGCTGGGCGGGCGCTATACGCACCGCGAAGAGGTGATAGCGGCCAAGCCGCTCGACTATGTCGAAGTGCCTATCTTCAATCCCTCGGGCGGCTACGGCTCGTTCATCCTGCCTGCCGTGCTCATCCTGATCCTGCAGCAGACGCTGGTGCTGGGCATCGGCCTCTCGGCTGGTACGGCCCGCGAGGAGAACCGCTACGGGCTGCTCATACCCGTGAACAAGCACTATCACGGCATGTTCCGCATCGTGCTGGGCAAGGCGATGTGCTACTTCATGATCTATGCCGTGATGGGCGCATGGCTCGTGGCGGGCGTGCCTTATCTGTTCAGCTTCCCGCAGTTGGCCACATGGCAGACGCTGCTGGTCATCATGGTGCCTTACATCCTGGCCTGCATCTTCTTCGGCATGACCGTGTCGTGCATGGTGAAGTATCGCGAGAACGTGATGCTGCTCATGGTGTTCATATCCATCCCCTTGCTGTTCATGACGGGCATCAGCTGGCCGCAGTCCAACATCCCGGGCGTGTGGCAGGGCGTGTCGTGGCTCTTCCCCTCGACCTTCGGCGTGAAGGCATACGTGCGACTGAACTCAATGGGTGCCTCGCTGGGCGACGTGCTCATGGAGTATCGCATCCTGTGGCTGCAGGCTGCCCTCTACTTCGGTCTGGCCCTCATCGTGTATCGCTACCAGATTCACCTAGCCCACCAGGACGTGCGCGAACGACTGGCCGAGAAGAAGGCTCAGAAGAAAGCAAGAAATCAGAAATAATTTAGGTTTCGGACAGAAATTACTATGCATGGTTTTTTCGGACAGAAATTACTATGCATAGTTTTTTTCGGACAGAAATTATTATAATT
>DFJI01000005.1:9362-21806 GCA_002372235.1 Prevotella sp. UBA3675 | reverse complement strand
ATACTAATTATAATAATTTCTGTCCCCAAAAAACAATTACTGAGGAAATTATACTAATTATAATAACTGAAGTTTCCCTCCTTTTTTATTTGTCAAGAATTAGAGAGTTAGAGAATTTTTTCTTTTATTTGAATTATTGGGAATTTGAGAAGAAATGGCAAGCCATTTCAGTCCGCATGGTTCAGTCGCTGGCGACGGATAATTCCTAATAATTCTCTTCTTTGCAATTACAATTCTCAAATTCTCTAATTCTTGATAAATAATATCTTAACATTCGTTATTGGGATGGGAAACTCCAGTTACTTACTTAAGCTTCCCCTCCTTTTTTTTGTCAAGAATTAGAGAGTTAGAGAATTTTCTTTTATTTGAATTTTATTGGAATTTGAGAAGAAATGGCAAGCCATTTCCATTTCAGTCCGCATGGTTCAGTCGCTGGCGACGGATAATTCCTAATAATTCTCTTCTTTGCAATTAAAATTCTCAAGCTCTCAAATTCTTGACAAATAATAACTTAACATTCGTTATTGGGATGGGAAACTCCAGTTGCTTACTTAAGCTTCTCACCCTTTTTATTTGTCAAGAATTAGAGCGCTCGACCTTTGGTCGCTTTGCTTGCAAAGAATGAGAGAATTCATGACCAAAAACATGTTTTGTGGAAAAATTATATTAATTATAATAATTTCTGTCCGAAAAAAAGTAATTTCTGTCCGAAACCCTTCAGCGGAAAAGCTGAAGGAAAACATCTGCTCCATCTGCTCCCTTTCCAAACGCTTGATAATCAAAGCAATGAAAACTGGGAGCAGATGGAGCAGATGTTTTGCAAACTTTATGATAATAAGAGTCTTTTAGTCCTGTAGTCCGCTGCAAGAAAAATAATTGACTAATAAGAGTCTTTTAGTCCTGTAGTCCGCTGCAAGAAAAAACGATTGAAGCTTGGCCCCGAACC
Source organism: Prevotella sp. UBA3675 (assembly GCA_002372235.1). Taxonomy (GTDB): domain Bacteria; phylum Bacteroidota; class Bacteroidia; order Bacteroidales; family Bacteroidaceae; genus Prevotella. Next base: position 20,860 of record DFJI01000005.1, on the reverse strand, counting down.
ATGGAAGTAGCTACTTCGTGCCCACGATCTTGGTCTTCGGCAGCTCCTTGTTGCGACGGTTGACCACCGTGACCACGGCCTGCGCCAGGTTCAGGAAAGCCTGCCCCGTCATGGTATCGACCTTGGTAGCAGCCGGGGCACCGGCATCGCCACTCTCGCAGATGCTCTGGACAAGCGGGATCTGTGCCAGCAGAGGCACCTGCATCTCCTCAGCCAACTGCTTGCAACCCTCCTTGCCAAAGATGTAGTACTTGTTCTCGGGCAGCTCGGCAGGCGTGAACCATGCCATGTTCTCCACCAGTCCGAGGATGGGCACGTTCACTTTGTCGTTGCGATACATGTCGATGCCCTTGCGTGCATCGGCCAGTGCCACCTGCTGCGGAGTGCTGACGATGATGGCACCTGTGATGCTGAGCGTCTGCAGCAGAGTGAGGTGAATGTCGCTCGTGCCAGGAGGCGTGTCAAGAATGAAATAGTCGAGCTCGCCCCAGTCGGCATCGGCAATGAGCTGCTTGAGCGCATTCGTGGCCATGCCGCCGCGCCAGAGCGTAGCCGTGTCGGGATTGACGAAGAACCCGATGGAGAGCAGCTTCACGCCGTACTGCTCAACCGGCTCGATCAGGTCGCGGCCATCCACATTGACAGCGTATGGACGGGCATCCTCGCAGTGGAACATCTTAGGCATGGAAGGACCGAAGATGTCGGTGTCGAGCAGACCCACCTTGTAGCCTAGACGGGCCAAGGCAATGGCCAGATTGGCCGAGACGGTGGACTTGCCCACGCCGCCCTTGCCCGAGCTCACGGCCACGATGTTCTTCACCTGCGGCAGCAGCTTGTCGAGCTCAGGACGGGGCTTCGACTTGAACTCGGTGGCAATCTCCACCTTGATGTCCTTGGCTACATGGTAGTGGATGGCTGCCTCGGCAGCCTTCACGGTGGATTTCAGGAACGGATCGGTGTCGCGCGGAAACTCCAGCACAACACCAACTTTCCAGTTCATTCCCTCTACAGGGGGATCGAGGGGAGCGACAGTAGGCGTGTCGGCCAGCATGCCGCTTTCAATCAGATTCTTCTTCGTGCCGGCATAAGTGACGGTGGCCAGCGCATCGATGATCAGTTGGGGATATAATGTCATTACTGCAATATTTTATGTCCTTCAGAAACAACAATACCGTGAGTCTGCTCGCTGGCAGGAATGCCGTTGATGGTGTAGATGCGGCCCGTGCGGCTCTGAGTCTTCACATGCATTGACTGCACGTTTGAGGCAGTCTTCTGCTTGTACTCCTGCTGGGCTTCCTTCATCATGGTCTGGAAGTCGCTGTTGGTCTGCAGCACACTGAAGAGCAGGCTGGCGGCCATGCGGCTGTTGTCAACATCGCTCTGCCAGTGGGCACCCACGATGACACGGCTGATGCCATAGTCCATGCCGCGCTTATAGATTTCGGCAGCGCGTTCCGGGGCAATCTGAATCATGAGCAGCGTGATGGTCCAGCCGCGCAAGGTGTGGCCAGAGGGATAGCTGCCCTCGCCGCGAAGCTCGTCTTCCTCGTGCGACGGCATGGAGTCGTTGAAGCGCTCGAAGGGTCGCTGGCGGCTGTACTGAGCCTTTACGGCACGGCGCGTGGGGTCGGTGGTGCGCAGGCTCTTGTTCAGCAGCGCGTAGATCTTGGGCGTGCCCTCCTTGGTGACGGTCAGTCCGAAGGCATCTTTCCAGTTGGCATACACCTTCTCCAGGTCATCCCATTCGGCATCGGCAACGGCCACAGCCACGCGCTCGGCATTGTCGCGCTGCTGCTTTCCCCAGAGGTAGCGCACCATGTCGGCGGCAAACTCAGGGCTTTCGAATGACGGGTGGGCCGGTATGCAGTCATACAGCTGCGGCATGTCGGTCAGGTTGATGAACGGGGTAGTGCCGTAGGTCTCGTTGTCTTTCTCGTATTTGTCGTAGTCACCTTGTGCAAAGGCAACCGATGTGCAGCAGATAAACGCTGCGAGAATGATGAAACTTAATGTCTTTCTCATTATCTTTATGCTTTTTTTTGAAAAGTAATTATTTTGCGGTTTCTTTGCTACTCCGCTTCGAGCGGTGATAGCTGCGGTAGTCGTCGAGCTCGATCTCCACGTCGGGCTCAGTCAGCTCACCTGTGCGCGGCAGACGGAACTTCATGTAGCGGATGTTCAGTCCACGGGCAATCCACATCGACTCGTAATAGGTCTGGATGGTGAGAATCTTTTCTAACTGAGAGTTGAGAGCTGAGAGCTGAGAGGTGGTTCTCGTCTCCCCGTTCCCAGTCCCATAGAGATCCTCGGTGCGGAAAAGCAGAGGAAGGCGGTTCTTCTCCACCATATAAGAAGTATAGGTGAAGAGGAAGTTGGAGTCGGTCTTGAGATGAATGATGCCGCCATCGACGAGGAAGCGGCGATAGCGCTCCATGAAGTAAGTGGATGTGAGGCGCTTGCGCGGATTCTTCATCTGCGGGTCGCTGAACGTGAGCCAGATTTCCTGTACCTCGTCTTCGGCAAAGAAACGGTCGATGATCTCGATGCTGGTGCGCAGGAAGGCCACGTTCTTCAGTCCCTCCTTCAGGGCCTGCGTGGCACCCGTCCACATGCGGGCCCCCTTGATATCTACGCCGATGAAGTTCATGTCAGGATAGAGCTTGGCCAGCTCCACGGTGTATTCGCCCTTGCCGCAGCCTAACTCTAAGACGATGGGGTGGTCGTTGTGGAAATACTGCTCATGCCAGTGACCCTTCATATCAAAAGGAACGTGCTCCACTACCGAAAAAGGGTACTGGAACACGTTCTCGTATGTCGCCATATCGGCGAACTTAGCTAATTTGCCTTTGCCCATTTAGATGCTGCTCTCCTGTTTCAAGTCTTCGTAATAATGAGCCATCGTCGTCTGCATGTAAGGCATGAGGAACAGATAGCCGATGCCTAAGGTCAGAATGCACAGAAGCGCCCATCCGATGAAACTCAATAAGAGCAGGAACAGATCCATCTTGTGTCCTGACATCATCTTCGCACTCTTCTTCATAGCATCGATGGCGCTAATATTTTCGTCATCGCGCAGGATATAAGGTAACTGTGCAAACATGATGGCAAAAATGATGCCTGGCACGAAGAAGAAGATGACTCCCACCAAGACGACAACTAAATAAAGGAAGAAGGCCAAGCTAAGGCGGAGGCTGTCCTTATAGCCATCGAACAGTTTGCCTACCTTTAGCTCACCGCCCCTGATGAAATCGAGGAACATAACGCCGAATCCCCACGTCAGTGGTGCGCAAGCCAACAGCCAGATTAACTGGAAGACGAACCCGGTCTCTTGAGTCATAAAGGATGATACTGCAAAATTGATGCCTTCAGAGATGACAAAGTATATGAGTGATACAATCGCTGCATCCATCCATTTGTCTTGCAGACTGGCAATAGCCATGTCTTTGTAATTGCTGATTGATTTCATAGCTTCATTCTGTTGATGTTGTTCGTTACTCAATGACTACTGTCGTCCAGCCGTGCTTGTCCTCGATCTCGCCATACTGGATGCCACGCAGCGTGTCGAACAGTTTCTTTGAGATGGGGCCGGGCTGGGCACCGAAGTCATAGCGCTTGCCAGTATCGATGTCGTCGATATAACTGATGGGCGAGATGACGGCAGCTGTTCCGCAGGCTCCTGCCTCCTCGAAAGTATCGAGTTCCTCCTCGGGGATGGGGCGGCGCTCCACCTTCAGTCCGAGGTCTTCAGCTACCTGCATCAGACTCTTGTTGGTGATAGAGGGAAGGATGGAGGTAGATTTCGGAGTGATGTAAGTGTTGTCCTTGATGCCGAAGAAGTTGGCTGCACCACACTCGTCGATGTACTTCTTCTCCTTGGCATCGAGATAGAACTCGCAGGCGTAGCCCTTCTCATGAGCAAGGTTGTTGGCAAAGAGCGAAGCGGCATAGTTGCCACCCACCTTGTACTTGCCCGTGCCGAGAGGAGCCGAGCGATCGTAGTCGCGCACGATGACGTAAGGATTAGAAGCAAAGCCTCCCTTGAAATAAGGACCTACGGGAGTCACGAAGATAAGGAAGCAATACTCCTTGGCAGGATGAACGCCCACCTGGGCGCTGGTGCCGATGAGCAGCGGACGGATGTAGAGCGTGGCACCGCTCTCGTAGGTGGGAATCCACTCCTGGTTGAGGCGCACCACCTTCTTCACCATCTCTTCGAACAGCTCGGTGGGAACCTCGGGCATGAGAATGCCGCGACAGGTGGATTGCAGACGCTCAGCATTGTCCTTTACGCGGAACACGCGCACCTTGCCGTCAGGACAGCGATAGGCTTTCAAGCCTTCGAAAGCCTCCTGGCCATAGTGCAGGCAGGTGGCTGCCATGTGCAGTTTCAGATACTCATCGGAGCAGACCTCAATCTCCCCCCACTTACCGTCGCGATAGTAGCAACGGACGTTGTAGTCGGTCTTCATGTAACCGAACGACAAATTTGCCCAATCTAAATTTTTCATATTGTTGGTTTTGTGAATCATTGCTCTGAATCTAATTGCTTGGTACGGTTGTGTTCGAATATTGCTACCCATGCAACGAATAATGCTATGCATAATGTCATTATTCCCGATACTGCTAAAAATGCCATAAGCTAATATTTTTTTATTGCGAAATAATATAAGAGTCCACCTAATGTAATAAGACAAATGACAATGATTAATCCTACACCAAAGACAAATCCTTTGTTAATGTCCATATCCATGATACTGCCTAAAATGACACCGGCAAAGACTAGTTTTGCTATGTCAAGTACAAATCTGCTGGCTTCTTTATATGCCTCTTTGCGTTCCGCATCAGTAATGCGTTCTCGCTTTTTCCTTTGATTCATACGGCAAAAATAACAGTTTTCTATGAAATAGCCAAATTTTCAGCTCCTTTATTCGTCTTTTGCCAGAATCTTCTTGATTTCCTCATCGGTCTTAGTCAGTTTGTCGCGGCAAAGCTGAATGAGTTGCTGGGCTTTCTTCAGTTGCTCCGTCAGCTCGTCGATGTTGTATTCGCCTTGTTCCATTTTTCGGACAATGGCCTCCAGTTGGTTGAGTGCTTCTTCGTATTTCATTTTACTACTGATTTGATGGTTCCTTCGGATAATCGGGTCTCTATTTCATCGCCTGACTGCAACGCTGCGGCATTGCGGACGGCCTTTCCGTTGAGCGTGGTGATGCTGTAGCCGCGCCTCAGCAGGAGTTGCGGGTCGAGCGATGCCACGCGCTGACCTAACAGCTCCAGGCGATGACGATGGACCTCTAAGAGATGGGGAATGAGCGGCAAGAGCCGGGTGCGAAGCAGGGCGATGCGGTTCTGCGCCATGTCAACGTGGCGCATGGTGGCCGTGGCCAGCCGCTGTTCATACTGGCTGAGCCGTGCTTCGCTCCGTGTCCTGGCTAAAGAGAACAGGGTGGGGATGCGCTCGGCAAGAGCGGTGAGGCGGTTGAGCACTTGCTGCGCGTGGTCAATGAGCAGCGCGGCTGCGGCGGTGGGCGTCTTTACACGCTGGAACGACACCATGTCGAGCACACTCTCGTCGCGGTCGTGTCCTATGCCCGTGATGATGGGCAAGGGAAACTGTGCCACGTTCTCGGCCAAGGGCAGCGTGTCGAAGCCCGACATGTCGCTGGTGGCACCGCCGCCTCGGATGATGACCACGCAGTCGAACGCATCGGGTTGCCCGTAGATGGCATTGAGCGCGCTGATGATGCTCTCCTCAATCTGTTCGCCCTGCATGACAGCAGGGAAGAGCGTAGTGCAAAAGGCAAACGGACTCTCGCTGAGCTGTTGACAGAAGTCGCCATAGCCAGCTGCCGTCTGGCTGGAGATGACGGCGATGCGCAGACAGAACAAGGGCAGCGACAGCTCGCGCTGCAGGTCGAACACCCCTTCGCGCTTCAGCTGGGCAATGACCTCCTGACGGCGGCGGGCCATGTCGCCCAAGGTGTAGTTGGGGTCGATGTCAGTCACAATCCAAGAAAAGCCGAATGCCTCATGGAACTGGGCATAGACCTTCAGGCGAACTTTCATGCCGGGATGCAACCGCTCTCCCGTAACGCGCTCGAAATGAGGCTGGATGATGGCCCATGCCGAGCGCCAGCATTTGGCCGAGGAACGGGCAATGGGGGTGTTGGAAAGCTCCTCTTTCTGAATGAGCTCCATGTAACAGTGACCGCGTGACTCGCGTGCCTCAGAGAGTTCGGCCTCTACCCAGTATTCGTGGGACAGCTCCGTCTCAATGGCTTCGCGAACCAAGGCGTTCAGCTCATATAGTGTGAAGGTCTGCATACGGTTCATTCGTTCTTGTCTTTTCTCTTCTCGTCTGAATAAGCCTCCCAGAAATTGGGAATGCCATAGCCGTAGATGTTGTTCGGGGTGGAGTAGTGTGAGGCGCTGTGGCGCACCATGTCGATAATCTCTAAAGCCGTCTTGTGGCGCAGTCCCTGCCACAGGCAGGCAACCAGTCCGGTGACGATGGGAGTGGAAAACGAGGTGCCCATGTCGTGAACGAGCATGCCGCGCCCCGAGATGAGCGCCGTGCCATTGCCCATCGCTACGATGTCGGGCTTCACCCGACCGTCCTGAGTGGGCCCTACGCTGGAGAAAGCCGCGTTGCGCCCCTTCTGGTCGATGGCTCCGATGGTCAGAATGTCGAAGGCATCAGCCGGGACGGTGATCTTCTTCCATGTGCCCATGCCCGAGTTGCCGGCAGAGTTGCAGAGCACGATGCCCTTGCGTGCCATCATCGAAGCCGTGCGCGAGATGAGTGCCGTCTTTCCGTCGAGGTCGTTCAGCTCGTAGCTACGGAAGGGCGCATCGTAGGTGTTGTAGCCGAGCGACGAGTTCACGACATCGACCCCTACGGAATCGGCAAACTCGACAGCCATCGCCCAATAGTCTTCCTCAATGGGCATCTCGGTCTCGGGGTCTTCGCACTTCAGGAGCCAGAACTTCGCATCGGGCGCGGTGCCCACCATCACCTCCTCAGATTCGGCAGCCAAGGCAGAGAAGACGCGCGTGCCGTGGTCGATGCCACTGAAGAAATCCTCTTCGGCATAGTGCTTGCGGAGCTTATGGATGGCAATGAAATCGCGTGTGCCTTCGATATCGGTGTGTGAAAAACAGGAAAGACGGTTGGCATTCAAGAACCCACCGTCGAGAATGGCAATCGTCATGCCGTTGCCGCGCAGGTTCTTCTCATACAAAAGGTCGCCCCCAACCATCTCCATCTGCACGCGAGCCATGCCTAAAGGATCGCCTCGCAGCGAGTCCCATCGGTTGTAGTGGTCGCGATAGTTGGCGTATGGGCGGTTGGAAAGCTCGTCGATGCTGTCGGGCGAGGCAAACACCATGCGTGCCTCCTTCACACAAGTCTGCTGAGACAGACGGTTGAGCAGGGCGGTGTCTGCAGAACTGACAAGGATGGTATTGTTCCAACGGCTGGTGCCTAACACCTTGGCCCCCTTTACGCGGAACCGCTTGATGACCGATTCAGGAACGGGCAAGTCGGTGGAGTCAACCTTCAGCCCCTGACGGCGACGGCGCTCCACACTCTGATGAGACAAGAAATGGGTAGGGCGGTCTAATGAATAGGAACTGCCCTGCTTGTCACATAAATAATAACGGTATGCAAAGACTTTCGGTCCGGGATATTTGACCTTGGCACCTGTCGTGGCGCAGACGGCAAAAAGAAGCGTCAGACAGGCAAGTATTCTGTTCATCAATGGTGAATCAAGTTTCATCGTTTTCAATTATTGGATTTCAACATGTTGCCAATGCAAAGACAAAAGTACGCTTTTTTCCCTAAATGACCAAATTTTTCCTGTCTCTACGACGAGAATTGACATTCTTTTTGGTGGAATCGGGAAAAAAGCGTAACTTTGCACGTGATATGAGTCAGAAGAACCAAGCGGCATTGGAACTGGGAACCCAACCGGTGGGCGCACTACTTTGGCAGTATGCTTTGCCTGCCATGGTGGCGATGGTGGCTTCGAGCCTTTATAACATCATCGACCGCTCGGTCATAGGACAAGTGGTGGGGCCGGAGGCGATTGCCGGTCTGGGCATTACCTTCCCCTTCATGAACCTGAGCGGAGCCTTCGGCGCTGCCGTCGGCATTGGCGCTTCTACCTGCATCAGCGTGAAGCTTGGACAGCGCGACTATGAGACAGCCGAGCACTTGCTGGGCAACACCGTCACGCTCAATCTGATCGTGGGCTTCTCGTTCATGCTGGTATGTCTCGTGTTCCTCGACCCCATCTTGCGCTTCTTTGGAGCAAGCGACGTGACCTTGCCCTACGCACGCGAGTTTATGGAGGTCATTCTGGCAGGAAACATGATTACCCACATGTATTTCGGTATGAATGCCGTGTTGCGAGCGGCTGGCAAACCGCGTCATGCCATGTATGCAACCCTGTTCACGGTGGGATGCAACGTGGTGCTGGTCATCGCCTTCGTGTGGTGGTTCCGCTGGGGCATTCGCGGTGCAGCCCTGGCTACGGTCACCTCGCAGACACTGGCCCTTTGCTGGCAGATGTGGGTGTTCTCCGACAAGAAAGAACTGCTGCACCTGAGAAAAGGCATCTACAAACTGAAAGCCGACTTGGTGAAAAACATCATCGCAATCGGAATCTCACCCTTCTTGATGAACGCCACCTCCTGCATCATCGTCATCTTCATGAACAACCAGTTCGTGCGCTATGGCGGCGACATGACCGTGGGTGCTTACTCTATAGCCAACTCGGTGGTGATGATGTTCTTCATGTTTGTCATTGGCGTTACACAGGGCATGCAGCCCATCGTGGGCTATAACTATGGTGCACGGAAATATGACCGCATGCTGCGCTGCCTCTGGATCGCAATAGCCGTGGGGACAGGCATCTTGCTGTTCGGCTGGCTGCTTTGCATGTTGTTCTCATGGCAGATTGCCCGTATCTTCACCACCGATCCTACGTTGCTTACCCTTTCGGCACGAGGCATACGTATCGACATGCTGGTGTTCTTCGTAGTGGCCTCGCAGGCCGTCATCACCAATTTCTTCCAATGCATCGGCAAGGTGAAGATCAGCATCTTCCTCTCGCTCTCCCGACAGCTGTTCATGCTGCTGCCCCTGGCCTACGTGCTCCCTTTCTACTGGGGGCTCGACGGCGTGTGGTACTCCATGCCCACGAGCGACTTCATGGCATTCCTCATGACCATTCCGTTCCTGCTCTGGTATATCAGAAAATTCAAGACCTATGATGGAAAATAAGCATATCATTATCAATGTGGGCCGACAGCTCGGCTCTGGCGGGCACGACATCGGGCGCATGTTGGCTATGGACTTCGGTGCCACTTACTATGATAAGGAACTGCTGAACCTGGCCGCGCAAGAGAGCGGATTCTCGAAAGAGATATTCGAGCGCAACGATGAGCGGAAAGGATTCCTGCGCTCTTTCCTTCATCTGCCATACGGCAATGGCGGCTCAGCCAATTTCTATCAGAACAACTTCTCGCAAGAGGGACTGTTCAAGTTTCAGAGCGATGCCATCCGAAAGGCAGCTCAGGAGGGCTCGTGCGTGTTCTTAGGCCGTTGTGCCGACTATGTGCTGCGCGATTTCGACAATGTGGTCAACATCTTTGTGACGGCCTCACTCGACTTCCGTGTCAGCAACGTGGCTAACAAACAGAACGTGACGAGCGAAGAAGCGAGAAAGATTATTGAACACGGAGACAAAGAACGCGCCAACTATTATAACTACTACACGGGCAAGCAATGGGGACATGCCACCAGCTATGACCTCTGTGTTGACGCATCGGTGCTGGGACTGGAAGAGACAGAGAAATACATCTCGGACTTTGTGCGTAAGAAGTTTAAGTTGTAGCAAGTCTTTTATAATAAATAAGGAAGCATGAAGAAAATAGGCATCATCAGTGACACTCATTCCTACTGGGACCCTAAATATCTGCACTATTTCGAGCCTTGCGATGAAATATGGCATGCAGGCGACATCGGCTCGGTAGAAGTGGCTGAGAAACTGGCTGCCTTCCGCCCTTTGCGTGCAGTGTGCGGTAATTGTGACGGTGGCGACCTGCGGCTGATGTTCAAGGAACTGAACCGATTTAAGTGTGAGGATGTTGACGTGCTCATCAAGCATATAGGCGGTTATCCCGGCAACTATGACCCCTCAGTGCGCCGACTGCTCTATAGCTCGCCCCCACAGCTCTTCGTTGCCGGTCACTCTCACATACTGAAGGTGCAGTTCGACAAAACGCTCAATATGCTGCACATCAATCCCGGGGCGGCAGGCATGCAGGGATGGCACAAGGAACGGACACTGATAAGATTGACCATCGAAGGCAATAAATTCACGGATTGTGAAGTTATAACATTAGGAGATTATAAATAAAAATATATATAGGAGTATGAAACGTACAATCGTAATTACTGGCGGTGCAGGCTTTATTGGTAGCCATGTGGTGCGCCTTTTCGTAAACAAGTATCCTGAATATCACATCATCAACCTTGACAAGTTGACATACGCTGGCAACCTGGCTAACCTTAAAGATGTGGAGAACAAGCCCAACTACGAGTTCGTGAAGATGGATATTTGCGACTTCGATGCTTTCTACAAGCTGATGCAGGACAAGAAGGTCGATGGTATCATCCATCTGGCTGCCGAGAGCCATGTAGATCGCTCCATCAAGGATCCTTTCACGTTTGCTAAGACCAACGTGATGGGTACGCTCTCGCTGCTGCAGGCTGCCAAGCTGTACTGGGAGAGTCTGCCGGAGAAGTATGAGGGCAAGCGCTTCTATCACATCTCGACCGACGAGGTGTATGGCGCACTGGAACTCACACACCCCGAGGGCATAGAGCCTCCGTTTACCACAACGGCTTCTTCAGCCGAGCATCATCTGGCCTATGGTGACAAGTTCTTCTTGGAGACAACGAAGTACAATCCTCATTCGCCCTACAGCGCTTCGAAGGCATCGAGTGATCATTTTGTCCGCGCCTTCCACGACACCTACGGCATGCCCGTGGTCGTGACCAACTGCTCGAACAACTACGGTCCCTACCAGTTCCCCGAGAAGCTGATACCTCTTTTTATTAATAACATCCGCCATCGCAAGCCGCTCCCCGTCTATGGGCAGGGACTCAACGTGAGAGACTGGCTGTTCGTAGAAGATCATGCCCGTGCCATCGACCTTATCTTCCATGAGGGTAAGATTGCCGATACTTATAATATAGGTGGCTTCAATGAGTGGAAGAACATTGACATCATCAAGGTGGTCATCAAGACCGTTGACCGTCTGCTGGGCAGAAAGGAGGGCGAGGACCTCGACCTCATTACTTACGTCACCGACCGTGCCGGACACGACCTGCGCTATGCCATCGATTCAACGAAGCTTCAGAAAGAGCTCGGATGGGAACCCTCCCTTCAGTTTGAGGAAGGCATTGAGAAGACCGTCCGCTGGTATCT
>DFJI01000005.1:1000-9308 GCA_002372235.1 Prevotella sp. UBA3675 | reverse complement strand
ACAACCAGGAGTGGCTCGACAACGTCACCTCTGGCGACTATCAGAAGTATTACGATAACATGTACCAGAACCGCTAATCGTTTCGTTTGGCACTCTACCACAGTGCCTCTCACCCCCGCTTATGGATGCACTCTCACAAGCCTTACACTCCTTCTTGGTAAAAATGGCCTACGAAGGAGCCACTCACGAACAGGAGCACCAGATGGAGCACTTGCTGGCCCTTCTCTATCCAGAAGACGAGCAAGCCATCGTCAGTTACTACGGCCTCTTCGACGAGCCGCGACTGTCGCTTGAGGAGATAGCCCGTAAGCGTGGTGAAACGCAGGAACAAACAATGGCTGTAATTGATAAATGTATAAGGAAGCTTGCCGTCACACCTGAATGGCAAATGATCAACCCGAAGCAAGTATGAAAAAGATTTTGTTGTTAGGCTCAGGCGAACTGGGCAAAGAGTTCGTGATTGCCGCCAAAAGGGCTGGCCAGTATGTAATTGCATGCGATCGTTACAACGATGCTCCTGCCATGCAGGTAGCCGATGAGCGCGAGGTGTTCTCCATGCTTGACGGCGATGCACTCGAGGCAGTGGTACGTAAGCATCAGCCCGACATTATCGTGCCGGAGATTGAGGCTATTCGTACCGAGCGTCTCTTCAAGTTCGAGGAAGAGGGCATTCAGGTCACACCGTCGGCTCGTGCAGTGAACTACACGATGAACCGTCGAGCCATTCGCGATTTGGCTTCAAGGGAACTGGGCCTGCGCACGGCTAAGTACTTCTATGCCAAGACCTTCGAGGAGTTTAAGAAGGCTGCCGACGAGATTGGCTTCCCTTGTGTCGTGAAGCCGCTGATGTCATCGTCGGGTCATGGCCAGAGCTATGTTCACAACGACGATGAGCTGGAACAGGCATTCAAGGAGGCTATGGAAGGTTCGCGTGGCGACGTGAAGGAAGTGATTATCGAGGAATTCATAGACTTCGATTCTGAGTTCACACTGCTCACTGTCACTCAGCAGCATGGTTGGCCCACCATCTTCTGTCCGCCTATCGGACATGTGCAGAAGGGTGGAGACTATCGCGAGTCTTGGCAGCCCTATAAGATCAGCGATGAGGCGCTGAAACAGGCTCAGATGATGGCCGACAAGGTGACGAAGGCACTGACTGGTGCTGGCATCTGGGGCGTGGAGTTCTTCCTGACGAAGCAGGGAGAGGTAATCTTCTCTGAGCTGTCGCCCCGTCCACACGATACAGGCATGGTGACGCTTGGCCATACCACCAACCTCTCCGAGTTCGAACTTCATTTCCGTGCTGTGATGGGTCTGCCTATCGCAGGCATCCATCTGGAGCATGCAGGTGCTTCAGCCGTCGTCCTCTCTCCGAAAGAGAGCAGCGAACCGCTGGAATACAACTTCACCGATGCACTGAACGAAGACCGTACTCGCGTGCGCATCTTCGGTAAGCCCGAGGCTCACAAAGGACGTCGCATGGGTGTAGTGCTGTGCTATGGAGAGGTGGGCGATGACGTGAACGCTCTTCGTGACAAAGCCAAACGTCTGGCGAAAACAGTATTAGGAACGGAGCCCTATGCCGACCTTAGACATTAAACTGATTGACTTGCCCAAGATTGAGGACCCACGAGGCAATCTGACCGTTGCCGAAGAGCTGGACAAAGTGCCGTTCGACATGAAGCGTGCCTATTGGGTCTATGATGTACCGGCTGGAGAAAGTCGGGGCGGACATGCTCACAAGCGACTGAAACAGTTGGTCATCGCGCTCAGCGGGTCTTTTCACGTCACACTCGATAATGGGTATGAGCGAAAGACCGTGTTGCTCAATCATCCGTGGCAGGGACTGCTCATAGATATCAATACATGGCGTACACTCGACGATTTCTCGTCGGGTGCCGTCTGTTTGGTGTTGGCTTCTGAACATTATGAGGAAGACGACTATATCTATGAGTACGACGAATTCTTAAAGTATGTGGGATGTTCGAAATAAGACGATATACACCTGAAGACAAACTCGCTTGGGATCGATATGTGGCAAAGGCGCGCAATGCGACTTTCCTGTTCTACCGCGATTACATGGACTATCACTCCGACCGCTTCAAGGATCACTCGCTCATGTTCTATGTGGGCCGCCATCTGCATTCGATACTGCCAGCCAATATCGTGGGCGATACACTCTATTCCCATCAGGGTCTCACCTATGGAGGACTGATAATGAGTATCGACGTGACGGCTGCCGATGTCATTCAGCTCTTTATCGAATTGAACGAATGGCTCAAGGCGGCAGGCATTAAGCGGGTGGTCTATAAGCCAGTGCCTTGGGTCTATCACCAACATGCTGCTGAGGAGGATCTTTATCCACTGTTTTGGATTTGCAAGGCTCGTGTCATTTCACGCGACATCGGTACGGTCATCTTTATGCAACAGCACCTGCGCTGGCGCAAAGACAGACGGAGAAGACTGCAAAACTCAAAAGTGAATGGGGTGGAAGTGAAGCGTGAGGACAACTTCCGTGCTTTCTGGCCTGTGTTGGAGAATAATCTGGCTGATCGTCATGGTGTGCGCCCTGTTCATACGGTGGAGGAGATGGAACTGCTCCACTCGCGGTTCCCGCACCACATCGTGCAATACAATGCTTATTATAAAGGTGACGTTGTGGCAGGGCTTACGTTCTATCTCTCGCCACAAGTGCTTCACGGGCAGTATTGCTCTTCTACTCCTGTGGGAAAAGCAGTAGGCGCAGTCGATGCCATCTATGAACGAGCCATGTATGAGGACTTCCCTGACTATCAGTATCTGGACTTCGGACGATCAACTGAAGGCGACGGTTCTGTCCTCAATCAAGGATTAGTGGCACAGAAAGAAGGCTTCGGCGGGCGTGCCATTTGCTACGATACTTACGAATGGACGCTGTGATGATAGACTACTTACCCTTGAAGCGCATCACTGAGATGCATGCTGATGAGATTCATCAGGCCGTCAGTCGTGTCATTGATGGCGGATGGTATCTGAAAGGTGAAGCCACAGAACGCTTTGAACGCAATTACGCCCGTTATATTGGCACGCAACATTGCGTTGGCGTGGCTAACGGATTGGATGCACTGACACTGATTCTCAGAGCCTATATAGAGCAAGGACTAATGAAAGAGGGCGATGAAGTCATTGTCCCTGCCAATACCTACATAGCCTCTATACTGGCAATCACTGAGAATCGTTTGACTCCAGTCTTAGTGGAGCCGCGACTTGACACGTTTGAGATTGACGACCGACTGATAGAACAAGCCATCACAGACCGGACACGAGCCATCATGGTGGTTCATCTCTACGGTCGTTGTGCCTACACGGAGAAGATTGCTCAGTTGGCACAGCAGTACAATCTGAAAGTTATAGAAGACAATGCGCAGGCACATGGGTGCAGAATGCCTGATGGCGAGCGGAAAAGAACTGGCTCACTGGGCCATGCGGCAGCTCATAGCTTTTATCCCGGCAAAAACCTTGGAGCACTTGGCGACGCAGGTTCTGTTACCACCGATGACGAACAGTTGGCAACCGTGATCCGCAGTATTGCCAACTATGGTTCTTCGCAGAAGTATGTCTTCGACTATGTAGGGCGCAATTCGCGCATCGACGAGCTGCAGGCCGCTGTGCTCGACGTGAAACTGAAGTATCTTGATGCTGACAATACCCGTCGTCAGCAGATAGCCGACTATTATATTGAGCACATCTCCAATCCTTTAGCGCATTTGCCTGATCAATCGGAGAGTGTCTATCACATCTTTCCCTTGCTTTGCGAGCATCGTGATGAACTGCAACAATATCTTCGTGAGAATGGGGTGGGGACGGTCATTCACTATCCCATACCACCGCACAAACAGGTTTGCTATCGTTCGTGGAATCAACTGTCACTGCCCGTAACCGAACAGATTCATGCCCAGGAACTGAGCATTCCTTGCCATCAGGCTATGACGCAGAAAGAAATAGATACTGTGGTGAAACTGATTAATCGCTTCAGCTGATCATGTCATTTGTTTCTGTCGCCTTCTTCATTTTCCTCTCCGTCGTTTTTACGGTCTATTGGTTCTTGGGAAGAAATTTGCGCTGGCAGAACCTTTGGCTGTTATTGGCGAGCTATGTGTTCTATGGATGGTGGGACTGGCGTTTTCTGATATTGATTCTCATTACCTCTGTCTCCAGTTTCGTCAGTGGACTATGGTTAGAGCACGCACAGCATAAACGAGCTGTCGTTGCCTCCAACATTGTCCTAAATCTCGGTATCTTAGGTGTTTTCAAGTATTATGATTTCTTTGTAGAGAATCTTCAGAAGTTGTTTCTCCAAGTGGGGTACTCGCTTGATGTGCCGACTCTTCGACTGATTCTGCCTGTGGGCATCAGTTTCTACACTTTTCAGTCTTTGAGCTATACCATCGATGTCTATCGGGGAAAACTTCGCGCCACAAATGACGTTGTGGCGTTTTTTGCCTATATAGCATTCTTCCCGCAATTAGTGGCCGGTCCCATTGAGAGAGCCAGTCATCTGCTTCCACAGATGTTGGGCTCCCGAACATTTCGCTACGATGAGGCCACTGATGGCTTACGGCGCATGCTTTGGGGCTTTTTCAAGAAGATGGTAGTGGCTGATAATTGTGCTGTAGCCGTCAATCTGATTTGGGAGAACTATGCTGAAGCAGATGCACTGACCCTCATTGGTGGAATGTTGCTCTTCACCTTTCAGATCTATGGCGACTTCTCTGGCTATTCTGATATCGCCATAGGCACGTCTAAGTTGTTTGGTATCAATCTCATGGAGAACTTCAGGTTGCCTTATTTCTCTAAAAACATAGGGGAATTCTGGCGGCGATGGCATATCTCGCTAATGGCTTGGTTCCGTGACTATCTCTACATCCCTTTGGGAGGTAGTCGAGAGGGGAACATCCGAACCGTGCGTAATGTGTTTATCGTTTTTTTGTTGAGTGGACTTTGGCACGGAGCTAATTGGACCTTCGTGGCATGGGGAGGATATAATGCCTGTTTGTTGACCGTTCAACGGTGGTTACGTTCAAATCAGAAATCTGACCTTTCTGATACACCTACTTGGCATAGCATTCCGCAAATCATATTCACTTTTTTCTTGGTAGCTATCGGGTGGGTCGTGTTTCGTTCTGCCAGTATTGCTGAGGCTTTCGACTATCTGACTCGGCTCTTCACCACGCTTTCATCCTTTAGTCTCGGTGGCTTACAGCACGGCAAGGTAGCTTTGCTCTATTGCGGCCTTATGCTGGTTGTTGAGTGGATGCAGCGTGATCGCCTCTGTCCTTTGCAGCTGAAAGGCTTGGCTGTCGGACGTTATCGGGTGGTTCGCTGGACTATCTATTACTTAGTGCTCATTCTCGTCTTTTTCGGACGTGGTGAAGACCAGACATTCATCTATTTCCAGTTCTGATGCCTATGAAGAAGTTTGTGTTTCGTTCCATTCTCTTTCTGCTACCCTTCATCGGGATATTGATACTGGCTGAAAGTTATGTACGCTCTTTGCCGAATACCTATAAATATAAGGAGTCATGGATGTGGGAGAACGGTCATCGGGTACATACACTTATTTTGGGCAATTCGCATGCCTATTATGGATTGGTGCCCTCGGTCATAGGTGATAGCGTGTTTAATTTGAGCAATGTGTCACAACGAATAGAGCATGATTACTTCTTGTTGAAACGATATGCTCGAGCGTGTCCCAAATTGCGACGTGTCGTTTTAGTGGCAGACAATTCATGTCTTTTCGACACACCGATGGAGAACGACGAACCGGCACGAGTCACCTATTACCAACTCTATATGGGCTATCCTGCTCACTCATGCCTGTCAAGATACGCCTTTGAGCTGTCAAGTATGACTTATTTCTGGCAGAAAGTGAAGCGGCATTTGCATCATGAGGGGTTGAATTGTGATAGTTTGGGGTTGGGATGCGACTATTCAGTGGCCAAACGTAATCCGAATGACTTCCTTGATGAGAACATCAGAGAGCATCGCTTTGTTGATTGGAATAGCACGCATCGTAATCGTTGCTATCTGGATTCTGTTGCTGAGTGGTGTCAGCAACGAAATGTGCGTTTGTTTTTGTTGCAGACACCTGTCCATGCTGCCTATACCCGCAAGGCAGATGCTCGCCAGTTACAGTTAGTAAAAGAAATGACCGACAGTTGTTGCCGGATTTATGGAGCCGTTTCAGCCGACTACTCCTGCGACTCTCGGTTCATGGACAATGATTTCTTCGACTCAGATCATCTTACTGATCAAGGAGCTGTGAAATTCACTCGCTTTTTCACCAAAGAAATGTTAGATTTACATTGAGTGCTCCCCTCAATCAAGTGTAAACAGATAAATTTCAAAATTTTTCTCCCTTTTGTTTGCGAATTGATTGTTTTGTTCGGCAAAACGGCCCTCATGTCTATTTGCCTTGATTTTCCCGTTTTGAAAAATTCCAGAATTATATTAATTTTGCACCCGTTAATATTTATGAAATATGGAGAAGATAGGTAATAGAATCAAAACAGTTCTTTTTTCTCAGCACCGCTCTGCAAAGTGGCTGGCTGAACAGATTCCCTGTGAGCGTACCAATGTTTATGACATCTTTAAGCGAGCTGATATCAATGTGAATCTTTTGCAGCAGATTTGCCTTATTCTGAATCATGATTTCTTTAAGGAATTGTCTGAAAATACGTTCAAAAAGAAACGATAAGGATCCTATTTTTTGCGTTTTTTATATTAAAAATTGTCTTATTATTTCGTAGCATTCGTTTTTATTCATATCTTTGCTTTGTATTAACAAAAAGATTTGATTGATTTATGGATTACGAAGAATTAAATTACAGTTCAATTTCTCGACAAGAGCAACTACAGTCGTCGTTAGCCTTCCCGGTGCTGATGCGTAAAGTCTATCTGTGGATGGCTTTGGCAATGGTTATCACTGGCCTCACTTCTTATTATGTCGCCACTTCACCAGCTCTTTTGCAACTCATTTACGCCAACTCAGCCGTACTTTGGGGATTGATAATTGGTGAATTAGCATTGGTCTTCGGCTTGTCGGCAGCTATTAATAAGCTCTCCCTGCCTGTAGCTACGCTAATGTTTGTGCTCTATTCCGTACTGAATGGTGCTACGCTTTCATCCATTTTCTTGGTCTATACAGAGTCTTCAATCGCCAGTGTGTTTGGCATTACCGCAATCACTTTTGCTGTGATGGCTGTCTATGGCTATTTCACGAAAAAGGATCTTACCTCATGGGGGCGTATTCTTTTCATGGGATTGATAGGCATTATCATAGCTTCGGTCGTGAATATTTTTGTCAAGAGCTCAGGCTTGAACCTCATTATCAGCTATATTGGCGTGTTGCTATTTGTCGGACTTACTGCTTACGACTCTCAGAAAATTAAAGAGATGTTCATGCAGGCACCTGATGCAGGAGAGGGAATGCAGAAGTTGGCTCTTCTTGGAGCTCTCACGCTTTATCTTGATTTTATCAACCTATTCCTCTATCTGTTGCGTATCTTAGGATCGTCAAGAGATTAATCTTTTAAAAGTTCAGATAACATAGAGGCTTCTTTATTCGAGGAACAACTTGAATAAAGAAGCCTTTTTTTGTAAAACATCTTTTTTTACTTCCTTATAGCCCCTTTTGGTGAATTCTATATAATATAATAAGGTGTAAGTCATGATTTATATTAAATTACTCATTGAAATGATATAAATCGTTGAAAAAAGTTGGCAAAATATTTTGTCTGAACGAAAAAAGTCGTACCTTTGCATCCGCTAACGAGGAAACGATCTCCGAGGCGATAAAAAAGAAGAGTTCTTTGAAAGACTTACATAGACAGTGAAGTAGTACAAGAAGCGGTGCCGATGTTTTTCGTCGGCACTGGGTAGATAGAAAATATGAAGTCAGCCGTCGATTTTGAATGAAGAGGTGACAGAGAATGCTTGATACTATTCGGATACGTTGCGTCCTGAATACAGACATACAGATTTATTTTTTACAATGAAGAGTTTGATCCTGGCTCAGGATGAACGCTAGCTACAGGCTTAACACATGCAAGTCGAGGGGCAGCATGGTTGTTGCTTGCAACAACTGATGGCGACCGGCGCACGGGTGAGTAACGCGTATCCAACCTTCCCCCAAGTAGGGAATAGCCCGGCGAAAGTCGGATTAATGCCCTATGTTTTCCTTGGATGGCATCTGATGAGGAACAAAGACTTGTCGCTTGGGGATGGGGATGCGTCTGATTAGGCAGTCGGCGGGGTAACGGCCCACCGA
>DFJI01000005.1:0-823 GCA_002372235.1 Prevotella sp. UBA3675 | reverse complement strand
CCTATGGGTTGTAAACTGCTTTTGCCGGGGAATAAAGTGAGGCACGCGTGCCTTTTTGCATGTACCCGGAGAATAAGGACCGGCTAATTCCGTGCCAGCAGCCGCGGTAATACGGAAGGTCCGGGCGTTATCCGGATTTATTGGGTTTAAAGGGAGCGCAGGCCGTCCCTTAAGCGTGACGTGAAATGTACGGGCTCAACCGGTGCAGTGCGTCGCGAACTGGGGGACTTGAGTGCACTCGAGGCAGGCGGAATTCGTGGTGTAGCGGTGAAATGCTTAGATATCACGAAGAACTCCGATTGCGAAGGCAGCCTGCCAGGTTGTAACTGACGCTAATGCTCGAAGGTGCGGGTATCGAACAGGATTAGATACCCTGGTAGTCCGCACGGTAAACGATGGATGCCCGCTGTTTGCGATACAATGTAAGCGGCCAAGCGAAAGCGTTAAGCATCCCACCTGGGGAGTACGCCGGCAACGGTGAAACTCAAAGGAATTGACGGGGGCCCGCACAAGCGGAGGAACATGTGGTTTAATTCGATGATACGCGAGGAACCTTACCCGGGCTTGAACTGCCGGTGAACGATCCAGAGATGGTGAGGCCCTTCGGGGCGCCGGTGGAGGTGCTGCATGGTTGTCGTCAGCTCGTGCCGTGAGGTGTCGGCTTAAGTGCCATAACGAGCGCAACCCTTTTCGTGAGTTACCATCAGGTAATGCTGGGGACTCTCTCGATACTGCCACCGTAAGGTGTGATGAAGGTGGGGATGACGTCAAATCAGCACGGCCCTTACGTCCGGGGCTACACACGTGTTACAATGGGTGATAC
>DFJI01000027.1:53659-69202 GCA_002372235.1 Prevotella sp. UBA3675 | reverse complement strand
TTTTTTGTACAATCATCTACCAGTTGTCCTTCGTGTTTTTTCTTCTCCTTTTGGGGAAAAGTTGTTTCGTATGCTTCAAAGGCATCCTTGTTTTCAAAGGCGACATAATAGTCTTTCGGAGTTTGATACGTTCCTTCAATGCCGTTGAGATAGCCAGGGATGAGTTCCTGTGCGAGGAAGTAAGGAACCTCTGCATCTTTCGACTCTGCATGATAGTGAATGCCGAGCGAGCTTGCTACCACGAAGCCAGCATGCTTGTAGAAGTCGATGTTTCCTTCCATGCATATCACGCCTATGCCCATCTTGCGGGCTTTCTCAAGGGCATACTGCAACAGTTTCAATCCGTAGCCTTTGCGCTTATATTCGGGATGAATACTAATGGGACCAAAAGTCCAAGCAGGGAAGGCAGAGCCATCTTCCTTTGTGATTTCTGCCTTTGAGAACATCACATGACCTATAATCTTCTCATCCTCTTCCATTACAAAATCAAGTTCTGGAATGAAGTCGGGATTACTTCTGTATTGATTGAGCACATAATGCTCCACGCATCCTGGTGCATAGACATTCCAGAATGCTTCACGCGTAAGGTTCTCCACTTCGCGGTAATCTTCAGGCTTTTCTAATCGTATGTTCATGTCTAAACTATTCATTAAACGAACTTATCTCTATAAGATTTCCTTCAGGATCTGCAACTGTTGCCGCTTGCGTATGCATCATTCGTGAGAAACAGTGAATCACTCAGTACCTTAAACTGACTAACGTCTTGTGCCAGCATTATCATACAGCTGATGCTGGCTGCTATCATTGCAATAATTCTTTTCATCATCATCTCCTTTTTAAGACTACTAACTCTGCATCTGCCCCATCCTTGCCATATTCGCTGACAAGTATGTACTTTTCGCAACAGGCAATTCCGTAACAACGATCATCAGATTTCATGACCTGATTGCCCCAATATGTTGCGTTATCGTCAAAAAGCTTCACTTCATTGCCATTAATGTTGTAAGCCTGATTGATGAACGAACCTTGCAGTACGTAGAGGTTATCAACATGAAGTCCAGGGATGCCGAGGGCATTGACCTCCTCAATGTACAGCTTCTTCATTGGATGATCTGCGTGAGGAAGGTTCGCATCATCGCCTTTCCAGCGCTTCAGTGTTGGATAAAACTGACGCAGTACGTCCTTATACTGGCAAGCAGTAAGGTTCTGCCCAGTATTCTTGTTGTACTCCTCAACGAACATTGAGCAATATTCCACCATCTGTTCCATGGTGAAGTCACCCGTGAAAGCACCATCCTTATAACAGTAGATGCAATAATCTTCGTTCTTACTTTCATCGGCGTTAGAGCCGAGAATATCTTCTGTGAGTGGCATTCCGCAGCTCTGGCAAAATTTCTGTTCCATATTTGTTTGTTTTTTGATGTTAGTTTATTCCTTTGCAGTGATTGTGGGTGCAAAGGTACTGCTTTGCTAAGGAACGGATATGTAAAAAATGGACATCCTTGCTTCTTCATGCAAGAATGTCCATTCTGAGTATGCTATATCAAGTTTTCTATCTTTATTTTCTTCTTCATTAGTCCGCTGAACTTCTGTCCAAAGGTCTCGGTGAGCTCTTGACCTTGGTGGATAAGCTCGGAAGGAGAGTAGCCACAGATGTCGCGGAAGTCGGATGCCATGTGCGCCAGATCATAATATCCACAACTCCATGCAATATTGGTTAACGAGGAGTTGTCGGAGGACGACTGAATCTCCATCAAAGCCTTGTGGAATCGCAATAAACGCAGGTATGACTTCGGATTCATGCCTACATATTTATTAAATACGCGCGTGAACTGCTTCTGGCTCAGACAAGCTGTAGAGGCGAGGTCGGCTGGCGAAAATTCATTCTGACAATGAGGGGGATGGGCTGTGCTGCCATCTGTCGGCACTATGTCATCAAATACATCACTCAGGCGTTCTATGTTAATATCGTCTTCAGGAAACTGTGCCAGTCGTTTCAAGAAGAAATCGTTGAGAAGAGCAATGTACTGTTCTGTGCTTTCTGCTTCATAAATATTCTTGCTCAGCTTAATAAACTCCTCGTCTTTGAGGTCTTCGGGCGAAGCATATATACCAGTCATCTCGTTGGGAAAAAATACACGCGAGCAGAAGGGTACGAATTCGGCACCAAAGATGTTGAATGTTCCTTCAGTCGTCACCACACCTACCTTTTGCATGTTCTGATGAAATAGTAAAGTGCGATATGGTATATTCCCATCGTTAATCCTTATGTCTTGCGACAAGTAGAAGTGTAGGCTTGCTGCGCCATTCGAGAATATCTGTTGTGTACCAGTTGCAGTGCACCTGGCACTTAGCATCCAATAGTTGCGGATGAACGGTCGTAACGATTTGTGGCAAGGTATAGGTATGAACTCCATTTGTCTAATCTATTTCCAATCCAGCATCCTAAATGTTTGTTGTAAGGCTTTTAGTCGGTCAATCAGATGTTCATACGTTGTTTGAACACCAATGCATCAGCGTATGGCAAAGAGAAGATACTCCTCAATACCATGCTAACCCAATAATCCTTTTCTATGGCATTCTCGACGATGCCTTTCTCTTCCGCTATGTTTGTGAGGATTGTCAAGCGTTCCTCTATGGAGAGTTTTGTCCAAGGTGTCATAAGCTAAGTTTTTTTCTTATCCAACCAGGAGCTATATTGTAATCGTGTCTTATAGCATCTTTGTCTTCACATTTATTTATTGCTTCTTTTATTATAATAAGATGTTCATCCGTAACATTAGCTTCGCCAATCTCCTTCATGGCACCAACCACAAGAGGAAAAACATCCGTCTCGTAAGCGAAATTTCTCGGCGCGCTTCGTTTGAAAACTATTGTCCTGTTTCCGATTTTGATTTCCCTTGCAGTGGCATCTGTTAGATAAACAGCATTCATCGTCACCTGAGTAGAAAGCCCAAGCTTATTCAAGGCTGTAAGTCCAGATGGAATAATGCGAGCCTTGTCTTTCTGAGCAATGGCAACAGCAATTTCATCGATGCTTGGTTTCAATATGCCAAAACGGTTGCGCATAGGATAAAGGTAAATTCCCTGTGATATTCTCACAAGCATGCCTTCCTTCTCCAAGCGAGACAAAGCACGAGTTACCAACCCATCGTTATTGAGGTCGGCAAAATCACGTACCATATACAATGTGTTCTCTCCTTGCACTTCAATACGCTCCCTTATTTGCTTTGTTAACACGTTCGACATCATGCAACTTTGTATAATTGTGGTGCAAAATTACTCAATTTATCTTGATTTGGTAAGAAAAGTCCGAAAAACTTTAAGAATTTCGGACAAAAAGTCATTCTTAGGCTTGTTTTTGACTATTCAGATAGCAAAATATGGACAACTATGAAAGATAATTAATCGCCCCCCACTATTACATTCCTGTTACATAACGTTTATTAAAGTCGAAAGTTTGTAGCTTTCGGCTTTTTTATTTACTTTTGCAGCCTAACTATTGACTTTTTTACTACCCATCTACAAAAAAAATGAAAAAGACGTTTTCTATTCTCTTCCTGACGATGATAGCACTCATCGGCAAGGCAGACAACTATGCACAGCACTACCAGAACTTGCCCTGCGAGGTGAAGCCCGTGGTGGCAGTGCAGATTCCGAACCATGAGGTGAACATCACGGAGTGCGGAGCCGTGGGCGACGGCATGACACTCTGCACCGACGCATTCGCCAAGGCCATCAGTAAACTGACCAAACTGGGCGGCGGTCGCGTGGTGGTGCCCGAAGGTGTGTGGCTCACCGGCCCCATCATGCTGAAGGACAACATTGAACTGCGCGTGGAGAAGAATGCCATCGTCAGCTTCGCACCTGATAAGAGGCTCTATTTAGACAAGAATCCTGATGCCAGTCGCGTCTATCCTTGCATCCGCGCCTCGAAGCGCAAGAACATTGCCATCACAGGTCAGGGCGTGATAGACGGCGGCGGACAGTTGTGGCGCCCCGTGAAGCAATCGAAGATGAGCGACGTGGAGTGGAAAAGCTATCTGGCACTGGGCGGACAAGTGACGGAGAAGGGCGACCTGTGGTATCCCTGGCAGCTGAAGAACGGATATCCCGACATTGCCGACACGCCTCAGAAGCAGGAATCGATGCGCAACGACCTGGTCCGCTTCACCGATTGTGAGAATGTACTCGTGGAAGGTGTCACCATTCAGAACTCGCCACGATTCCACCTGCATCCCTGCTATTGCAAGAACGTAATCATCGACGGTGTGACCGTGCGCTCGGAATGGAACGTGCAGAACGGCGACGGCATTGACTTGAGCGACTGCCATCAGGCACTCATCGTGAACGCAACGGTCTCGGTGGGCGACGACGGTATCTGCATGAAGAGCGGAAAGCCCTCGAAGAGCCACGCGCTGGCCGGATGCGAAGACATCATGATAGAGAACAACACGGTGCAACATGCACATGGCGGCTTTGTGCTGGGCAGCGAGACGGCTGGCGGCATGCGCCGCATCGTGGTGCGCCACAACACGTTTAGCGGCACCGACATTGGCCTGCGCTTCAAGAGCTCACTGGACCGTGGCGGCAAGACCGAACAGATGTATATTAGCGACATCGTGATGAACGACATCAAGGACGAAGCCATCTCGTTCCAGTGCGACTACGTGAACAAGCACGCTGGCAGCAACAATGAGGCTCCCGTGTTCACTGAAGCTCAAAAGCGTTGGGCTCCACTGTTCCAGGACATCCACATCAACCGCATCACCTGTCGTGGCTGCGAAACCGCCATCAAGGCTGCCGGCATTGAGGGACTGGAGTGCGTGAAGGACATCACGATAGAAGACTGCTCCATCGTTTACAACAAGACAGACAAGCAGATTGACGAAAAGACGGCTCAACTCACGTTGAAGAACGTAAAACTGACTGCCAATAAGAAACAGTAAAAGCACAATAATGAAGAATCCCCACGAGCAACTCTGTTCGTGGGGATTCTTCATTATTGCGTCGCTGCAGCGAGAAGGACTTCGCTGACTGTGGGATGGATATGAACCATGTCGCGAAGTTGGGCCACGCTGGTGTCGCGACACATGAGCACGCTCACCTCCTGCACCATGTCGGCTGCATGAGCACCGAAACAGTGGCAACCTAAAATGCGACCGGCATTTGGCTCAGAGAAGAGTTTCAGCATGCCATCTGTCTCATTCATCGTGAGCGACTTGCCGTTGGCACGATGGAATGCCTTACGACATTCGTAGGCAATGCCTTGTTCCTTCAGATGATCCTCGGTAGGCCCCACACAAGCGGCCTCAGGATCAGTAAAGATAGCTGCAGGCATCACATCGAAACGAATGCCATCGGTCTTTCCCAGAATCCTATTCACGACATGCAAGCCCTGCATTTCGGCTGCATGAGCTAGCATCTGCCGACCGTTCACATCGCCAATGGCATAGATGTGTCTCATCGTTGTCTGGAAGTTTCCATCAACCCTCACTCCCTTGCGCTCATCATATTCAAAGCCTGCATTTGCAAAATCGGGCTGAACGCGCGGCTTTCGTCCTGTAGCCATCAGTACGACATCGGCATCAAGGTCAGCTATATTCTCCACAGCAGTCTTCATTCTGAACGTGATGCCTCGCTTCTCTAAACATTTGCGCAAACGCTTGGCAATGTCGCTGTCGAGGGCTGGCAGACATTCTTTCAGATATTCCACTACGGTCACTTCGGCACCGAAGCGACTGAAGACAGAAGCGAACTCCATGCCGATGACGCCTGCACCGATAATGCACAGACGACGGGGCAAGCGGTCGAGCTGCAGCAGTCCTGTGGAATCGACCAGTCGCGGATCGTCGAGTCCGCTGATGGGCAGCCACTTGGTCTCGGAACCCGTGGCAACGATGATGTTCGGGGCTGTCACATGGCCGCAAGCAGGACTGCTCACCGTGTGGGCATCGACAAATTCGGCACGTCCGCGCACCAGCGTGACATTGGGGTGCGACAAGAGTGCTTCCACCCCGCTCCGCAGTTGCTGTACGACCTGCTCTTTGCGCTCGCGTGCCTCCTCAAAAGTGGCACTATGCACATAGGCTTTCGTAGGAATGCAACCCACATTGAGGCAAGTGCCTCCCACTTCGCATCCTTCGAAGACAACGACTTTAAGCCCTTGTTTGGCAGCATACTCAGCGGCGCGGTAGCCACCTGGCCCCGCGCCGATGATCATAAGGTCTGTACTAATCATATCTCTCATTTGTCATCTTTCATCTTTCATTTGCCGGAACGTCACGATGGGATGCTTGGCAGCCAGCACATCGTCAACCCTCCCGATGGGAGTATTGTGGGGAGCCGACTTCACCTCGTCTGGGTTCGCCTTGGCCTCCTCGGCTATCTGCCGCATCACCTGAATGAAGCCGTCGATGGTCTCCTTCGACTCGTTCTCGGTGGGCTCTATCATGAGGCTCTCATGAAACAGCAGGGGGAAATAGATGGTGGGGGCATGATAGCCATAGTCAAGCAATCGCTTTGCCACATCCATCGTAGTGACACCCGTTGACTTGTCCTTCAAGCCGTCGAAGACGAACTCATGTTTGCACAAGCCTTCGATGGGCAGCTCATAGACGTCCTTCAGACTTTCCTTGATGTAGTTGGCATTGAGCGTTGCCAGCGGTCCCACCTCTTTTATATGCTCGCGACCGAGCGAAAGGATGTAGGCGTAAGCCCGCATAACGACTGCAAAATTGCCATGATAAGGCGACACTGTGGGGAAGAATTCTTCCAATCCCTTGCGAACGCCCACAGGACCGGCACCAGGTCCACCGCCTCCATGAGGTGTGGAGAAGGTCTTATGAAGATTGATGTGCATCACATCGAAGCCCATATCGCCAGGACGGCACACGCCCAACATGGGATTCAGATTGGCCCCGTCATAATACATCAACCCGCCTGCCTCATGCACCATCTGCTCAATCGCAGGAATCTGCCGCTCAAAGAGGCCAAGCGTGTTGGGATTGGTCATCATCATTGCGGCAACCTCCGACCCGTGCTGGGTCAGCAGTTCGCGCAGTGCATCGACATCCACCGTTCCATCGCTGAGCGATTTTACTTCGATGATGTCAAGACCACATACAGCTGCCGAAGCGGGATTCGTGCCGTGAGCCGAATCTGGAACTATGACCAGCCGCCGAGCCTCATCGCCTCTGCTCTCATGATATTTCTTAATCACCATCAGGCCCGTGAGCTCACCATGTGCTCCAGCAAAAGGCTTCAGCGTGAAAGCGTGAAGCCCCGTCAACTCACAGAGCGACCGGCACAGCAAGGTGCAGACGGCCTCAGCTCCCTGAACCGTTTCCTTGGGCTGCAGGGGATGAAGGCCTGCAAACTGGGGGAGGGCTGCCACTTCCTCATTGATTTTCGGATTGTACTTCATGGTGCATGACCCCAAGGGATAGAAGCCGTTATCCACTCCGAAGTTGTTAGCCGACAGGTTGGTATAGTGGCGCACCACCGTCATCTCATCACATTCGGGCAGTTCGGCCTCATGCTCACGACGCATCTCGGCAGGTATCTCATAGGAGCCAAAGCGGTTCTTAGGAAGACTGTAGCCCTTGCGACCAGGCTGTGAAAGTTCGAAAATAAGATTTCCGTATAGTTTGTTGTTCATTGTCTTAAGCCCCTATTAGTGATACCAATTTGTCGATTTCTTCCTTTGTGCGCTTCTCGGTGACGGCAAACATGATCTGATTGTCGGCCACCTTCACGCCTCCGAAGATTCCATTCTCAACGAAACGGCGCTGCAAAGCATCGACATCGCCATCATAGCGCACCACGAACTCATTGAAGAACGGCTGATTACAGAGGAGCGAAAAACGCCCCGTCGCCACCAGGTGCTCACACAGATAGTGGGCTCCGGCATAGCTCAACTCGGCAGCCTCGCGCAAACCTTGCTTACCCATCAACGAGAGATAGACCGTGACCCATAGCGCCATGAGCGACTGATTGGAACAGATGTTCGACGTAGCCTTCTGACGGCGAATGTGCTGCTCGCGAGCCTGCAGTGTGAGCACAAAGGCCCGCTGTCCGCGATTGTCGAGTGTCTTACCTACAATACGTCCCGGCATCTTCCTGATCAGCTTTTCCGTGCAGCACATATAGCCCACGTATGGACCGCCGAACTGCATGGGGATGCCCAGCGACTGAGCATCGCCCACGGCAATATCAGCCCCCCACTCGCCTGGTGTCTTCAGCACGGCAAGGTCGGCTATAATGCTATTCATCACGAAGAGTGCCTTCTTCTCATGCACCATCTCAGCAAAGCCTGAGTAGTCTTCAACTATGCCGAAATAGTTAGGCTGCTGAACAACAACTGCGGCAACGTCATTCTCTCCGAGCATCTGAGTCATTCGCTCCTTGTGAGTGACGTTCTCGCTCTGAGGAATCATCTTGATCTCAATTCCGTGGAAATGAGCATAGGTCTTGACAACCTCTACGGTCTTCGGATCCACTGTCTCAGACACGAGCACCGTGTGCTGTTTCTTGCCAGCTGCGACAGCCATCATCACGGCCTCAGCCGTAGCGGTAGTTCCGTCATACATTGAGGCATTCGAAATGTCCATGCCCGTCAGTTCAGCCATCATCGACTGATACTCAAAGATGTAATGGAGTGTACCCTGTGAGATCTCGGCCTGATAGGGTGTGTAGCTGGTAAGGAACTCCGAGCGAGACAACAGGCTTGGAATCACCGCCGGAGTATAATGGTCATAGACACCTGCTCCGGCAAAACATATAAGTTGCTTGTTCTGCGCGCCCAACTGTTCAAAAAGCTGGCGGACCTCCAGTTCACTCATTTCCGAAGGGAGCTGATAGTCTCGGCGAAATCGAAGTTTTTCGGGAATATCAGCAAAGATATCATCGATTTCATCGACGCCCACCTTCGCGAGCATCGACTGAAGATCGGCAGAGGTATGGGGAAAATACTTATACATTGATTTCTATGAAATATGGAATAACGAAACTAAGCCTTTTCACAAAACTCTGCATACGTCTTGGCATCCATCAGATTGTCGAGCTCACTCTTATCAGAGAGCTGCACCTTGATAATCCAATTCTCCCAAGGTTCCTGATTGATGAGCTCTGGCTGATCCTCAAGTGCCTCGTTCACCTCGACGACAGTACCGCTTACAGGAGCCATCAAGTCGCTGGCAGCCTTCACGCTCTCCACTGCGCCGAACTCCTCGCCAGCAGTCACCTCGTCATCGACCTCGGGCATATCCACATAGACCACATTGCCCAACGCATGCTGTGCATAGTCGGTAATGCCGATAAATCCATACTCGCCTTCAATTCTCACATACTCATGCGACTCACTGTAGTAGAGTCCTTCTTTCACTGTTGCCATAGTATTAAGTTTTTTGTTATTTTTTATAATGTTTGTCGTAGAAACGTTTCTTCACCACCACGCCGGGGAACACCTTCTTGCGAATCTGAATCTCGACCTCAGTGCCCAGCTGAGCGTAGCGGCTGTCAATGAGCGCCATGCAGACGCTCTTGTCTGTTGAGAGGGTGTGATAGCCTGTTGTCACTTCGCCGATCGTCTCGCCGTCTTTCAGCACGGCATAGCCATGACGAGGAATGGCCTTGTCCTGCAACTCTATACCCACGAGCTTTTTCTCCGTACCTTCAGTTTTCTGCTTCAAGAGTGCTTCCCTGCCGATGAAATCGGGCTTTTCGAACTTGCAGAACATGGAAAGACCTGCCATGACAGGCGAAATCTCAGCTGACAGTTCGTCACCATAGAGCGGCAGACCGACCTCAAAGCGGAGCGTGTCGCGACAACCAAGTCCGCAGGCCTGAACGCCAGCAGCTATCAGCTTGTCCCAACAGTCATTGATATAAGCATGAGAGGCGTAAATCTCGAAGCCGTCCTCGCCTGTGTAGCCTGTGCGAGAGATGACACCCATGCCCTGCCCCTCCAGAGGAGAGGGAAGTTCGGTAAGATAGCGAGCCTCGTAGAACTTCAGTTCTGAACACTTCAGTCCCAACACCCGCTCAACGATTTCTTCGCTCTGCGGTCCTTGCACGGCTATCTGGCCATAGATGTCAGACAGGTTCTGCAGGTCGATATCAAAGCCTTGGGCGTGTTCCTGCATCCAGGCCCAGTCTTTGTCAATGTTCGAGGCATTGATGACGAGGAAGAAATCTTGTTCGCCCATCTTATAGACCAGCAGGTCATCGACCGTTCCGCCGTCGGGATAGCACATCATGCCATAGAATATCTTTCCCACGGGAGCACCGGCCACATCGTTGGTGAAGATGTGCTGCACATAGCGCTCGGCCTCGCGACCACGCACGCTCACCTCGCCCATGTGGCTCACGTCGAACAGTCCCACATGTTCTCGCACGGCAGTATGCTCCGGAGCGATGCCGGCATACTGAATAGGCATGATGAATCCGCCGAAAGGCGACATCAGTGCCCCCATCTGCACATGCTTGTCGTAGAGGCATGTGCGTTTCTCTCGTTTTACAGGTTCTTGTTTGATTCCCATAGTAAGTTATGATTTAATGTGCTTGATAAACTCTTCGCGCAGATAAGCTCGCTCCAACTGCTCAATGCCTTCTACGTCGGCTGCCGACAGCCGGAGCTCACCCGTGCAGAGGGTCTCGCGCACAAAGGTTCTAAATTCATCTAACGTGAGCGTAGTGTAGTCTTTGAGCAGTGTGATGCGCTGCCGAACGCTCTGAATGCCTTTCTGTTGCAATTTTTCGTGAGAGGGTGTGATGGCATGCAGCATGTGTTCCATGTTCGTGTCGTAGAGCATTGTGGCATGCACGATGCTTCGTCCTGGCAGATGATAGAAAGCTGTGCCGCTCACCTTTCGGTCGCCAATCATCACATCGTTATGAGTAGTGCCGGTAGCCTTGATGCCCAGTTTGCGTAGCACCAGCAACAGCATATTGATGAATCGATTGAAGGTCAGTCCCACATTCTCCTCCTTAGATATATAGGACAGCATCACATTGTCGCGGTCAGCATAGACGCAGCCTCCTCCACTCTTCCGTCGGAACATCTGAATGCCATGCTCGCGGCAGTATTCGACATTCACCTCGTTGAGCATGACCTGATTACGCCCGAAGATGACCGTAGGCTCCACTTGCCATGTGAAAAACAAATCCGTTTCGTCAAGATGGCGAGCCACATACTCCTCCATGGCGAGATAGAACGACAAGCGTCGTTCGCGTTGCTCAGGCAAGACGACATATTTCATAAGGATTTGCTTTTAAGGTTAGTCAATATTTTCTGCAAATATATAAAGTTTTTGCTGAAGAGCCAAATGATACAAAAACTATTTTTCAAAAAAAAGCTGTGTTCTGACAGGAAATCATTATCTTTGCATTCAGAAACAATTCATCTCTTTCAGTCTATCATAAAAAAATGAAGCGAATTCTCACCTTTTTCGTAGTCGCCATCATGTCAGTTGCCTCGTATGCGCAGTACAACACCGGCGACATTTCTATCCGCGAAAGTACTTTCTATTTTGGTGCCCGCCTCGGCATCGATTTCTCGCGCCTCACGGGCGACATCAGCGATGTCAGAGCCCGAACGGGACTCACTCTGGGTGCGATTGCAGGTGTGCGCATCAGCGAGGACACACCCATCTGTATTGAGAGCGGCATCTACTACACCGAGCGTGGAGCAAACAGAAGACTGGAGGGCTATAAGGAAAGAATCAACCTGTCGTATCTGGAGCTTCCGATACTGGTGAAGTATGGCTTCGGCCTGGGCAACGACATGGCCATCCTGCCCATAGTAGGGCCTTACTTCTCACTTGGCATCGGCGGGCGCATCAAGGACAATGTGAGCAATGTAAGTGCTTTTAGCGACGACAACTTCAATCGTCTTGACATGGGCATGAAGTTTGGCTGCGGATTCGAATATAACCATCTTTATCTTGAAGCTGGCTATCAGCTGGGCATTGCAAACATTGCCAAAGCGAGCCTCAAGACCATTCACGGCAATGCATGGTTCATCAACATAGGATTCAACATCTGACACCTCTTACACAATAGTATATACCATAAGAATGGCCCCCAAAAGTCAGCATCCGACTTTTGGGGGCCATTCCATTATGCGTTTTTTTCTTTCTTCAGAATTAGAGGATACGGCCTACCAGACGAAGGTTCAGCACTGGATAGACAGAGAACTTGGACACGAATCTCAAGTATTTTCCTACGTCGTCGCCAGCTTTGCCTGCATCAATGGCCTCAGTTTTATATTCGCCAGTAGTCTTGTCGTAAGTGGGAATATTGACACTGGGCTTTCCCCAGAACTGAGCACCGAGGTCAACTTGAACACCAACACGACTCTTGGGAACAGCACGGCCAAATCCGATGCCCACGTATGGACGAAAACCATTCACCTTGATATTTGCCTCAACATTGCCATTGTCGGCAGGATTAGGAGTGATGAAGTACTCACCCAGCTCAGCGCCAATCATTCTCAGATTATTGGGCTGAACCACCTGCGTATAGAGCAAAGAAGAAGGATTTTTGTTTGCAGCAATGATGGCATTGTTCCACTGGTTAATAGGAGTCAATCCCTCAGGCAGGTCTTCCTGTCCTTTGTTGTAAACCGTGATGACTTTCGAAGGTCCGAAGTATGCACCGACCGTAGCATGGAAAGAGACGCCCTTAATGGGATAGACATCAATCAGGACATGCCCCGTGGTGTTACTCAGTTTGCCTTGAAGGTCAAGATTGTCAGGAAGGTTCCTGTTAGGGAGAAGAGAACGATCAATCCGTTGCAACGGTGACGTACCAGCAGGGAGCGCCATGTTGTAATTATCAATCTTGGCATTCAGTTCATCAATGTGATTATTCATTTGTTCAATCGTCTGCCCTTTGGTCTTTTCCTGAAGTCCCAAATCAATTGATTTGCTGACCTTGATACCTGGCATGATGTCAACACCTGCACGCAAGCCCAGCCAACGACTGAACGTAGTTGAAGCATCGATTGAAATACCCGTGGAACCCACGCCCACGCCTATAGCCACATGCCGGGGTGCCCAGCTGTCTTCATCCTGTGCAGAAGCGTTCTGCAATCCAAGTAGCGCGAAGCCACATACAACAAGTAATTTTTTCATTAGAATCCGCATTATTAAGTTAATAAATTCATATTCGCGACAAAGATAGTTAAAAAAAGAATATGTTCCAAATTCTATAGAAGAAAATTTGGAACATATCTAAAGAAATGTTACGAAACGGCTTAGAATTCAGCCGACTTCGGCGTGCGTGGGAACGGAATGACGTCGCGGATGTTCTGCATGCCTGTGACAAACAGGATGAGGCGCTCGAAGCCCAGGCCGAAGCCTGCATGGGGACAAGAGCCCCAGCGACGGGTGTCGATGTACCACCACAAGTGAGTCATATCCATCTCGCGGCGCTTGATTTCGGCCATCAGTTTGTCGTAGCTCTCCTCGCGAACGCTGCCGCCAATGATCTCGCCTATCTGCGGGAACAGTACGTCGGTGCCTTGCATCGTGGGGCCAGGGGCCACGGCTCCCTTGTAGCCCACCGAACCACCGTCGGCAGTGTCGGTGTTCTGCTTCATGTAGAACGACTTGAAGGCACGCGGATAGTCGGTCATGATGACGGGCTTCTTGAAGTGTTCCTCCACCAGGTAGCGCTCATGCTCAGAGGCGAGGTCATCGCCCCAGTTGCAGGGGAACTCAAACTTCTTTCCGTCCTTGATGGCCTGTTGCAGGATGTTGATGCCCTCGGTATAGGGCAGGCGAACGAAGGTCTCCTTCAGCACTCCTTCCAGACGCTCGATGAGGGTCTTGTCTATCATTTTGTTGAGGAACTCCAAGTCATCCTTGCAGTGGTCTAACGCCCACTTCACGCAATACTTGATGAAGTCCTCTTCCAGATCCATCAGTTCTTCCTGATCGAGGAAGGCCACTTCAGGCTCTATCATCCAGAACTCGGCCAAGTGACGTGGGGTGTTCGAGTTCTCAGCGCGGAAGGTGGGGCCGAAGGTGTAGATAGCACCTAGAGCCGTTGCACCGAGCTCGCCCTCCAACTGTCCGCTGACGGTCAGCGAGGTCTGCTCGCCAAAGAAGTCGTCGTCGTAGATGATCTTGCCGTTCTCGTCCTTCTTCAGGTCATACAGGTTCTTGGTGGTCACCTGAAACATGTTACCGGCTCCCTCACAGTCGCTGGCTGTGATCAGCGGTGTGTTGAAGTAGAAGAAGCCATGCTCATGGAAATAGGTGTGGATGGCCATTGCCATGTTGTGGCGGATGCGCATCACGGCACCGAAGGTATTGGTGCGCAGACGCATGTGGGCATTCTTGCGCATGGTCTCAAACGACTGTCCCTTCTTCTGCATGGGATAGTCGTTGTCGCAGAGACCGTAGATTTCCAGCTTCGTGGCCTGAATCTCGCTGCTTTGTCCGGCACCCTGACTCTCCACCAGTGTGCCCACGGCGCAGATGCATGCACCAGTGGTAATCTGCTTGAGCATCTGTTCATCGAACTTGGTGGGATCGACCACCACCTGCACATTCTTGATGGTTGAGCCATCGTTGAGGGCAATGAAATCGACTGCCTTCGAAGAGCGGTGCGTGCGCACCCATCCCTTCACGCATACTTCCTTGCCATATTCCGTACATTGAAGTACGTCAATTATCTTTATTCGTTTCATAGTAAAAAATCAGTTTCTATTCGTAAGCTCCCATGCGCAGGCGGTCCACCTCTTCCTCAGTGAGGTAGCGCCAGTCGCCACGGCGCAGGTTCTTCTTCGTGAGTCCTGCAAACTGCACGCGGTCGAGCTTGACCACTTTGTAGCCCAGACTCTCAAAGATGCGGCGCACGATGCGGTTCTTGCCCGAGTGGATCTCGATGCCCACCTGCTTCTTATCCACGGCATCGGCATACTGCACCTCGTCGGCCTTGATCTCGCCGTCATCCAGCATCACGCCCTCAGCAATCTGCTGCATGTCGTGAGCGGTGACGTTGCGGTCCAAATAGACGTGGTATATCTTCTTCTTCAGGAACTTGGGGTGAGTGAGCTTCGAAGCCAGGTCGCCGTCGTTGGTGAGCAGCAGCACGCCCGTCGTGTTGCGGTCCAGTCGGCCCACGGGATAGATGCGCTCAGGGCAGGCATTCTTCACGAGGTCCATCACGGTCTTGCGCTGCTGGGGATCATCGCTCGTGGTGACATAGTCCTTCGGCTTGTTCAGCAGCACATAGACTTTCTTCTCCAGCGACACGGGATCGTCGTGGAAGCGCACCACGTCGGTACGCATCACCTTCGTTCCCAGTTCGGTCACCACCTGTCCGTTGACGGTAACCACTCCTGCCTGAATGAACTCGTCGGCCTCGCGACGGCTGCACACACCGGCATTGGCAAGATATTTGTTCAGACGGATAGGCTCATTGGGATCATAGTTCTGCTCCTTATACTCTATCCGCTTCTTCATGCTGTACTTTGCATTGGGATCGTAATCGGCGGTGCGCTGACGATAGCCGCCCTGGCGCTGCTGGTAG
>DFJI01000027.1:37030-53545 GCA_002372235.1 Prevotella sp. UBA3675 | reverse complement strand
GACCGTAGCCGCCCTGGCGCTGCTGATAGCCACCCTGCTGAGGACGACCGTAGCCACCCTGGCGCTGCTGATAGCCACCCTGCTGCGGACGACCGTAGCCACCCTGGCGCTGCTGGTAGCCACCCTGCTGTGGGCGACCGTAGCCGCCTTCCTGCTGTCCGTAGGACGGGCGCTGCTGGTAACCGCCTTGCTGATGATCACCATCCTGATTATAGCGAGGACGATAGCCTCCTTGCTGACGGGGCTGATAGCCCTGGCGCTGAGGATAGCCTCCTCCCTGCTGACGCGGACGATAGCCCTGGCGCTGCGGTGTCTGGCTCTGCAGACCGGCACCGAAGCCCTCAGGACGGAATCCGCCCTCATCGTCACTATTGTGTTTGTTGAAACTGGGGCGCTCATATCCCGTAGTCGCGCGCTGTGCGGTAGAAATACGCGGACGGGGTGAGCGACCGGGCTTGAATTCTTTCTGATAGCCATCACGGCTACCCTGCTGTTCCTGGGCAGGCTGAGCTTCCTGCTTCTTCTCGTTCTCAAAATCCATAATACAAAAAATCTTTCGTTTTATTGGTTACTTCGATTGAGCCTCACGGCTTTCTTCACATTAATAAATTTGTTTGTTTTATACCTTATATATATTATAAATATAACTATCGTCTTACATGCCAGTGTAGTTCCACGGTGTGATGGCCATCAGTTCCTCCTTCACGGCATCGCTCACGTCCAGTGTCTTTATAAACTCGTGTATGGTCTCTTCGGTCATCTGCGTGTTCGTGCGGGTCAGCTGTTTCAGTGCCTCATACGGATTGGGGTAAGCCTCGCGGCGCAGAATGGTCTGAATGGCCTCGGCCACGACAGCCCACGTCTGCTCCAGGTCGCTGCGCAGACGGTCCTCGTTCAGGATGAGCTTGCGCAGTCCCTTCAGCGTGCTCTCGAACGCAATCACGGCATGGCCCATAGGCACGCCCACATTGCGCAGCACCGTAGAGTCGGTGAGGTCGCGCTGCAATCTGCTGACAGGCAATTTCTGTGCCAAGAATTGCAGAATGGCATTGGCAATGCCCAGATTGCCCTCCGAATTTTCATAGTCGATGGGGTTCACCTTGTGCGGCATGGCGCTCGAGCCCACTTCGCCCGCCTTGATCTTCTGCTTGAAATAGTCCATCGAGATATACATCCAGAAGTCGCGGTCCAGGTCGATAACGATGGTGTTGATGCGACGCATGCCGTCGAAGATAGCACCCAACCAGTCATAGTTCGAAATCTGAGTGGTGTATTGCTCGCGCTCCAGTCCCAGCTTCTCGCTCACGAAACGATTGCCGAATTCACGCCAGTCATACTGCGGATAGGCCACATGGTGAGCATTGTAGTTGCCGGTGGCACCGCCGAACTTGGCCGTCACGGGAATGTCCTTCAGACCGCGCAGCTGCTCCTCCAGTCGATACACATACACCATGACTTCCTTGCCCAGACGGGTTGGCGAGGCGGGCTGACCGTGGGTCTTGGCCAGCATCGGCACGTTCTTCCACTCCTCGGCATAGTCGTGCAGCTGCTCAATGAGCTCCTCTATCAGGGGGTAGTACACCTGCTCCAGTGCCTCCTTGATGCTCAGGGGCACGCTGGTGTTGTTGATGTCCTGCGAGGTAAGTCCGAAGTGAATGAACTCCTTATAGGGCTGAAGGCTGAAGCCGCAAAGATTCTGTCGGGTGATTTCGTCAAACTGTTCCTTGATGAAATATTCCACAGCCTTCACATCGTGATTGGTCACCTTCTCAATGTCCTTCACGCGCTGTGCATGCTCTAAAGTAAAGTTCCTGTAGATGTTGCGCAGACGGTCGAAGCATGCCGAGTCGAATCCGGCAAGCTGCGGCAAGGGCAGTTCACAAAGCGCAATGAAATACTCAATCTCAACTCTTACGCGATAGCGTATCAATGCATATTCAGAAAAGTAGTCTCCCAGCGGTTCTGTCTTTCCGCGATAGCGCCCATCTATCGGTGAGATGGCGGTCAGTTTGCTTAGTTCCATTCTGTCAGTTTCAGATAATTATCCTTTTGCGGCGGCAAAGTTACGATTTTTAATCAAAAACAGAGCACGAAGAATCAATATTTTTTCTATGATTCTTGATTTTTTAGAAATAAGTTAACCGCAGCCTGTTTTACAGACTGCGGCTTTCGTGGTGGGCGTTGACGGATTCGAACCGCCGACCCTCTGCTTGTAAGGCAGATGCTCTGAACCAACTGAGCTAAACGCCCTTATTTTTCGTTTGCGGGTGCAAAGGTACGTCATTTTTTTGAACCTGCCAAATTTTTGCACAACTTTTTCTCAAATATTTTCAAAAGCGAAGCCAATTACAATTAAATCACTCTATGTTCCTACGAAGTCCAGTTCATTCCGCTTGATAACGAGCGGAAAGCGTTCAGGATGCTGCAGGCTCTCGATTTCGAGGTCAACGTCGAGGTCTGGCCACTCAATAGCCTCTGGGCCACTCATCTGCACATTTAGGACACTACGGATGGGTGCATCCTGCATCCACGGGATGCGATTGTACGACAGGAAGTAGTCATGACCCAACACCGAGAGCATGATGCCCTGCGCGTTAATCATCAATACGCTTGCCGATGTGCTGACGGAATTGTTCTTTGAAGTTGTCTGCATATTTTTCTACGATTCTTTTAATTTCGTTTAACTTGTATTCAGGGATGCCAGTGTTTTTAGCCAGTTCTACTTGAGGTTCCAGCCAGAACTTGGCTTCCTGTCTGTCACAAAGCACATGAATGTGCATCCGTTCCTCCTCGTTGGAGTATATCTTGAATGTATATTCACTCTCTCGTCGGAATACTGGACTCATAATTACTTGCTACTTTAGTGCAAAAGTACAAAAAGTTTCCGAAACAAAAGGCATTTCATTAGAAAACATACAAAAAAGCAGGTCTTTAAGCCAAAAGCGAAGCGATATTGGTCGCATTCTTCACAACAAATTACAAATGATCATTCTTCTCTTGGCTCTATCCATCTGATTACCCTTATACTGACTTCATACAGCAAGTATAACGGTATCGTTACAAGTATCAACGTCATCAGGTCGGGCGGTGTGATGATGGCAGCCACGATCATAATCACGATGAACGAGTGCTTGCGATAGTCGGCCAGCATCGCTGAAGTCACGATTCCCATCTTCCCCAAGAAGAAAGCAATCACGGGCAACTGGAACACTACGCCCATGACCAGGGTGAGCGACACGAAGGTAGAGACATACGAGTCGAGTGTGATGTTGCTCACCACCTTGGCCGACACGCTGTAGGTGCCGAGGAAGCGGAACGAGATGGGGAACAACACGAAGTAGCTCATCAGCACACCGAGCAGGAACAGCACATAGATGATGCCGGCCACCTGCACCGAGTACTTCCGCTCGTTCTCATAGAGAGCGGGCGAGATGAACCGGAACAGCTCGTATAATATATAAGGCGAAGCACCAAGCAGTCCCAGATAGACCGCTGTGGTGATGTGCGTCATGAACTGGCTCGACAGGTCGGTAGCTATCATGCTGACGTGGAACTCCTCAAACCGAAAGTCGAACCCCATCGCCTGCATCGCCCGTTCCAACCAGCGATAAGTGCAGAAGTCCCACTCACTCGGGGCGAGCAGCAACCGCCATGTAGTGTCCTTGAAACAGAACACCACGACGGCAATCACCGCTGCCACGCCGAGAATGCGGAAGAGCATCTGGCGGAGCGCCTCAAGGTGTCCGCCAAACGTCAGCAACTCATTATTTCCCTGAATCATCGCTCACCTTTGGCGCAGCCTCGTCCCTCCCTTGCAGGGGAGGGGCAGGGGTGGGGTCGCCATTCTCCAGTTCTTCACTATTCTCCTCCGGCTCTTCTGTCAGCGGCTCATTCATTCCCTTTTTGAAACTCTGCACGCCCTGCCCCAATCCTTTCATCATTTCAGGCAGTTTCTTTCCACCGAAGAGCAGCAAGGCAATACCACCAATAAGTAGCAGTTCAGTGGTGCCGATAAATAATAGTAATGATGTCATTAACAAATATTCGTTGATGATTAATACTTAGTTGCTACCATATATGAAGCGGCTCCAGTCGTAGTATATTTACTATTGCTACCAACAAGCCTATAGTAAATATATGTTCCACTATTTATTCCTGCATGTTCTGTCTTGAACAAGACCTGACTGGAGGAACTTGATTGAAGATTCATCTTGTCTTTATGCTCATAAGAAATAGTTCCAGTCTGCTTTTTAGAGAATTTACTCCACTCCAAATAGCATTGAACATTTTCTGGCTTATCACCACCAGTAGTTACTTTTGCTATCACCCACCATCCATCATAGGCAGAGTTTGCTTTAGCCGATGAAACGCTTACCTCTGGCTTTTTTATTGTGGTAGTCGAGGTTGTGGTAGTAGTAGTTGTTGTGGTAGTATTATTTCGATAGTGTTCCTCTTCCTTTTCGCATGAGCATAAGAGATATGACACACCGAAAATCAACAACGACCCTAAGAAAAATCCTTTTTTCATAATGTTACTAAATATATTTCACAGGTTTCAAAATTAATTTCCCAGTTTCCGTTCTCAGCCGACTCCCACTGATATTTTTCAGCCATACGGTCCCACCAGTTTTGGAACTTCGTGCCAGTCTCGCCCAAGTCCTTCACCAATTTTTCATACAGTTCTGCATTGTCAGCTGTCAGGATCTTTGCCAGTTCGTTCAATCCGTTGC
Organism: Prevotella sp. UBA3675; assembly: GCA_002372235.1. Taxonomy (GTDB): domain Bacteria; phylum Bacteroidota; class Bacteroidia; order Bacteroidales; family Bacteroidaceae; genus Prevotella. The sequence continues at coordinate 48,815 of DFJI01000027.1, read as the reverse complement.
GACGTTCGAAGAGTGTCTGAATCTCAGTACGCTCTTCGGGTGTCACCTGCCCTACAAGTTTTTTATTCATTGCCATTCGTCTCTTTTGTCAAAGGGATCTAAGTAATCTATTTCTTTTATTTCTTCCTGTTCAGGCAGGAATGTACCATGCTTACGAACATTTGCCAATAGCTCACGACTTGCATTTCTTTCCAGATGAGCCACCACACACTGTTCATGACTTGGAGTGTTCACCTCAAGCGTAGTCTTACGGTTTAGCCAAATGCAGCGCTTGCATTGCCATGCATCGCAATGTCGGCAGATGGGCGCATGATCCAGCCTGTAAAGCTGTTTGTTCTTGATGTCAAGTCCGTGCTCCAAATCGCCCACACTGTCAGTCTCATCTTCATAATAGAAAGCTGGGCAGACATAGAATTTTCCATTAGGAGCCAGTGTGATATTGGTTTCACCAGCCCCACAGTTATTCATTTCCTTGAGCATCATACGGTCTGTGAGAAGGTTTAACTGAGGAGATTTCCCGTCAACATAAAGTTTCTCTATGCTTTCTGAGAGAGCAGTCAGTACTTCTTTATATTTCAAGAAATCACTCTCTGAAAAAGATTCGACATCGGTTATTACAACATTCAGACGTGCAACTTTCGACAACACACCTTTCAGAAAATGATAGCGGTCAAACAAATCTGCCTTTTTAGTACGAAGCACGTATGCTTTGTTTGGATCAAAAGTCAAGTAGTCTATCCCCGTCCAATCATGAAGGACAATAACATCGGCTTCATCAACGAGTTCTTTGTCCTCACAAAGAGAAGATACTATTTTGCTATGGTCTATTGACTCTATGGCATCCTTGTAATCATGGGATAGTCCATAATCCGGATAGACGAATTGAATCATCAAGTTCTCCATCATAGCATACCGGATGCCTTGCTTTAAGATGTCAAGAGGCATCAGTTTTGCTACATGTTTGTTGTTCTCATAGTGGCAATACGAAGTACTCGTATCATCCAATAATATAATAAGGTATTGCAGCATAGTCTCAGCAGATTTCTTGTTTCACTTCCTTTTTGTTCTTCTCATACTCCTCGCGTTGACCTTCCAACTCCAATTTACGATAGAGTTTGTTCCAGTAGTAGTTATTGGCACGAACCCTCGCCTTGTGCATCTTGCATATTGCTGTTGCTCGTTGATAAATAGTAGATGTCTCTGCAGCATCGTAATTTTCGCCCTGGCACCAGGCACAGCCACTTGCCACTTCGCAATCTATACACTCTTGTTTTGATTGACTAAGACGGTCCAACACAAGGAAAGGTCTCAGTTTATTTTTATCTATTCCATCATGGATATTGCCAATAGCCCATGCTTTCTTCTCGCGAAGAGAATACTGTGCAAAGCGTGTACAAGGATAAAAGATGCCATTTGCATCTACCGAAAGCATTCTTCCAGCACCGCACCAGTTAGTATTTTCAAGTACAGGGTCTAAAGGCTTGCCTATATTCTCAGTAAAGAAAGAACATGTATAGTCTTTGTAATATTCTTCGTTTATAATGGTGTCAGCAAGCGACATCAATTGCATCTCAAACAACTTGTCATCTCCTTCTTGCCATACATCCTCGAACACAACATTGATGTTGACTTCTTTAATGCCAAGTCTATAAAGATGCAAAACGCTTTCCTTAATATAATGGATGTCAGGAGAACTTATGGTCACCTTTGTGCCGCCATAAGGGAATTGCTCTAACCATAAAGGAATATTACGGACCACGCTCTTATATGAGCCTTTGCCCGTGACCTTATATATACGATTCAGGTCATGCTTGATTTCCGTACCATCTATTGTTATGCCAATGCTCAAATGGTCTCTATTTTTTTTAATGAACTCCTGAACCTTTTCACTATCATAATTAATGCCATTGGTTGAGAAACTGAACCGATAAGAGTTAAACCAATGATGATTTCGCTTGAACATTTCGACCTTCAGGTAGTCGCATATCTTGTCTATTAATTCTATTTCCAAAAAAGGCTCTCCACCAATAAAATCCCAAACTACACTTTCTTCTTGCATATCATCTTCGTGGTCAAGAATATAATCGATGGTCTTCTTCGCTACATCCCACGACATGCGTTCCTTTTCATTCTTGCCTACAAGATAACAATACTTGCACGCTAACTGGCAGTCTTTGGTGACGATGAATGTGATATTCTTCGCCATACCATTCTTCCAACCAGTATCGTTTTTCTTTATTATTTCCGCATCCATATTATTATAGTACTAAGTCAGAATTATACCCGTATCAATAAGTAATTGTTTGTTTACCATATCTTTCACCTTTACAAGTTGCTCCATAAGCTTGTATGCATTGAGTTCTACATGCTGTGTTGCAACTGAATCATCATGTATCCCTATAGGCTCTTTATAGGTACTATAACAACCATGACATTCCATTAAACTATAGTCGTCAGTGGATAATACTCTCGGAATAGTAGTAAAAACAATCGCAACAAGAATGAGGAGAGTTCCCTTTACTGCTTTCTTAAAAAATTGTCTTCGCAATTGAAGTTCTTTGCCTTTATTCATATAGCTATATCATTAATAGTCTCATTTGATGAGGGTGTGTCATCGTAAAGTGAACCCAGAATGTTGGACAAAACTTCTTAGAGACACTTCATCGAAAGCACACCCCCAAAGCTGTTCTTACTTGCTTGACCACTGGCATCCACCACGACAACTGTTCTTGCAAGTACCCGAACAGGTGTATTCACAACCTTTACACCCATTCTTACACATGCCGTAACATGTACCTGTACAACCCATTGGGCTTTCCTCAGCAGCATTCATAATGCCAGGTACATTGGCCAGCACAATAGCACCCAAGATAGGAAGGGCACCCTTTGCTGCATTCTTGAAGAACTGTCTTCTCGACTGAAGTTCCTCGTTCTTTTTGTTTTTATGCATAAAAAAATGTTTGGCCTATAGACTTCCCTAGATTCGGCAATTAGATTCAGGATGTAGGAGTCTGTACAGAGTACACATCCTTTTCTATCATTAGAATTCTTATTATTCACATTCTACTTCACATACCGTTAAGCAACTACCTGAACAAGTTTTAAAGCATGTTCCATGACAAGACCCTATGCATCCTATACATTGTTGCTTGCAAAAAGCGACACAGCCAGTACATGTGCTATAACATCCACCCAAGCAACTTGCATAACACTGACCAGCACAAAAGCCAGCACAGCCAAATCTGCACCATTGAGGTGCTGCATCCTTCGCTTTGAGAATTACAGGAGTACTAGCCAATATGATTGCACTCAAAATTGGTAATGCACCTTTTGCTGCTTTCTTAAAGAACTCTCTACGTGATTGAATATCTTCGTTCCTCTTATTATTTTTCATAAAAAACAGTTATTACCAGCCTCCATTGTTAGCACCTAATGAACATGAGCGCCCACAGCCTCCTTTACAACCACCCGAGCAACTTCCAGAACAACTTCCAGAACATCCAAATGAGCACGAACGTCCACATCCTCCTGAACAACCACCAGAACAGCCAAAATCACAACCCATCACCTCCTCTGCATTTCCCATTAGAGGAATATTTGACAAAGCTATTGCGCCCAAAATGGGAAGTGCCCCTTTAGCTGCCCTCTTGAAGAATTCACGACGTGACTGGAGTTCCTCATTCTTTTTGTTCTTTTCCATATTTATCAGAACTTAAAGATGCCTATGAACTCCCAAATTCAGCGTGAATAATAATTATTTAAGTCTGGAAACAAAAAAAGACGTGGGAGTTTATTCCTCCGCGCCTATCCCCGTCTTCAGGCCTTCGCATTGCCCCCGTATCAAGGATAAGCAACGCAAGCCAGCCCACGCCGAGTTGTATTATATAGATACGACCCAACATTACATCTTGTAATAACTAAATAAGAGTAATGAAGCATCGGGATATAATACACCCACGCAGACGCCTCAGTTGCATTACACCTACGATACGGATTCAAAGTTGCGAAGTTTGAAGAACGTAGATAGTAACGTCCGAAAACGTCCTTTTCGAGACTCGCCCTACAACGGCTAAAGCCTCATTCCATCGATGTCTTTGACCCGCCCTGACACTAAAGGACTGGCTTGGTCGTTGGCAAAATTATCGATTTTTTCTAAAACTACAAAGAAAAATGCCGAAAATGTTTCGAAATGGAGAAAAATTCAAAACATCTTCGACAATTTTATGACTATTCCGAGATTATTCACGAAACATTCATGAGTTATTCGCGGTCATTCGCGTTATGCCGCAGGCTATTTGAAATTGAAATCCTCACTTCTATACAAAGTACATTCATCGGAACGAATTGTTTTTCCATTGCTTCTCAATTCAAGAATCAAACGCCCATTAGGCAAAGCGTCAAAAAGAAACCGATTGGCTTTCCTTGATATGATGTCGTAAGCCAGCATATCCGCCCATTCTTTTATATCATGTTTGGTTAAGTTTAGCAATTTTGAAAATAAAGCCAATGCTGCAGTCCATCGGTGCCGCCGCCCAGCCCTGCCACTAAAGGACTGGCTTGGTCGCTGGCAAAATTATCGTTTTCTTTCTAAAACAACAAAGAAAAATGTCGAAAATGTTTCGAAATGGAGAAAAATTCAAAACATCTTCGACAATTATCAAGTATCAGTCTGGGAAAAGAACAAACTTTCGAGGCAAAAGTGCATTTTTCCCCGAATATCGCTTGGCGGTTCAGGAATTTTGACGTATTTTTGCATCAAAACAGATGGCTATGATTATAGAAGAAAGAGAAAGATACATCAACCCCTATACCGACTTCGGGTTTAAAAAACTGTTCGGTTCAGAGCTGAACAAAGAATTGTTGATCAGTTTTCTTAATGCCCTGTTCAACGACAGCAAGCGCGAGATTACTGACATCAGCTATCTGAACACCGAACGGCTGGGCGAAGGCTACGGCGACCGCCGTGCCGTGTTTGACGTGTATTGCATGACCAAGAGCGGAAAACGCTTCATCGTCGAAATGCAGAAGGCTGAGCAGGAGTACTTCAAAGACCGCAGTCTCTACTATGCCACGATGCCCATACGAGAGCAGGCACCGAAAGGGAAGTGGAACTACCGCCTGGAGGATGTCTATACCATCGGCATCCTGAACTTTGTCTTTCCTGACGGGGAATATCCTAACGACAGCTACATGCACGAAGTGAAGCTGAAGGATGTAGAGGATAACCACGTGTTCTACGACAAGCTGACGTTCGTTTACCTCGAGATGCCGAAGTTCAACAAAACCGAAGCCGAACTGGTGACGATGTTCGACAAATGGATGTTTGCCCTTCACAACCTCTCCCAGCTGTTGGAGCGTCCGCAGGCACTGCAGGATCGTATTTTCTCCCGTCTGTTCGAGCAGGCTGAGATAGCCCGTTTCACTCCAAAGGAACGACAAGAGTACGAGGATAGCAAGAAAGAGTATTGGGACTACTACAGCACCATGGAGACAGCACATAAAAAAGGACGTGCAGAAGGACGTGCAGAAGGACGTGCAGAAGGACGTGCGGAAGGGCGTGCAGAAGGACGTGCAGAAGGACACTTAGAAGATGCCCGAAGGATGAAAGCCGACAACATGCCGACAGAACTGATTTCTAAATACACCGGCTTATCCATCGACGAAATTAGGGAATTGTGACCGAACTCAAAATCAGCTTCGGCAAGTACTTTATTATTCAGCAACTCTCATCTCGCTCTGAAATTCGTAAGTTTCGAACATTTTACAACTATCTAATTATCAACGAGTTACAAAACCACTTTTCTGAAATGCCTTTTGCAGCAAGGGTTTTCAGCGATTTAGGCTGTTCCGCACTATCACGGTGGATAGATTGTTATGAGATTTAGGCTTTATCATGAAGCGATATAGCCTAAATCATGACACGATGTCTCCAAAATCGAGTTGTGAATTGTCCTAAAACCTGACGTGTTTTGGCCGTAAGGTGGCTGTGGAATAGTCGAAAAAACAAGGGAAAAACGCGCAACAGATGTAAATAAACGTGAATAATAAGTACTTTCAAACACTACAGTTCCGAAATAGAACAGCACGAGAATGTCGGAAAAGGGTGTGTTGGGCCCTTCTTTTCTCTAGTTTGACTTTTTCAGTTGTCTTGAAAATCGAAAAAAAATCGCCCTTTCGTAGGGCGATTTTTTTACATAACTGAGCAACGGGCTCAGTCAGAACGTGCAGGGTAAGGTCAACAGCTGCTGCATGAGCGTGCGAGCCATGCGCTCATGACCACGGTCGTTGGGATGCAAGAGGTCGGTCTCGGCATTGTGGAAATACTGGCCGTGCTCCTTCAGCAGGGGGAACAGTCCGCATGAGGCATTCCAGTCTATCACGGGAACGGCCCAGACGTTGCCGGCCTCCTTGACGGCTTCGACATAGACATCGAGGAACTCACCACACTGGTTGGCATACGACTCGTCGCACTGCCAGTTCTTCTCATTGGCATGGAAGTCGGAACGGTGGATGGGCGTGAGCAGCACAATCTGCTTCGTGGGGAAAGTGCGCTTCAGGGAGTCGAGGGCTATGTTGATGCGACCCTTGAAGGTGGTGGGGTCCATCGAAGGAACACGCTGGCGACGGGTCACCATCTTCTTGACCGAACCATGTCCGTACTCTACCTGAGTCACGCGCTCGTCCCACCACTGTCCTATGCGCACGCCATGATTGTAGTCATTGGTGCCGCAGAAGACGAGGATGGCATCGAAGTCGTTGCCATGTTCCTGCTTCAGCTTGTCGGTCTGACGGGGAATGTCGTTCCACTGCCGCCCGCTCACGCCATAGACGTATGGCGTGATTTGCAGCCAGTCCTGCAGGTAGCTCCAGTACTTCTTCTTTGAGGCGCTGTTGCGCGGATCGGTCACTGAATCGCCAAAATAAGCTACGCGCTTGCCTTGCCAGGGATGGGTGTAGGTGGTTTGCGACTGTGCCGACAACGATAGTTGCAGGCACAGCGCAATGAGCACAAACTGTATTCTTTTCATAGGAATCACCACCATTTCTGTACGCTCTTATTGCCTACGTACTCGATGAATCGGGGATAGACGCTCTTGATGTTCTGTCTCTCTTTGCACCACTTGTAGTCCAGATCAACGGCAATCTTCTCTGGTGCCTCTCCAATGTTGGAGCCAGCTGCTGTTCGGATGCCAGCGGACTCAATCTCTACAGGAATGCTATTGAAGTCGAACGAATCGGCTGCCGTGCCTATGATGGAGTCTTCAACGATCACCTTGCTGTAATTATAGTCGGGCTCCGAAGTGTTGAACATGTAGCCTATGCCCTCATGTATCTCCTTTCCTGCCACATAGATGGGCAGACGACCGCCAGCAGCACGAACGATAATCTTCAGGTGGTTCTTGCCGTCGCGATTCCAAGTGATGGCATCGAAGACCACATCGTTAAAGTCGAAGTCGCTTCCGTCAATCGTGGTTGTAGAGGCATTGATGTTGCCCCTCAGATCCTCGACAATGATTCTCTTTTTGTACTCAGGTATGTTCACAGTAATCTGATTGGTGGGTACCAGCACGCCATCGACATGAATCACTTTGTCGGAGTTTTGCCACTTCACGACATACCAGAAGATTTTGTAGTTGGTGGAGTTGAATGCCTCGACGCTGCCAGCCAGCCTAATCTTATCGGCATCAGGAACGTGGTTGGCTATAGCCTCGAACGTAGGCATATTCTTAAACACAGTTTCAGGTATGGGCTGATCTTTTGTGGCATAAGTGATGCCATTGTTCTCAATGAGCCCCAGCTTCCGCCATTCTGCTACATTGATACTTCCCTGATTGTCGGTGTTGAACTGATTGTCTCTCACGCCATTGCCCAAGTCAATGGGTTTGGGATAATAATCATTCATGTTGTTGCCCTGAACACCGTTCATCTCCTGCAACACGATCTTACCATCTATTCTGAGATAGAAGTAAGCCGTATCTGCCTCGTTCGCGAACAAGCTCTCCTTAGAGTTGTACTTCACAGGCGACACCACATCCACCGACGATGCCACCACTCGCCTCCTTGCGCCAGCGTTCCCTTCTTCATAGACAGGAGAACCTGACGGCTCGGTAGCCGACACCATGGAGAAACTACCGAAACCCCAGTTCTGATCGGTTGCCGGCTGTCCGAATTCCTGAACGAATGCCTTGCTATAAATCTGCGACTGCGATTCGGTTGGGTTGTAAACATCAGTAGATTTTGAGCATGAAACGATTCCTAAAGTAGCACATGCTACTGCCAATGTGCTTTGTAAAAATCTAAAGTAACTCATATTATATCTATTGTTAAACTTAATCCAGACTATAACTATCGATGCAAAGATACTACTTATTTTGGAAAACAATAAGATAAAGCAGTTTTTTTGTCTCTGACGGGCATTTTTCTTGATGTTCAACAGACTGTTCTGTCATTTTCAAGCATAAAAAGAAAAAAGCAAGCCACTTATGGTAGCTTGCTTATCACTTCTGTAGCGGGAGCCGGGATTGAACCGGCGACCTCATGATTATGAATCATGCGCTCTAACCAGCTGAGCTATCCCGCCATTGTTTTTTGTTTTGCGGGTGCAAAGGTAAGAATAAGTTTCGAGACTGCAAAATATTTTCGCGTTTTTATTTTGCTTCTCATGATTTTTTTGTACTTTTGCATCGACTTACAACTAAAAACTTTCTTTCTGACAAATTTTCTAACAAATGAAAAAAGAACGTCTCTATATAGAGTATCCACTATCTTCGCACCAACCAGGAATCGTGTGGACCCTCATTAGCACCGATCACGGTCTGGAACGCTGGATAGCAGACGAAGTGGTAGAAGACAACGGAATTATCTCATTCACATGGGGACTGCCCTGGGCTGACCACCACACACTATCGGCAAATATCATAGAACGCGAACGCAACAGCCACATACGCTTCAAATGGGTAGAGGAAGACGACCCCGAAGCCTTCTGGGAGATGCGCATCGGAAAGAGCGAGCTCACTGGCGACTTATGTCTGTGCATTATAGATTATGCCCCGGAAGACGAAATCGAAGACCTGCGTTCGCTTTGGGACGGCAACATGGAACGGTTGCACATGTCAAGCGGGCTATAAAACACACAACGAGCATCAACCTATGAACCAATTCCACCGCCCAATCCTAAAAATCATTCTATTCGCATTCCTACTGCTCTTTTCAACAGGCATATCAGCTGAAACTCCCTTGGAAGAAGAGAACAAGGAAAACATATATCGCCAAGCACTGCAAGAGGAGAAACAGTCCACGAAAAAGCTGAAATGGGGCTTCGGCATCATGACCGTGCTCTACGTCTTTATATATATCATGGGACGGCGACGACTCATCCGGAAAATCTGGAAACGAAACGACGAACTGAAAGTGGCACTCGAAAAAGCAGATGCCGCCAATCAGATGAAAACATCGTTCATACGCTCTATGAGCCATGAGGTGCGCACACCGCTCAATGCCATCAACGGCTTCTCACAGATTCTCTGCGACCCGAACTTCAATCTGTCGGAGGAGGAGAAAAAAGACATGCGCCAACGCATCATGTCGAACACTGAAGCCATCACGATCATCATCAATGAGCTGCTGGAACTGGCTGCCGGTGATAGTGTCAAGCTTGATGAGAGCGCTCTGACTCCTGTCAAGGTGAACGAGATGTGCAAAAACGCCGTACAAGCGCTAAAAGAACACAATGCCAATGGACTAAGAATGGAGTTCAAGACGGATTTAGACGATGAGTTCGCCATCAAGACCAACGAAGACACCGTTTCGCAGATTTTAAGGAAGATTATTGACAACGCCCTGAAATTCACCGAGCAGGGGAGCGTGACCGTAGAAGCAAACAAGAGCAACAAAATGGTGGAAATCAGCGTGACTGACACAGGGGTTGGCATCCCTGCCGACAAGCAAGACCTGATTTTCGATAATTTCGTGAAGCTCGATGAGTTCAAAGGCGGTGCTGGGCTTGGGCTCTCCATCAGCCGCCGTCTGACCAAACTGCTCGGAGGCAACTTATTCCTTGACTCCCACCACACCACAGGATGCCGTTTCGTGCTTCAACTGCCCATCCGCTGAAGTCAGGCGAATGAACAAAAAAAGCTACCGCCCTGTCTTGAGCGATAGCTTTTTTTATGGTTACTTTTTATGTCTGTTGGCACGCTGTTCGCGATACTTGGCCTTCTGTTTGGCCGAACCGCTGCCATGAGCACCAGTTATGTACTTTTTCTTCTTGGCCTTGGTTTTCACCTTGTCGGCATTCGAATCCTTCCGATCGCCGCCACGTCCAAAGTTGATGCCATTCTCCAGAATGAGCTGGAAATCGTCCTTTTCCTCCATATAAACAATCTATTTAAAGCCCATCCCCTCGGGAGGGGTTGCGATGGATTAATGATGGAACAATCTCACGCCCGTGAAGGTCATGGCAATGCCATATTTATCACAGGTCATGATGACATGGTCGTCACGCACTGAGCCACCGGCCTGAGCGATGTACTCTACCCCACTCTTGTGGGCACGCTCAATATTGTCACCGAAGGGGAAGAAAGCATCTGACCCCAGTGCAACCTTCGTGTTTTTGGCAATCCAATCCAGCTTCTCCTGCTTAGTGAGCACCTCGGGCTTCGTCTTGAAGAACTGCTGCCAAGCTCCGTCGCGCAACACATCGTCGTGCTCATCCTCCGAGATATACACATCAATGGTATTGTCGCGATCGGCACGGCGAATACCATCTACGAAAGGAAGCGCCATCACCTTGGGATGCTGACGCAGCCACCAGATGTCGGCCTTCTGACCAGCCAGACGTGTGCAGTGGATGCGGCTCTGCTGACCGGCACCAATACCTATAGCTTGACCGTCCTTCACGTAGCACACCGAGTTAGACTGTGTGTATTTCAGCGTTATCAGTGCAATAATCAAGTCGCGGCGGGCTTCCTCCGTGAAGGTTTTGTTCGCCGTGGGAATATTCTCGAAAAGCGCGGGATCATCCAAGCGAATCTCGTTGCGACCTTGCTCAAAGGTGATACCGAACACCTGCTTGCGCTCTACAGGCTCAGGACGGTAGTCAGTATCCATCTTGATTACATTATAAGTGCCCTTGCGTTTCTCTTTGAGAATCTGTAGCGCTTCGGGGGTATAATCGGGGGCAATCACACCATCGCTCACCTCACGCTTAATAATCAGAGCGGTGGTTTCATCGCAGGTATCGCTCAGCGCAATGAAATCACCATACGACGACATACGGTCGGCACCACGGGCACGGGCGTATGCACAAGCTATGGGCGACTGGTCCAGCCCCTTGATGTCATCGACGAAGTAGATTTTCTTCAGCGTTTCATTCAAGGGAAGCCCAACGGCAGCACCAGCCGGGCTCACGTGTTTGAACGAAGCTGCTGCCGGCAGTCCTGTAGCCTGTCGCAGTTCGCGCACCAATTGCCACGCATTCAGCGCGTCAAGGAAATTGATGTAGCCTGGGCGACCGTTCAACACTTCGAGAGGCAATTCGCTGCCCTCGCTCATAAAGATTCGGGAAGGTTTCTGATTCGGATTACATCCGTACTTCAGCTGTAATTCTTTCATCGTGATATAAAAGGATAAGTCTTTTCGTTGCAAAGGTACAAAATAAATCTTAGTTCGCACCATTTTTTACTAAAAACAAAAAGGTATTGCCAAAATAGCAATACCTTTTTATGTTTCATCTCAGAGGATTTTATTCAGCGGCAATGTTACCAGAACGCTTCTCCTTGATGCG
>DFJI01000027.1:0-36975 GCA_002372235.1 Prevotella sp. UBA3675 | reverse complement strand
GCAGCCTTACCAGTGAGCTTACGCAGATAGTAGAGTTTAGCGCGGCGAACCTTACCAACCTTGTTCACCTCGATGCTGTCAATATTGGGCGACTCCAAGGGGAAGATACGCTCTACACCTACAGTACCCGACATCTTACGAACGGTGAAACGCTTTTTCTCCTCGTGACCAGAGATTTTGATGACTACGCCACGATAGAGCTGAATACGCTCCTTAGTACCCTCGATAATTTTGTAAGCGACAGTCACAGTATCACCAGCCTTGAATTTGGGGTGCTGCTTGCCGGTTGCAAATGCTTCTTCAGCAACTTTAATTAAGTTCATTTTTCTTAATAATTAAGTTTGTTGTTATCGTTCCAACGCAACATAACAGGCAACTCTCCTATCTTCCTGCCAGCGATTACGCGGAAAGCGGGTGCAAAGGTACAAAGAAAATCTTTACTGACCAAACTTTTTCACGATTTAATATTTTTCTCAACCCTATCTATTTCAGAATCCATCAATAATCCGTTTCACACCACGTTTTTACGACTTCTCCTATTTTCCCAAAAAGAGGATACTTGTCACACGAATCATTCTGAGAAAAGCAGCCTATAGCAGATTAAGATACAGACACAAGCCTGCATTGAAATAACGCATGTCAATCAATGCACATTGAATCAGCACATATTTGAAAAGACGGCAATCGGCACCGATGTTCACTTCATTTCCATCCCATTCGCACATGACGCGAAGAGGCTTATAGAAAGCTGGTGAATAGGTGACACCGCCAACGACACCATCCCATTTATGATTAAAGTCGCGCTTCCATCGGCGATAAGTCACATGCGCACCGATATTGTGGCCATTCAAATCAAGGTGTTTTGAAACTGCGACAAAATAGTTCCTATAGTAATTGCTTCCAGAAACGCCTCCATCGCTTGAGCCCCAAACGTCGTTACCACCCACTGCCACTGACGGCCACCATTTTCCCTCAGGCAGAAGCTGCAGTTTCAGTGAGAAATAACGGTCTTTCGAATAGAATCCCACACCTTTCTTGGGGTCCTTGTCCTGATGCATTTTCCAAAGCGTATAACCATAGGTCACCTGCATCCAACGGAATGGAGTCAGCGAGAGATAATTAGTCAAGGAATTAAATTTCTCGCCATCAACAGTCATTCTATCCGGCATCATTGTCTTTGGAATGTAATGAGCTCCCACACGAGCCACTCCAGCCGTATCCATATCAGCAGTTGGGACATGTATCATGCCCGACATGCCCAGATAATGCTGTGCATTCAACGAACAAGCCAGCATCCAGAACAGGATTGAAATATAGAGTCGTCTTTTCATTACTATTCGTCAAAATTTCCTGTTCCCCATGGAATGCGGATAGGATAAGTTCTTTCGTTTTCTTCCGGATCTGTCGTATATTTACGCATTGAATAGCCGTCAGACTGCGCGTTATAGGTAAGCCGGAAATTAGATGCAGGACGTAAGACCACCTTTTTCTGCTGCTTCTTATAGGGAGGCAACATCATTACAATACGGAATCCACCTGAGAACCAATTCTTCTTCTTCACATAGAGATTTGGGGCTTTCTCATGAACTTGAGCAAAAATAGATACAGAACAGTGCTTGAAATGGCGCAAGCCCTCGGCTTCGACACCATAATCCTTATTCAGATACCGTCCACCCATAAGTCGCAATTCAGTATTCCACGAATTCAACCAGAAGTTGACTCCCAGCATGCCCGTAAAACTCCAGTCGGATGTGCCGAATTCCGATTCCGACTCACCCTCAAAGTCGAATCCCAAAGCCCAATGGTTCGTCAGTCCTAACCGGGCTTGCACCATTAGCCACGAATTGATTGGGAACATCCATCTCACGTCACCGCCATAGCGTTCCTTACCAAACAGACCAGCCGTGACACGCAAATACTGTCGAGCCTCCTTGAATCTCAAGACCTTAGAGAGGTTGACCATGTTCAATCTTACCATCTTGTACCTGGAGTCATAGCCAGAATTGATGATAGGAATGAAAGCCTGTGCAGCAAACTCCCAGTCTTTTCCCAAGTTAACCTTGGTTCCAGGAGTAAGATTCACTAAAACATTATACAGACGTGTAAAATTCACATCGGCATAATTCAGTTCTGCGCCGCAAAACACTTCCGCCACAGGCTTATTCTGTGCCGGAGAATTCACCATCGAAACAAGGAATAGCGAAATGGCAAGTAAGAGTGTTCTACGCATAACATCTTTGAGAAGAAAAACTTTGCCATGCAGCTACTGGCCACATGGCAAAGTATTTAATAAAGTTTACTTAAATTCAGATTTAGTCATTGCTACCACCGTTGTGGGTAGGAACAGGAACCGGTTTCGTATCAGGAGTCACATTACCAGTATAGTTCACAGTACAAGTGGTCTCACCATAGGTTACGACACTGAAAGTCTTGCTACCAGCACGGAACGAGATGGTATAGGTCTTCTGAGAGATGGTGTAAGAACCTGCACTGGGCGCATTAATCGTGGTGCTCTTATTCACTTCCGTCTTGGTTGAGCCATAGAGGAGCTTAAGCCAAACAGCAAGAATACCCCTCACATCACTCTCGAATCCAGCAAACTCTTTATAATCAACTTTGTTATCGCCAGCATTCAAAGCACCTGTAGCAACTATCTGAGAACCTTCGGTGATACCAGTACATTTGGCGGAAATAATAACATTCCAAGCAGAGAAGTGAGTCACATCAGCCTTCAAGAAATTACCCTCAACAGCTTTAGTCAGAGCATTTTCAGCTGTATCACCGAAACGGAAAGCGACATCGTCACTATTTCCAATTTCACCAAGGCCAGGAATTTCCAGTTCGATATGAGCAGGGTTTTCTACACTAAATTGGGTTCCAGAAGGTTGGCAATCAACGGCATAAGGTGAACGAACATAAGACTGATCTGGTGCGGTCTCAGTGATAGGAGTAGCAATTGGTGTATAGACCACCATACTATAATCGCGCTTTGTACCTGTATAAGTAGGATTAGTACCACCCACATTCAGTTTACTCTTAACGCCACCAGTAGTTTTTTGGTTATCATTGTCGTTGGTAACATCAGTACCATTCTCAGCATCAGTTTGTGAAATAATGATATCCGAAACTGATGATACGACATTGACTTCTATTACCATCGAAGTACGATCACCGAAATCAAGATCCTTAATATTCTGCTCAATCAAGCCGTCACCAGTCACTTTAAGATCGCCTTTTTTCTCAGCGCCCTCAAAAGTCACAATATTGTTGGCATTTGGGCGAAGCGTCTTTCCGGCAAAGTTTACTCTGGCAGCAGAAGCACCATCACCCGTCAGTTTAACGACAAGTGTTCTAGTAGTGTTCAATGCCACAGGAACATCCTCGTGAATTGCACTTCCTATTGGATCGGGTGCTTCATTTTGGTGGCAAGCTGTGAAAGCCGTGGCTATGCCAAGACACACAGCAATTCGTGCATATTTTCCAAACATTTTCTTTAAAATTTAAATGAATTAAAACTTAAAATCCTTTTACTTATTTGATAGCAACAGTTGCACGACGATTGTAAGAAACGGGTGACAGTGCGTTCACACCACCAGCTGCAACGACCTCAATGTTATCGCGGTTTACGCCCATCTTAACGAGTTCATCAGCAACAACCTGTGCACGCTTCTCACTCAGCTTCTGGTTGTAGCTTGCGCTACCAGTCTTGCTGTCAGCATAGCCAGTTACGACAATCTTAGAGTTGTTAGCCTTAGCCAGTTCAGCCAGTTCCTTCACGTTCTGCATATCCTTGCGAGAAGCGATCTTGCTCTTACCAATGTTGAAGAACACTGATACAGGAGCAGCAGCAACTTCCTTCACGTAAACAGGCTCTTTCTGCTCGGGGCACTTGTGGTTCTTAATCAGGTTGTTCAGACGAGCATTCTCAGACTCAGCATCTCTCAGCTGTGCATTCAGAGCGTCGATTTGAGACTGTGACAGAGCCTTGAGAGCCTCTACGTCAGGAGTCTTGCTCCATGTGCACTTGCCAAGATTGAAGATCAGACCCAGCTCAGCATCGAAATAGCGGTCAGCCTTTGCAGGATTTGAACCATACTTAGAAGCGCCCACTTTTCCGAAGATAGCATAGTTGGCAACATTGTAGCCCAGATCCAGCTGGATACCGATGTGCTTGCTGAGGCGGAAGGTGTTCAACAAACCGAAGCTAACGCCGACAGAATTCACATTGTCGCTCATGTTGCGCATGAAACCAGCACCAGCATAAGGAATGATGTTCCAAACGCGCTTCTCATTGTAGCCAGCGAACAGATTGTTCAGGTTAAACAGAGCCTGCTCCTGAATGTTCAAGATCTTAATCTTGCCATCGGCAGCAACAGTATGAGCAGCATCATGACCCATGAAGAACATGGTACCCTTTGTACGGAGACCGAGTCCAGGAGTGAACCACTTACCAATAGACAGAGAAGCACCCATGTCACGACGAGTGTCCTTAAACAGACCGCCGAGCTCGAGTCCGTGCTCCTGCTCATAGGCTGAGTAAGAAGAACCATACTGGAAACCAGCTGTGATGAACCAGTTAGCCCAGAAATTATTAGTTGCAACACTGTACTTTTTGACAGGAACGTCAGTCTGGGCGATACCTGCCATTGAAATGCTAGCAAAAGCTAGCCCCATTAAAAACTTTTTCATAATAATTTTATTTTATAAAACAATCAGTTAAATTTCGAAATGTGGGGCAAAAGTATATAAAAACATTTAATTCTCCAACATTTTTTCGCACAAAATGCAAATTCAATATCTTTTTTTAACAAATAACGTCAAAATTGCCCTTTTTCCTTATCTTTTCTCGCTATATCAGGAGTCAGTAAAGCAGGTGTGCAAATTCTCCCCGTCATCCCAGTAACTGCTCGATATCATGCTGAGGCAGTATAGCCAAGATAGCTTTTCCATCGGGAGTATAGTTCACGTTCTCACATGCAAAAAGCTGATTCACCAGTCGCTCCATCTCCTCATTATCCAGCACTTGTCCCTGGGGGATGGCAGCCTGCCGGGCCAAGCTCTGAGCCAATGCGGCATTCAGCTGTTCTTCAACGACCGAGCTTCCCATTTCCTTCACATCGTTCACCAGTCCTTTGACCAGTGCCACAGGATCCAGCCCGTCGAGCCCAGCCGGTACACCTGCTATTGCAACGCTGCCGCCTCCGAGGTCACTCAAATCAAAGCCCACTTTCGTCAGTACGGGCAACACCTGTGTCAGTAATGGAATCTCCGAGGGAGCAAACTGCGCCACTTCGGGAAAGAGCAGCTGTTGTGTCCTGCTCTGTTGCTGCGACAGCTGTTGCAGATAGTTTTCATAGCGGATGCGCATATCAGCCCTATGCTGATCAATGATCATCAGTCCTGAGCGCACTGCCGTCATGACATATCGTCCTTTATACTGATAGTGAGCAGGCGATTTGTCAGCCAAGAAGTCAGGTGCTGCGCTTTCCTCTGCCGGACTGTTCTGGAAGAGTCTTTCCACTTGCCGCTCGCCCTGTGCCACCTCGTAGAGCTGTTTCCAATCTTTCTGAACATCATACGACTGCGACACTCTGCTGCCGTATATCTTTCCGTCGCCCCCACCAGCCGATGGAGTCTTGTTCGTCGTCTTAAACGGATTATATTCGGGATTATAGTTCACCGCAGGCATTTCAACCGTATGTGCCTGCGGATTAAAAAGCGGTATCTCTGGCCGTCCTTCGGTATCGAAGTCGATAGTTGGCACCTCGCAGAACCGTCCTACCGCATCTTTGACAGCAGCCAACAGAATCTGCCAGATGCTCTGCTCGTTTTCAAACTTAATCTCAGTCTTCGTAGGATGGATGTTCACGTCAATATCAGAAGGAGCCACTTCAAAATATATAAAGTAGGGCACCACCAGTCCCTGCGGCACGAGCCGCTCAAAAGCTGTGGTCACCGCCTTGTGGAAGTAGGCATGTTTCATGTATCGGCCATTGACGAAGAAATAGGTCTGCGCCCCTTTCTTCTTTGCCGACTCCGGCTTGCCCACGAAGCCAGTTATCCGACAGAGTGCCGTCTCCACCTCCAGCGGCAACAGCTCCTGACTCAGTTTCTTGCCAAAGACATCAACGACACGCTGCCTCAGCGAGCCAGCTTTCAGGTTCATCAACTCCTGTCCGTTGCTATACATGGAGAAGCTGATTTCCGGATAGACCAATATGATGCGCTCAAAGGCCGTGAGAATATTGCTCAGTTCCGTGGCATTGGTCTTTAGGAACTTCCGACGCGCCGGCACATTAAAAAAGAGGTTCTCTATTCGGAAGTTGCACCCTACCGGACAGGCCACCGGCCCTTGTTCCATCACGCGCGAGCCGTGGAGCACCAGACGAGTCCCCACGTCCTCACCGGCTTTGCGGGTGAGCAGTTCCACCTGCGAGACAGCGGCCACCGAGGGCAGTGCCTCGCCACGAAAGCCCATTGTATGCAGGGCAAACAGATCGTCGGCTTTACGTATTTTCGAGGTAGCATGCCGTTCGAAAGCCAGTCGGGCATCGGTCTCCGACATGCCGCAACCATCGTCAATCACCTGGATCGACGTGCGTCCGGCATCCACTACAATCACTTGAATGTTCTTTGCGCCGGCATCAACTGAGTTTTCCACCAGCTCCTTAATCACTGAAGCCGGGCGCTGTATCACCTCTCCCGCAGCTATCTGGTTGGCCACAGAATCGGGCAGTAGTTGAATGACATCGTTCATATATTATCCTCCGTTGATGGTGTTGTCTCTTCGGTCGGTTTCTCCTCTATCTCTATTTTCCCGGCTTCCTCGGTCTTCTCTTCCGCAGGCTTTTCTTTTTCCTTTGGCTGTGCCTTTTCATCAGCCAACTGTAGTTTTCCGCCCGTTGGCAGTTTCTGCAGAGGAGCCTCTCTTCGCTTCTGCGGCTTCAGCTCAGTGCCGGCCCGTTTGCCTCGCCACACGAAGATATCATCTTTCGAGAGAGGGCGCACATAATCGAACCAGGCAAATCCGCTGAGATACCGCTTACTGGGCGGTATCTGCGTGAGCGGATAGACCACTCCCTCGCTCTTCGGAGTCCAGATGCGTTCCAGCTTGCGATTCTTCAGGAACATGCGCATCAAGCTGGTCTCCATTGCCACCATACCGATATAGGTGCTGTCCGACTCGTCAATGGGATAGTAGTTCACCAGCACATTATCTACAGCTTGCGTCTCACGGATATTGCCATTCATGAAAAAGGCAAACATTTCCTTCGACGACACCTGATTGAACATATTCTTCTCCCCCAAGTCTTCTATAGAGAAGGCCTGATTGATCACATGTGCACGATCCACCACCGAGTCCTTCATATACACTTTGATCACCTCGCCCAGTAGTTGCTGGTTCTGGTTCCAGGTGATGGGATCCTTATAGAGTGTCATACAGGAGTCTTTCTGGTTATAGACGAGCGAGTCGCACACCGCCTGCACATCCGTCCTATACGCGCGAACTTTATTATAAGCATGCATCACGCGATACACAGAGTCGGTCTCCTTGTTATAAGTGAACACCTTGAATGTGTCGGCATGCATAAAGAGGGAGTCGCGCTGCGAGAAGTCGATAGACACGGCCTTGTCCGTAGCCATTGCGTAGCCCGTAAAGTCCTCATAGTAGCCGTATTCGCCCGTAAGCATGTTCTTGTTCACCGTGTCAGTATAGACCATGTTCCTGAATGCCTCGCTGATGCCCGTGAAGCCATTATACCAGATACTGTCGGCCACCAGCACGCGCCCTTCGTTGTCCATCGTCGAACGGTTCATGAGCCGTCCTTCCTTCGTCTGCGTATTATAGAAGCCCAGCTCCGAGTAGATGTGGCTCTTTCCGCTGACAATGTCGGAGGGTCCCACGATATGTGCCAGTTTGATGTTCGTATCGTAGTAGAGCGAGTCGCTGGTCAGCACATAGTCCTTATCGGTCATGGTCACATCATAGTAGAAGATGGCCATCTTCGTGTCGCTATGATACTCGCCCCAGTCGCTCACGAGGGTCGTTCCCTTGTCCACCATCTTGCCGCCTTCCTGAAAGTAGCCCATGTTCCACAGCCGGTCGTAGTAGAGCGAATCGGTGTAGAGCGTGGTGCCGTGGTGTTTCAGCACCACGTTCTGCAGGGCCTGTATCAGCTGGTCATTGCCGTCGTAGAATCCGTATTCGCTGACCAGTGTGAGCGTGTCGCCCTGATTCATGCGCACGTGTCCGAAAGCCTCAAACGAGTTGGTCTCCTCAAAGAAGTTGGCACTGTCGCAGTACAGGTGGGCTCCGTCGTGCAGGAAATGCACGTTGCCCCTGAGCACCTGCGCGTTGTTGTTGCGCCACTGGTCGTAAAACAGCTCGTCTGAGTGAATCAGATAGACGCGCTTCGGGTCCTCCTTTGCCTTTGCCTCTGTCTTCTGCTTGCGCTGTTGCTTGGCGCTGCCTTTCTTCTTGACGGGTTGGGCAGCGTAGATGAAAGAGGCACATAGCGCACACAGAAGCACCACAAGGATGCTTCTGCCGCTCTGTCTCTTATTATGGTAATTATTGCTATACAATGATGAATTATGTTTACCTCACCCAACCTTTGTATTCAAAGTCGCAGTTCTTGTATTTATCACCGATACGCACATAGGTGTCCTTGATTTTTTTCTCCACCCACTTATGGATTACTTCCTCGCGGCGCTTGGCCAGCACCAAGTCCTTCATCACCTGGAAGTCCTCGGTGATCGTGGCCTTGTGGCCCTCCACCCTGTTCTTCAGCTTGGCCAGCACGCAAACGGACTTGCCACGCTCATTGATCATGGTGAACGGCTGCGAGATTTGTCCCACCTTCATCGTATCTACCACCTTTGCCACCTCGGCAGGCAGGTCTTGCAACTGGAACTTCGACGTCTGACCGCGATCTGAGCGGTTGGCCATCAGTCCCCGGTTGTTGCGTGTCTCCTTATCGTCTGAGATGTAGGTTGCAGCCTCTTCGAACGTGAATTTCCCGGCCTTGATATCCATAGCCACAGAGTCCAGACGGTTCAGTGCTGCCGTGATGGCCGAGTCGCCCACCTCAGGCTTGAGCAGGATGTGGCGCACCTTCACCTTGTCGCCCCGCTTGTCAACGAGCTGTATGATGTGATAGCCGAACTCCGACTCCACGATCTTCGATATCTTCTTCGGATCGGTCATGCTGAACGCGACGGCTGCGAAGGCCGGGTCGAGCGTGGCGCGTCCGGTATAGTCGAGCTCGCCACCGCGACGAGCCGTACCCGGATCTTGCGAATAGAGTCGTGCCAGTGTCTGGAATGAGGCTTCGCCCTTGTTCACACGCTCGGTGAAGCTGCGCAGCTCATCCTTCACGCGGTTGATTTCCGTCTGACTGACAGCCGGTGTCTGTGTGATGATCTGCACCTCCACTTCTGTCGATACGAAGGGAATACTGTCTGCCGGCATCTCCTTGAAGTAACGGCGCACCTCAGCAGGAGTCACCACCACGTCCTTCACCAGGTGCTCCCTCATGCGCTGTATGGTCAGCTGATTCTTCAGGTCATCGTGCATCGCAGCCCTAATCTGCGTAAGCGTCTGTTTGCGATACTCTTCCAGTTTTTCCTTTGAGCCCACCTGGGAAATCATGTATTCCAGCCGTTGCTCAATCTGATATGACACTTCCGACTCCTTCACCTCTATACTGTCGATGGCAGCCTGGTGCAGGAACAGTTTCTGCACAGCCAACCGTTCAGGAATGGCACAGTCGGGATCGCGCTCCCAGCGGTAGTTCTCTATGGCGGCCTGCATGCGCATCACCTCGATTTCGCTCTTCAGGATGGGCTCGTCGCCAACCACCCATACCACTTCGTCGATCACGCTTTGCGCTGCTGCACGACTGAATGACAACTGGCAGATGACGAGTGTCAGACTGACCACCATCATCCATCTGCTCTTCTTCATCAGCTGCAGCATGCCGTCCATATATCCGTTATTCTTTGTCATCTATCACTTATTTCTTTTCACTTTCAGCGCTATTCTCGCTGTTTTTCACCGTGAGCAGCACTTCCTTGTTCACATAGACAGGATACTTCTTGCGCAGTTCGGCCACCCACTGTCTCTCCAGTTCTTCCTGATAGTCGGCCACCACCAGGCCGCGCACATCGGTATAGTCTTCAGGTCCTTTCTTCAGCACCTTGCCATACACGTCGTCGAAGGGGTAGTCCTTCAGCTTAGTCACTGTCGTATCTTTCTTGAAGATGATGCTGTCCACCAGCGCATTGTCGCCTTTCTTGAAGATGCCCTTCTCCACGCGGATGCGGAGCACTGAGTCGGCATTGAACGTGGAGCGCAGCTGCTCGGCCCACTTGTCGAAGGCCAGATTCTTCACGCAGTCCTTCACGGCCTGCACGTCCTCCTGCATCTTCGTGTGGAAGGCCATGCCCTTAAAGCGCGGCTCATCCCATGCATACTTTTTCTTGTTTTTCTTGAAATACTGAGCCAGTCCGGCCTCATCCTTTGCGGCCTTGTCCCACACCAGCTTATTGCTGATTTCGTAGAGCAGCAGCCCGTCGTGGTATTCGCGAATCAGGTTCTTCAGGTCCGAGTCTTTCGCAGCATACTCATCGGCTTTCTGTTCCATGAGCTGACTTTTCGAGAGCATGGTGTTGGCCTTCAGTAGCTCGTCCACCTTCTGCTGTGCAATACGGTCACGCAGATTGCGCTGTTCAATGAAGCGCAGAATGCCATCATGATGGAACTCAAAGGGCTCCAGCATCTTGCGCTCCTTCATCTTGATGATGTGATAGCCGAAGGGGGTCTGCACGATGCCCGACATCTCACCGGGCTGCAGGGCATAGGCGGCATCCTCAAACTCCTTGACCAACTGTCCGCGCTGCACAAACGGCAGCAGACCGCCCTGCTGGGCAGAGCCCGGATCCTGCGACACCTTCTTGGCCAGTTCGGCAAAATCGGCACCGTCCTTCAGTGCCTTATACACCGAGTCGGCACGCAGCTTGGCTGCAGACAGCTCTTCGGGTGTGGCCTGCTGATTCACGCGCAACAGGATATGCGACGTCTGAATCAAGCCGTCAGGACCGATACGCTTCACCGTCTCGTCATATATCTTATGCGCCTCGGCCTCCACATCGGCATCGGTCACCATCAGCGGCAGCACCTGCTGGTCACGATACTGTGCAAACTCGTCCTTGAACGACTGCAGCGTGTCGTACCTTGCCTCCAAGGCAGCCACCACCTTCAGTTTATAGTTGACGAACAAATCTACATACTCCTCGACCGACTTCTTGTCGATTACGCCCTCCGAGTTGTTCTTATTGTAGGAATACTCAAACTCCGAACGAAGTACAGGTGTACCGTTCACCGTCATGATCACGGGATCGGCAGTTGTCTGCGCCATTGCGGCCACCCCCATGAACAGGGCAGCCGAAAACACTTTCAGTCTCATTGTTATTGCTTAGTCGTTAGGTCTTGAATAATTGGGAGCCTCGCTCGTGATGGTGATGTCGTGCGGATGGCTCTCCATCACACCGGCATTGGTGATGCGGGTGAACTTAGCATCATGCAGTCGCTCGATGTTGGGTGCGCCACAGTAGCCCATGCCTGAACGCAGGCCACCCGTGAGCTGATAGATCACCTCCTGCACCGTGCCTTTGTAAGGCACACGTCCGGCGATGCCCTCCGGCACCAGCTTCTTCACGTCCTTCGTGTCGGCCTGGAAGTAGCGGTCCTTCGAACCGTGCTCCATAGCCTCAAGCGAACCCATGCCGCGATAGCTCTTAAACTTACGTCCATTATATATTATGGTGTCGCCGGGGCTCTCCTCTGTTCCTGCCACCAACGAGCCGATCATGACGCAGGAGCCGCCGGCTGCCAGTGCCTTCACAATGTCGCCCGAGTAGCGCAGTCCGCCGTCGGCAATGAGGGGAACGCCCGTTCCCTGCAGTGCGCTATACACATCATAGACAGCCGACAGCTGTGGCACACCTACGCCTGCTACCACGCGAGTGGTGCAGATAGAGCCCGGGCCGATGCCCACCTTCACGGCGTCGGCACCGTTCTCCACGAGCATGCGTGCAGCAGCGCCCGTGGCGATGTTGCCCACCACAATGTCGATGTTCTTAAAGGCATTCTTTGCTTCGCGCAGCTTGTCGATTACGCCTTTCGAGTGGCCGTGAGCCGTATCAATGACAATGGCGTCGGCACCTGCACTGACCAGTGCCTGCATGCGCTCAAGCGTGTCAGCCGTCACGCCCACGCCGGCAGCCACGCGCAGCCGTCCCTTCTCATCCTTGCAGGCCATTGGCTTATCCTTGGCCTTAGTGATGTCCTTATAGGTGATCAGTCCCACAAGGTGGTTGTCCTTATCCACCACGGGCAACTTCTCAATCTTGTTTTCTTGCAGAATCTGTGCAGCAGCTATGAGGTCGGTCTGCTGGTGAGTGGTCACCAGGTTCTCCTTCGACATGACATCGTCAACGGGTCTGTCCAGCCGGCGCTCGAAGCGCAGGTCGCGATTGGTCACGATGCCCACCAGGTGCTTCTCGTCATCCACCACGGGAATGCCGCCAATGTGATATTCGGCCATGATGTCGAGTGCCTGTGCCACGGTCGAGCCAAGGGGAATGGTGATGGGGTCATAGATCATGCCGTTCTCGGCACGCTTCACGATGGCCACCTGACGGGCCTGATCCTCGATCGACATGTTCTTGTGAATCACGCCGATGCCTCCCTCACGGGCAATGGCGATGGCCATCTGGCTCTCCGTGACGGTGTCCATAGCAGCCGTCACGAACGGCACGTTCAGCTCAATGTTACGTGAGAAGTGCGTGCGCAGTTCCACGGTCTTGGGCAATACTTCAGAATAAGCGGGAATGAGCAGGACGTCGTCAAAGGTAAGGCCGTCCATCACGATTTTATCTGCAATAAATGTTGACATAATAGGGTACCTTATATTTTTTATTGCGTGCAAAGATACATATTTTTCCGCACCCTACCCCCCTCTTTTAGCAATTTCTTGCTGAATTAATACGATTTAACGGAAAAAACGCCATTGAAGATAAACTGATAACACAAGATGGCTATCCTCCACAAGTGGAGCATCGGCGGGATAACAAGCTCGCGGCTATATCACACCATGAGGCATTCTAAATCACGACGCGATATAGCCTAAATCATGAAATGTTCTTGGTTAGATCGTGTCGTGATCTATCCTAAATCCCAACACAGTATAGCCTAAAGCATGGTGTGGTATAGCCGCGAAGACAAAAAGGGCGTTGCTACATCATTTTCCATCCATTCCGAAAGAGTTTTCAAGACATCTGCTCCACCTGCTCCCATCTGCTCCGCCACAACATATTGTATTTCAGCACGATACAAAAGGGAGCAGATGGAGCAGATGTTTTGAAAACTTTTTACAGTCTGTTATAATCTTATCGCCTAAAGTCTGTAGTCTGAAAATCTACAGTCTAAAGAAACCTACATGTCAGTTAGCCATTTCACTAATGAACTTGATGCGCACCAATCGGATGTCGTGCTCCTCATACTCGCCACCCAGTTCGCGATATGCCTCGTTGAGGTCGCCAGTGTCCGACTCCTTGAAATATTCATAGATGTCGTCGATATCATCGGGATCCATGATTTCCTCTAAGTAGTAGTTGATGTTCACCTTGTTACCGCTATAGATCACGATGCCCTCCAGCTCGTCGAGCAGCTCGTCGAAGTCGATGCCTTCGGCACGGGCAATGTCCTCCAGGTCAATGCGTCGGTCGATGTTCTGCAGTATCTTCAGCTTGCGCATGGAGTCCTTGGCCTTGGTGCGCACACGCAGGTCGGCCTGTCGGGTGATATTGTTCTCCTCGCAATAATGCTTAATGAAGTCAACAAACTCCTTGGCGTATGGCTGGCGCGTCTTGCCGTCACCCACACCCTGAATGCTCTTCAGTTCCTCGAGCGTGACTGGATAGTCGGTTGCCATCTGCTCGATGGACACATCCTGGAAAATAACGTATGGCGGACGGTCGAGCTTGCGCGACCATTTCTTACGCAGGTCATGGAGCATGGCACTCAACGTGGGGTCGAGGGCACTTGTTCCGCCCTCCGGGCCTTCCTCATCTTCGTTGAACTCATGGTCGAGCACGACCATGAACGACTTGGGCGACTTCATGAACTTCTTGCCGGCGGCAGTAAGCTTCAGCAGACCGTAGTTCTCGACATCCTTCTTCAGATAGCCAGCGATGAGCGCCTGCCGTATGACAGGATTCCAGATTTTCGGATCCTCGTCCTCGCCCATGCCGAACTCTTCGAGCTCATGATGCTTATGGGCATTGATCTCATTGGTCTCGCGGCCCATGATGAAGCTGACGATATAGTCGCTACGGAAATTCTCCTTGACCGTCTGCACCGCTTTCAGTACGGTGACCAACTGTTCGCTGGCCTCGCGCTTGGTGCTGGGATGCAGACAATTATCGCAGTTGTGGCAGTTGTCTTGTTCGTAGTTCTCACCAAAGTAGTGGAGCAACATCTTACGCCGACACACCGAGGTCTCGGCATAGGCTGCCGTCTCCTGCAACAGCTGTCGGCCTATGTCCTGCTCGGCCACGGGCTTGCCCTCCATGAACTTATCGAGCTTCTGCAGGTCCTTGTAGCTATAGAAAGTCAGACAGATGCCCTCTCCGCCGTCGCGTCCGGCACGGCCCGTCTCCTGATAGTAGCCCTCAAGCGACTTGGGTATGTCGTAGTGAATGACGAAGCGCACATCGGGCTTGTCGATGCCCATGCCAAAGGCAATGGTAGCCACAATGACATCAATTTTCTCCATGAGGAAGTCGTCCTGAGTCTGCGTGCGCGTGGCGCTGTCGAGCCCGGCATGATAAGCCTCAGCCTTGATGTCGTTGGCACGCAGCACGTCGGCCAGGTCCTCCACTTTCTTGCGTGAGAGACAGTAGATGATGCCGCTCTTGCCCGTGTGCTGCTTGATGAAGCGCACAATGTCCTTGTCAATGTCCTTCGTCTTGGGACGTACTTCATAATAGAGGTTAGGACGGTTGAACGAGCTCTTAAACTCATCGGCATCCGCAATGCCCAGATTCTTCTTTATGTCAGTACGCACCTTGTCGGTGGCCGTAGCTGTGAGGGCAATGACGGGTGCCTTGCCTATCTCGTTGATGATGGGGCGTATGCGGCGATACTCCGGACGGAAGTCGTGACCCCACTCTGAGATGCAGTGTGCCTCGTCAACGGCATAGAAAGATATCTTACAGGTCTTCAGGAACTCCACATTGTCTTCCTTCGTGAGCGACTCGGGTGCCACGTAGAGCAACTTGGTCTGTCCTGAACGTATGTCGGCCTTCACTTGGTCGATAGCGCCCTTGTTGAGCGATGAGTTCAGGAAGTGAGCCGTGCCCTCGTGCTCGCTCAGATGGGTGATGAAATCTACTTGGTTCTTCATCAGCGCAATGAGCGGCGAGATGACGATAGCCACTCCATCCATCAGCAGCGACGGCAACTGATAGCAGAGTGACTTACCTCCTCCCGTTGGCATGAGGACAAAGGTGTCCCGACCATTCAGCACGTTCTGGATGATGGCTTCCTGATCGCCCTTGAAGGTATCGAAACCGAAATATTTCTTGAGGGCTTCGGTCAGATTCGTTTTAATCGTAGTCATAGGCTTTTGCTTGCTTTTTCTTTTCTATAAGATATTTCCCGCACTCCACAATCAGTCAACAGGATTCATGTTCGACTTGGCCAACTGCTGCTGAGCATACTCACGGGTCACCTCGAACGTCTTACGGTGGTCCGACGGCATCTCGAACATAGCATCCATCATGATGCTCTCAACGATGGAGCGCAGTCCACGCGCACCGAGCTTGTACTCTACGGCTTTATCAACAATCAGCTCAAGGGCATCTTCGGCAAAGGTGAGATGTATGCCGTCCATCTGGAACAGCTTTTCATACTGCTTCACGATGGAGTTCTTCGGCTCAACGAGAATGCGGCGCAGGGCATCGCGGTCGAGCGGATTCAGATAGGTGAGCACGGGCAGACGACCGATAATCTCAGGAATGAGGCCGAACGACTTGAGGTCTTGCGGCACCACATATTTCATAAGATCATTCTTGTCTATCTTGCGCACGTTCTGCACCGAGTTATAGCCGACGGTGTGGGTGTTCAGTCGCTGTGCGATCTTGCGCTCTATGCCATCGAATGCTCCGCCACAGATGAAGAGGATGTTGCGCGTATCCACATGAATGTAGTCCTGATCGGGATGTTTGCGGCCACCCTTTGGCGGCACGTTGACGGTCGTTCCCTCCAGCAACTTGAGCAGTCCCTGCTGCACACCCTCACCGCTCACGTCGCGCGTGATAGAAGGGTTGTCGGCCTTACGGGCAATCTTGTCAATCTCGTCAATGAACACGATACCGCGCTGTGTAGCCTCCAGATTGTAGTCGGCCACTTGCAGCAGGCGCGACAGGATGCTCTCCACATCCTCGCCCACATAGCCGGCTTCGGTGAACACCGTAGCATCGACAATCGTGAACGGCACGTCGAGCAGCTTGGCGATGGTACGAGCCAGCAGGGTCTTGCCCGTACCCGTAGAGCCCACCATGATGATGTTCGACTTCTCTATCTCCACGCCATTGTCGTCGGCAGGCTGCTGCAGTCGCTTATAGTGATTATACACAGCCACGGAGAGGAAGCGCTTGGCCTCGTCCTGACCAATGACGTACTGGTCGAGATAGCTCTTAATCTCCGTAGGCTTGGGTATCTTTCCCCAGTTTGTACGACCGTCTTTCTTGCTTTTTTCTTCCGTCAGGCCCGACTCTTCCACAATCCGATAAGCCTGTTTGGCACATTCATCGCAGATATATGCATTACTTCCTGCGATGAGAAGTCTCACCTGACTATCGTTCTTTCCGCAAAAACCACAAACTTTCTTCATTTCTTCGTCAGCACCTGATCAATCATTCCATACTCCTTGGCTTCCTCAGCCGTCATCCAGTAGTTGCGGTCGGAGTCTTTCCACACTTTGTCATAGTCTGTGTGCGAATGGTCGGCAATAATGGTATAGAGTTCTTTCTTCAACTTCTGAATCTCGCGAGCCTCGATCTCTATGTCGGAGGCTTGTCCCTGCACACCGCCCAACGGCTGGTGAATCATGACGCGACTGTGAGGCAGCGCAGAACGCTTGCCCTCAGCACCGGCCACAAGCAGCACGGCAGCCATCGAAGCGGCCATACCCGTACAGATGGTAGCCACGTCGCTCGACACGAACTGCATGGTGTCATAGATGCCCAATCCGGCATAGACACTGCCGCCAGGCGAGTTGATATAGATGGAGATGTCCTTGCCCGGATCAACGGAGTCAAGATAGAGCAGCTGAGCCTGCAAGGTGTTGGCCGTATAGTCGTTGACCTCGGTACCGAGGAAAATGATACGGTCCATCATCAGACGTGAGAACACGTCCATCTGCGTCACGTTCAGCTGTCGTTCTTCCAAGATATAGGGATTCATATACTGTGCCTGGGTCTTCATCACATCATCGAGCACCAAGCCGCTCATACCGAGATGCTGTGTAGCGTATTTTCTGAAATCGTTCATCATCGAAAACTGCTTAATAAATTAATTCTACATAAAGGGGAAACTGTTTTATCGGGAATTTTTCCGTCTTTCTTAATACAAAATTAGAAAAAAAACTCGACAATCTCAATCCTTTAAGTATTTTTTGCAAAAAAATCCCCGATTCGACAATCGAACCGGGGTGTTTTCATATCTGAGGTGCCATTTTAAGCCTCCTGCATGAGCTTGTTGAACTCGTCAAGCGTCACTTCCTTCATGTTGAGCTTCACCGTTCCCTTGAGTGCTTCGGCCAGCTTGGCATCGATGGCGCGATCAACGAACTGATCGACCTGCTCGCGCTTCTTCAGCTGCTCGTTGGCATAGTTCTCGAGCACGTCCTCGGGCACGTTGGTCATGCCATACTGGGCAAACTGCTGACGGATGGCTGCCTTTGCCACCTGCTTCAGGTCGTCGTCTTCCACCTTCACGCCGCTGGCCACCACCAACTGCTCCTTAATGAGGTGCCACTTCAGCTCGTCAACAGATGCCTTGAAGTTTTTCTCCACAAAGTCGGCACCCTTGTCCTTGTTGCTGTTGAGCATGATGCGCTTGAGCAGTGCCTCTGGGAAAGTGAGCTCACCCACCTTCTGCTCCATGTACTTGCGCACGTCAAGCATGAACTTATAGTCGCCATTGGCCTGCAGCTGGGGCTTGATGGCATCGCTGATGCGCTGACGGAAGTCGGCCTCGTCCTTCACGCCCTCACCGAACACGCGCTCGAAGAGCTTGGCATCGACGGCAGCGGGCTGGAAATGACGAATCTCAGTAATCTGGAAGCTGAAGTCGGCAGTCAGGTCCTTCACCTTCTCCTTGTCAACCTTGAGCAGGGCTGCCACCTCGGCATCGTTGTCGGGATAAGCCTTCTTGGGGTTGAAGGTGATGATGTCGCCGAGCTTGGCACCGTCGAACTTCTTCTTTTCGTCCTCGCCCTTGATGTAGCTGGGCATCACCATGCCGCCCTCGGTCTCAATACCGCCCTCAAGCGTATTACCGTTCTCGTCGAGCTGACGCAGATCGCCCTTCAACGTGTCGTTGCCGCTCCACTCCTGAGCCTCAACAAACTCACCGGCCTGCGAAGCATACATCTGCACCTGATCGTCAATGAGCTTGTCGTCAACCTTAATATTATAATAGTCAATGCTATCCTTATCAGTCAGTTCAGCCTTGAACTCGGGAGCCACGGCGATATCGAACACGAACGTGAAGGGGCCGTCCTGCTGGAAGTCCTGCGGCTGCTGCTTCTCTTCATTGGGAAGAGGCTCGCCCAGCATCTGGATCTTATTCTCGCGCACATACTCGTAGAGCTTCTCGCCCAAGAGACGATTCACCTCGTCAACCTTCACGGCTGTGCCATACTGTTTCTTGATGAGCCCCATGGGAACCATGCCCGGGCGGAAGCCAGGCATCTGGGCTTTCTTACGATAGTCTTTCAGAGTCTTTTCGACCTTCTCTTCATAGTCTGCTTTCTCAACGACGATGGTCATCAGGCCATTCACCTTGTCAGCACATTCAAATGAAATGTTCATTGCTTTTATACCTTAATTTATTATATATACAATTTAATATTACCAATATATAAATTCTCAAATTGGGTGCAAAATTACGTAATAATGGTTGAAAACCTGCACGTTTACCATTTTTTAACTTCAATCTGGCCTTCATCATTAACAATACAAAATTGAAAAAACGACCTCAAACATTTGCTTGCAAAATAATATTTACTACCTTTGCATGCTCCAACTGACAAAGAAGAGCCTGAAACTTCCTAAAACTACTAATAAAAACTTCAATGAATGAAACGAACTTATGACAACATTCCGACAAGGATGCGCATGCTTCTTGTCCCGCTGTTGTTGCTGTTTGTGACAGCGGCAACGGCGCAAGTGAGAACAGTGAAAGGCAACGTGATTGACGAGCTGGGAGAACCGCTCTACGGAGCCACCATCACTATCGTAGGCGAATCATCAGGAGGGACTACAGCCAACTTCGACGGTGATTTCACACTACAAGTCCCCAAAAACGCCAAGCAACTTCAGGTGAGCTACGTCGGCTACACCACCCAGACGGTTGAGATTGGCAGTCAGCCACTGAAGATTCAGCTACAACCCGACCAGAAGGTGATTAGCGAGGTGGTGGTCATTGGCTATGGCACAGCACGCAAAAGCGACCTGACGGGATCGGTATCGACCATCAAGAGCGACGACTTCAACAAAGGTCAGATCAGCTCACCCGAACAGCTCATCAACGGTAAAGTGGCTGGTGTGCAGATCATGTCGAACAGCGGTTCGGCTACGGGCGGCAGTATCATCCGCGTGCGTGGCGGTGCATCGCTCAATGCCTCTAACGACCCGCTCATCGTACTCGACGGAGTGCCCTTGGAGCGAGGCGGCATCGCTGGCAACGACAACAACTTCCTGAGCATGATCAACCCCTCCGACATCGAGAGCATGACGGTGCTGAAAGATGCCTCTTCGACGGCCATCTACGGTAGCCGTGCCTCAAACGGTGTCATCATCATTACTACGAAGAAAGGGGCCGAGAAGAAGCCTACCGTCACCTTTAACACCACCAACACCCTGCAGACCCGCACCAAGATGGTCGATATGCTGGGTCGCGACGATTTCTACAACCTTATCAGCAGCCGTGGCTCAGCAGCACAGAAAGCCTTGCTTGGTACAGCTAACACAAATTGGAACGACGAGGTGTATCACACGGCCTTCGGCACCGACAATAACGTGAGCGTTGCCGGAAAGGCTGGCTTCATGCCCTTCCGCGTATCCGTGGGCTACATGAACCAGAGCGGACTGGTGAAGAACGACAATGCGCAGCGTGTGACTGGCAATATCGTGCTGAACCCGTCATTGCTCAACGACCACCTGAGGCTGACCCTCAATGCCAAAGGCACATGGAACCGCAACAAGTTCTACAACGGTAGTGCCATCTGGGCCGCAGCCACTTTCAACCCCACCATTCCCATCTATATGAACAATCAGACTTTTGGCGGATACAACGAGGCTATTGACACGAACGGACAGCCCACCAACGCTGCCGTTCGCAACCCCAAAGGACTGGCTGACCAATACGATGCGAAAAGTACGGTGACACGACTCATCACCTCGCTTGACATAGACTACAAGCTCCACTTCCTGCCCGACCTGAAACTACATGCCACGATGGGCATCGACCTGTCGAGAGGAAAAGGCACCACCTATATTCCTACTACTGCCGCCTCGAACTATACTACGGGCGGTCTGGACTACAGCTACGGGCCACAGAAGAACGTGAACCGCCTGCTGACGATCTATGCCAACTACAGCAAGTATTTCGAGAAGATCAAGAGCAACGTCGATGCCACCATCGGTTACGACTACCAGTACTGGAAGAGCAACCGTCCTGAATATAACACCTATAACGTGGCACATGAGGTGCTTTCCACTGAGAAAGAGAGCGACTACCGCCATGCGCTGCTTTCATACTACGGACGTATCAACTACTCGTTTGACGGACGCTACCTGCTGACTGCCACACTCCGCCGTGACGGCACTTCGCGCTTTTCAAAGAACAACCGTTGGGGCACCTTCCCCTCAGTGGCCTTGGGATGGACACTCACCAACGAGCCGTTCATGAAGGAACAGAAAGTGCTAAGCAACCTGAAGCTGCGCGCCAGCTATGGCGTAACCGGACAGCAGGACGGCATTGGCAACTACAACTATTTGCCGGTCTATACGCTGAGCACCAACGGTGCAGAGGCGCTCATGAACGGACGGTATATCTACACCTATCGCCCTGACAGCTTTGTCAGCGACCTGAAATGGGAGACCACGAAGTCCTGGAACTTCGGTATCGACTTCGGGTTCCTTGACGGCAGACTGTCGGGTAGCGTTGACTACTACACCCGCAAGACTGAGGACCTGCTCTCTACCGTACCATCGGCAGCCGGAACCAACTTCGCCAAGTCTATTCTGACCAACGTGGGCAATGTGGACAGCAAGGGCGTTGAGGTCACGCTGAACGCCACGCCCATCAAGACGAAGGACTGGGAATGGAACCTGAGCTACAACATGACCTGGCAAAGCATGAAGGTGAAGAACCTGAGTCTGGTACCCGGTTCAAAAGCCACCAACGTGCCTGTGGGCCCGTGGATTGACAGCTACCAGTTCCAGACACTCACCGAAGGCTACCAGCCTTACATGTTCTACGTCTATCACCAGCTCTACGACGAGCGCACTGGCCGCCCCATCGAGGGTGCATACGCCGACCTGAACAACGACGGCAAGATAGACTCCGAAGACCTGTACCGCTTCCATTCGCCCATGCCCGACTACATCATGGGCCTCACCACCTCTCTTCGCTACAAGAAGCTGACACTGGGCCTGAACTTTCGCGCCAACATCGGCAACTACGTCTATAACGGAATGGCCATGAGCACAGGCGCATGGGAGACCATCAGCTACAACAGCCAGCAGCTGAACAATGTGCATTCGGCCTATCTCGACACACGCTTCCAGTTGCGGCAGTATCTGTCTGACTATTACGTAGAGAATGCCTCGTTCCTGAAGCTTGACAACGTGAACCTGAGCTATGACTTCGGAAAGATTTTCCCATGGGTCTCGCTCACAGCCTCGGTCATGGTTCAGAACGTGTTCTGCATCACCAAGTACTCGGGCATCGACCCGGAAGTGCCCAACGGCATGGACAACTCGTTCTATCCTCGCCCACGCACCTACTCGCTGAGCCTGGGACTGACATTCTGATGATTTAGTACTGACAACTGATTATTGAAAATATATGAACAACAAGATATATAGGATATTTGCAGCCTGCATGATGGGCTGCGGTATGTCGGTGGCACTCACCTCCTGCACCGGCGACCTGGACCAGGTGCCTCAGACCGAGGCCACCTCGGAGACGGTCTATACCTCGCTTGCGGGATTCGAGGCCGTCATGGGAAAAATCTACACCTCAATGGTAACCACCGGACAAGGCAAGGGAGGAGCCAATGCCGACCTGTCGAGCATCAGCGGCTACGACTACATGCGCTGCTACTTCAACATGCAGGAATGCGGAACCGACGAGGTGGCCAGCACATGGCTGCAAGGCGACAAGACTGCCGACCTCACCTATCTGACATGGGACAGCAACGACCCCTGGGTGTCAGACATGTACTACCGTATTTATTACAACATCACGCTCTGCAACGAGTTCCTGCGCAACTGCACCGACGAGAAGATTTCACAGTTTGGCGACGAGCTGCGCCACTATCGCGCCGAGGCCCGTACCATGCGTGCCATGTTCTATCTGCACGCCCTCGACCTGTATCGCAACATTCCCTTTGTTGACGAGAACAGCGGTGTGGGCGGATATATCCCGCCACGCTACGAACCGGCACAGACTTTTGCCTTCATCGAGAAAGAGCTCACCGAAGCCACTCCCGACCTCTACGGCAAAGCAGAGTGCCCCTACGGGCGCATGTCGAAAGGCGGTGCCCAGACACTGTTGGCCCGCCTCTACCTGAACAGCGAGCTCTGGACGGGAACAGCCAAGTACAACGAGTGCATCAACGCCTGTAAGCAGGTTCTTGCCGAAGGCTACTCATTAGAGAAGAAAAGCGGCACGCCTGCTGTCGATGCAGGAAGAGCGGCTTACCAGAGCCTCTTCAACGCCGACAACCATCTGCGCACCAGTGAGATTATCTTTGCACTGCCCGTAGATTCCGACCATACCGTGTCGTGGGGAGCATCAACCTATATTGTATGCGGTGAAGTGGCCAGCACGGGTACCTCACAGAAAGTCGAAGACTACGGCGTGACCAGCGGATGGGGCATGTTCAGGGCAAGAGGACAACTGCCTCAGATGTGGCTCAAGAACTCGCTCACCCCTGAGAACGAGGACGGTCGTTTCCTGTTCCACATGGCAGGACAGACACAATATATTGACAACATTGCCGGACAAGACCAGACGCAGGGCTACTGCGTCAGCAAATGGACCAACCTGAACGACAACAAGCAGCAGGCCTGCAACACAGCCAACAAGGGTGTGGCTACCGACTATCCCCTCATGCGACTGGCCGACGTTTACCTGATGTATGCCGAAGCCGTGGTACGCGGTGCTGCCAACGGCACTCGTGCCGAAGCACTCGACTATATCAACCAACTGCGCCAGCGTGCCTACGGCAACAGCAACGGCAACATCACCGATGCCGATATGACCCTCGACTTCATTCTCGACGAGCGTGCCCGCGAGCTCTACTGGGAAGGCTATCGCCGCAGCGACTTGGTGAGATTCGGCAAGTTCACCACTGCCGACTACCTCTGGGAGTGGAAAGGCGGCTCAAAGAACGGCGTGGCCGTTGACAAGCGCTACAACTACTACCCCATCCCATCAACGGAGCTGACAGCCAACCCCAACCTTTCGAATCCTGAATATTAAAAAACAATCATGAAGATGAAAAGACTATTTCAATATATAGGAATGCTCATTGGTGCAGCTGTCGTGCTGACTGGCTGCAACAGCGATGTCGAAAAAACGAGCATGAGCATGAACGGCGAATGTGTTCTGATGGCAACTGCGACAGAGGCTGACATCAGTCTGGAGAACTATCTTACACCAGTGCTTCAGCTGGCTTGGCAGAGCCCGCAATGGTACTCAAACGACGATACGCGCAAGAGCACCTTCAACAATCTGCCAGCCTACATACAGACAGCTACGGAGCCCGGATTCAGCAATATCATAGAGAGTGCTGCCAACGGACAGAGCATGACCTACACAGCTGGCAACCTGAACTCCTTTGCCAAGAAATTAGGCATGCCGATAGGCAAAGAGGGCTCGCTCTTCTTCCGCATACGCTGCGGTAATCTGGAGACCTACAGCAATGTTTGCGAGGTGAAGATTACTCCCATCTCTGTCAACATGACACGCATGGCCGTTCTGAATCAAGAGAAGACCGACACCATCTCGCGCCTCTGGTCGCCCTCTGAAGACGGCATCTACACTGGCATGATGCGAGCTTCTGCCTGGATGAACTGCTGGTTCATGGAGGCCGACGGCACGGTGTGGGGCAACACGCCCGTGAGCGACTCGGAGTTTGTATTGAGCAATGACAATCCCTGGAACTGCTGGTTCCCCGATGCTTCAGGCGACTATTTCGTCACCGTGAATACGGTGAAGGGATGGTGGAGCGCCTCGCACATAGAGACCATGACCGTCAACGGACAGCAGATGGCCTATAACAAAGAGGATGGCCGATGGGAATTGCTGATTGAGTCTGCCGGAGAAACGGCCCTCACCTTCGAGGCTACCGCCAAGCTCTTCGATACCGAATCGCGCACCGATGCCGAGAAAGCCAAGCCGCAAACCTACAGCTTCACCATCAAGGGCGACACGCTCATAATCGGCGAGAAGAGCAGCGCCACTTTCACCGGCACAGGCACTCACACCGTCACCGTAAGCATTGATGCCAACGGCTACTATAAATATAAGGTGGAAGCTGGTAATCAAACACAGCAAAAGCCCGACGTTCCGAAGCCGCTTGAGATGAAGATTTACGATTCAAACAAGACAACGGTGCTGGCTACGCTGAACAAAGTAGGCGATGGTTTGTACAGCGGAGAGTTGGAAGTGAAGTGGGGCTGGATGAACTTCTTCATTGCAGATGAAGAGAACTCACGCTTCTACGGTTGTCCTCCATTCAACGATAAGGCAAGCGAACTCTCTTCAGCCAGCGACTGCTGGAAACTGTGGATTCCAAGCGAACTGACAGGTATTTATACCATCGAGGCCAACCTGAACACGATGACGTGGAGCGCTACACGCTCTGGCGATCTTCCCCCATCATTCCCCTCCGAGCTGAAAATCTATACAGAGAGCGATTGGAGCACTGCCGCAGCCACACTCACGCACACTGGCAATGGCGCGTATAGCGGCATTTTGACCACCGATAAATCATGGATGAATTTCAAAGTGGTCGATGAAGCAAGCGGCACGTGGTATGGTGCCGACAACAACACGCTCTCTACCGACGGTGGAAACCTGTGGACTGGCGAAGAAGTAGGCGACTACACCATCGAGGTCAACCTGAGTACAATGACATGGTCAGCAACATTTAAATCTGAGTAAACGATGAAAAAGATTCTGAAATATTTCATGGCTGCCGTAATGATATGCTCATTCACGGCATGCAACAAAGATGACAACAAGACAAACGGCAATCCTGTCATGCCAGAGACCTACGATATGACGGGATTTGCCAGGGGAGCCGACGTAAGCTGGCTCACCGAACAGGAAGCAAAGGGCAAGAAATTCTTCGATGCCAGCGGCAACGAGACCGAATGTCTGCAGCTGCTGCGCTCGCTGGGTGTGAACGCTATCCGTCTGCGCGTATGGGTGAATCCCGCCAACTACTACTGCTCCAAGCAGGATGTCATTGTCAAGGCATGGAGAGCCCACAACCTGGGGTTCCGTCTGATGATAGACTTCCACTACAGCGACACCTGGGCCGACCCGGGAAGTCAGACACCTCCTGCTGCTTGGGCTAACTACAATCTCGACGAGATGAAGCAAGCCGTGGCCGACCACACCAGAGACGTGCTGCAGGCACTGAAGGACAAGGGCATCGACGTGGAATGGGTGCAGGTGGGCAACGAGACCCGGACGGGTATGCTGAAGCCTCTGGGTGCCACCTCGTCGTCAAACTACACCAACTTTGCGGCTTTGGTCACAGCCGGCTACGATGCCGTGAAGTTTGTCTATAGCAATGCCAAAGTCATTGTACACCTTGACCAGGGTGAAGTACTGGGCCGCTTTACCGCTATGTTCGACGGACTGAAAGCCGCCAATGCCAAATGGGACGTCATTGGAATGTCGCTCTATCAGCCCAACAGCGAGACCGACATGATGTCGTGGGAGGACAAGGCCAGCAACTGCCTGAGCAACATCAAGCAGCTGATCAGCAGATACGGCAAGGAAGTGATGATCTGTGAGATTGGCTGCAATTGGAATGCCGATTACGGTGAACAGTTCATCACCAGAATGATGAACGGCTGCAAAGCCATCGACGGCTGTCTGGGCGTGTTCTACTGGGAGCCCCAATGCTACGGCGGATGGAGCGGCTATGCAAAAGGTGCCTTCGACGACAGCGGTCGCCCCACAGCCATCATGAACGCATTCGCCCGTTGATAGATAAAAACAGATAAAATAATGATAAATGAAAGATATGGTCAGGCCAGCATCCGTGAAACCAATCATATCTTTCATTTTTCATTTACTTAAGTTTTCCACCTTTTTTATTTATCAAGAATTAGAATGGGAGACTTCAGTCATTTATCTTTTAATTAATTTTCCCCTCATCCTCCTGTTTCTGTTTCTCTTTTTCCAGCAACTGGAAGTCCTTCTTGCGCAGCACGAAAGAGGTGGTCAGGTATTTCTCTCGCACCACCTTGTTCTCGGCCAGTTCCTCAGGCTTGCCGTGAAACAGGATTCGACCTTCGAACAGCAGATAGGCACGGTCGGTAATGGTGAGCGTCTCGTCAACATTATGGTCGGTAATCAGGATGCCGATGTTGCGGTCTTTCAGTTTCCACACAATCTGCTGAATGTCCTCCACGGCGATAGGGTCAACACCGGCAAAAGGCTCGTCGAGCATGATGAACCGAGGTTCGATAGCCAGACAACGGGCTATCTCGCAGCGGCGGCGCTCACCGCCCGACAGCTGGTCGCCCTTGTTCTTGCGCACCTTTTGTAGGCGGAACTCCTGAATGAGGCTTTCTAATTTCTCCAACTGCTGCTCGCGCGTCTTATTAGTCATCTCCAGCACCGAGAGAATATTGTCCTCCACGCTCATCTTGCGGAACACCGATGCCTCCTGTGCCAAATAGCCTATGCCTTTCCTGGCACGCATATACACGGGATCGTTCGTCACCTCCTCGTCGCCCAGATAGATGTGGCCGCCATTAGGCACCACGAGCCCCGTAGTCATATAGAACGATGTGGTCTTGCCGGCACCGTTAGGGCCCAGCAGGCCCACGATCTCGCCCTGAGCCACATGAAAGTTCACGTCGTTCACCACCGTTCGCTTGCCATAGCGCTTCACCAGTCCCTCGGCGCGCAGCACCTTCGAGTCATTCAGTTCTTCTGCCATTTCTCTCTTTGCAATTTTTGCCTGCAAATTTAGACAAAAATTTTGGATTTATGAGCCATCCTGGCCAAAAAGGTAGGAAGAAAGCAGAAAAACCGCCTCATTCATAGTATATTGTAGGAAAATAAAACATTTTTTTTGAGCCGACGAAACGATTCGACACGGGGGAGGCGAGACGGGGCATTGATTAAAAATCAACAAAAAAACGCTAAAAACTTTTCTCTCTCATACGGTTTCTGTTTTATTATTCGTAATTTTGCACGGCAATAAAAAAAAGAATTCTGAAGAGACATGTTGATTTATAATTGGCTGACAGCGTTCGGGCGCTACATCATCCTCATGGGGAGAACTTTCGCCATACCCGAACGACTGCGCATGTTCTGGAAACAATATATCAAGGAAATGGCCCAGCTGGGTGTCGATTCCATCGGCATCGTATTGCTCATCTCTTTCTTCATCGGTGCCGTGATCTGCATTCAGATGAAGCTGAACATTGAGAGCCCCTGGATGCCACGATGGGTGGCCGGCTACACCACGCGAGAGATTATGTTGCTGGAGTTCTCCAGCTCCATCATGTGTCTAATCCTGGCCGGCAAGGTGGGGTCGAACATTGCATCGGAGATAGGCACCATGCGCGTGACGCAGCAGATTGACGCACTCGACATCATGGGCGTGAACTCAGCCTGCTACCTCATTCTGCCAAAGGTGATAGGCATGATTACAATCATGCCGTTCCTCGTCATATTCTCGTCGGTGATGGGCATTCTCGGCGCCTATGCCACTGCCTACATCGGCCACATCATGCCACCCGACGACCTGACGGCCGGACTGCAACACAGTTTTCAGGCGTGGTTCATGTGGATGTCGATCATCAAGAGCCTGTTCTTTGCCTTCATCATCTCGAGTGTTCCGGCCTACTTCGGCTACACGGTGGAGGGCGGCTCGGTAGAGGTGGGCAAGGCTTCGACCGACGCCGTGGTCACATCGAGCGTGCTCATCCTGTTCAGCGACGTGTTCCTCACCCAGCTGCTGTCTTAATGTTCCCCCCCACTGAAATGCTATGATTGAAGTTAAAGACCTATACAAGTCGTTTGAAGACAAAGAAGTGCTGAAAGGCATCTCCACCGTGTTTGAGGATGGAAAGACGAACCTGATCATCGGTCAGAGCGGCAGCGGAAAGACGGTGCTGATGAAGAATCTCGTGGGACTGCTGGACCCCACGAGCGGACAAATCCTGTACGACAACCGCGACTTCGTGAAGATGTCGAAGAAGGAGAAGGTGTTCATGCGACGCGAGATGGGCATGATTTTCCAGAGTGCGGCGCTGTTCGACTCGATGTCGGTGCTCGAGAACGTGATGTTCCCGCTCGACATGTTCTCGACGATGACACTACGCGAACGCACCAAGCGAGCCATGGACTGTCTGGACCGCGTGAACCTGGTAGGCGCCGAGCAGAAGTTTCCCGGCGAGATAAGCGGTGGCATGCAGAAGCGCGTGGCCATTGCACGCGCCATAGCCCTGAATCCCAAATACTTGTTCTGCGACGAGCCCAACTCGGGTCTGGACCCGAAGACTTCACTGGTCATTGACGAGCTGCTGCACAGCATCACGCACGAATTCAACATGACGACCATCATCAATACCCACGACATGAACTCAGTGATGGGTATTGGCGAGAACATCATCTTCATATATGAGGGACGTAAAGAATGGCAAGGCGTTTCGTCAGAGATTATGGGATCTACCAACAAACGCCTTACCGACTTTATCTTCGCCAGCGACCTGCTGAAGGAAATGCGCGAGGCCGTGACGGGTATTCATAAATAGACTTACTTCATCTTCCAGGCTCCGTCCTGTTTTACGACCGGCACCACGATTTCTTCTTGCGTGGAGTCGCCGTAGTTCAAGATGAGGAACACTTGTATCAGCTTCTGAGCAGAATCGATACGGGCATCGCTCACGCTGAAAGAGCGGATGCCCCGATGAAGGCTTTCCTGCTGGGCCATGAACTGCTTGCAGGAGGCACGCAACTGCTCGCGATAGTGCTCGGGCATCTCGCTTGTTCCGCTCCTGCCCTCTAAGAACTCGTCGTAGTGGCCGGCAAGCAGTTGCTCATAGCTCGCCTGAACGCTCTCTTTCGCTGCGGCTAATGCCGCCTCGTCGGGCGACGGTGCCGCACTGCATGCCAAGAGCAGAAGCAGGCACACAGCACAGATGAATGGACTCAACCTCTTCGTCATCATCACTCTACTCACGTTTATGCGCTATTTCTGACGAACAAAGATGTTGATGGGCGACCCCGTCAGTGTCCAGTTCTCGCGTATC
The DNA here is from genome assembly GCA_002372235.1 of Prevotella sp. UBA3675. GTDB lineage: Bacteria > Bacteroidota > Bacteroidia > Bacteroidales > Bacteroidaceae > Prevotella. Next base: position 6,879 of record DFJI01000027.1, on the reverse strand, counting down.
TTGTTTTCAAGGAAACGCTTGTAGGGTTCCTTGATGTACTGCGGCAGGTTGGCATAGAAGATGAAGGTGGGAATCTGTGTGTCGGGCACTTGCGACACATACTTGATCTTGATGTACTTGCCCTTGATGGAGGGCGGCGGTGTGGCCTCTATGATGGGCAGCAGCACCTCATTGAGCTTTGACGTGCCAATCTTGGCCTTGCGGTTGAGATAGACTTGCTTGGCCGTCTCGAGCACCTTGAAGATGCGCTGCTTGGTGAGCGCAGAAGCGAAGATGATGGGGAAATCGACAAAGGGAGCCATGCGCGAACGGATGGCCTGCTCGAAGGTGTCGATGACGATCTGGCTCTTGTCTTCCACCAGGTCCCACTTGTTCACCACGACCACCAGCGACTTGTTGTTCTTCTGAATGAGCTGGAAGATGTTCATGTCCTGGGCCTCTATACCGCGCGTGGCATCGAGCATGAGGATACACACGTCGCTGTTCTCGATGGCACGAATGGAGCGCATCACGCTGTAGAACTCCAAATCCTCGGTCACCTTGTTCTTGCGGCGAATGCCGGCGGTGTCAACCAGATAGAAGTCGAAGCCGAACTTGTCATAGCGGGTGTAGATGCTGTCGCGTGTGGTACCGGCGATATCGGTCACGATGTGGCGCTCCTCGCCGATGAAAGCATTGATAATGCTGGACTTGCCTGCATTCGGACGGCCCACCACTGCAAAGCGGGGGATGCCATCCTCCAGGTCGTCGCCCGACTTTTCAGGCAGAATCTCAAGCACCTTGTCAAGCAGATCGCCCGTGCCGCTGCCTGTAGCAGCACTCACGCAATAGGGATCGCCCAAGCCTAACTTATAGAACTCATACTGACCGTAGAGGTCTTTGCCGTCGTCGGCCTTGTTGGCCACAAGGATGGTGGGCAGCTTGGCGCGGCGCAGAATCTGAGCCACATCCATGTCCCAATCGGTCACACCGTTCTTAATGTCGCAAAGGAAAAGCACCAAATCGGCCTCTTCGGTGGCGATGATGACCTGCTTGCGAATTTCCTCCTCGAAAATATCGTCACTATTGACGACCCAACCGCCAGTATCGACCACGGAAAATTCGCGTCCGCACCATTCACACTTGCCATACTGACGGTCACGAGTGGTACCGGCTTCATCACTCACAATAGCCTGTCGGCTGTTGGTCAGTCTGTTGAATAAAGTGGACTTTCCAACATTGGGACGGCCCACAATCGCTACTAAGTTACTCATAATTTATACTATTTTGGTGCAAAATTACAAAAAAATCCGGAACAACAGCGGTGTTCCGGAATAATTTATATATAAACGATGGATGATATCGCTCTAAAACAGAGAGTGATACGAACCAAACGAACAAGCTGGCACTATTCGGGATTATAACCGAAATTGTCGAGCTCCTTTTGCGAAGAGCGCCAGTCTTTATCTACTTTTACGAATACTTCGAGATAGATGTGCTTATCGAAGAACTTCTCCAAAGCCTTGCGGGCTTCGGTAGATACCTTCTTGAGTGCCACGCCCTGATGGCCGATGATGATGCCTTTCTGCGACTCGCGCTCCACGTAGATGACGGCATTGATATGTATCTGGCGGTCATCCTCCTTGAAGCGCTCCACTACCACTTCAACAGAATAAGGGATCTCCTTATCGTAATAGAGCAGAATCTTCTCGCGGATAATCTCGGAGACGAAGAAACGCGCAGGCTTGTCGGTGAGCTGGTCTTTATCGAAGAAGGCCGGGCTCTCTGGCAAGAGCTCCTTGATGCGCTTCAGCAGCAGATCGACCCCGAACTTGTTTTTTGCCGAGATGGGCAGGATCTCGGCGTTGGGCAGCAGCGCATGCCAACGGGAGACGATGTCGCCAAGGAGCTGCTGAGAGCTCGGAGCTTTCTGAGGACTCGGAGAGCTCGGAGAACTCTGAGCTCTCGGAGAACTCTGAGAACTCGGAGTTCTCGGAGCGCTCTGCCCCCCCAGCTCGTCAATCTTATTAATCAGCAGCAGCACCGGGATGCTCATTTTCTGCACCTTCTGCAGGAACTCCATGTTCTTCTCGGGGTTCTCCACCACATCAGTCACATAGAGCAGCACATCGGCATCGGTGAGCGCCGATTCAGAGAAAGCCAACATCGACTCCTGCAGCTTGTAGTTGGGCTTCAGCACGCCCGGCGTGTCGGAGAACACAATCTGCATGTCATCGGTATTCACGATGCCCATGATACGATGGCGCGTGGTCTGCGCCTTGAAGGTGGCAATAGAAATACGCTCACCAACCAACTGGTTCATGAGCGTACTTTTACCTACGTTGGGATTGCCAACGATGTTTACGAAACCTGCTTTATGCTTCATAGTTGTCATTTACGAATGCTTATCTTATGACCCTTCACGGTCAATGATGCTGCAAATTTCGCTCTTTTTTCCGAGACATCCAAATTTTTAAGGCACAACTTTCCCGTCAGGCAGGCACAACTTTCCCGTCGAGCAGGTTGACGATGCGCTGCGCATAGCCGGCATTGCGCTCAGAATGGGTGACCATCACGATGGTGGTCCCCTCATTGCGGTTCAGTTCGGTCAACAGGTTCATCACCTCCTGCCCATTACGCGAATCCAGATTGCCTGTCGGCTCGTCGGCCAAGATGAGCTGCGGATGCGTAACAACCGTCCGCGCTATGGCCACGCGCTGCTGCTGTCCTCCCGACAACTGGTGCGGATAATGCAGGGCACGATGGGATATGGACATGCGGCGAAGCATCTCTTCGACTCTGACTCGCCGCTCCTTGCCGGGTATGCCAAGATAGGTCAGCGGCAGCTCCACATTCTCGGCAACAGTGAGTTCGTCAATCAAATTGAAACTCTGAAACACAAAGCCGATCATCCCCTTGCGGAGCTCGGTACGCTGACGTTCCTTCAGCATGGCTACCTCCATGCCATTGAGCCGATAGCTCCCGTCGGTGGGGCGGTCGAGCAAGCCTAACACATTGAGCAAGGAGGTCTTTCCGCAACCGGAAGGTCCCATGACGACAACGAACTCGCCTTTCTGAACGCTCATCGACACCTTGTCAAGGGCTATGGTTTCGATTCCGTCTGCGCTATACACCCTTCGGATATTCTCTAATTGTATCATAACATTCTATTTTTGGTTTCTGCAAAAAAGTACCATCTGGATATAGTACGGCCTTCATCCTTACATTAAAAACCGAAACAAATGCAGCACGGTCTTCATCCTTACATTAAAAAGCCAAAACAAATGGAATAGAAAAAAGTTTGTCTCAAAACAAATGGAATAGAAAATGGTTAGTCCTGTTCAATCGGGACTAACCATTTTCTATTCCATTTAGCTTTATTAGTATGCCCACTTCAGATACATAGCTCCGTGTGTGAAGCCTGCTCCGAAGGCGGTGAGAATCATGTTGTCGCCTTTCTTCAACTGGCTCTCATACTCCCAAAGAGCGAGAGGTATGGTAGCTGCCGAAGTATTGCCATAGCGCTCAATATTCACCATTACTTTCTCCATCGGCATCTCCAGCCTCTTGGCCACTGCTTCAATGATACGCATGTTAGCCTGATGAGGCACCACCCAGTCAATGTTGTCCTTGTTCAGTCCGTTTCGTTCTGCAATGAGCGCACAGTCGTCACTCATATTAGTCACGGCATAACGGAACACGGTACGACCTTCTTGATAGGTGTAATGCAGACGGTGATCAACAGTAAAGTGACTGGGAGGACAGACCGAGCCGCCAGCCTTCATGTGAAGGAAAGGCAGACCTTTGCCGTCAGTACGCAGATAGGAGTCCATCATACCGATATTCTCTTCCTCCGTAGCTTCCACAAGCACTGCTGCCGCACCATCGCCAAAGAGCGGACAGGTCTGGCGGTCCTTGTAGTCAGTCACCGATGACATTTTGTCTGCACCAATCACCATGATTTTCTTATAGCGCCCAGACTGTATCATGCTCGCAGCCATATCGAACGCATAGAGGAATCCAGAACAGGCAGCCCAGAGATCGAACGCATGCGCATTCTTCAACCCAAGTTTACCCAGCACGATACTGGCCGTAGAAGGATACTTATAGTCAGCCGTTGAGGTCGTCACAATAAGTGCTTCAATCGAGTCAGGATCAACACCAGTCTTCTGAATCAGCTGTTTGGCTGCCTTACGCGCCATATAAGAAGTGCCGAGCCCTTCTTCAGTGAGGATTCGGCGCTCTTTGATTCCAACACGCGTCATAATCCATTCATCGTTGGTGTCGACCATGCGCGACAATTCCTCATTCGTCAGAATGTAGTCGGGCACATATCCACCGACGCCGGTGATGATCGCGTTAATCTTACTCATCTGCTATTTTTTACTCAGCTACTTCGTCTTCCATCTTGATAGCCACCTTGCCACGATAGTATCCGCAAGTGGGGCATACGGTGTGATAAACATAGTAAGCACCGCATTTAGGACATACAGCCAGTGTAGGAGCTACAGCTTTGTCATGAGTACGACGCTTAGCGGTACGAGTGTTTGATTGTCTTCTTTTAGGATGTGCCATAATTCTATAATACTTTAATTAAAATTTAAACATTCAATTTCTTTAAGATGTCCCATCTCGGGTCTGTATCCTGATTGGCGTCCGCATCACTGCTTCGGGCAGCCGAGTGCTCATTGAGTACTCGCATCATAGCATCGTTACAATCGCCAGGTTGATGAACGTGCTGGATGGGTACCGCCAAGGCTATTGACTCGTAGATGAACCACGCTATGTCGAGAACGCCATCGCTCTCTTCTACCATAACGACATCATCTTCAGTGGGTGTTCTGCTCCCCTCGCCTATCAAGTCGCGCGACACTAATTTTGCCACCAGACGGAGATTTGTCTCAATCGGCTGATCCATGTCGTCAAGACAGCGGTCGCAGGGAATGCGAACTGTGCCGTTGATATCAAAAAGAAGTTCAAAAAAGCCGACAGCCTTGCGTATAGACCCCGACACATGCAACGAGCCTCCCTTGATCTCAGCATCGCTCAAAGCTGCAAAATAACTATTATCCAGTTCATAGTCCAAAGAAGTAACTTCTTCGGTCAATGCCTTCAAATCTATCTTAAACTGCTCTAAACTACACATTTACTCACTTTTTGAAGTGCAAAGTTACAAACTTTTTTTTTTATGAAATCATTTTTTCTCCATTTTCTATTTATTTTGCATAATTTGGCAACAGTGTCACACTTTTTCAGCACATTGCGAATGAGAATGTGCAATAAAAAAGCATACTAACGTCTCTTAAAGCTTCATTTTACGCATTCTATCTTGTTTTGACAATCAGTTTATCGCCACTCAAGTCCACTTCGAAAAGGTGAGGAATGCGGACGGTGCGCCCACGAGCATCCGTCGAGTGATGGTGTACTGACATCATCCACTGGCCATCGAATCGTTGGAAAAGCATCGAATGACCATAGCCTGGAGGCGTGATGGGTTCCGGCTCCTGAATCCAGGGGCCGTCAAGTGTGCCACTCTCACTATAGGCCACCCCTTGTGTATAGACATTGAATACCCACGATGTCCAAAGCATACCCAACCTCCCAGTTTCAGTGCGGAAGAGCCAAGGGCCGTCGGTCACCTTGTTCCATGTCACCTTGCCCTGCTCGTCGCGCTCCTGGCTCCAAGGTGAGTCACTGGCACGGAAGAGTACACGAGGTTCACCAACGGTTCCACTCAAGTCAGGCTTCAACTCAATCTTTTCAATCGTACCGTTCCAGTTCTGCAGCCATTCGCCACAGAAGACCATGTATGGCTTTCCGTCACTGTCCTTCCAGTATGTACCGTCAAGTGTAGGGCGGTCGGCAGGCAGATAGGCGGCATCACCAAATGCACAGTAAGGCCCCATCGGATTGTCGGAGCGAAGGACCTGAGAGGCGCGTCGCTCGATAACATTGCCGCGAACGGTGTCGATCTTCACTGTCTAATTCGTGAAGGTAGCGAAGTAGTAATACCAGCCATCGCCCGTCTGATGCAGCTCAGCAGCCCAGATCATCGGGTGCGCCCCCATCCATGAGTCGGCTTCGAACTTCGTCACCCGATGCGGTCCCTCCCATAGTTTCAGGTCAGCTGAGCGCCACATCATGCCGCCCGTACCCGTCATGTAGTACTTCTTCGTTTTCTGGTCGGCCAGGATAGCCGGATCACTCAGTCTTATCGAGTCGAGTGGCACATTCTTTCTAACGCGCATACCACGCTGAGCCGTAGCCGACAGCACGAAGAGAGCTGCAAGAGCGAATAATAGAACAAACTTTTTCATGGGTGTATGAACCTTAATTTATTAAACAAGTACTAATCGGAAACAGAGTCATTCCGCCTTCATCAGATGATTTCACATCTCTATGGGCTACAAATATAGTGATAAAATTCCGAAAGCCAACCATTTTTCCTTCAGTTCTATCGAAATACCTCTCATTTCATTATTTCTATAGTCTGAAATCTGAAGTCAAAAGCATGAAATTCCTCCTTCTGCAGTCAAGACAAAAAGAAAGAGAGAGACTACAGTCAGCGACTATAGTCTCTCTCACTAAAAAGATGGCGGCCTCCTACTCTCCCGCATTGCATTGCAGTACCATCGGCGCAGGCGGGCTTAACTTCTCTGTTCGGAATGGGAAGAGGTGGGACCCCGCCGCAATAGCCACCTGAATAGATTAGCTAAGTGGACGGTGGAGGACTCGGAGTGAAGAGAATCTGACTACATCAACCGTCAAGCCTGACACCATGCACCGCGTATAAGGCGACACATCACACACAAGGACTGAAAAGTACGACCTAAAAGCCGACAACCTACAGCCAAAAGAATGAGCACTTGCAGCGAAAGTATTCGGGCAATTAGTAGTGCT
>DFJI01000018.1:23619-87348 GCA_002372235.1 Prevotella sp. UBA3675 | reverse complement strand
TTTCAGGCAACACCGTCAGCCGCTATCATGCCACACTCAAGGAAGGAAAGGACGGCAAGATGTATATCATCGACCATAGCAAGAACGGAACCACAGTCGATGGCATGAAGATTCCATCGAACACACCCGTGCGCATCAAGCGGAAGAGCGCGGTGGTCTGCGGTGGTGTGCCTGTTGACCTCAGCCGATACTTTAAGACAAGTCCTATTAAGCCTATACTAATAGTAGCTGCCAGCGTGCTCGTGCTTGTAGGAATAGGACTGGGAGTGTGGAAACTGATTGGAAGGGGGAATAATACATTAACCGATGAGCAGCTGTATAATCGTTTTAATAATTCGGTGGTTCTGCTAGTAGGTATCTATCACTATGAAGTGTCTGTAGGAGACTTGGATCTCAATCAGTACAACAGAAATGCCGATGCTATATACAATATTATATTAGCACAAACAAAGGGCAGAAAGAAAGAATATTTGCATATTCCTCCACAAATAGTACAGACTCAGACTGGATGGTCTTTTGCTAGTGGGGTATCATCAACCGATTTGGTCAATGCCAACGAAAAGAAAGGTGACTATACAGGAACGGGCTTCTTCATATCTAATGATGGAAAAATTGTTTCCAATTTGCATGTAGTGAAGCCTTGGCTGTTCAGTAATGAGATAGAATTCCTTCAGGATATATTTTCAAAACGGTTGGCTAAGTATGTTGAATTTATGCAAAACTTCAGATTGGCAGGTTCTGGCTTGGTAAACACTATTATTAATCCAAGTGAGCTTACGTCTTATTTAAATAAGATTAAAGTAACACCTATACTGGACTATGTGGCCATGATTCCAAACGGAGAAATCTATGATCCAGACAACATTAAGAAATGTCGTGTCCTTTCTGCTGGTGAAGACAAGGAGAAGGACGTTGCACTGCTCCAGACGGTTACTCAGTCCATTCCAACAAGATGCTCTTTTGTGAACGTGATAGATAGTATGGACGTTTCCGACGAATCACTCGCTGTTGGAAAACATGTATATACGTTGGGCTTTGCCACGGGTACAAACTACGATGGACTCTTACAGAGATTAGAAAAAGAGCCTCTAAGTGTTCTTGCTCAGAATGGAACTATCATTCAAAAAGGCTCTGAGTTCGACTTTGGATATAATGCTCCTACTACAGGAGGTGCCAGTGGTTCTCCTGTCTTCAATGATAAAGGTTTCTTGATTGGCGTACATCATGCTGGGCTGAGCAAGATAGAGACTCAGGGTTACAACTATGGCATCAAAGCGAAGTATGTGAAAGAACTTTTAGAATCACCTTATAAGAAATAATATATAATGAAGAAGATATTTTCAATGTTCATGGCGCTGACCATGACAGTTGCGGCTCAGGCCATAGTAGTTGAGAGCTTAGTGCTGAAGAACGGCACGGTACTTCATGGATATATCCAGAAGCAGAATGGTGATTTGTGTACGTTTCTTTCGGACAATGCCTTGGTCATTCTCAATAACAAGGATGTGGTGGGCATCAGCAATGAGCGAGCCTACAGGATTTCGGAACTGAATGATGCCTGGAAACAATGGGCTGAAAAGAACGATGCCTTTGAAGGACTGGGCGACAACCGCACGCTGACACTCTGCGACGTAACTACCAAAGACCGTACAGCTGGCATGGTGAAAGTGCTGGAGCGCGGTGCCACCATCAAGTATTTAGAGATGACTCCTACCACCTATATCGTGTCGTGGGAGAAGGAAGTCAGGATGAAGCGTGGCGAACGCCGCAAGAAGACGGCCCTGTCGGGCATCAACGTGAAGTATCAGCTCAAGTCGGGCATGGAGTATCAGGGCCAGTTTGCCGAGGATGCCGACTCCACACTGAGTGTTTATTTGGAAAATGGTGTGATGCAGACCTTCAAGACGGGCGACGTGGTGAAGTACAGCTACTATCCTGTGAATCCCAATCAGACCATCTTTGAGCAGAGTCCGCTGCTCGACGTGGTGCGTACTAAGCATGGCGAGAACGTGGGTGTCATCATCGAAGAGAACTATGCTTCGAACAAGGATGAGGAGAATTACCTGCTGCTGCAACAGCAGACGGGAGCCATTCAGAGCATTAAGATCTCAGAGCTGGTGGAGACGCGCAAGCAGGTGAACCCTGCCTACGATCCGAAGTTCGACATACTGCTGAAGGACGGCGATGTAGTCATAGACCGTCAGGAGGTGGCAAAGGTGAAAATCAAGGAGAAGAACGACGATCTTGTACTCGATTCTTTGCCTTCGAAGCTCATGGAGGTGAAAGCCGCTGCCGACAATGCCACTCATATCACGGTGGAATATCGCAACGACCGTCAGGCCAGTGGCACTACGGCATTCCAGTTAGTGAGAGTGCAGACTCGGAAAGTGAAGAAGGAGAATGAATGTTTCTTCACCTATAAGGATTTGGTCAATGCGCTCTATCGCCCGCAACGTGTGGAGACCAGTGTCAACCACACCACCAAGATGGAGTATGTAGTGGGTGGAAAAGGGCTCTTCGTGCTCTACGATGCCGAGCACAAGCGGGGTGTGCCTTTCAGAGTGAAATGACCGATACGACAAACGACAACTAAGCACGCACACGACATGGCTATACAATTCTCATCGCAGCGGTTGAAGGTGGCAGGCGTGGCCAATAGCATGATTGGCGGTCGGCCTGACAATCAGGATTCGTGGGGCTATGCCGATACGCCTGTCGGCTTTCTGCTGGCGGTGTGCGACGGTATGGGTGGCGGTCCTGGCGGCAAGCAGGCCTCTCAGACGGTGGTAGCCGAGGTAATCAAGAGTCTTGCGGCCTGCAGTTCGCAATCGTCGCCAACAGAGGCACTGAAGCGGGCTGTAGCGCAGGCTGAACAGGCTCTTGACAACATGATGGAGGCTCATGCCGAACTGCGCGGCATGGGATCGACACTCGTTGCTGTGCTCATTAGCGAACAGTCGGCCCACATTGCCCATCTGGGTGACAGTCGCTGCTATCAGATTAGCCGGGGCAAAGCGGTCTTCCGTACCGATGACCACTCACTGGTGGGCGAGTTGGTGCGCAACAAAGCCATGACCGAAGAGCAGGCACGCATGTCGCCGCAATCGAATGTCATCACCCGTGCGTTAGGGAATACGAGCAATCATGTGGCTCAAATCGATGAAGTGTGCTTCCGTCAGGGCGACCGCTTTATTCTCTGCACCGACGGCGTGTGGGGAGTGATGCCCCATGAACAGCTCTTGCAACGGCTTACAGCCCCTATTGGTGTGGGCGACTTGGCTGATGGTCTCTCAATGGAGGTTGACCGTCTGGGACGTGCCGGCAGTGACCATTTCGATAATCACACGATTGCCGTGCTCGAGATAAATATGAACTCAATTCAACAACAGCGCATGACTAATACTGCTAAAATTATTATTGTCCTACTGGCAGGCTTGCTTGTTGTCAGCTTGCTTTTCAATGTGTTTGGGCGGTCAGATACCAATGCCGTTTCAACAGACGTTCGGGCACAGTTGGACCAGTTACAACTTGAGGTCAGCCAGCTGAGTCGAGCTAATAGCGATTTAGAGGGCTACAAACTGCGCTATGAGCAGTTGACCCGTGAGCGTGCCGGCAACTATTCGTATGAACTCGACTGGCTCATGGCCAAGAACGATTCGCTCAGCAATCTCATTGTGGAACTGGAAGAGCGCATCGCCGAACTTCAGCAGCAGTTGCAAACAGCTAAGGCTGGTAGTAAAGGCCAATCAGAGGAACAAGCTGTGGCCGACAAGACCTCACTTTCTGCCGGAAAGAAGGGCGCTGCTGGTAAGACGCATCCGGCAAAGAGTATTGACTATGGCCGTCTGACGGCTTACGAGTGTACTAAGGCTATGCTGCAAGAACTACAGAACATGCGTGATGTGAAGAGCAAGAATATGAAAGACGTGACTGCGACTAAAGCCCGTGGAAAGGACATTGTTGAGAATCTCATGATTCAGCTGGATCAGAAAACCTCACGCCGCTATAGCGGAAAGATTGACGGCATGCGTCGCCTTCTCATGTCTAATGACGCCGCCTGCCTGAAGGCCGATCGTCCAGATGCCAAAGGCTTCTATGGCAGCACCAAAGTTGGTGTCAGGGATTTAGATAAACTCATTGAAAAAACTCGGGAGATTCAGAAAGAACTAAAAAGATAAGATAGATATGATTTTCCTATTCTTAATCGGCGAAACATCTAAATAAGTAGAACCAGAATAGTTAGATAAGAATAATGGCATTTGTAAAATTACAAGGAGAACAAGAACGACGTGAACATATATACTATCAAGTAGATTCCTCGGCCCAGCCTATCGGAGTGGGCGGCATGGGACAGGTGTTCAAAGGCGTGCGTGTCGATGAGACTACGGGCACAACCCGTCCGGTAGCCATCAAGTTCATGTTCAGCGACCTGCCGCCGCAGGCCATTGGGCGTGCCCGCCGTGAATCTTCAATTCGGTTGCGCAATGACAATCTTATTGAGATGCTCGGCTTCATTGAAACTCAGGAACAGCAGTCTTCCGGTAATGTAATCAGTCACTTCCATGTGGTGAGCGAACTACTTGACGGTGTGTCGCTTTCTGATATTCTTGAAGGTAAGACTACCGGGCGCGACGGGCAGGATGTGCCGTTTGCCGTGAAAATGTTGCAGGACTATCGCAGCGATTCCGAGCATTTCGCCCGCTTCATTGTGATGAACATTCTCTCGGGACTGATGGCTCTCCATGATGCCGGCTACATTCATCGCGACATAGACCCCTCGAACATCATGGTTACTGCCGATGGCCATATCAAGCTGATTGACTTTGGCATTGCCAAGCAGATGAACACACTGACCACGAGCGACAAGCAGTTGACCGTGGCCGGCAAGTTCATGGGCAAGCCTGAATATGCCGCACCCGAGCTGGCACTGGGCGACGTGCAGCACCAGAACCAGACAACCGACATCTATGCCGTGGGTATATTGTTGTATCAGCTCATCGTGGGTCATACACCCTTCGAGGGAGCCCGTTATGAAATTTTAGAAAAGCAGTTAAAGTCGAACCTGCCATTGGCTGTCATCAAGAACAAAGCCTTGCGCAAGATTGTGCAGAAAGCCTGTGAGAAGAAGCAGGAACTGCGCTACCAGTCGTCGGCACAGATGCGCGTGGCTCTCGAAACGATGCAGGAAGACAGTGGAGCATCAACCTTGACATTGCCGGGCCGGAAGACGATGATGGGCATCGCTATTGCTTTGGGATTACTGGTTGTGGGCGGAGCCATCGCGTTCTTCGTGGGCAGCGATAATGCCGAGCAACAGGCACAAGCCCAGCGGCTTGCTTATGAACGAGACTCACTGAACAGGCTTGTTGACGACCAGATGGCTCTGGCCAAACAATTATTTGAATCAGCCCAGTCGGTCGAAGGCAGCAGTGATAGTGAGCAACGGCTTATGAAAGCATTTCTTGCTTACCAGCAGGCAGAACAGATAGCATCGTCGGCAGACAGCGCCTATCAGGTTGCAATACCAGATGTAGCTGTGGGCATGAAGAACATAGTGAATGCTCTCAATCAGGCTTTGGAGGCTCTGCGCGAGCAGGCCTCTGGCTTACAGGCACTGGGCGAAGCGGAGCGTGCATCGGCCTGTCAGGAGCGCATGGCGGCCATAGAACAGTTTCTCAACCAGTATGCGCCAAAGACACCAGAGGAAGACGGAGAGACTGTTGAGGCATCAGACAGCATTGATGCCTTGTCAGACAGCAATAGTCTTTTCCAGGAGGGAAAGACATTACAGCAGAAGCGCACTATAGCCAAGCAGCAGGCCGCCATCAAGAAGTTTCAGGCAGCAAAGCTAATGTTTGCCACCGAACAGGAAAAGGCGCAATGTGATAAAGAGATAGCAGCTTGCAACGAGACTATAGCCGAACTGCGCAAAGCACAGAGCGAATCGAAACAGGCAACCAACAGCAAAGCCGAAGAGCCTGATGCGAAAGGTGCTGACCAGCCTGCCCCCCCTGTGCAGGAAGCAACACTCTCGCTTTCGGTAAGTGAAATGACGTTTAAGGCAAAGCCAAAGGAAGCTAAGAGCGTGATAGTGACATGCAGTACGGACGATTGGACAGCATCGTCGAATGCATCATGGATTCATATCAGCAAAATGGGTAATCAGGTGTTTGTTGCGGTTGACAAAAATGATACAGGCGACAATCGTACAGGTACTGTGGTGGTGAGAGCTGGAGCCAAGTCGGCTACGCTCACGGTGACACAATCGAAGAAGAAAGGTCTCGGCTCACTCTTGGGAATCTAAAGGAAAAGAAATTGTAATCATCAAAACGGATTTATGGCATTCATCAGACTACAAGGCGAACAAGAGCGTCGCAATCATATATACTATCAAGTTGACTCGTCAGAACAGCCCATCGGAGTGGGCGGCATGGGTCAGGTGTTCAAAGGCTTTCGGGTCGATGAGCGTAATGGCAACACAAGGCCGGTAGCTATTAAGTTCATGTTCAACGACCTGCCTCCACAGGCCATTGAACGAGCCCGGCGTGAGGCATCTATCCAGCTGAGAAACGATAACTTGGTTGAAATGCTGGGATTTCTTGAAATCGATGAGCGCAATGCTATTGGTGATACGGTGAAGCACTATCATGTAGTAAGTGAATTGCTTTCCGGAGTATCTCTTGACAGTCTGCTTGAAGGCAACGTCAAAGATCGTGATGGGCATGAGGTGCCATACGCAGTAAAATTATTGCAAGACTATCGCAACGATCCTGAACACTTTGCACGCCATGTGGTCATGAATATTCTTTCTGGACTGATGGCCCTTCACGATGCCGGCTACATTCACCGCGACATTGATCCCTCGAACATTATGGTGACGACCGACGGCCATATCAAGCTCATTGACTTTGGCATTGCCAAGCAAATGACGTCGCTGACCACCAGTGACAAGCAGCTGACCGTGGCTGGCAAGTTCATGGGCAAGCCAGAGTATGCCGCGCCTGAGCTGGCCTTGGGCGACGTTCAGCACCAAAACCAGACAACCGACATCTATGCTGTGGGCATACTGCTCTTTCAGCTCATTGTGGGTCATACACCTTTTGAGGGTCCTCGTCATGAGATTCTGGAGAAGCAACTCAAGTCACGTTTGCCGCTGAATGTCATTAAAAACAAGGCTTTGCGTAAGATTGTGCAGAAAGCTTGTGAGAAGAAGCAGGAATTGCGTTATCAGACTTCGGCCCAGATGCGAGTGGCTCTTGAGACGATGAAGGACGACGGGGCATCGGCTATGTCATTGTCGGCAGATGTCGTGAAAAAAATCATGATGGGAGGCTTGGCAGCTGTAGCCGTGATTGGCGTGGTCATAGCCATCATGCAGTGGCCAAAGTCTCCGGCAGACGACCCCACCCTCGCACCGGTTACGGTCTTGGCCCAGGAAAAGCCAAAAGACGAATACCAGCAAATCACTGACCTGTTGCAGACGTCTGAGGGAGCTCAGGAAGGATTGTCGAAGCTTGAAGAAATTCTGAAGCAAGACCCTTCCGCCCTGTCGGGTGAAGAGCGAGCCCGATATGCTTCGGCTGCCTATCTGATGAGTCGTCTCTGCTTCAAGAGCAAGGCCTCCCACGATTATATTCCCGACTCTATTCTTTTGATGCAGCAGAACCTCTCCATTGCCGTGGATTATAACCGGGCTCACCAGTTACTGTTCGCCACTTTGCAGGCCGATTCAACTGACTATCATGCCCTCTACGAGTTGGGGTGCGACTATCTTGGTGGCGATGCACGCACTGAGGCAGTAGAAAGAAACATTCCTGAAGCCGACAAATACTTGAAGAAGGCACTAAGGCAGGCACAGGAAAAGAATGACACACACTATGTGGACCTCATCCAGGAGCAAATCTCCCGATATGCCGATGATAATACGACTGAATAAATTTAGATAGAATATGAAAAAGAACCAATTCCTACTACTATTTGCAGTCTTTGTACTATGCTTGGATGCAACTGCACAGACGGTGATGTGGTCGGTGCGTCCAGAAGGATTTGCTGATAAGCAGACCCTCTTCCGCTCAGGTGACAAGGTGGGACTGCTCAACTCACAGGGCCAGCAGGTGCTCAGTGCGCAGTATGACAGCATCACGCCTTTTCATGGAGGCTATGCGTTGGCATTGCAGAATGTGGGTCGTCGCGGACAGATTAAGGCCATTATTCGCGAGGGCGACTACGATGTGACCGAGGTGGCCGAGGAACTGTATGCCAACAAGTATTCATATTTCTCTGAAGGGAAGATGTGTGTCAGCAATGCCATGCGCCAGCAGGGATTCCTTTCCACAGACGGCAACCTGGTCATTCCCTGCCAGTATAAGACAGTACACCCCTTCTTCGAGGGACTGGCCTCGGTCACTTACCAGTCGGACAATGGGAAGGAAAACGTCTATTACATCAATGAATCGATGAATGAGATCAGTGTGGAGCCTGGCTATGGTGAAGTGATTTTCGGTTCGTCGTTCGTCAACGGTCAGGCAGTGGTGTTCACCATCAATCGCAAGGGTTATGTCATTAATCGTAACGGACGGACACTGGGGCGCTACCACTACTCAGTTGAGGATGCCTATCAGGCTGCGCGAAAGTCGGCTGAATATGCCCTTGCCGAACGGAACACCCCCATACGGCAAGAGCAGACGGTGGAGCTGAGCGACGATCCTGGCTATACCGTTTATGAGGAAGGCGGGAAATACGGCTATATGACTACTGGTGGCAAGATCGTCATTCCGGCACAGTTTCAGAAGGCAGAACCCTTCAGGGGAGGATATGCCAATGTGGTGCTTGGCAATAAGACTGGCGTGCTGCGACTGATAGAGAACGGCTCGTTCAGCGGCAATATGGAAAAGAACCTCCTAAAGGTGGGCAGCAACGGCAAGGCCGAGAAAGCAAGCTATGCTCTCTCTGTTCCTGAAGGGCTGAAGGATGCCAATATCGTGCTCCGGGTGTTCGATGAGAAAGGTGTTGAGCAGAAGAATGTGGTGGCACATAGTGCTTCGGGTACAAGTCGCTCGTTCGAGTTCTTTCCTGAAATAGCGGCAGGTCAATCAGCAGGTCATTACGACCTGTATGTTGGTACCAGCGATGGACTGTTACTGTGGAGCAATCGTGCCGACCTGGCTTTTGAACACACGAAGGAGAGCATTGAGCATCATGACAACTTGGTGGCTCAACGCAAGCCTGCGGGCAAGCCCAGGTTCAAAGTAGCGCCTCCTAAGAATCCTCGTAAGAAAGCCGATCAGAACGATAACTTCCCTATTTCAGTGACCATCACCAATACCGGCGATGCCAATGGAATGGTTACGGTCACGCTGCGTGTGAACAATCAAGACGTGGGCCGGCAGCGGGTCAACGTGAAAGCCGGCAGCAGCAGTCAGGCCACCATTTCGTTTAAGGTGAAGAAAGAACGACTGGCAGCACTTGTTGAAGCCATACTTGACAATGGTACGAAGAGCGAAAGCCATATTGACCTCAAAGCGTTCTATTGATGTGCTGTTTCTCACTGATTTTTTAATTAAAAATATTCTTTTTATTATTAACATTAACTTAATCAACTTTTTGTGTATGAAGAAGAAATTTTTATTTATGCTTTTGGCACTCTCGTGTGCTTTCAGTTCTTCAGCATTCGCCTATGACGATGATGAAGATTCCAACGGAGTGCAAGATCGTCGCAGTTCAGTGTTTAAGCTCGGTCCAAAGGTTGGAGTAAACTTTTCCCACATGAGCAAGTTCCAGGATGCCGACTTGGGACAGGGTATGGGTGTCGGGTTTGAGGTCGGTTTGGCAGCACAGCTTCACTTTGGCCGCAAGCGTGGTGCCGATGCTGGTACAGGTCCGCTGGGTGTTCAGCTGGAGGCATTCTATGCTGCAAACGCGGTGAAAACCAGTGACAAGAATATTTCGCTGAAGTATTTGCAGGTACCAGTGCTTTTGAAATATTTCGTCATTCCGAATCTCAGTATTGAGGCCGGTCCTACCATCTGCTTCCCATTGTCGGCTTCGCCCGATATGATCAGCGACAAGGCCAACCTGGTAAACATTCCCACTGGAAACCTAAAGGCTAAAGACGTGAAGATCACCCTTGGCGTGAGCTTCGAGAGCAAAGCGGGATTCTACGCAAGCGCTCGTTACAATATAGGACTGAGCAAGATGGCTGAGGACTTCCCCTGCAAGATGAGTGTCATCAGTCTGAACGTAGGCTGGCTGTTCAACATAGCTAAATTTTAGTTTTTCAACAGAGAGATTATCAAGCAACCTAAATGAAAAAGATTATGAAAAAAATACTATTCTTAGCAGTGATGGCAGTGGTAGCCTTCTTTGCATCCTGTTCAAATAAAGAAATCGAAGTGGGCTACGCGCTGAATGTGAAGGTGGATCCCTCAGAGGTAGTGGCACCGTTTGTTCCCATGAATGCCGGTGACTTGGATGCCTGTCCTAAAGGCTATATGCTTCGTGTGCATGTGTTTGCCTATAACGCCGAAGGGGTGCTGAAAGGCTCAGCAGTGAGCTATATCAACAACTATGGAAGCAAAGCCAGTGTTGACTTACACCTGCCTATAGGTAAATATACGCTCATTACTGTAACCGATGTCATAAAGGGAACAGCTCAGAACATAACTTTGGAGTACTGGAAAATTTCCGGTGAAGAAAATATTTCGAGCCTTAAAGTGTCGGAGACCGATTATATCTCACATCAGCGTGGCATTTTGGGCATTGCCAACGGCCAGTATAATGTGACCACACAGAATGCCACTTACACCATGACCCCCAAGGCTGCCGGTGCATTGATAGTTAGTTTGATACGTAACATTCATCAATATAGCAGTGTTACCTATTATGAATTGGATGTAAACAGAAATTCTGACTATCTTTCTTTCAATTCTGATGGTGACTACCTCGTGGCAGTAAAGAATAATAACAACTCTTTCGACTGGAGACTTTCAACGTTAGAGCCGGCCGATTACCCGGATTATAATGGTATTTATGACTATATCTTCCTTTTGCCAGTCAGCAACATAAGTTTCCACTATTCTTACAAGCAGAGAGTGAGTGGATCTGACAAATGGTATAAGACGAGTGACCGGATCTATACGTTGAAAGCTGGTGAAGAGCATATGTTTGTGCTTGACATGTATGACAGTGAGAATAGTAACAAGATTACATTCACTACGTATAACAATGTTAACACTACCTCTTCTTCTCGCCAGGCAGGTGGCTTTGTAGAGCAGTACAATGCTGGCAATGTGTTGTTAAACAAGCAGGATGCTGACATTGACACTCATTCGGCTTCTTCGGCCAATATCGTCGATCTGATTGAAACACTTGAACAGTAATGGCTTACAGAAATCTTATAAAAGTCTTTACGATTATTCTCTTTGCAGGCTGCTCCGCTGACGACGACCCGTTCGTTCCGGAGCAGCCTGCTCCTGTAGAGGAGGGGGCATACGTGGCAGAGTGCCGCTGGATATACGGAACGATGCATCACTATTATTACTGGAATGAGGACCTGCCCGACTCGCTGGACTGTGACTATACGTTGGCACCGGTC
Source organism: Prevotella sp. UBA3675 (assembly GCA_002372235.1). GTDB lineage: Bacteria > Bacteroidota > Bacteroidia > Bacteroidales > Bacteroidaceae > Prevotella. Next base: position 75,755 of record DFJI01000018.1, on the reverse strand, counting down.
GATTTCTTTAAGTCTCTGCTTTCCAAGAAAGACCGTTTTTCATATTGCGAGCAGCGGCAAAGCGGCACGCGCTCGACTATTGATACAGAGTGGCCCAAAGTGCCGCAGTTCGATGCCTGGGCAGGTGGGTTAGCTGCCAATCCGTTCGACAGGAGTGGAAGCAACGTGTTGCTCGACTCGGTCTATCATATTGCAGGCCACACTGTGGGCTATTTATGCTATAGCAGGTTTGATAAGGAGCAGGAGTTAGAGCCAGTGATGCGGCATTTCCATGAAGAACACATTGACGAATTGGTGCTTGATCTGCGTTACAATCCAGGTGGCTATCTCTCCACAAGCCAGTATTTGGCTACCTCTGTTGTGCCTGACAGTGTCTATGGACGGGTGTTCCAATTACTGCGCTACAACCACCGTGTTTCGCAGGAGCTTTATGCTGAGAGAGGCGACAGTCTCAGCAGCTATAGTTTCCTATGGCCCACTGATCCGGATAATCATTTGGACACACCACTCTATGGACTTAGCTTGAATCGTGTCTTCATTCTTGTTTCCAACCATACCGCTTCGGCCAGCGAAGTCATGATTACATGCATGCGTCCGTTCATCAATGTCACTGTTGTGGGGGAACGCACCGTGGGGAAGGGAGTAGGCATGAATACATTCTCAGACTCAAAATATAAATATGAATTGGTTCCTATCACTTTCCGCTATTACAATGTTAACATGGAAACAACGCCAGACGAGGGAATAGAACCTGATCTTGAAGTTCCGAATGGCTATAATACAGCGAAAGCTGAGATAGGAAAAGAAGAAGAGCCATTGTTTGCCAAAGTAATTGAGCTGCTCCAGGCAGAAGCTGCAAAATAGAATAGCTCATAAAGCGAATGTGCCAAGTCGTTTTTTTAATGATTACTAAAATAGAATAATTTCTTTACCTTTTTCTTTAATATGATTATTGTTTTTGCTATTTTTGCGCCATTATAATTGAAATTTAGCTACCGTGAAACGAATTTTTTCTGTATTCTTGTTTTGTGCTGTTACCGTTGCTACATCTACAGCCCAAAAGAGTGACTCAGGTAAATCAGGCTATCCCATCGAGCCTGTGCCGTTTACGAGTGTAAAGGTGGTGCCTCACACGTTCTGGGGACAGCGATTGGACGTGAGCCGTCGCGTTACGGTGCCCCTGGCCTTCAGCAAGTGCGAGGAGACCGGGCGATATACTAACTTTGAGAATGCTGCCGAGCATCTGAAAGACCCGCAGAAGGTCTTTGAGATTAAGCCCGGCACTTTTTCGTTTGACGATACCGATCCTTACAAGACCATCGAGGGAGCCAGCTATCTGCTGCAGACCTATCCCGACATGACGCTCCCGATGGGGGCCGACGGGCGGATAGCCCTGAACGGCGGTGCTGTGAGAGAAGTGCTGCTGCGCCACTACGTTGACTCCGTCATCGACATCATTGCTGCGGCACAGGAGCCCGACGGCTATCTCTACACCGCACGCACGCAGAACCCACTGAAGCCGCACCACTGGGCCACGCTGAACCGATGGGAAGGCGAGGAGTGGCAGAGCCATGAGCTCTACAACCTGGGCCACATGACCGAGGCCGCCATCGCGCACTATCAGGCCACTGGCTCGCGCCGGTTCCTCGACATCGCCATCCGCTATGCCGACTGCGTGTGCCGCGAGGTGGGGCGCGGCGAAGGACAGGCCCATGTAGTGCCCGGTCATCAGATAGCCGAGATGGCGCTGGCCAAGCTCTACCTCGTCACCGGCGACCGCAAATACCTCGACGAGGCGAAGTATTTCCTCGACGACCGTGGACGCACCAAGACCAAGAGCGACTACAGTCAGAGCCACAAGCCCGTGACGGAGCAGAAGGAGGCCGTGGGGCATGCCGTGCGTGCCGGATACATGTATGCAGGCATGGCCGATGTGGCTGCTCTTACAGGCGACTCCACCTATATCCGGGCCATCGACCGCATCTGGGAGAACATCGTTTCAAAGAAGATTTATATCACGGGCGGCATTGGCTCCACTTCGAACGGCGAGGCTTTCGGGCGCAACTACGAGTTGCCCAACATGACGGCCTACTGCGAGACTTGCGCCGCCATCGGCAATGTATATACCAACTACCGCCTCTTCCTGCTCCACGGCCAGTCGAAGTACTACGACGTGCTGGAGCGCTCGCTCTACAACGGGCTCATCTCGGGCATGTCGCTCGAGGGCAACGGCTTCTTCTATCCCAACCCCTTGGAGAGCGACGGCCAGCACGAGCGGCAGCCTTGGTTCGGCTGTGCCTGCTGTCCCAGCAACCTGAGCCGTTTCATTCCCTCACTGCCTGGCTATGTCTATGCCGTGAAAGAGAAGAGGGGAGAGGTGAGTGGAGAGAGCGGAGTCTATGTGAACTTGTATCTCTCGAATTCGGCCACGCTGAAGGTGGGCGGCAAGGAAGTGGCGCTCACACAGCAGACGAACTATCCCTGGGATGGCGACGTGAGGCTGACCGTAGATAAGAACAAGGCGGGGCTCTTCGCGCTGAAGCTGCGCATTCCCGGATGGGTGCAGAACCGTGTGCTGCCGTCGGATCTCTACCAGTATGCCGACCAGGAGCAGCCGGGCTATAGCATCACCGTCAACGGCGAGCAAGTGAGCGTTACTCCCTCTGCCGACGGCTATGCCACCATCGTCCGCAAGTGGAAGAAGGGCGACTGCGTGGCGCTGCACTTAGACATGAAGCCGCGCCTGGTGAAGGCCCACCGCAGTGTGGAGGCCGACCGTGGCCGACTGGCCGTGGAGCGCGGTCCGCTGGTCTATTGCACTGAGCATCCCGACAACGCCTTCAACATCTTCTCGGCCTTCATCAGTCCTGATCCGCACTTCGCCTTGGGCCGAACGACCATTGCCGGTACGGAGGTGCAGACCATCATGGCCGACGGCCAGCTGGTGCAGACCGACCCGGCGACCCACCGGCTGAAGGTGAACGACGTGCGCATGACGCTCATTCCCTATTATGCCTGGGCCCATCGCGGCAAGGGCCGCATGCGCGTGTGGCAGTTGCAAGACGTTGAGGCGGCCACTTACGGGAGATAAAGAAGAATTGAGACAACGATGATGAACGAAATAAGGCTGACCTTGCTGCGTTGGTATGGTGCTTGTGCGAAGTTTTTGCAGAAGCCGTTCTTCAGCGACTATCGCACGATTGCAGGACTGTGGCTCCTGATGTGCGTGGCCATGATCATCAAGCATCAGGTTGACAACAACTTCCTCATTTTCGCCGGTGTGTTCCACCACACAGTGGCTGAGCTGCCGCTCTATGTCTATTATCCCGAGGAATACATTGACGTGAATCTTTACGGACCGGTGTTCTCACTCATCGTGGCACCGTTTGCCGTTATGCCCCGGCCAGTTGACTTGTTCTGCTGGCTGGTGTTTCTTTGTGCGTGTCTTTATGTGTCGGTGCGCAAGAGCAATTTCACGAGGTATCAGCAGCTGTTCATCCTGTGGTTCTGCAGCCACGAGCTGCTCAATGCCCTGTTCATGGCTCAGTTCAATATCGTTGTGGCTGCTACCGTCGTGCTCGCCTTCACGCTGATAGAGCGCGAGCGCGACTTTTGGGCAGCGTTCGTCATCATGCTTGGCACGATGGTCAAGCTCTACAGCATCGTGGGGCTGGCCTTCTTCCTCTTCTCCAAGCACAAGGGGCGGCTGGTGCTGTCGCTGTTGTTCTGGGGAGCGGTGCTGTTTGCGGCACCGATGGTGCTGTCGAGTCCTGAATACATCGTGCAGCAGTATGCCGACTGGTTCGATGCCATCCTGACCAAGAACGACCACAACATGAAAGGCATTGCGGGCGACTTTGGCGAGCCCACCACCAATATCTCGCTGGTGGGCATGGTGCGCAAGATTTCGGGTTGCACCACCTATAGTGACCTGTGGCTCATCTTGCCCGGAATGTTAGTGTTTGCGTTGCCCTATCTGCGTTTCTCGCAATACAAGCACGTGGCCTTCCGCGAGATGTTTCTGGCCTCGGTGCTCATGTTCTGTGTGCTGTTCAGCAACAGCTCGGAGAACAGCACCTATATCATAGCTTTCGTAGGCGTTTCGGTGTGGTACTGTTGTGTGCCCTGGAAGCGCACGCGATGGGACATTGCCCTGATGGTCTTCGTGTTTGTGCTGTCGAGCCTTTCGCCGGGCGATCTCTTCCCAGCCTATCTGCGCACTGAGTATGTGCGCCCCTACGCACTGAAAGCCCTGCCTGTGACCATCGTGTGGTTTAAGCTGTGCTGGGAGATGCTGACGAAAGACTATGAGAGCAAAGCGCTCGGAGCGCTCTGAGAACTCGGAGAACGCGGAGAACTCGGAGCGCTCGGAGAACTCAGAGAACTCAAACCCCTTCTTTCTCTTCGATAAAATAGACGGGGCGCCCCTTCGTCTCGTGGAAGATGCGTCCCAAGTATTCGCCGATGATGCCGAGCGACAGCAGTTGCACGCCCCCCAGAAACAGTATGACGGTCATCAGCGTGGGATAGCCCTGCACGGGGTCGTCCCAGATGAGCGTGGTGACGAGCACGTAGATCATGTAGAGGAATGCCACGAGCGACATGATGAGTCCCAGGATGGTGGAGAGGCGCAGCGGGGCCGTGGTGAACGAGGTGACACCGTCGATGGCGAGGTTCATGAGGCGTAAGAAGTTGAACGAGGATTCGCCGGCTACGCGGTCGCCCTGTTCGAAGAGTATCTCGTGTTTCTTGAATCCCACCCAGCAGTACATGCCCTTCGTGTAGCGCTGCGTCTCGCGCAGCTGCTTCAGCGCGTCGATGCACTTGCGGTCGAGCAGCCTGAAGTCGCCCACGTTCTCCAGAATCTCCACGCGAGTAGTCTTCTGCAGCAGTTTGTAGTAGAGCAGAGTGAACTTCTTGCGTGCCCAGCTCTCCTTGCCGCGTGTGATGCGCTTGGCATACACGTCTTCGTAGCCATCCTCCCATATCTTCAGCATGTCGGGAATGAGGTGAGGCGGATGCTGCAGGTCGGCATCCATGATCACCATGCAGTCGCCCGTCACGTAGTCGAATCCGGCCAGCATGGCGTTCTCCTTGCCGAAGTTGCGTGAGAGGTCAATGTAGCAGATGCGCTCATCGGCTCGTCGCAGCTGTTTGATCACATCGATGGTGCGGTCGTGGCTGCCGTCGTTCACCATGACCACCTCCCATGCATAGTCGGGATGGGTGTCCATGAGTTCCTTCAGCGCCACATACATGGCGGGGAGCGAGGCTTCTTCGTTGTAGCAGGGAATGAGTATTGAGACTTTCTTCATAGTGAGTATGTAGTATTTTTTTTCGTTTTCGGGGAAATGCGGAAGATGGGGGTAGAGGAGGGGAGAGATGCCCTGCTCATGAGGACTGCTTGAAAGCGTAGAACTTCTGTCCTAAGTAGTTGATGACCATGAACAGCACGGTGCCCACGAGCATGGCAATGTTCTCCACGATGGTCTTGCTGAAGTGCATGCTCTCCAGCGCGTAGCGTGTCAGTGGCAGTGCCGCGCTGTAGGCTATGAGGTAGCACACCACGATGTTCAGCGCGAAGCGCAGGATAGACTGCCACGTAGAGCCCTGAAACTTGAACGTGAAGTGCTTGTTGAGGAAGTAGCTCAGGATGCTGCCGAAGAAATAGTCGCAGAACGATGACACCCAGTAGCTGCACCCGAAGGCATTGTAGAGAATGAACATGATGGCCGTGCCGAAAAGGGTGTTCACCACGCCCACCAGCAGGAAGGTGATGAAGGTGCGGTCGAAGAGAGCTCGGAGGGATCGGAAAGCTCCGAGCTCTCTGGGTTCTCTGGGTTCTCTGGGTTCTCTGAGTTCTCCGAGTTCTCTGAGTTCTCCGAGCTCTCTGCTCCCATAGTCCTTCGTCATCATTTCCCAGCACAGCTTCAGCCAGATGATTGTTACGGGCAGTGCCTTCAGCGCGTAGGGCTGCACCCACTCCTTGCGCAGATAGGCGGGAAAGAGGTCGCTGGGCGAGAGACTGGTGAGCACAAAGGCAAACACCATGAGGGCCACGTCCCATCGCGAGCGCTGCCACGGAGCTGCGGTGTACCACACCGCTACGCCCACCAGGGCAATGATGTAGCCGCTCGACTCGCTGCCCGTGCTGAACAGCACGCAGAACATGAGCACCGAGGCCAGCAGCGTCTGCCGGAACGCCATGTGCCGGTATTGCTTCAGGCGCAGATAAGGCAGGGCGAAAAGCACGAGCCCGGGCACGATGAGCCATAGGTCGCTGTAGGCCATGCAGCCGCTGATGCGCCGCACCATGCCCAAAAGCGAGATGTTCTGCGCAATAGATGTCTGGTTCAGGTCATTCTTCGAAGTGAGGGCGGCAAACCACTCCTGATATTGCCCTATCACATATTCTGGGTTGCTGATGAGCATGGGCAGGGCGAAGAGGATGAGGCTCCACCCGATGAGCGACAGCACGAAGCGCCCCTTGTGGCGGGAGAAGAAGAAGAAGGCCAGGCCCACGATGCCATAGAGCTTGACCATCGTGCCGACCACGATGAAGAAGGCGGCCCAGCAGTCGCGTTCCTTCTCGATGAGGAAGAACGAGAGCAGGATGATGGCAGCTATGGCCACATTGAACTGCTGCATGAACAGAGCCGTGAGCAACTCATGGGCGCAGAACCACAGCACGAACACCTGCTGGCGGTCGGTGAGCAGCGAGCGCCTCACGGCCACGTAGAGCCCCATCGCGAGCGCCACGCACCACATCAGCATGCCCATCCACACGGGTACCACCGCAAACGGCATGACCACTACTGAAAAAAGCGGACCATAGTAATTGGTGTCGAAATATTCGGCAGGATACTCCACATAGAGCGGCAGCTGTTGCCACGTGTGCCAGAACACCCCCCGGAAAATCATGAAGTTATTGTTGGCATGCAGCTTGGTCAGGGCGGCAATGATGCCCAGCAGGAGCCACAATCCGCCCAGCAGCCGATAGTCGGTCAGGAGCGGATGAGCAAGAAAAGAACGAATTTTATTTCTCATTTTGCTTATGTTCCTATTTCAGGTTTTGCAAAGGTAATTCATTTTTTCTTAAATACTAATTAAAAATTGTTGTTGTTTGAGAAAAAAATGTAACTTTGGGGCGATGAATGCAGAAAACAGAATATCAGTTGTTGTCAACACTTATAATGCTGAGAAGTATTTGGAGCGAGTCTTGGATTCGGTAAAAGACTTCGACGAAGTTCTTGTGTGCGATATGGAGAGCACCGACAGAACCCTTGAAATAGCTCGCAACTATGGTTGTCGTATCATCACTTTCGAGCGTAAGAACTATAACATAGTAGAGCCAGCCCGTGAGTTTGCCATTCGCCAGGCTGCATGCCCGTGGGTGTTAGTGGTCGATGCCGACGAACTGGTAAGTCCGTCATTGCGCGACTATCTCTACGAGCAGGTGAGCCGCTCAGATGCTCCCTGTGGGATAGCCATTCCGCGCAAGAATTTTTTCATGGGGCGCTTTCTTCACAGTGCTTATCCTGACTATGTGCTTCGTTTTTTTCAACGCGACAAGACCCATTGGCCCGCTGTCATACATTGTTCGCCCGAGGTTGAAGGCGAAGTCATCAAAATACCAAAGAGCCGTACCGATCTGGCTCTGTTCCATTTAGCCAACGACTCTGTGAGCGACATTCTGCGCAAGTCCGACATCTACTCTAACAACGAGCTGCCGCGTCGGCGGAACAAGAACTACGGATCGTGGGCATTGCTGAGTCGGCCCATGTTCCGTTTCTTTAAATCCTACGTCCTGAAGAGAGGCTTCCTCGACGGCAAGGCGGGACTTATTCACGCCATCCTTGACGGCATTTATCAGGTAGCTATTGTAGCAAAGCTCATTGAGGAACGCGAGAAGGAACCGTTCTGATAATGGTAAAAAATGCAGCAGACATGCAAAAGTTATGACAGAATCATCCCTTTTTCCTATGTTTTTCGTAATTTTGTGGCCTAATTCATAATCATTATATGCTGAAACAGTTTTTCTCCATAATGGCACGCTACCTCAAGCCATACAAAAAGTACTTGGTATGGTCGGTAGTACTCAACTTTTTCTCCCAGTGGATGAACGTATTCTCCTTTGTAGTACTCATCCCCATCCTGAACATACTTTTCAAGATTGACTCAACCATCTACACCTATCAGCCCGTGGACTGGCATCACCTTAACAAAGACGTGATCATCAACAACGGCTATGCGTGGGTGCAGGAGCTCATTGCCACCCACGGAGCCTTCGTCACGCTGGTCATCATGGGCCTCATGCTCATCGTCATGACAGGCATCAAGACGGCAGGCTACTTCGCCTCCTCGTCTGTGATGGTGCCGCTGCGCACGGGTGTGGTGCGCGACATTCGCATCGAAGTTTATAATAAAGTGCTCAAGCTGCCCCTCAGCTTCTTCTCAGAAGAGCGCAAGGGCGACATCATTGCCCGCATGTCAGCCGACGTGCAAGTGGTGGAGAACTCCATCACCAGCTCCATCGACATGCTCATCCGCCAGCCCATCGCCATCCTGGTGTGCTTCTCCACGCTGTTCACCGTGAGCTGGCAGATGACCGTCTTCGTGCTCATCGTGGCCCCCTTGGCCGGATGGATCATGGGCAGTGTGGGTCGCAAGCTGAAGAGCCAGTCGGCAGCCGTACAAGAACTGTGGGGCAATCTGATTGCTCAGTTGGACGAGACACTGAGCGGACTGCGCATCATCAAAGCCTTCATTGCCGAGAAGAAGATGGAGAAGCGCTTTGCCGACGTGAATGCTGAATACCGTAGGAACATGAATGCGATGGCGATCAGGCAGAGTGCCGCTCACCCCATGAGCGAATTTCTGGGTACGGTAATCATAGTGGTGGTATTGTGGTTCGGCGGTTCGCTCATCCTGAGCGAGTCGAACCTCATCGATGCCTCCACCTTCATCTTCTACATGGTCATACTCTACAGCGTCATCAATCCGCTGAAAGAGTTGTCAAAAGCCACCTACCAAATCAGCCCCGGACTGGCCTCGATGGACCGTATCGACTTCATCCTGAAGGCCGAGAACCCCATTCAGGAGCCAGAGCATCCGCAGCCCATGAAGAGCTTTGACGAGGAGATAGAGCTGCGCGACGTGTCGTTCAGCTACATCGAGGGGCGCGAGGTGCTCAAGCACATCAACCTGAAGGTGCCCAAGGGCAAGACCATCGCACTGGTTGGACAGTCGGGCTCAGGCAAGTCCACACTCGTCGATCTCATACCCCGCTATCACGACGTGAGCCAGGGCGAGGTGCTCATTGACGGCAAGAACATCAAGGGCGTGCGCATCTCAGAGCTGCGCGCACTCATCGGCAACGTGAACCAGGAGGCCATCCTCTTCAACGACACGTTCTACAACAACATCACATTCGGTGTAGATAACGCCACGATGGAACAGGTTATCGAGGCCGCCAAGATAGCCAATGCCCACGAGTTCATCATGGAGAGCGAGAACGGCTACGACACCATGATAGGCGACCGTGGCGGGCGCCTGTCGGGCGGACAGCGCCAGCGTGTGAGCATAGCCCGTGCCATCCTTAAGAACCCGCCCATCCTCATTCTCGACGAAGCCACCTCGGCCCTCGACACCGAGAGCGAGCGACTGGTGCAGGAGGCCCTGGAGCGACTCATGAAGAGCCGCACCACCATCGCCATTGCCCACCGCCTCTCCACCATCAAGAATGCCGACGAGATATACGTGCTCTATGAGGGCGAGATCGTGGAGTGGGGCCAGCACGAAGAGCTCATCGCGAAGAACGGCTACTACAAACGGCTCTACGACATGCAGCAGCTGTAAGAATCATCCTGCCCCTAACGAATATAGAAACTGTGCGGAATCTTGCAAAAACAGCGAGATTCCGCACAGTTTTTTTATGAACAGATTCAGGGCAAATCATGTCATGATTTAGGCACCGGCATTAAATGATTTAGGCACCGTCATTAAATGATTTAGGCACCATCGTGTCGTGATTTAGGCAGCATCATTTTGTGATTTAGGATAGATGGCAGCACGATTCAGGACAGATGGCGATGTGAGTTAGGATAGATTACGCCCGTTCGAGCAATACGTCATGATGAGGCGAAACATGAAGAAAAACTCCTATTTATTTTGGCCTTTCAAAAAAAATGTGTAATTTTACAGCGTTTTTTTTACATAAGAATTTCGCGCGTAGAAAAGTATCTTAAATTTAGTATGGTTTAAATAGAGCAAGGGAATGAAGGTAGTTATATTAGCTGGCGGATTTGGATCTCGCATCTCAGAAGAATCTCAGTACAAGCCCAAGCCAATGATAAATATTGGAGGAATGCCTATTCTATGGCACATCATGAAAGAATATTCTTATTACGGACACAACGAATTTATTATTTGTGCCGGCTATATGCAAGAATATATCAAGGAGTGGTTTGCCAATTATTTCCTTCATTATTCAGACGTCACATTCGATTACCGTGATCATCAAAACAAAATGACCATTCACAAGAGTGACTGCGAAGCGTGGAAAGTCACGATTGTAGATACTGGCTACAACACCATGACGGGCGGACGAATCAAGCGCATACAGGACTATACCGAGGGCGAGCCTTTCTTCATGACTTATGGCGATGGCGTGTGCGATGTGAATATTAACAAATTGCTGGAATTCCATCGCGAACACGGTAAGTATGCCACTCTGACTGCCGTGAAGCGCAAGGAAGACAAGGGCGTGCTTAGCATTGGCGTTGACAACACGGTGAAGTCATTCAGAGAGAAAAGCCTGTCTGACGGCATGCCGATCAATGCCGGCTATATGGTTCTTCAGCCCGAAGTGTTCAACTATTTGACTGACGACACATGCGTGTTCGAGAAAGAACCGCTCTCGAAATTGGCAGAAGAAGGCCAGCTCATGTCGTACATCCATGAAGGCTTCTGGCAGTGCATGGACAATATCCGTGAGAAGAACATGTTAGAGTCGTTGTTGCAGAAAGGGGTGGCACCCTGGAAGAAATGGGAGCGCATCGTGCCCATAATTACAAAATGACGTTTTTTTTAGGGAAGCCGGACATTTTTCACATAGCAATAGAAAATGATTAAAAAAACAATAACCTTATGAAAGATAAAATTCAGCTGAAAGCTCAAATCTTGGAATTAACAAAAGAATACTACGAACTGGTTCATGCCCCACAGGCACCCTTTGTTCCTGGCGAAAGCCGCATCAACTACGGTGGCCGCTATTTCGGTGCTGAGGAAATGGTGAATCTGGTTGACTCGTCGCTCGATTTCTGGCTCACAGCAGGCCCGTGGGCACATAAGTTCGAGACACGTTTTGCCAAATGGCTGGGAGTGAAATACTGCTCGCTGGTCAATTCGGGCTCCTCGGCCAACTTGTTGGCATTCTACGCCCTGACGGCACCTGAGCTGGGCGACCGAGCCATTCGCAGAGGCGACGAAGTGATTACCGTGGCTGGCGGCTTTCCCACCACCGTGTCGCCCATCATGCAGTTTGGTGCAATACCCGTTTTCGTGGACATGACCATTCCGGGCTACAACATCGATGAGACCCAGCTGGAAGCAGCCCTGTCGCCTAAGACCAAGGCAGTGATGCTGGCCCACTCGCTGGGCAATCCGTTCAACCTGCAGGTTGTTGTTGACTTCTGCCGGAAACACCATCTGTGGCTGGTCGAAGACAACTGCGATGCCCTCGGATCGGAATACCTGATTGACGGTGAATGGAAGAAGACCGGCACAATCGGTGACATAGGCACCAGCTCGTTCTATCCCCCACACCACATGACGATGGGTGAGGGTGGAGCCGTCTATACCAACAATCCCGAACTGCACAAATACGTGAACAGTTACCGCGACTGGGGACGTGAGTGTTGGTGCGTGGGCGGTGTTGACAACACTTGCGGATACCGTTTCAGCAAGCAGTTCGGCCAGTTGCCGGTGGGCTATGACCACAAGTATGTTTACAGCCACTTAGGCTTCAACCTGAAAGCCACCGACATGCAGGCAGCCATCGGATGCGCCCAGTTAGACAAGCTGGACACTATTGTGGCGCGTCGCAGAGAGAACTTCGACATTCTCAGCGAGGGACTGCAAGGCATCGACAGCATCATCCTGCCCGTGGCTCAGGCCAATAGCAAGCCGTCATGGTTCGGATTCATGATCACCGTGAAGGAGAATGCCGGGTTCACCCGTACCGACCTGACCAAGTATCTGGAGAGCAAGAAGATACAGACCCGCAATCTCTTTGCTGGCAATCTGCTGCGCCATCCGGCCATGGAAGCCTATACCGAAGGTAAAGACTATCGCGTGGTGGGCGAGCTCACCAAGACCGAGGCCATTATGAACCAGACATTCTGGATAGGTGTTTATCCGGGCATGACGCGACCCAAGCTCGATTTCATGGCCAGCACCATCCGCGAATTCTGCCAGAAGTAATACGTAAACCACTGAAATAGCATCATGAGCGCTATAAGAAGGAGATTCAGTCTGTGGGTAGCAGCGTTGTTCATGGCATGCTCGTTCATGGCATGCAAGGGACGGGGCAATAGTGTCGAGGGCAGCGCAACTACGGCTGCCACCGCTTCAGTTGTCTATGCCACGACCCAAGTGACACCTGCAGCACTGAAGGATGTCTTTGACGCTTTGGACAAGAAGATAGAGGGACACGTGTTCGTAAATCTTTCAACAATCTCCAACGGTGATTCCTCTTTGACCGCCGAACAGCTGAGTCAGTTGACACAGAAGCTCAATCTGGACAGCATGGCTTTCAGCCAAGCCGATGTGCCCGATATTTTCAGCGAGATGAAAATTCCTGTGTGCGACACGACCGTCATCAGCTATCATCGGGTAGGCCAGTTCCTGGCACATTATGATTTTCTCATTAACATAGGTTCCGTTGACCGCTACTCGGGCGATGGATTTGGCGGAATGTTGCAAATGACCTCAGTCGGCGTGGCAACAGCAAACGGAAAGACGGCCATCCGTGAAGGAGGACCGAAGGCCATGGCTGTAGCTGCCAAGGCAGTACACGACTACTATTTAGGAGGTAAGCAAATCATCTATATCATGGTGATGGGCGATAAGGAATACGGCATCCTGGCATCAGAAGACCCCGTGGCTCTTGACCAAGCCTGCTTAGACATTGTCAGAAGCCAGCGTGAGAGTGGCGACACCACGAAAGTGTGTGACCCTGAAGGACTCAGAAAGGCAGAAGAGACCATAGCGTGGGCAGAGAAAATAAATTTGGGATGCAAAATCTATAAATTGGAATGTATAAACTGAACTATGAGTGAACTGGAAAACATATTGACAACAGCATTCAAAGGAAAGACTGTCCTGGTGACTGGACACACCGGATTCAAAGGCTCGTGGATGTCCATCTGGTTGCATGCTATGGGAGCCAAAGTCATAGGTGTGGCACTCGACCCGGCTACCGATCGCGACAACTTCGTGCTGTCGGGCATTGGACAGAAGATAGAGGCCGACATACGTGCCGACATACGTGACAGGAAAAAGATGGAAGACATCTTCCAGAAGTATCAGCCAGAAGTAGTGTTCCACTTGGCTGCCCAGCCTCTCGTGCGCCTCAGCTATGAAATACCTGTAGAGACCTATGAGACCAATGTCATGGGCACCATCAATGTGATGGAAGCTATCCGGCACACTGACAGTGTGAGGACAGCGGTCATGATCACCACCGACAAGTGCTACGAAAACCGTGAGCAGATATGGGGCTATCGCGAAAACGAGCCTATGGGAGGCTATGACCCCTACTCGTCGTCGAAAGGTGCTGCCGAAATAGCCATCAGCTCATGGCGTCGCAGCTTCTTCAACCCTGCCGACTACGGCAAGAAGCACCATGTGGCAATAGCCAGTGTGCGTGCCGGCAATGTGGTGGGCGGCGGCGACTGGGCCAAAGACCGAATCGTGCCCGACTGCATACGCGCTCTGGAGAGCGACGGCACGATTGAGATCCGCTCACCGAAAGCCATCCGTCCGTGGCAGCATGTGCTGGAACCACTCAGCGGATATCTGCTCCTTGCAGCCAAAATGATGCAGGCCCCGACAGATTATTGCGAAGGATGGAACTTCGGACCGCGTGCCGAGAGCGTGACACCTGTCTGGGATGTGGCTACTATGATCATCAATTACTACGGAAAGGGCCAGCTCAAGGATGTGTCTGATCCGAATGCACTGCACGAGGCTAATCTCCTGATGCTTGACATCACCAAGGCACACGTAAGGCTGGGCTGGACTCCCCGGACCAACATTGAGCAGTGCTGCCAGCTGACAGCCGACTGGTATAAGCGCTACCGTTCGGAAAATGTCTATGACCTCTGCTGCGAACAGATTGAAGCGTTCTTAAAATTATGAACGAATGGCACTAACCTATATTGTTACCGGTGCAACCAGTTTTATAGGCAAACGACTGGCCGGCGATTTGCTTGAAAAAGGCAACGTCGTCTATGCCGTGTGCCGCAACGCTGAAAAGGCTCGTGAGAAGCTGGGAGAACATCCCGGACTGACACTTGTCGAGGCGCAGTTGGAGAACTATGACCGCTTGGCATCGCTTGTGGTGAGAGCCGATGTGTTCGTTCATCTTGCATGGGAAGGAACAGGTCATGGCGGGCGCGACATGAAAGAGGTGCAGCTGTCGAACATACGCTATAGCGAAGAGGCGATGCGCCAAGCCCACCAGATGGGGTGCCGCCTGTTTGTCGAAGCTGGCTCGCAGGCAGAATACGGCACCTGCCTGGAGACGATAACGGAAGAGACACCCTGTAACCCATTCTCGGAATACGGTAAAGCCAAGCTGAGCGTATGCAGGCATGGATTTGAACAGTCGGAACAGTGGGACATGAAATATCTGCATCTGCGCATCTTCAGCCTCTTTGGCGAAGACGACCACCCTTGGACACTTGTCATGAGCGCCATTGACCGAATGTTGAAGAATGAGGCAATGGCATTGTCCAGTTGTACGCAGAACTGGAATTTTCTGTATATAGCCGATGCTGTGAAGCAGATAGAACTGCTGTGTCAGTATGCTCTTCAGGCACCAGCCTTCAGGCATGAGGTGTTCAACATAGCCTCTGACGACACACGGCAGCTGCGCGACTTCGTAGAGTCGATGTACCGGCTGACAGGTTCGAAGAGCCAGTTGCAGTATGGTGCTGCCTCACAGCAGAACATCGTGTCGCTGCAACCCGATGTCAGTAAGTTGAGAAGCGCCATAAACTTTGTGTCCTCCATTACCTTTGAGGATGCTGTTCGGAGAATCATAGCATCCAATCAGCAAATGATATAAGAAATAAATAATAAGAACTTATGATAAAAGTTAGCGATTTTATTTTCAAATATCTGGTGGAACAGTACCAGATTCATCACTGCTTCCTGGTGACGGGTGGCGGTGCCATGCATTTGAATGATTCCATTGGCCATACCGAAGGGCTCACCTATGTGTGTAACCATCATGAGCAAGCATCGGCCATAGCAGGCGAAGGCTACTACCGTGCAAGTGGGAAAATGGCTGTGACATGTGTGACGACAGGCCCTGGCGGCACCAATGCCATCACCGGTGTGCTGGGACAGTGGCTCGACAGCATACCAGGGCTCTACATCTCGGGGCAGGTGAAGCAGTCAACAACCATCGATGCCTGCCCGGAACTGCCGCTCCGACAGTTGGGCGATCAGGAAGCCGACATCAAGAGCATGGTTCGCTCGATTACGAAATACTGCGTCACCATCACCGACGTGCGCTATGTGAAGTATGAAATAGACAAGGCCATTGCCATTGCGCTGAGCGGACGCCCCGGACCCGTATGGATTGACGTTCCGCTGGACATTCAGGGAGCCTATGTGGAAGAAGCCGACTTTTATGAATGGGATCCCTCAGAACTGGAGGATCCTACCGACACGGGTGCTGTCGATTGTCAGCTGCAAGAGCTCGTCAGGCGCATTCAGCAAGCCAAGTCGCCTGTCATCTATGTGGGCAACGGCGTGCGACTGGCTGGCAGGACCGAGGCTTTCATCCAGTTGGCAGAACGCCTGAACATACCCGTTGTAACAGCTATCAGCGGTAGCGATATCATTTGGCATGACCATCCCTTGTGCTACGGCAAACCGGGAATTTGCGGTGACCGCATTGGTAACATCATGGTGCAAAGCAGCGACCTGCTTATCGTCATGGGAACACGCCTGTCCATCCGGCAGGTGAGCTATGCTTACGATCTCTTGGCTCCGCGTGCTTACAAAGTGATGATTGACGTCGATGCGGCTGAATTGGCCAAACCAACGCTGAGCATCGACCTGAAGATTCATTCCGACCTCAGATATGCTGTCGATCGGTTGCTGGAACTCACCAAAGACATTGCCTTGCCAGATTTTTCGGCCTGGAGACAATGGGGCCGCAACATTGAAGCCAAACTGCCAACACTCTTCGATGATAACCCCGATTGCGAGGGCTACACCAACTCGTATAAATTTGCCGACGAGCTATTCAAGCAACTGCACGACGGTGATGTGGTGGTGACAGGAAACGGCACTGCCTACACCTGCACCTATCAGGCAATGAAGGTGAACAAAGGCGTTCGCGTGTTCGCCAATCAAGGCTGTGCGGCTATGGGCTACGGACTCCCTGCATCAATAGGTGCTGCCTTTGCCAATGAGAACGGACGCACCATCTGCGTCACAGGCGACGGCTCCATACAGATGAACATACAGGAACTGCAGACACTGGTGAGCTACAAAGTTCCCTTGAAGCTCTTCGTCATCGAAAATGAAAGCTATCTGGCCATTAAGACCACGCAGAAGGCATTCTTCAATGGCAACTTCACGGGCTCTAACCCAAGCAGCGGCGTAATCTGTCCGGATCTCAGCAAGATAGCTGCCGCCTATGGCATACCTTATCTCAGCGTAAGTGCCAACGGAGAAGTCCTGAGAGACACCATCAGCCGTGCATTGGCTACGGACGGTCCTGTCATTTGCGAGGTACACATGCACCCCGAGCAGACGCTCTTCCCGAAATCGGCATCGTTCATGGATAAAGAGACTGGCCGAATGACATCTGCACCCCTGGAGAAAATGGCACCATTTGTTGACGATGAACTTTTCAAGCAGTGCGTTTATAATCCGGAATAATTAGGAACGTCTATGACACTGATTCAGCGCTATTATGATCTCGTGAGCAGCCAGTTCCTGCGGTTTATCCTCGTAGGCGGCTTGAACACAGCCTTTGGTGTCGGTGTCTATTGTCTGGCAATTTATGTGGGAATCCCATATTATATTGCCACATTATTGAGTAATGTATTAGGCGTGTGTTTCAATTTCATCACAACAGGCAACCTCGTATTCCGAAACAACAATCCACGGCTCATCTTCCGCTTCGTGATGGCCTATGTGCTGATATATTTCATCAACACAGCAGTGGTAAAGGTCTTCATACTCTTAGGTATGAACGACTATTGGGCAGGTATTCTCGCCACACCCGTAGTGGCGCTCTGTTCTTATAGTTTATTGAAACATTTCGTCTATCGCAAAAATCAAACACAGTCATGAAAAAGAAAATAAGCATTGTTACACCATGCTTTAACGAGGAAGCTAATGTTGCTGAACTGTACAGACAGGTCAAAGCGCAGTTTGATGCATTGAGTGGCCAGTACGACTATGAACATATTTTCATTGACAATGCCTCGACCGATCGTACTGTTGAGGAACTGAAGAAGTTGGCGGCCAATGACAAGAATGTCAAGATCATTGTCAATGCCATGAATTTTGGCCATATCCGCTCGCCATTCTATGGGCTTTGCCAGGCTTCGGGAGATGCAGCTTTGCTCATGGTAGCCGACTTGCAAGACCCTCCCGAGCTCATTCCTCAGTTCCTGCAGCAGTGGGAGAATGGGCATAGGGTGGTTATCGGCATTAAGAACAAAAGCAAGGAGAACCCCGTCATGTATGCCATACGAACCTCGTTCTATAAGCTCATCAAAGCTATCAGCGAGACACGGCAGATTGAGAACTTCACTGGGTTCGGACTGTATGACCAGACCTTCATAAGGCTGTTGCGGTCTATTGACGATCCTTATCCCTACATGCGAGGCTTGGTGGCAGAGTATGGCGGTGACCTGGGCGAGGTGTTCTACACACAGCCGAAGCGGCTTCATGGCAAAACGCATAACAACTTCTACACACTCTATGATATGGCGATGCTGGGCTTTGTCAACCATTCCAAGGTGCCCCTCCGCATGGCCAGTTTCATCGGGTTCATTTCCAGTGCCATAGGTCTGCTGATTGCTTTGGTCTATCTGGTCTATAAGCTCTGCTACTGGGATTCTTTTCAGTTGGGATTTGCACCACTCATCATCGGAGTGTTCCTCTTTGCCAGCGTGCAGCTGTTTTTCCTCGGTATTGTGGGCGAATACGTTGGAAGCATTCTTACCCAAGTGCGTCGTCGTCCGTTGGTCATTGAGCGTGAGCGTATCAACTTTGATGACGACAACGCAGCCTCACTTACATAATCAGCGATGAAGAAGGTACTCTTTCTTATAGGCGGCGGTGGCTTCATTGGCAAGAATCTGGCCAGATGCTTGTGTGATGAATACGATATTTTTGTTTTCGACAAATATATCGACAGCGATTTCTTTTCCCATTATCCGCAGGTGAAAACCAAGGAAATGGATTTGGTGAAGGAGAAAATCCCCTATTACATCAATACGCCTAACTATATCATTAATTTGACCGGCATCGTATCGACGGAGCGCGACATGAAGCTCTTCGATGAGCTGATTAATACAAACTTAAAGGTGCTGATTAATCTGTACGAGCGTTTCAAGGGCGAGGAGAATCTCGAGTTGCTCATGCAGTTTGGCAGCTCTGAGGAATATGGCTCGGAGAATGCTCCGTTTGTAGAGTCGCAACGCGAGATACCCACATCGCCCTATGCGTTAGTGAAGCAACTGTCGGTGAATACGGCCATCATGCTCTATCGCGACTTTCATTTCCCAGCTATGGCCGTACGCCCAGGCAACGTGTTCGGACCTATGCAGGCTAAAACGAAGTTCATCCCCTATGTCGTGGACAAACTGAAGAGGAACCGGCCTTTAGAGGTGACTCTTTGTGAGCAGAAGCGCGACACTTTGTATATAGATGATTTCTGCTGGTGCATCTCTGAACTGCTGAAGCATTCGGAGCGCTGCCTGGGCGAGATCGTAAATGTGAGCAGTGGCGAAAGCATTGAGCTGAAGCGCATTATAGAAATAGCGAAAGACTATCTTCAGTCTTCTTCAGAAGTACACTATGGGGCACTGCCTTATCGCGCAAACGAAGTGATGGACCTGCGCTGTTCGGTCGATAAACTGTCGGCAATGATTGGGAAGCCCGTATGTTTTGATATTGAAAAGAGATTAAAAGAATATATAGATATAATCAATCAAACTTAGTATATGAAATATTTGATTACAGGCGGTTGTGGATTCGTAGGGAGCAATCTTGCAGCTGAAGTGATAAGACAAGGCGAAGAATTGTTCGTTCTGGACAACTTGTTTCGTCATGGAAGTGACAACAACTTGCGGTGGTTGCGCACATTGGGCGATTTTAAATACTATCCCTATGACACTCGGAACATCAATGACGTAGAGACGGTCATCAAAGAAGTGCAACCCGACTATATTTTCCATTTGGCAGGCCAGGTGGCCATGACGACAAGTATTGCCAATCCACGGCTTGACTTTGAAATCAATGGGTTGGGCACCTTCAATGTGCTGGACTCGGTGCGTAAGTATTCGCCACATTCGGTGATTCTCTATAGCTCAACCAATAAGGTGTTCGGCGATTTCGAGTACTTCCATTTTACAGAGAGTGAGACCCGTTACACCTGTGAGGAATATCCTAAGGGATTTCCTGAGTCTATCACGCTCGATTTTCACTCCCCCTATGGCTGTTCCAAAGGCTGTGCCGATCAATACTTGTTGGACTTCCATCGTATCTACGGCATCAAGACGGTGGTGTTCCGCCACTCTTCCATGTTCGGTGCCAATCAGCATGCCACCTTCGACCAAGGGTGGATTGGCTGGTTCTGCGGGAAGGCTTTAGAGAAGAAAGCCAATCCGGACACACCGCCTTTCACCATTTCAGGAACAGGCAAGCAAGTGCGCGATTTGCTCTATAGCTCCGACGTGGTGAATCTGTATATGAAGGCAAAGGACTGTGAGGCTGCCTATGGACAGGTGTTCAATATAGGCGGTGGCATAGACAATAGCTTGTCGTTGCTGGAGTTGTTCCAGTTGCTGGAGCGCAAGCTTGGCATCAAGATGGAATACACCCAGCTGCCTTGGCGCGAGAGCGATCAGAAAGTTTTTGTTGCCGACATTGCTAAAGCGAAAAAGATAATAGGATGGCAACCAAAAGTGGACAAGGAACAGGGAATTGACAACATGTTGAATTGGTTACAGGAGCAATAAGCCTATGACTCTCTCAGTGGTAATCCCTGCCTATCGAGAGGCAGACAACCTGCGGGTGTTGTTGCCGAAGCTACACGAAGCACTCAAGGGGATGGACTATGACATCAACATTGTTGACACGATGGAGACTATGGACGACACCGAAACGGTGTGTCGGGAGAATGGGGTCAACTATGTTCATCGCCAGGGAGGCAACTTCTATGGCGATGCTGTTCGAACAGGGTTCAATGTGGCCGACAAGGAATTTGTTCTGATGATGGATGCCGACGGCTCGCACTCGCCAGCAGATTTCGCTAAGCTGTTGAAAGACTGTGAGCAATATGATCTCACCATCGGCTCACGCTATGTGACCGACGGCAAGACCGACAATCCCTGGATTCTCATCTTCATGTCGCAGATTGTGAACGTATGCTTCAGGCTGGCCTTAGGACTGAAAGTGAAAGACATCTCAGACAGTTTCCGTATCTATCGGGCTGCCGATGTCAAAGCCCTGCAGTTAGATTGTAGCAACTTTGATATCGTCGAAGAGATTATCATCAAGCTTTCGGTTTACCACCCTGACTATCGCATTCGTGAGGTGCCTATCACCTTCAACAAACGCATGTATGGAGAATCCAAGCGCGACTTGGTGAAGTTTGCATTTTCGTATATTTCCACGATTGTTAAACTGTTCAAGATTAAAAGGAAAGCTCAACGGGAAGCAAGAAAATGAAAACAGGCCAAATCATACATCAACAATTACAGAAGCCTTATGTATGGCAGTTTGTCAAATTTGCGTTGGTGGGGCTATCCAACGCCATAGTGTTGTTGGCGGTCTATTATGCACTGATTTTCCTCAATATACATTATATTCCAGCCTATGTGGCGGGCTTCGTGCTCAGTGTCTTGAATGCATATTTCTGGAACAACCGTTTCGTTTTCAAAAACTCGCATTCCTCTTTCTGGAAAAAACTGTCTAAGGTCTATGTGTCTTACATCACGACCTTCTTGCTCAGTACTGTTCTGCTTTATCTCTGGGTGGATATCATTCATCTGTCTGACAAAATTGCTCCAATAATCAATATTTGCATTACCACACCCGTTAACTTCCTGATGAATAAGCTATGGGCATTCAAGAAATAAAACGAATTTTCTCAGTAGGCAATACGTTTGTCATGATGATGACTCTTCTTACTGGATTTTTCCTGTGGGACCTGTTGTCTGATCCTTTGGGAATTCAGCTGAATGTGTTCTTCCGAAGAACTGAAGACTTCATGGCTGATTTCTTCAATGTTCAGCGCTACATTGCCGATTGGGATCCTTATCATAACACAATCAACGGGTTAGGCGAAAAATGCTATCTGCCCTTTACCTATCTGTTTTTAGAATTGTTCAACGGGTTTTTCCACTATTCCGATGCCACCCTGTCAGACTGCTATGCGTCATCTACAGCGATGCTGTCGTGTGTGATGTTTGTCCTCTTGTCTGTTATGGTGTTCTATCATTCCCTGAACAAACTCGTTGCTTGCTCTACTGTTCAGAAAGTGCTCATTTTCTTCTCATCAATCATGTTGTTTGCCATTGAGAGGGGCAACATGATCATCCTGTGTGCGGCACTTCTGTGTTACTTCCTTGCATATAAAGATGCTGCTTCTCCGTGGAAGCGAGTCTTTGCGCTTTCATGTCTCTGCATCATCAGTGTCATCAAGATTTACCCTGTGGTTTTCGGGCTTTTCCTTCTTAGGGACAAGCGTTATCGTGCTATCGCCTATTGCATCGTCTTGTCCCTGCTTATGGTCTTTCTGCCTTTCTTGTTCTTCAAAGGACAATTTGGCAACATCAGTCAGATGATTGTCAATCTGTCTGTCTTTGCTGAGACCTATAATCCCAGCCAGCTCTTTCCTCGGTTTGGCATCACTCCGCTTGTGGTGGCAGGGACCGTTTATTTGCAGAAAACAATCACCGAGACCATGTTGGATACGTGTGACTTATTGACGATGCTAATGTGTATAGCATCTGTCGTACTTTTCTTTCAGGAAAAGACCGTATGGAAGCAGACGGCTCTGCTGGCCTTGCCGCTTCTGATGTATCCAACAAACTCAGCTTTCTATTGTGGGTTATATATGCTTCCGGTGCTTTTCCTTTTCCTACGCGAAAGCCATAGCAGTAGTATACACTATATTTATATGCTTTTCTTCTGTATATTGCTGAATCCTTTTCAGATGGTTATCAATGAAACAGCTGTTTCGTGGATGATTTCCGATATGGCAGCTATCTTCTTTTGGCTGTTCCTATTGGTTGATGCTACCAGCCGGTGGGTGAGTTCAGCCTCTTTTTCACGTTGTCAGTCATCAATGAAAATGTTATGATAAAGATTAACAACACTCTATTAGCAGTATGCGTGATAGGCTTCTCCGTATTCTTCCAAGTTCATTGCGCAATTCATGGCTTCGATCTTACGGACGAAGGCTATCTGATGTCTATTTATCAATGGTTTGGCACCGATAACTATTATGCACAGGGAGCAGGAGGCTATCCGCTTACGGGCTACATAGGGTGGCTACTGAACAATATTTATCCTGATGGAGGCATTCTGGGCATGCGCTTGTGGGGCATTCTTCTGGTTACGCTGACCATAATCATCTTTTACAACTATCTGAAACGCTACTTCTCTCCTAAGATGGTATTGGCAGGATTGCTGATGCAGTCTCTCTTCGTGGCGCAGGATCCTAAGCCGTTCGGCTATAACACACTGACAGCCCTCTTTGCAGGAGTGGCTCTCATCAGCATCATAGAAGGCACGCTGCACAACAAGAAGTGGCTGTTGCTGGCTGGCGGACTTTTACTGGGATTCAACATCTTTGTGCGTATCCCAAATTTGTCGTGCCTGTCTTTCCTTATTATTCCCTGTTTCTATAACTTTAAAAGCTGGAAAGACATGAACCTGAAGCAGAACACCGTTCAGGTATCTACTATCGTGGCTGGTGCAGTGATTTCGTCTGTCTTAGTGTGGCTTTTCCTGATGAGTATAGGAGCCGACAGGCTGGTTATAGACCTTGTGGCCTCTATTGGCGACACCTTGGGGGGCAAGAGCACGCATGGCTCATCATCGCTCATAGCTAAATACAGTGAGAATCTGCTCATCAGTGTGGAATATTTTGTTGTGTTTGCCGTTGCCATCCTCATTGCTTCGGCCTCTCATTTAGTGAAGCCTAAGTGGCTGAAGCTGGTTATATGGTTCCTCGCTTTCCAAGTGATTTACCGAAGCACCTATCTATATACGAGTGTGCTGGGCGATGCTACTTTAGGCATGATGAACGGTCTGGGAATCTTTGGCGGATGCGTCTATCTCTTCCAAGGCAAAGTTGAAAAGAAGCTTATTGCCCTGAGTGCCATTCTCTTCTCGCTGATCATACCACTGGGGAGTGATGGAGGATTTCAGACCATGTGGGTGGGAACGTGGCTGTCATTGCCCGTCGGACTGAGCGGACTCTATCATTTTGTCAAGCAGGCCAAGGAACAGCAGTGGACCCTTGTTTTCGGAACAGTAGAGTTGGAGTCGGTTAAAGGGAAGATTGGTAATAAGAAGATTCGTATCTCGTCGCCAGCCGACTTCAAGACTGCTTATTATATATGTCTCTTCTCACTTTTCCTGGCAGTCGCTGCCAAGGTTGAGAATCGTGCCTATTACGATCCAGACCATAAGTCGAAAAAGACGTTTGCCATAGACTCTCCTCTTGCCAAGGGTGTTTATGCTTCACAAGAGCGTGCCGACATCATCAATCCTCTGCTGGCAGAGATAAGGCACTATGTGAAACCAGGCGACACCATGTTGGTTTATGATTCGTCGCCTTTGCTCTGCTATCTTACAAAGACAAAGCCTTTTGCCGGCATCTCATGGCCCTGCGTGTTTTATGGTGACCAGTATGTGCATAAGTTCAGGGAGGCCGAGCAGAACATGGACCGTCCGCCAGTGATTGTCATGCAGAATTTCTGGACGAGCAATAAGTGGGGCAAGCCCAAAGCCAGCTATTACTCTTCCGAAAGGGATGCACCTTTTTCTACAAAGGAGATGGTAAGAAACACGATGAGCTTTATTAAGAGACATCATTACCAAATTGTATGGAGTAACAGATACTATCACATCATGATGCCTACAAACAGCCATAATACGCAGTCTGAATGATGAATACGACGCCGCTTCTCTCAATTTGTATTCCGACTTATAACAGGGCTGCTATTCTTCAGAATACGCTCAGTAGGATTGTGTCATATAAGAGTTTTGACGATGAGGTTGAGCTTGTCATATCCGACAACTGTTCTACCGATTCCACGCAAGAAGTCTGTGAGGCATTTGCCAGACAATATGGAAATGTCAGGTATTACCGTAATGACGTGAATATACACGACCGTAATTTCATCAATGTATTAGACAAGGCTAACGGTATGTATCTGAAACTAATGAATGATACCTGCTATCCTACAGAAGAGGGGATTGCATTTATGAAGAATGTGATTCGAGCGCATAGGAATACTCAGCAACCGTTGTTTTTTACTAACGGATGGGCACGTCCTAAGGAGGAGGATATGATTCATTGTAGCAATCTGGATGACTACATCAATCACGTCTCTGTGATGGTGACGTTTAACAATCTTTTTGGGGCATGGAAGCAAACGTGGAATGCCCTGGAGCAAAAAGAAAAATTTGCAGCATTAAAATTGCAACAAGTTGACTGGACTTTTGAGATTGTCAGTAAGGGCGGGGCATTGATTTATAATCAGCATATACTGGAAATCACGAAAGAGTTGCGTAAAGTCGTTCGTCAGGGATATAACTATTTCGAGGTTCTTTTGGACAATTATTATAAAATTATGCAAGGCTATGCTGACCAAAATTTAGTATCTCAAGCGACGATTGACAAAGACAAGAAGCATTTCCTTAAGCATTTTAGACCCGAGCTTTTTCAGGCTCTTGTATGCCACACGGCCCGTTATTGGAACTATGAAACA
Organism: Prevotella sp. UBA3675; assembly: GCA_002372235.1. GTDB lineage: Bacteria > Bacteroidota > Bacteroidia > Bacteroidales > Bacteroidaceae > Prevotella. Next base: position 50,265 of record DFJI01000018.1, on the reverse strand, counting down.
TCTGGCACACTTTCCAGATTGTTTCGCCATTATAAGCATAAGCCTTACTTCTACCTGTTCTTAGCGACCCTTCCGTTTCAATGGCTATTTCACGCCAGTGTAAGAGACTTTGAGCGATAATTTGCTGACTTCATAGCATACGACATCAAGAAGGCTCCCATCAAAGATGTGTGGATAGCTGTTCTTGATGTCTTCTTTGTTTGGAAAACGCTCTTTGCGGAATCGTTTGGTCCAGCGGCCACGCATGCACCGACATTCCCAGGGTGAAAGCTGCATGATGTCAATGAAGCGACTGAGAATGCCTCCAGTGTCCTGCCATTTGGCACCGTTTTTCTCGGCGCGTGAGCTGACTTCGTTTTCGTGTCGGCGCAGGCGATTCAGTTTCTGGCACACCTCAATCACTTTGCCATGCTGGCATACATAGCCCCAGAACAACCAGTCACCGCAGTAGCGGAAGTTCTGGAAATCTTTGGGAATGAGCGGGAAGACGGATTTGCGAAATACGGTCATGCTGGCATTGTAGATGGCACAGTGGTTGACCATCACTTGGCGATTGAATCGCGAGCCGTCATGAATAATCACACTGCCATTGCTACCTTTCTTGTGCCATGTTTGTTGCATGGGCTGCCCATTGCTGTCAATCATGAGGGAGTGTGAGTAGGCTACTACACATTGTTCGTCGGCCTCCAAGAGTGGAATCAGTGTGCTCAGGAAGTTTTTCTCGGCCACGTCGTCGCTCTCAGCTATCCAGATGTATTTTCCCCGTGCCAGACTGATGCCCCGTTCCCACTGAACGAAGGTGTTGCCGGTATTCTGCTCGTTGAATATGATGTTGCTCACTCGGGGGTGGTGGCGGTACTGTTCGATGATGTCACGGCTGTTGTCGGTTGAGCAATCATCGAGCAGAATGACCTCAAAGTCCTGAAACGACTGGTTGAGCACGCTCTCTATGCGCTCCTTCAGGAAGGGAGCGTGGTTATAATTAGGTATGATGACACTTACAATGGGGTTCATAACTCAAGATATAATCTGTTTACACAATGCGCACATAAGTCTTGACCGACAAAAGCATGAGCTTGAGCCGCAGCCATCGTTTCAGGCCCAGTGGTGCGAAGCCGACAGGCAGGAACTGTTGCAGTGTGTCTCTTACTTTGCTTACGAATGACACCCGTTCGTCAAAAGCAATAGGCTTTCGTGCATAGTCCTTCGACAGTTTAAGTAGGTTCCTAACGGTGTTGGCGCGATTCTCGGCTTCGTCCATCAGTTGGTGTTGTCGGATGTATTGATGGCGTTCCAGATAGATGTCGAGCAGGAACTCGTCGCGTCTCTTAGTGTGCAGGATGCTTCCTTCTCGTTGTATATAGTGATATTTTGGCGAGGCAATCATGGCCACCTTGTGGGCATGCGAGAACCACTTGTAGCCCGTAGCATAGTCTTCATAGCAAGGCACGTCAGTATATGGTTCTTTCACTACCGATCGCTTCAGCAGCAGAATGCACAAATAGCTGGGCAGCTTGCCCGTGATGATGTATCTTAGTGCTTCCTCGCGCGACAGGAGGCAGTCTTGCTTAGTGTAACACACTGCCTTTGACTTTGTGGGATAGTCGAAAAAGAGCCCGCAGCATGCTATGTCGGCATCGTGTTGTTGAATGGCCCTGAGCATACATTCCAGCGTGTCGGGTTCAATCCAGTCGTCGCTGTCCATGAAGTAGATGAACTCACCTTTGGCTTGTTCAATTCCTTTGTTGCGTGCCTTGGCAGGTCCGGCATGACTGTTTTGCAAAAAGCGTATGCGTTCATCTTTGTCGGCATAAGACCTACAGATGTTAGCCGAACCATCGGTGCTGCCATCGTCAATCAGTAATAGTTCCCAACATCCGTATGTTTGCCTCAATACAGATTCGATGCATTGTTCGATATAGGGCTCTACGTTGTAAACTGGGACGATAATACTAATCATAGACGTTTTTATAACTTGTTAAGAATGCGTTTTCTCTCTTCTTCACTGAAGAGAGCATTGAACTCTTCTCTGGTTCGCTTCCAGCGGTTATGGCTCCACAGCCAGAATTCGGGAGAACGTCTGATGGAATTTTCCAGCAGTCGATAATACTGTTCGGTGATGGAGAATTTTGGCAGCTTATTGGGCTCATCGCATATTTTTGTGACTTTGATGGTATAGTAGCCGCGTTTTGGCCTGTAGATGTCGAAATAGTACACAGGTGTGTCCAGTATGCGTGCTATTCGTTCGGCACCGGTATATGCAGGCGTGTCGTGGTTAAGAAACATGGGCCAGTAGTGCATGCTATTGTAACCAGGCACTTGGTCTGAGATATAGCCTGTGACGCTGGGCACTTTTTTTTGTTTCCACTCTCTGAGAATTGAGAAAGCCTCTTTCATTTCCAGACAGCAGGCGTTATAGCGGCTGCGTGAGTATAAAAACAGACGGTCGATGGCTTTATTCTCAATGGGATGATAAAGCTGAGCAGCCTTCGTCCCTGGCGGAATGTGTAATCCTAATGAGGTGACCCATTCCCAGTTGCAGTAGTGCCCCAAGTACACGGTTATGCTATGGCCTTGCCTCAATTCGTTGTTGATTTGTTCTATGCCGTCAAACTTCATTCTCTTCTTGATTTGCTTTTTTGACATAGAAAGCATTTTCACGGTCTCAACTAAGTAGTCGCAGAACCAGTGATAGAACCGATGCTCTATTTGCTTCAATTCTGCTGGTGTCTTTTCAGGGAAAGAGGTGGTGAGATTTTTTCTGACGATATCGGTTCGATAGCTGAAAAGCTTATAAATGAAGACATACAGCAAATCGGAAAAAACATAATGGATGCGAAGGGGAAGGAGCGAAAGCAGAAACCCGAAAAAGAAAATTATATAGTACATGCTGCTATGTCAGATTGGTAATTTTGCAAAGATAGTACTTAATTTTGAAAACAGCAAAAATATGCTTATATTTTTCATGTAATACTTGATTTTAGAATATTTTTGTGGAGATTCTCTTAAGAAAGCTTAAATAACGGAAAAGCTTAATTGTCCTGAGAAGATTTTTGCATAAGTTTGTATTCAAATAATACAAGTTTTTATAGATGATATTTGTTACAGACAAGGGACAACTGTGTAATAACATTTTGCAGTATGGCCATCTTTATGCTTGGGGGCGGGAGAATGGCAGGGCGACGATGTCAATGCGTTTTGCACATAAATATCCTGAATTTCGGATAAGCAATCTGCCTTATCATAATTTCTTTGTATATTTGGTTGCTAAGACGGCGGCTCGGATGGGATTGATACCAACTGTCGAGTTTGGAAATTTGCAAAGTGAATATACACAGCAAGAACAAGTCATGTTGAGCCATCGCCATGTGTTGGCTATGGGATGGTGTGTACGTTATTATGACTTGTTTGAGAAATACAAGAATGAGATTATTGATTTATTTGCTTTCTCTGAGAGAGTAGAGAAGACTGTTGCCATGCGATTGGGGACGAACACTGATGTGGTCAGGTTAGGAATCCACGTTCGCCGTGGCGACTATGCAAGATGGTGTGGAGGCCATTACTATTATAGTGATAATCAATACGTTTCCGTGGCAAAACAGTTCTGCCAATTATTTCCAGACAAGAAGATAGAGATTTATGTTTGCGGAAATGACCCGAGAATGGATGTTGAGCAGTATGAGCGCGAACTCGCACCGGCAAGGGTGCATTTCCCCAATGGCAGTCCGGCAGAGGACCTTTGCCTGTTTTCGCATTGCCACTACTTAATAGGCCCTCCCAGCACTTTCTCGTTGGTAGCTACCATGTATCATGACACTCGCCTTTATTGGATGGTGAATACCGACGTTCGGTTGGAGTTGTCGGACTTTGCCACCTTTAATGTCCTTTTTCGCAAGTTTGATGATTTATATATCCCCAGCTGATATATCGTCAGGGCAGCATTCTGTCCTCTGTCATGCGTTCCATGTACTGTTGTATGATGGCCTTCAGCTCGCGTTCCATCTTGGGAAGCGAAGTGTGAAGCGTGAAGCCTGAATCGTCGGCTTGCGCTTCAGGTTCCTGAAGCAGGTTGTGCTGCATGAGCGAGTCCTGCAGCGAGTAAACGGCGGTGGTTTTCTCTCCGTTGAACTGTATCACGTGGCCGTGCTTCACGTACTGGTAGATGCCGTTCAGATAGTTCACCGCCCAGGTGTCTTCGGCAGGCGTGTTCAGCAGGTCTATGCCGAAGCCGAAGTAAGGCTTCTTGTAGTTGAGCATGCCCATCACCGTGGGCAGTATGTCAATCTGCTGCGCTATCTTCTCCTGTATTTCCGGCTTACGCTGCGTGTTGCCCGGCTCAAAGATGATGATGGGCGAGCAGAAGCCGCCGATGTCGGTCTGATAGTAGGCGTGGTCGCTCTGGTTGGTGTGGTCGCTGGTGAGCACGAAGATGGTGTTCTTGAACCACGGCTGGCGGCTGGCTTCGCTGAAGAATCGGCCCAGGGCCATGTCGGTGTAGCGTATGCACTTATGGATTTCGATGCCCTCTTCGGGATAAGTGTCCTTGTACTTCTCGGGCACGGTGTAGGGGTGATGGCTCGAAGCGGTGAACACAGCCGTCATGAACGGTTCCTTCATCTCCGACATCTTAGTGCAGTAGTATTGCAGGAAGGGCTCGTCCCAGATGGCCCACATGCCGTCGAAGTCGGCATTGCCGCCAAAGCGCGTGTCGGCCTCATAGTCCTCTCGTCCGTAGTATTGCTGGAAGCCGGTGGCGCGGGCGAATGCCATGAAGCCCATTGAGCCGCGCTGTGCTCCGTGGAAGAAAGCCGTTGAGTAGCCCTCTGCGCCCAGTAGTCCGGCGATGCCGGTGACGCGGTTCATGGAAGCCGGGGTGAGGAAGAAGGGCTCCACGAACATGGGGATGCTGCTCAGGATAGACGGCATGCCGTCGATGCTCTTGCGCCCGTTGCAGAAGGAGTAGCGGAAGGTGATGCTGTGCCTGATGAGCGAGTCGATGCAGGGTGTGTAGCCGCGATAGTGTCCGTTCTCCAGGTGCTCGTTCAGGGCTCCGATGTATTCGCGACCGAAGCTCTCGACAATGAGGATGACGATGTTCTTGGAGGGCTCGGAGTTCTCGGAGTTCTCCGAGCCCTCCGAGCTCTCCCTTCTATGAATCGGGCTAAAGACCGCCTCGAGTTCCTCCTCGCTATCGAAATATTCGGGCACCACGAACAGGTTCTTGCCGATGGTGCGATAGATGGCGAAGGGAGTGTTGAGCACGAGTGCCGCATCGGTGGGGCGGTCCACATACTGATTGGCATTGCTGATGGTGATGGGGCGCACGGCAGTAGCAAAGCCGCCGCGTATGCCTGCCACCACGAACGGGGCGATGGCAGCCAGTGATAGTAGTGTGGTCAGGTCGTAGCGCCACCACGATAATTGTTTTCGGTTCAGGTTCGGCGTGACGTAGAAGTGCCACAATGCCCAGGCAACAAGTGCGGCCAGGACAAAGAGATACCAGTGATGCAGCGATTCGGTCAGTAGGATGCTATTGATGTTGTGTTCATTATGGAACTCATCGAACACCGTTGTGGTGGTGCGGCGCAGGGTGTAGGGGAAATAGACGGCATCGGCCAGGTTGATAGCCAGTGCAGCGGTATTTACGGCCACGAACACCGTCTGACAGATGCGGTGCCACAGGCGGGTCTCTTTCCAGTGCAGCGGCAGGAGCATCAGCACCACGTATGGAATATTGGTCACGAGGATGGCCGCCGTATCGAAGACCAAAGCCCCCTGCACGACTTCGAGTGTCAGGCTATGGGCGAAATAGCTCCAGTTCTCGAGCAAGTATGCAACGCGGGCGATGCCGTAGGCTGCATAGGCTAAAAGAAGGTTAATGAGTATTGAAGTGAGTGGAGAAAGGCTGCTTCCTTGTATTCTGTTCCATAGTTGTGACAGATATGTTCTCTTCATTCTTATCTTGATTTTTGAAATCCTGGGTTTTGTGCTTTCAAAATTAGTCAGAAATAATCGAATAGCCCAAATGTTCTGTTTGTTTTCGATAATGATTATGTAAAATTAACAGAATGATGTTCTCCTTTTCCTCTATTTAGGCTTAACTTTGTCCCATAAAAAATAGCAGGTTCTTTTCTATATGGGCTTAAAATCATTCTATTACAAGTCTTTTGGCGGTGTGAGGAAGAACTTACATCTGCCATACTATGTAGGCGGTGCGTTGAGGCTGATGACGCCGCGTTGGTTCACCCGTTCGCGTCGTGATGCGTTGTTGCGCCGCTTCGATGAGCTGTCGGCATCCCAGCAAGACTATGTCATGGAGCGTGTGACATATTATAATCGTCTTTCCGAGCCTGTGGCCTTGCCGCCGACGTGCGCCACATTGGGCGAACAGCACTATGCCCACAGGGGCTATGCCAGTGTCTATTTCTTCGACTCTTATGAGTGGAACCGCTATTTCCCGGAATCGTTCCGTTGGGCTTTTGCGCCAGGTGACATCACCCAAACTTTCGCGGTGCCCACCATCGTGAAAAGCCGTCCTATCGAGGCTTCGAGGTCAAACCCCAACTCGGTGCTCATCAACATGGATAAGGTGCGCCACTTCATGTTCTTCCGCGACCCTATCCCCTTCGAGCAGAAAGAGAATCGTGCTATTTTCCGGGGCGCTATCCACAGTAAGCCAGTTCGAATGAATCTGATAGAGAATTATTTTGACTGTCCACAGTTGGATATACTTGACACTTCTACAAATTCCATCTATCCGCCTAATATGAGGCAGAAGGGCGAAATGTCTGTTTATGCTCATCTGAAGTTCAAGTATATTCTCAGTCTTGAGGGCAACGACGTGGCCAGCAACCTGAAGTGGGTGATGAACTCGAACAGCTTGGCCGTCTCGCCGCCTTTGGTCTATGAGACGTGGTTCATGGAAGGCCGCTTGGTGCCTGGCGAGCATTTCGTCAGCATCAAGCCCGACTGTAGCGACCTGATTGAGAAACTCAACTATTACGACGAGCATCCTGCCGAGGCGCGTGCCATTGTGGAGAATGCCCATGAGTATTGCCGCCAGTTTTTCAATAAGGCGCAAGAGTCCCTTATTTCACTAATGGTCATGGAGCGCTATTTCCGCATGACTGGCCAAATGGAGTAGGGCCGTTCGGAGCGGTTGCAAATTTCAGCTTTTTTTATTCCATCTGCTTAAAATCCTTGGTAACCGACTGCAGCACGGCCTTTCCCACGTTGATGAGTCGCTCGGCATCGGGCGAGTCGTTGACGATGAGCTTGTGCGTGTCTAAGTCATAGACGGCGAAGCCCGTGCGGTCAATCACCGAGATGGCATTGTTGAACGTATGCACGGCGATGGGGCGCCGGTAGCTGCGGCTCACCACGTCGCGGCTATAGGCAAAGTCGTCGTGGCGGATGCCCATCTGTCCGAAGAGCGTGGCGGCCAGGTCGGTCTGGTTGCACACCTGCCTGATGTGGCGCGGCTGGCTGACGGCACCGCCCACCCACACCATCGGGATGTGATTGTGACGGCGGTCGAATTCGCCCACGCCGTCGTAGTCAATGGAATGGTCGGGCAGCAGGACGACGAGCAGATTGTCCCAGAGTGGTGTCTGCCGGAGGGAGTCAACGAACTGCCCGATGCACTGGTCCAGATAGTAGAACGAGTTCAGAATCTCGTCGTCGAACTGGCTCACGGGCACCGTCCAGGGCTGATGGCTGGAGAGGGTGGAGTAGCCGATGAAAAATGGCTCGCGGCTGTCGCCGTAGCGGTGCGTGAGTGTTGCCAAGGTGTTGAAGGTGATGTGGTCCTGCACGCCCCATTCCGACAACTGCTGCTCCTCCTTGGTATAGTCTTTTTTCCACGTGAGCTGTTCGAATCCTGTCGAGATGAGATAGCTGCGCATGTTGGTGAAGTTGATGTCGCCGCCATAGAGATAGTGCGTGCGGTAGCCTTTGCGTGCCAGTGTGCGTGCCATGCCGGGCAGGAAGCGCGTCTTGGCCGGCATCTTCATGACCGACGATACGGGGAACGAGGGGTAGCCGCTGTACGTACACACCGTGCCTCGGTCGGTGCGCCACGAGTTGGCATAGCAGCTGTCGAAGCAGATGCCCTCGCTCATGAGCCGGTTCAGCCGGGGCATCACGTCGGGGCGGCCCTCCAGTTGGGTGAAGATGGCGCCGCAGCTCTCCATGAGCACCACCACGACGTTGGGGCGCTTGGTGCGCAGCAGCGTGTCGGGCCTGATGCTCTGCGTGTTATAGTATTGGCCCACGATGCGTCGGGCCTCGCTGTCGTCCATGAAGTGATAGTCGGGCAGATGGTTGGCCGAGCGCTCCATCGAGGCGAAGAAGCTGAAGACGGGGTTCACCGCAGCGTGGTTCAGAAACTGGTTCTGCGAGAAATACACCTGTCCGATGTTGGTGGTCGATTCGCTGATGCCGCCCCTGATGCCGATGACGAAGAGCGGTATGGCCATGATGTAGATGGCCGTCTCGAGCACTCGCGGCACCTTGCTGCCGCGAAAGTGCAGCTTGCCCGTCCATGCGGTGTAGCCGAAGAAGATGGCTACGGCCAGCACCACGACCAGCAGCAGGCGCAGCAGGAGATAGGCCGTGCTGACACTGGCCATGGCCTCGGTGGGCGTGGACAGATAGGACAGGCAGGAGGCGTCGAGCTTGAAGCGCCAGAACGCATAGAGGCTGGTGTCGGCCACGAACGCCAGTGCGAGTGCCACGGCGATGAGTGCGTAGTATGCTCCCAGAACGATGCTGCTCACCTTGGTCCATACGGCAGCAATCGTGAGCAGGAAGGGGAATGCGAGAATGTAGAGCGAGGTAGAGAAGTCGAGCGAGAGCCCATGCCAGACCACGGCGAAGACATCGGTCACGGCGAACGACTCTGAGCCGACGTAGCACAGCATGAACACCAGCTTGGCCACGATGAACAGCAGCATGGTGCGCAGCCAGATGCGGAGCAGATATGTCAAGCGTTGCAGCATAAGCCCTACTGTGGTGGTTCAAACGATTTCGCCCAGCAGCGTGGCGCTGGTGGAGCCGGTGATGCGCACGCGCACTGTCTCGCCGATGTGGGCGCCCGTCTTGCCGTCGGCATCGAGCGGCTCGCGGTCGAACACCACCATCTTGTTTTGTTCGGTCCGTCCGCACAGCTGACTGCGGCTGCGCTTCGAGAATCCCTCTATGAGCACGAGGAACTCCTTGCCCTCGTCCTTCTTGTTCTGCTGTGCCGAAATCTCGGTCTGCAGGGCAATGAGCTCGTTCAGTCGGCGAATTTTCACCTCCTCGGGCACGTTGTCGGGCAGGTGCTTCGAGGCGTAGGTGCCCGGTCGCTCGCTATACTTGAACATGAAGGCTGAGTCGTAGCCCACCTCGCGCATGAGCGAGAGCGAGAGCTGGTGGTCCTCCTCAGTCTCGTCGTGGTAGCCCACGAAGATGTCGGTCGAGAGTCCGCAGTCGGGAATGATGCGTCGTATGGCGGCCACGCGGTCCAGGTACCACTCGCGCGTATATTTTCGGTTCATGAGTTTCAGGATGCGGTCCGATCCGCTCTGCACGGGCAGATGAATGTGCTTGCACACGTTGGGCTCTTCGGCAATGACGCGCAGTGTGTCGTCGCTCATGTCCTTCGGATGCGAGGTGGTGAAGCGGATGCGCATCTCGGGAACCTCACGGGCAACAAGGCGAAGGAGGGTGGAGAAACCCACAGAAGCTTCACCCCCGCCCCCTCTCCGATTGGAGAGGGGAGTGATTAGACTTTGTGCTTGAAGAGTGTATATACTCCCCTCTCCAATCGGAGAGGGGTTGGGGGTGAGGCTTTTATAGCTATTCACGTTCTGCCCCAGCAGTGTCACCTCCTTGAATCCCCGGTCGCGCAGGTCGCGCACTTCGCGCAGGATGCTTTCCACGTCGCGTGAGCGTTCGCGTCCTCGGGTGTAGGGCACGATACAGTAGTGGCAGAAGTTGTTGCAGCCGCGCATGATGCTCACGAAACCGCCAATCTTGTGGCCCAGTCCGATGCGCTGCGGCACCACCTCGCGATAGGTCTCAGTGGTCGATAGCTCAATGTTGATGGCCTTGTGGCCCGTCTCGGCCTGTGCGATGAGGTCGGGCAGCGACAGATAGGCATCGGGTCCGGCCACGAGGTCGGCATGGTGGTGCTGCAGCAGGTCGTCCTTCACGCGCTCGGCCATGCAGCCCAGCACGCCGATGATTAGTCCGCCTCCAGCCTCTCCTGAGGGGAGCTTTGCAAGTCTCTGCCGTCGGAGTGCCGCCAGTGCCTCCAATCGGTGATATATCTTCTGCTCGGCATTGTCGCGCACCGAGCAGGTGTTCAGGAACACGGCATCGGCCTCCTCAGCACTCTGGCAAGTCTCGTAGCCCGCCATCTGCATCACAGAGGCCACGACCTCAGAGTCGGCCACGTTCATCTGGCATCCGTAAGTCTCGATATACAGTTTTTTCATTATCTTGAAGGTCTCTTTCAATCTTTTTGGGGTCAAAGTTACGAAATAAAGCATAGATATGCCGAATGTGACAGTTAATTTTCATTAAACCCATACACTCGTCGCCCTTTTGCGGTGCTTCGTTGCATCGTTTAGGCTGTATGGCGCTGCCATCTTGCCGAAATCACAGAACGATTTAGGTGAAATCATAAAATGATTTAGGCGAAATGACGAAACGATTTTGGCTGAATCGTTTTGTGAAACTGCCGAAATCGCATCGTGATTCAGGCTGAATGACGACGGAACCCGGAAAACGGGCCTGAAAGGGCCTGAAAAAGGGCGGGAAGGGAACCGAAAAGGGCTTGACAGTGGTTGGGAAGGGAACTGAAAAGAGCCTGAAAGGGGTCGGGAAGGGAGCGCGAAAGTGAAAAACGGAGAGGCGAAGTTTGGTGATTCATGATTTTATTCATATCTTTGCCGCAAAAACCAAAAACTGACAGCAAAAAGATGGAAAAATGGTGCTCCTTACTGCTTGCGTTTGCGGCCACTGCCACATCGCTCCATGCCGATAACTGGATGAAGCGTCTGCCCGACAACACACTGGTGTCGGTGCTCTCCATTCCGGGCACTCACGATTCGGCCACCAGCCACGGATTCACAAACTCACTCTTCGGCTCGTTTGGCGACGACTATGCCAAGACGCAGGACGTGAAGATTCCGGAGCAGTGGGAGCTGGGCGTGCGCGCGTTCGACATGCGCCCGGCGCTCTACGACGACTATATCAACATCAATCACGGCGTGGTGCCCACAAAGCTGAGGTTCAACAATGCGCTGCGCATGCTGCGCGACTTGCTGGTGGCCAATCCCTCCGAGTTTGCCGTGATTCACCTGCTCCATGCCGAAGAGGGCGACCAGATTGACAGCGGCAAATATCCGGCCCGGCTGCTCGCCCTGCTGGGCGAGGACGACCTGAAGGACTTCTTCGTGCCGTTCCGCAAGGACCTGAAGCTGAAGGATGTGCGGGGCAAGATACTGCTGCTCAGCCGCGATGCCTATGCCGACACGCCCGTGGGCGGCTTCTTCCAGGGCTGGACGGGCGACATAGACTGGGCGCTGCAGACCAGCGGCAGCATCGTGGGCCCCAACAATGCCCGGGCCCAGCTCTACGTGCAGGACTTTTCGGACACCCATGCCAGTGGCGACATCGACCGCAAGGTGGCGGCTGTGAGACAGCTGCTCGATGCCAGTGGCAAGCGCAATCTGAAGAGCACCGTGTGGGTGTTCAACCTGGCTTCGGCCTATTCGCAGGTGGGCAAAATCTTCGGCATACAGCTGTCGAAGAGCGACGGCTACCGTGAGAATGCCTCCTACACCAATGCCGCCGTCGTGGACTTCCTGTCCAACGAGGCCAGTCCGGTGGGCCCTGCGGGCATCGTGCTCATGGACTATGCCGGAGTGGACTGGAGCGGCAACTATCAGACGATGGGCCTGCAGGCCGTCAACAGTCTGAAGAACCATAACTTCCGCTATCTCACCGACCTGACTCAGGTTCAGGAGACCGACGCCTCGGCCAGCAGCACCGTCAGCCTCACGCCGCTCATCACCAACCCGGCCTTCAACTCCAATATTCTCACCACCGGCTGGCAGGGCGATGCCTTCGGCGCAGCCAGTCCGAAGGAGAATGCCGAGCACTACAACCGCACCTTCGACACCTATCAGACCATCAGCGGACTGCCCAACGGCGTCTATGCCGTGAGCGTGAACGCCTTCTACCGTGCCGGCAATGCCGATGCGGCCTACGGCCACTACGCACTGAAGGACGACTGCTCGCAGCTGGCTCGCCTCTATGCCGTGAGCGGCAGTGACACGCTGGCCTGGCCCATCGTGTCGCCCTACTCGCGAATGGTGGTGAAGTCGCGCGGCGTGGGGCGCGAAGCCAGCCACACCGACGGCACACGCACCTACTACATACCCGACGACATGGAGGCGGCTGAGCACTACATGCACTCGCTCTATGCCTACAAGAACACGCTGTTTGTGGCCATCGACAACCATCAGCTCACACTGGGCGTGAAGAAGCGCGGACTGCTGGAGGCCGACTGGAGCTGCTTCGACGACTTCCAGCTCACCTACTTCGGCAGCAAGGCCGATGCCTACAAGCGGTGGAACGACGAGCTGCCCAACATGCACCAGAACTACGACGGCATCACCGTGTCGAAGTCGTATCGCGACAACTATGACGCGGCTTTCAACCTGACCATCAACAACAAGCTGATGGGGACGACGGTCGTGAAGCGCATCATGTGGCTGGCCGACACGCTGGCCGTGAACGCCCGTCTGTGGGGAGACTACAAGGAGACGGCCCAGAGGGCGCGTGAGGCCCTCGGCGGAGGGGCACTCTCGGCAGCCGTGCGCAAAGCCCTGACAGACTATCTGGCCAACGTCTATGAGCCGGCGGTGGCCGATCCGGCCTTCACCAACGCCCGGCTGCAGCAGGAGACGCGCCTGCTCGGCGACCTGATGGCCGGAAACATCAGCGCCATCGCGACACCCGCCACGGCCACACCTCAGCCTGCGGGCTACTACACGCTCGACGGCAAGCCCGTGGCGCGGCCCGGGCGGCGCGGCATCTACCTGATGCGCGACCGTCAGGGACACACGCGCAAGGTGGTGCGCTGAGCGCATGCATGCCCACATACACACAATAAAACTAAATGACTTAGCGTTATAGAAAGTACGAAACAACATGTTTATGAAAAGATATATCTTGACACTCGTGGCCGCAGCCTGCCTGTCGGTCGGCGCTTCGGCACAGCGGTTCTTCAACCTCACAGCCGGCGAGGTGAAGCTCGACTCGTTGTTGCCCAGCTTCAACTACCAGATAGACCTGGGCACGGACTATGCCGACTCCATCTATAGCGTGAGCATCGTCTATCCCGAATTCATAGATATGAACCCCACCGACGTGGCCCGCTACCAGCGCATCAGCGGGGGAGCACCCCTGCCCGAGATGCCCGTGGTGGACCAGCGCCTCACGGTGGCCCGCAAGCGCGGCGCCCTCGACGTGTCGTTCGTGCCGTTGGTGATGCGTGAGGGCCGCTATCAGAAGTTGGTGAGCTTCATGCTGAAGGTCGATGCACAGGCACCGGCCACCGCGCGCGGCCAGCGGAAGGCCGCTGCTGCCGCCACAACGGCTGCCGACCGCTATGCCGACCACTCAGTGCTGGCCAGCGGGCGATGGGTGAAAATCAGCATTCCCGAGACGGGCGTCTATTGCCTGAGCGACCAGCTGGTGCAGAAGGCCGGCTTCAGCAATCCGTCGAAGGTGAAGGTCTATGGCTATGGCGGAGCCCTGCAGCCCGAGATACTCACCGACGAGTATCTGCGCGCCACCGACGACCTGAAGGAGGTGCCCACCTGCAACGTGGGAGGCCGACGGCTGTTTCATGCCGTGGGACCCGTCAACTGGCCGTCGGCCACCGAGCGGCTGCGCAAGCGCAACAACTACAGCAGCGTGGCCTACTACTTCCTGACCGAGAGCGATGCCGAGCCACTGACCGTGGACGAGCAGACGTTCCGCAGCACGGCAACCCTGCACCCCAACAACTATCACTCGCTGGTAGAGCCCGAGGAGTACTCCTGGTATCACGGCGGGCGCAACCTCTACACCAAGACACCGCTCAGCGCGCGGACCCCCATCAGCTACACGCTCGCCTCGTCGAGCCCCAACGCCACGCTCTCAGTGGCCATGACCTACGACGGCTACTGCGCAGCCAGCGTGGTGGTGAACGGACAGCAGGTGGGCAGCATCGTGGTCAATGCCGAGACCACAGGAAAGGGCGTGAGCTACTTTGGCGAGAAGACCACCTACAGCTCGGTGGCCACCTATACATGGCACTTCAACCTCAGCTCGCTCAACGTGGGAGAGAACACCGTGGAGCTGCTACAGACATCGGGCATCACCGCACACATGCGACTGGACCACATCACCCTCACCATGGACCAGCCCAAGGCAATCGACCTGAGCGCAGCACCCGAGCCGACGGTGGTGGGACAGGTGACCAATCAGGACCGCCATGCCGACGGCGCGGTGGACATGGTGATTATCGTGCCCACATCGCAGCTGCTGCGCGCACAGGCCGAACGGCTGAAGACGCTCCACGAGCAGAAAGACGGCATCAGCGTGCGCGTGGTGACTGCCGACGAGCTCTACAACGAGTTCTCAAGCGGCACACCCGACGCCAATGCCTACCGCCGATACCTGAAGATGTTCTACGACCGCGCCACCGACGAGAGCCAGATTCCGAAATACCTGCTGCTCTTCGGCGACGGAGTGTGGGACAACCGAATGCTCACCAGCGAGTTCAAGGGACAGAACCCCGACAACTTCCTGCTGTGCTATGAGAGCGACAACTCGTTCAGCAACGTCTATTGCTACGTGAGCGACGACTACTACTGCCTGCTCGACGACGGCGAGCGCATCGACAACAACATGGGCAAGCCCGACGTGGCCGTGGGCCGCATCTCGGCACGCACAGAGGCCGAGGCCACCATCGCCGTTGACAAGATTACGGACTACACCAACAACGTGAATGCCGGAGCCTGGCAGAACCTGCTCTGCTTCATGGGCGACGACGGCGACGACAATCAGCACATGGCCGCTGCCGACGAGCTGGCCACGCTCATACACGGCATGGACCACGCCTATAACATCAAGAAGGTCTATTGGGATGCATACGCCCGCACCACCACCGCCACGGGCAACAGCTATCCCGACGTGAGACGACTGCTCAGGCAGCAGATGCGCGACGGCGCACTGGTGATGAACTACAACGGACACGGTTCGGCCTACTGCCTGTCGCACGAGCAGGTGCTGCAGCTGGCCGACTTCGGCGAGGCCACCTCCATGCGGCTGCCGCTCTGGGTCACGGCCTCGTGCGACATCATGCCCTTCGACACCCACATCGACAACATCGGCGAGAAGGCACTCTTCAACCAGAAAGGCGGAGCCATCGCCTTCTTCGGCACCACGCGCACCGTGTTCATGGAGCGCAACCTGGCCATCAACCGGCTGTTCATGAAGCATCTGTTCACGCAGCAGAGCGACGGGCGCTACGTCACAATGGCCGAGGCCGTGCGCAGGGCTAAGTGCGAACTGGTGGAAGGCGGCGGCGACCGCACGGTGAACAAGCTGAACTATAACTTCCTGGGCGACCCCGCACTGCGGCTGGCCATGCCCACGGCCAAGGCCGTCATCGACGAGATTAACGGACAGCCCCTCACGGGCAGCGAGCCGCTGAAGCTCGCCGCTGGCTCGCGCGCCGTAGTGAAGGGACACATCGAGGGGCAGAGCGACTTCAGCGGCGTGGCCACCATCATCGTCAGAGACGTGGAGGAGACCATCACCTGCAAGAAGAACAGCACCTCGACGGCCATGACCTATACCGACCGGCCAAGCACCATCTATAGCGGCAGCGACAGCGTGAGTAACGGCAACTTCGTGGTGGCATTTGCAGTGCCGCGCGACATCAGCTACAGCGACGAGTGCGCACAGATACTGCTCTATGCCATCAACAACGACAAGACGGTCATATCGCACGGAGTGGAGGAGAACTTCGTGATGAACGGATCGGGCGAGGTGGGACTCGACGACACGGGCCCCTCCATCTACTGCTATCTGAACGACCGCTCGTTTGAGAACGGAGGCACCGTGAACAGCACACCTTATTTCTATGCCGAGCTGCACGACGTTGACGGCATCAACGTGGCTGGAAGCGGCATCGGGCACGACCTGGAGCTCATCATCGACAACGACATGGCCAAGACCTACGTGCTCAACAGCTATTTCCAATACAACTTCGGCGACTACTGCAGCGGAACCGTGGGCTACAGCATTCCAGCACTCGAGGAGGGCAGGCACAAGCTGATGCTGCGCGCATGGGACATACTGAACAACTCATCGACCGCCGAGCTGGAGTTCGTCGTCGATCCCACACTGCAGCCCCAACTGCTCAACATCATCTGCGTGCGCAATCCGGCTAAGACCAACACACGATTCCTCTTCACACACAACCGCATAGGCAGTGAACTGGACGTGACGCTCGAGATATTCGACACCTCAGGGCGCGTGCTCTGGCGCAGAACCGAGAGGGGAGTGCCACAAGACGAGACCTACGCCATCGACTGGGACCTGAACGTGGGCAGCGGCAACCGCCTCCACACAGGGCTCTATCTCTACAGGGTGCTCGTCAGCTCGAATGGCAGCACAGAGGCATCGGCTGCACAGAAACTCATCGTCGTAGGCAATAAATGAGGAACACCTGCGTTTTAATAGGTGATGAATAAGAAGAAAAGTATTTTGCTCTCGTTCGTGACTGCCATGTCGATGCAAGCCGCTCAGGCCGAAGACTATAAGACAAACACGTTCAACCCTGTGGAGCATGCTGTCATTTCGCAAACAATCGCTCCAGATGCACGTGCTGCCGGACTCGGCGACGTGGGCTGCGCTACCGACCCTGACGTGAACTCGCAGGCGTGGAACCTGGCCAAGTATCCTTTCTGCATCAGCCGTGCAGGACTGTCGCTCAACTACACACCGTGGCTCCGAAGACTCGTCAGCGACATCGACCTGGCATACGTGGCAGGCTACTATCGCATAGGCGACTACGGAGCGCTCTCGGCTTCGCTGCGATACTTCTCGCTCGGCGAGGTCTATACCGACATCAACGGCGAGGATGCCTCCATGACCGTGAAGCCATACGAGATGGCCATCGACGTGGGCTACTCGCGCATGCTGAGCGAGACCTTCTCATTGGGTGCTGCCATACGATGGATATACAGTGACCTGCGATACGACTATTCTGAAGACTCGAAGCCCGCATCGGCCTTCGCTGCCGACATAGGCATCTATTATAATAACTATGTGATGATAGGCAACCGCGAGTGCCAGCTCGGACTCGGTCTGCACGCCAGCAACATAGGCAGTAAGATTTCCTATTATGGCGATGAGGAGAGCCAGTTCCTACCGGCCAACTTGCGCCTCGGCGCTTCGCTCATGGTGCCCATCAACGAGTGGAACCGCTTCACCATAGCCGCCGATGCCAACAAGCTCATGGTGCCCACGGTGCCCGTGCAGGAGGTGGGCGAGAACAACAGCGACTATCAGGACCGAGTGCGCCGCCAGTACAGCGACGTGTCGAGCATCAACGGCATATTCAAGAGCTTCAGCGATGCACCGGGCGGCTTCAAGGAGGAGCTGCAGGAGATACAGTGGAGCATAGGCGCCGAATACTGCTATAACGACAAGTTCACCTTGCGTGCAGGCTATCATCACGAGGCCGAGGCAAAGGGCAACCGTAAGTATTTCACCGTAGGTGGCGGCTTCCGCATGAGTGTGTTCTCCCTCGATGTGGGCTACGTCATCTCCACCGCGCAGAACAACCCGCTCGACCGCACCCTCCGCTTCTCCCTCGCCTTCGACTTCGACGGCATCCGCGATCTCTTTAAGAAATAGCCCACCATCAACCCACAACCCCCACAATACCCACCTCACCCACCTACAACCCACCATTATGACCCATTCATCACTTCGCTTTCGCATCGGCTTCGGCTTCGACGTCCACCAGTTAGTTTCCGGGCGCGCCCTATGGATGGGCGGCATCTGCATCCCGCACGAGAAGGGACTGCTGGGCCACAGCGATGCCGACGTGCTCATACATGCCATCTGCGATGCCCTCTTAGGAGCCGCCAACATGCGTGACATTGGCTATCACTTCCCCGACACGGCTGCCGAGACCGACGGCATGGACAGCAAGATTATTTTGAAGAAGACCGTTGAGCTCATCGCCACTAAGGGCTATCGGCTTGGCAACATCGATGCCACCATCTGTGCCGAGCGCCCGAAGATGAATCCGCACATTCCCGAGATGAAAGCCTGCATGGCCGACATCATCGGCTGCGACGAGGACGACATCTCCATCAAGGCCACCACCACCGAGCACCTCGGCTTCACCGGTCGTGAGGAAGGCATATCAGCCTACGCCACCGTGCTCATCGTGAAAGACTGATATCTGCTGAGCATCAGCATTAATCTACTAAGCATCAGCATTAATTTACTGAGCATCAGCATTGATTTACTGAGCATCAGCATAAATCTATTGAGCATCAACATAGAAACGATATGAAGAAACAAGATTGATGTGAACGGACCCAACGAGTCGGCTCTCTTTGCCTATCTGAAGTCGCAACGCGGTTTTGAGGGCTTCGACCTCAACGACAAGAAGGGCCAGATGATGCACAACATGCTCCTGAAGCGTGATGCCGATTATGCCGCGAAGCCCAACATCAAGTGGAACTTCACCAAGTTCCTCGTGGGTCGCGACGGTCGTGTGCTGAAGCGCTATGAGCCTACGGCCAGCATGAGCGACGTGGAGAAAGACATTGCCGAAGCACTCCGTCCCTAATTCTTTTTGCAAAACCTCCACAAACGACCGAACGAAATCTCCACAAACGACCGAAAACTGGTAAAATATTTGCATAATGAGATAGACAAGCGAAATGCCTTTTCGCAATTCATCCTGACGGGATCTACGGTTACGCCTCAAGCAGAGGATACCGTGCACAGCGGAACAGGACGCATAGGCAGAATCAAGATGCGTCCTATGAGTCTGTTTGAGTCAGGCGAGTCAACTGGCAGCGTCAGTCTTCGGAGCCTGTTTGACGGTGAGGCGTTCGAGCCGCAGCCCAACAGTCTGAAATTGCAGGACATAGCCTATCTGACCTGTAGGGGGGGATGGCCACAGGCCACACTCCTTGAAGGTGAAATAGCCTTAGACCAGGCTTTTGAATATGTGGATGACGTATGCGAACGCGACATGCAGCGCGTAGATGGCGTGAAGCGGAATGCTGAGCGTGCGCGACTATTGTTGCGTTCGTATGCACGCAACGTCTCTCAGCAGGTGTCTTACGGAACCATCAAGGCTGATATGCTGTCGAACGATGCCAATACGTTGGATGAGGATACCGTGGCTGACTACATCAAGGCATTGAAAAAGCTGTTTGTTGTTGAAGACCTGGCAGCATGGAATCCCAACATACGTAGCAAATCGGCTATCCGGACCAGTGACACTCGCCATTTCATAGATGCCAGTATCGGTACGGCAGCATTAGGCTTGGGACCCGACGACTTGATGAATGACTTAGACTCGTTTGGACTCATCTTTGAAGATATGGCCGTGCGTGATTTGCGCGTGTTTGCTGAAGCCCTTGACGGAAAGCTATATCATTATCGTGACAGTTCTGGGTTGGAATGCGACACTGTGCTGCACCGCCGAAATGGCACATACGCACTGATAGAGATTAAACTTGGTGGAGAGAAACTCATAAACGAGGGTGCAGAAGCCATGAAGACCCTTGCTATGACCATTGATACTGCAAAGATGAAGAATCCGTCGTTCATGATGGTTCTGACTGCCGTCGGGTCGTATGCTTACAGAAGGCCAGACGGTGTGTTTGTGGTACCCATCGGATGTCTGAAAGACTAATCGTAAAATGAAATGGGACTTGGCTTCACCGGTCGCAAAGATGATGTGACTCACTCCGAATATTCGATGTTCTCACAGTTTTTTCGCTAATTATTTGCATTTTTCAGCATTTATATCTAAATTTGCAGCGTGTCCATCTTTATGATGAGGACACGCACTTTTTATTTGCTCAAAATTCCTGCTACGAACTACCACCTCCAAAACAGGCATGAACGGGCAATTCTAATCAACATGGAGTATGCGCTCTCTAAGGGCGCAGACTCATCCATTGTTGATTAGGGGCTGTGGTAGGCCTGTAGCAGGAAATGGCGGTCTGCGCTCTTTTTGTGTCCGCGCATATCGTAGTTCAGTCCCGCCATTTTGAAGGAGTCGCTACTTTTTTTATTATTAACCTCTAAAAAGCAAATAGAAAATGAAAAAACGACATTTACTTTTTCTCTTAGCGCTGCTGCTAAACATGGCAGCGCATGCTGAGAACATCGCCCAGGTCATCTGGACGGAGGGCAACACAACCCTGACTTTCCTCAGTTCCGAAAAACTTTATGCCCAAGGAGAGGATTTCAACGGGCAGACGGTGACAGAAGTGTGGAGTGGAGAGCATGTGACAAACTCTGATGATTATCCTGTGTGGATAAACTCTGTCAGTTCATCTTTGACAACTGTTGTTTTCGATGAGTCATTCAAGGATGTTAGACCTCAAAGCACCGCTTATTGGTTCCTTGGGTGCTCAAAACTACAATCCATTGAGGGAATAGAGAATCTTAATACTGAGAATGTGACAAATATGAGCGCTATGTTCTGGAGCTGTAGCGGCCTGACCTCGCTTGATCTCAGCAGCTTCAATACTCAGAATGTGACGAATATGGAGTGGATGTTCGCTGACTGTGGAGGCCTGACCTCGCTTGATGTCAGTGGTTTCAATACTCAGAATGTGACGAGTATGAGCGCTATGTTCTGGGGCTGTAGCGGCCTGACCTCGCTTGATGTCAGTAGCTTCAACACTCAGAATGTGACGGAGATGTCGGATATATTCCGTGACTGTAGCAGTCTGACCTCGCTTGATCTCAGCAGCTTCAATACTCAGAATGTGACGGATATGGGCTCTATGTTCGATGGCTGTAGCGGCCTTACCTCGCTTGATCTCAGCAGCTTCAATACTCAGAATGTGACGGAAATGAGTTCTATGTTCTATAATACTGGTTCTGCTATCATTTTTATCCCTGCGAATACTAAAGAAGAGATCCTTTCGCAAAGAGACTTCAACATGGTGCTGAAAGCAGCAGACGGCAGTTTCAGCTGTGCAAACTTCATCCCTGTTGAGGACATAGAATTTGATATTCCTTATACGTTCACTGCGACGATAAGTAACAGTGACCATCTTTACAACGGGCGTCATGTCATTGGTTGGAATACGAAAGCCGACGGGACAGGCATCGCATATCAGGCAGGCCAGACAGATGCCGTTATATATAAAGGTAAAACAACGTTCTATCCAACTGTGTTCGTCTGCGTAGCTCAGGCTGTTTGGACGGAGGGCAACACAACCCTGACTTTCCTCAGTTCACCAACCCTTTATGCCCCAGGTGATGATCTCAATGGGCAGACGGTGACAAGCGTGTGGAGGGGAGAGTATGTGACAAAATCGCCTACCTTGTCTACGCCTATGTGGCTCACCTCTGTCAGGTCATCTTTGACAACTGTTGTTTTCGATGAATCGTTCAAGAATGTCAAACCTCAAAGCACCTATTCTTGGTTCCATGAATGCTCAAAGTTACAATCCATTGAGGGTATAGAGAATCTCAATACGGAGAATGTGACAAATATGAGCGATATGTTCTTTAACTGTAGCGGCCTTACCTCGCTAAATCTCAGTAGTTTCAATACTCAGAATGTGACGTATATGGACTATATGTTCTTTAACTGTAGCGGCCTTACCGCGCTTGATGTCAGCGGTTTCAACACTCAGAATGTGACGAGTATGGAATATATGTTCTATGGCTGTAGTGGCCTTACCTCTCTTGATGTCAGCAGCTTCAACACTCAGAATGTGACGGATATGAACGCTATGTTCTTAGGCTGTAGCAGCCTTACCTCGCTTGATGTCAGTAGTTTCAATACTCAGAATGTGACGAATATGAGCTCTATGTTCCAAAGCTGTAGCGGCCTTACCTCGCTTGATGTCAGCGGATTCAACACTCAGAATGTGACGAATATGGACGGTATGTTCTTTAACTGTAGCGGCCTTACCACGCTTGATCTCAGCGGTTTCAATACTCAGAATGTGACGAATATGAGCAATATGTTCTTTAACTGTAGCGGCCTTACCACGCTTGATCTCAGCGGTTTCAATACTCAAAATGTATCGAGGATGTACAATATGTTCTATGACTGTAGCAGCCTTACCTCGCTTGATCTCAGTGGTTTCAATACTCAGAATGTGACGAGTATGTACCATATGTTCTCTGGTTGTAGCGGCCTTACCTCGCTTGATGTCAGTGGTTTCAATACTCAGAATGTGACGAGTATGGGCGGTATGTTCTCTGGCTGTAGCGGCCTTACCTCTCTTGATGTCAGTGGTTTCAATACTCAGAATGTGACAAATATGAGCTCTATGTTCTCTGGTTGTAGCGGCCTTACCTCGCTTGATGTCAGCGGGTTCAATACTCAGAATGTGACGAGTATGGACTATATGTTCAATAACTGTAGCGGTCTGACCTCGCTTGATGTCAGCGGCTTCAATACTCAGAATGTGACGACTATGAGAGCAATGTTCGATGGCTGTAGTGGCCTTACCTCGCTTGATGTCAGTAGTTTCAATACTCAAAATGTGACAAATATGGAAAGTATGTTCTCTTATTGTAGCGGCCTTACCACTCTTGATCTCAGCGGTTTCAATACTGAGAATGTGACAAATATGAACTCTATGTTCTGGAGCTGTAGCGGCCTGACCTCGCTTGATCTCAGTGGCTTCAATACTCAGAATGTGACGGATATGGGCTCTATGTTCTTTAACTGTAGCGGCCTGACCTCGCTTGATCTAAGCAGCTTCAACACCCAGAATGTGACGGATATGCTAGGTATGTTCGATCGCTGTAGCGGCCTGACCTCGCTTGATGTCAGCGGCTTCAATACTCAGAATGTGACGAATATAAGCGCTATGTTCTCTGGCTGTAGCAGCCTTACCTCGCTTGATTTAAGCAGCATTGACACCCCAAATGTGACGGAAATGGAGCATATGTTCAATGGTTGTAGCGGCCTTACCTCTCTTGATGTCAGTGGTTTCAATACTCAGAATGTGACGGATATGGGCTATATGTTCAATGGTTGTAGCGGCCTTACCTCTCTTGATGTCAGTGGTTTCAATACTCAGAATGTGACGTATATGGGCAGTATGTTCGCTGGTTGTAGCGGCCTTACCTCGCTTGATGTCAGCGGGTTCAATACTCAGAATGTGACAAATATGAGCGAAATGTTCCTTGGTTGTAGTGGCATTACCTCGCTTGATGTCAGTGGGTTTAATACTCAGAATGTGACGAGTATGTCCTCTATGTTTAGGAATACTGGTTCTGCCATCATTTTCATTCCTGCTGATGCCAATCAAAAGATTCTTTCGCAAAAAAGCTCTAATATGGTGCTGAAAGCAGCAGACGGCAGTTTCAGCTGTGCAAACTTCGTCCCTGTTGAGGACATAGAATTTGATATTCCACATACGTTCACAGCGACGATTACTGACAATGGCCACTTTTACAACTCGCATTATGTAGTTGGCTGGAATACGAAAGCCGACGGCACAGGTATTACATATCAGACTGGTCAAGAGAATGCCGTTATATATAAAGGTAAAACAACGTTCTATCCAACTGTGTTCGTCTGCGTAGCTCAGGCTGTTTGGACGGAGGGGAACACAACCCTGACTTTCCTTAATTCCGAAACCGTTTACGCCTCTGGTGATGATTTCAACGGGCAGACGGTGACAAACGTGTGGAGGGGTGAAGTAGTGATAAAATCTAGCCCGTGGCGGTTCTATAACCTCTCATCTTTGACAACCGTTGTTTTCGATGAATCATTCAAGGATGTCAAACCTCAAAGCACCGCTTCTTGGTTCTCTGGGTGCTCAAAACTACAATCCATTGAGGGAATAGAGAATCTTAATACTGAGAATGTGACAAATATGAGCGATATGTTCTCTTACTGTAGCGGCCTTACCTCTCTTGATCTCAGCGGCTTCAATACTCAGAATGTGACGAATATGAGAGGTATGTTCTATAACTGTAGCGGCCTTACCACGCTTGATCTCAGCAGCTTCAATACTCAGAATGTGATGAATATGAACCTAATGTTCAATAATACAGGTTCTGCCATCATTTTCATTCCTGCTGATACTAAGCAAGAGATTCTTTCACAAAGAGACTTCAACATGGTGTTGAAAGCAGAGGACGGCAGTTTCAGCTGTGAGAACTTCGTGCCGATTGACAGCGTTGAGCTGAATATTCCGTATGCCTTTACAGCTACGCTAACCAGCGAGGCACCCCAGAAGGAGGGACTCACGTTCACAGGCTGGAACACTATGAGTGACGGTAGCGGCACTAATTATGTTCCGGGGCAGACGGATGCGGTGATTGAGAAGGGCGCGGTGACTTTCTATCCCATCTTCAATAATCCCACGAACATTCAGATGCAGCAAGCAGAGCGCACGGGCGACACCCGTTACTATAATCTGCGCGGCATGCGCATGGAGCAGCCTCGCAAGGGTCTCAACATCACTGTCGATAAGAACGGTCGTTCCCGCAAAGTGATGATGCGGTAGTCGCAAGACTCTTTTACGACCATCTGAACAATGAAGAATCAGGCTGAAGTCCTCAATAAGGTTTCAGCCTGATTTCATTTTTTGCGGATTCTATCAGCTACTTACAGGTTCTTTATGTATTCCCACAGCTTGCGGTAGAAGGGATGGCGGCAGAGGGTGGAGCGGTCGCCCAGGATGATGAGCTTCATGCGGGCACGGGTGATGGCCACGTTCATGCGGCGAAGGTCGCGCAGGAAGCCGATCTGGCCCTCATCGTTGCTGCGCACAAGGGAGATGACGATGATGTCGCGCTCCTGCCCTTGGAAGCCATCGACAGTGTTCACGGAGATGAGGCTGCGGAATGGCTTGAAAAACTCATTCTTCTTCACAAGCTTGCGTAACAGCTGCACCTGAGCACGGTAGGGCGATATGATGCCCACATCGAGCCGCTCGCTCAGGATGCGCTCCTTGCCTATTATCTCGAAATAGGCTCGTAGGGCAAGTAGGGTGAGGCGAGCTTCGGAGGAATTGGAATAGCCGTAAACCCCACCCCCTACCCCTCCCGAGGGGAGGGGAGATTGGTTAGCTTCGACTTCCTGAGTCCATACAGACTCTCCTCCCCTGGGGAGGGGTTGGGGGTGGGCTTCAGTTTGTTTGGTATCGTAGTTTCCTGTATCAATCCACATCATGGGGCGGTCGAGGTCGAGGATGCTGCGGAACTTCACCTCTGGTGCCGACTGCACCATGTTGTGATAGAACCAGTCGGAGGAGAAACGCATGATTTCCTCGTTCATGCGATACTGCACGGTGAGCAACGTGACCACCTCGGGCCGCTGCTCGGCTATGCGCTCCATGAGCGTCTTGCCCAGTCCGCCCTTCAGGGCTTCATAGCTCTTCACCGTGGGGGGCAGCTGACAGTGGTCGCCGGCCAGCACCACGCGACTGGCACGGCGGATGGCAATCCAGCAGGCGGCCTCTAAGGCTTGGGCGGCCTCGTCGATGAACAGGGTGCCGAACTTCATGCCTTCAAGCAGTCTGTGGCCGCTCCCTACGAGTGTGCAGGCTATGACGCGGGCCTCGCCGAAGAGCTGTTGGTTGATGCCTATCTCGAGTGCTGTGGCGCGGTCTTTGAGCCGTTCCAGCTTCTGATGGTAGTTCTTGTCGCCACGCTTGCGATGGGCGCGCAGCTCGCGGATGGCCTTGCGGATGGACCACAGCTGCGGATAGTCGGGATGTGCCTCGAAGCGGCGCTCGTAGGTGAAGGAGAGCATTTTGTCGTCAACGCGCACGGGATTGCCGATGCGGAGCACGTTGACTCCCCGATCGACCAGTTTCTCCGAAATCCAATCGACGGCCATGTTGCTCTGTGCGCACACCAGCACCTGACTCTCGCGGCGCAGTGTCTCGTAGATAGCCTCGACGAGCGTGGTGGTCTTGCCCGTGCCGGGAGGACCGTGCACGATGGCCACGTCCTTGGCCCTGAGCACCTCGTTGACGGCATGCTCCTGTGTGGGGTTGAGATAGGGGAAGTGCAGGTCGGCAAAGGAGAAGGTCTCGGCCCTCATGCCGCCTTTGCCTTTTCGGGGGGTGGGGGTGTAGAAGAGGTCGCGCAGATAGCCCAGCCGGCCCTTGGCCCGCATGGTGCGGTCGAGTGCATCGAACATCATGCGATAGCTGGTCTCATCGAAGGAGAGCTGTATGCCGAGACCCTCCTGAGGGAGGGACCCGACGGAGATACCGTCGGGCACGGTGACCACCATGCGGTCGTTATCGACGAAGGAGACGGTGCCCTTGGAGTGTGAGGTGAGAGATGTTTTTTCAGACTGAGGACTAAGAGCTGAGAATTGAGAGGTATGGT
>DFJI01000018.1:23181-23530 GCA_002372235.1 Prevotella sp. UBA3675 | reverse complement strand
ACCATACCTCTCAATTCTCAGCTCTAAGTTCTCAGTTTGAATTGATGCTCCTGAATTTTTAGTTACGAAGAACTCGACTGGTCGTCCGAACTCGAAGTTGTGGTCGATCTCATCGTCGGTCTGGGTGCGAAACACCTCGACGCAGAGCTGGTTGAGCGAGTTATAGTAAGTGCGCCCGATGCGGACGGGCCACCAGGCATCGCCACGCTTGATGCGCCGCTCCATGCCAATGGCATCTACCTTCTGGGCGAAGGCTTGCTTCTCTTCTTCATACTCCATCTGGAGCAGAAGCTGCTGGCGCTGAAGTTCAAGGATGGGGGAAATGGTGGGCATGAGGGGAGAGGGGAGA
>DFJI01000018.1:18078-23054 GCA_002372235.1 Prevotella sp. UBA3675 | reverse complement strand
GACTCCAAGCCTTCGGCTGACAGGCGCAGGCGGAACTCGCCGTTGCTGGCCACTGATATGCTGCCCGTCTCTTCTGACACGATGATGGCGAGGGCGTCGCTCTCCTGTGATATGCCCAGGGCGGCGCGGTGGCGCAGTCCCAGCTCCTTCGGAATGTCGTAGTCGTGGCTTACGGGCAGTATGCATCCGGCGGCCAGAATGCGCCGCTTGGCAATGATCATGGCACCGTCGTGCAGGGGTGAGTTCTTGAAGAAGATGTTCTCAATGAGTCGCTGGTTGATGTTGGCATCGATCACGTCGCCCGTGCTCACGATGTCGGCAAGCGAGGAATGGCGCTCTATCACGATGAGTGCGCCCACCTTGCCTTTGGCCATCGACATGCAGGCCATGACGATGGGCATGATGGCGCGTTTCTGGTCGGCCTGATCGCGCTCCTTGGCCCGCTTGGGCGAGAAGAAGTGCATGAACACCCTCACGCGCTGGTGTGCTCCGAGGTCGAAGAGGAACTTGCGTATGTCGTTCTGGAAGATGACGATGAGCGCGATGACTCCCACCGACACCAGTTTGTCGAGTATGGTGCCCAAGAGCCGCATCTCGAGAATCTGCGACACGAAGAACCACACGACGATGAAGATGAGTATGCCTACGAAGGCATTGAGTGAGCGCGACTCCCGCATGAGGCGGAAGATGTAGTAGAGCATGAGCGCTACCCACAGGATGTCGATGAAGTCTTTAAGACTGAATTGTAGGAACATGGTGGGAGGGGAGAGGTGAGAGGGGAGAGGGGAGGGGTGAGAGGTGAGAGGTGAGTGCGATGCACTCGGCAGCAGCCTTCACGTCGTGTACGCGCAGGATGGCGGCTCCCTTCATGAGTGCTATGGTGTTGAGCACGGTAGTGCCGCCGAGTGCCTCGTCGGGTGTGCAGCCGAGTGTTCTGCAGATCATGGACTTGCGTGAGAAGCCCACCATGATTGGCAGTTCGAGCACGTGGAGTTTCTCCAGTTCGTTGAGTATTGCGAAGTTCTGCTGCAGTGTCTTGCCGAATCCGAATCCCGGATCGAGGATGATGTCTTTCTGTCCGAAGTCGCGCAGCTGTTGCACCTTGGCGGCGCAGGTGAGCAGTGTGGAGCGCAGGTCGGGCTCTACGGAGGTGAGGATATAGGGTTTGCCCAGTCGGGCGGCCATGCGGAACATGGCCTCGCTGCCCCCGCTCACGTCGTTGATGAGGTCGGCACCGAACTCCTCGACGGCCATGCGGGCCACATCGGGGCGGAAGGTGTCGATGGAGAGGGGGAGGGGAGAGGAGGGCTGGGAGGACTGGGAGCTCTCGGAGGACTCGGAGCGCTCGGAGCGCTCGGAGAACTCAGAGCACTCGGAGAACTCGGAGTGCTCGGAGAACTCAGAGCTCTCAGAGAACTCGGAGATCTCCTTGCTCACTACTGGCAGCGCTTTTCTCAGGCGCTCCATCTCTTCCTGCTCGCTCACGAGCTGCGCGTTGGGGCGCGTTGAGCAGGCACCTACGTCGATGATGGTGCCGCCCTCGGCCACGATCTGCCTCACGCGCTGGGCGATGGCCTGGCTGGTCTGCATGCGGCTGTCGGCAAAAAAGGAGTCGGGCGTCACGTTCAGAATGCCCATCACGCGGGGTGGGGTGAGCGCGAGCAGGCGACCTTTCACATTGAGCGTATAAGGGGCGGTCATCATCTTTCGGAAAATTTAAAATGATTCAACTTTCTCAAGTTTGGGAGTTTAGGAGTATAGGAGTTTGGGAGTTTAGACGATAGACTGGTGGTTACCTTTTGCATAGCAATACTGCAAGCAAGACTAACGTCTAAACTCCAGCGGCTGAAAGCCGCGAAAACTCCTGGACTCCTAAACTCCTTAAACATGCGAGACTTGAATAAAATTACTTCAGTTATCTGTTGAAGAAAGATAGAGAAAAATCACTTCAGTCGTTTATTGATCTCGTCGCTCAGCACCTTTTTGTCCGTGACCCGTTGCAGCACTCTGCCTTGCCGGTCGGCAATGATGGCGAGGGGCAGGTTGTTGAGCCCCATCTTACGGGCCAGCTCGGTCTGCCACATCTCACCGTTGCAGATGATGGGACAGTCGATGGTGTCGCGCCTGATCATGATGCGGCTCTCGTTCGGCGTGGCGTCGATGCAGATGGCCATGAGCGCCACTTTCTCCTTGTTCTCCCGTTGCAGCTGCTGTGCGCGGTGCAGCAGGTCGCTGCTCTCGTAGTTCCACGAGGCCACGAGGCACACGATATTGAGCTGTCGCTGCAGGTCCTTGTTGGTGCGCAGCTTGCCTTTCGTGTCGAGCACGGCAAAGCGCGGCATGCGCGTGCCGGGCCTACCCTTGCACAGCTCTTTCAGCTGCTTGTGGAGCAGGGCCACTTGCGCGTTGGCGGGCTGCGCGTTGTGCAGGATGGCGCAGAGGCGCCGGGCCCTTGGATAGTCGGGCTCTGGTGACTGCACGAAGTGAGCCTGCAGCAGGTATAGGCTGACGGCTGATGTGGGATGCTCGGTGATGTACTGCTCGGCAGCCTTGTCGGCCTCGGGCGGTGTCAGCTTGCCGTTCTCCAACCGGAAGGTGGTCATGTCGTCGTTTTCGTCCGACCCTGTTACCGTGGTCTCTCTGAGGTGCGAGGCATCGCCCTTGAGCGTCACGCTGATGCTGCCGTGGGCAAAGACGGGCAGCGTGCTGTAGTTGGGGAACATGATGGTGAGCGTCGCTGTATCGGCCATCACCCGTTCGTACTTGAACCGTCCGCGCTGCACATGGATGGTGTCCCTGGTGCCCTTCTGGGTGTCGAAGACGAAGAGCTCGGCCTGGTTCATGTTGCGGAAGTTGCCCTCCATGACAAATCGGGTCTTGTCCGATGTGCAGGAGGGCAAAATGAACAGGCAGAGCACTGCCATGATGAGTATGTGACGGTAATTGCTGGCCGACATGTACGTTTCTCTTTATGTGAGCAAGAGGAGAAAAAGCCTGTGCGGTCGGCTCTTACTTCGTGAGCTCCAGGTCCTTGTTGGCATAGCTGCGCAGCGAGGGGTCGAGCTTGAGTGCCTGCTCCAGTGCGGTGGCGGCGTCGCTCTTGTTGCCGATGCGCGATGCCACGATGGCCTGCAGGTAGGCGGTGGTACCGTCGGGGTTGGCCACGCCCTTCAGGGTGTTGGCAGCGGCGGCATAGTCCTTGTTCATGAGCTGTGCCAGGGCGGCTGAGTTGGTCTTCAGACTGCCGAAGTCCTGCTGAGCCTGAGCATATTTGCCCTGAGCCAGGTGCAGGTTGCCGATGATCTCGTTCACGCCGTTGGCCGACGAGCCGCGTGCAATGTAGTTCTCGGCATCGCTGAGGTTGCCCTCCTTGAGTGCCAGCAGGCCCAGGTTGGCATTGGCCTCCGATACCTTTCTGTCCACGCGCAGTGCCTTCTGCAGCCACTCCTTAGCCTTGGCATAGTCGCCCTGCTTGTAGGCGATGGTGGCCAGGTTGTTGTAGGCGCGTGCATCTTTGGGGTAGAGGTCAACGGCCTTCTGATAGGCGTTGGCAGCACCGTTCAGGTCGTTGTCGTAGAGTGTGGCTCCGTAGAGCAGCTCCTCAACGCTGAGCTTCGAGGGGTCGTCCTTAATCTGAGCCAGAATCTGCTCGTCGTCGCGACCGATGAGCTCATAGTTGGCTATCATGCGAGCGCGGCGCAGCTGCGGCAGGATGCCGTCGGCCAGTTCGCGGAAAGCCGACGAGATGGCCTTGATCTGCTGTTCGCGCTCCTCGGGGTCCTTATACATGGAGAGCACGCGCAGAATCACGTCCTTGTCCTGAATATCGCTGGCGGCCACCAGTTCCTGGAAACCTTCCCAGTCCTCGGCGGTGTATTTCGTATCGACAGGTGCATCGGCCTTGGCGTTCTTCATCTGCTTCTGCACGTAGTCGCCAGTCACCTTCTCGCGCTTTCCGGCCAGCTTCTCATTCAGCTGGTAGCCGCCGTCTGGTGAGGCATAGGCCGACACCTCGACGCCGTTGAGCACCTTGCCCTCCTGGTCCTTGGCAATCTCGGCCAGCAGTCGCACAAACTCCTGCACGCTGTTGTTCTGCAGCTCGCTCTTGCGTAGCTGAGCCTGTCCGATGAGGAACTTCACGTTGGCCTCCTGCTTCTGCTCAATGACGCGCTGGAAGGCATCCTGTGCGATGGCGCCCTGAGTGGAGCTGAGTGTGCGCTTGTAGAGCTCGCTCGTGGCAATCACGCCGGTGGCCACCTTCACAGCCGGCACGCTCACGCTCTTCTTGCCTATCTTGGCATCGAAGGTGAGGTAGAGTTCGCTCTGCTGCATCTCGGGCTGATACTTGAAGTTGGTCTTCATGGTATAGCGGCCACCAATGCGGTACGACACGGTCTGGCCGTTGCCCTGCACCTTCTCGCCCTGGAATGTGGCGCTGGTTCCGCGCACGGCCTGTCCGCCGAAGCGCAGCTCGGGCGTCACGGTGACCACAGCCTTCTTGTTCATGTACTTCTCGGGGAACATGCCGTTGATGGTGGCAGGCACCTCACCGGCTTGTGTTTCCAGCGGATTAGGGGTCACGTTGAAGTAGTCGGATGAGAGTTGTCCCAGCTTGCCTGAGCATCCTGTCAGCAGCACGGCAGCAGCCGACAGCATCATAATTTGCTTCTTGTTCATGATTTTTGTTTAAATGTTTTATATTGTTTTATCCGTCTTTCTTCATGCAAAGATAGTGATTAAATCGCTATGCGGTATGAAAAGCGCCTCTTTTTTTGTTTTTATTAAGTAAACTTCTCAGGCGCTTCAGCGTGGTTGCGGCTGAATCATGCCGTGGTTGAGCCGCCGTCACAATGCCATCTATCCTAAATCACAACGCGATTTAGGTTACATCGTCTGATGATTTATCCTAAATCGCGTTGTGAAATGACCTGAAACTCAGTGTGAAATAGCCTAAAAGTCTTTTAGTCCTGTAGTCC
>DFJI01000018.1:0-18014 GCA_002372235.1 Prevotella sp. UBA3675 | reverse complement strand
CTATTTGAAGGGCAGATACCAGTTCTGCTCGTTCTTCAGTCGCTCTTCCAGTCCGGCAGCCTTGTAGGCCAGCTTCTTGGCCAGCCAGCGCGTGCCGAAGTCGGCACCGTAGAGCCCGGCCTGGTTCTTGTGCTTGGCCATGCGCGTGAGGTCGCCGAAGCGCGAGCCCTCGAAGGCCAGCTCCAGTGCCATCTCGTCACAGATGAGGTCTTCCACGGCATTGATAGTGTCGTTGAGCGTTCCGGTGGGCACGATGCCATAGACCGTCTGCAGCTCGGCAATCTTGTTGCTCACCACGGTCTTCATCTGGTAGGGTGAGAAGGCACCGTTGGTGTAGTTGGCGCCGCGAGCGTGTATGCCACGGTTCGAGACGTAGTTGTCCATGTAGTCGGCGTTCAGGAAGGGGAATGCGTTCTGCAGCAGCGAGATGGTCTCCGGGCGCAGGTACCGGGTGCTGTCGCCGGGCACCAGCATATCGTCTGACGTGTCGTCGGGCGTGCCGTTGTCATCCGTCTTCATGGCGGCCCATCCGCCGGGCTGTGCGAAGTTGAGCAGCTGCTGGTTGATGCCGTCCTTCAGGATGGCGAAGGCAGCATCGGGATAGCCCATGCGGTTGAAGGCTTCGGCCAGTCGCAGATAGACGGTGGCCGTGCGGTAGATGGGGATGTTGGCGCTGGTGAACTTGGTCATCACGTTGTAGAGCGAGTCGCCCTTGTTGGCCGATTGGAGGCACACGTAGCGGCGCATGTCGCCGATGTTGAGCATCTTGGCAATGGTTCCTGTAGCGCCCGTGTTGCCAGCAGGCATGTAGTACCACTCCTGCGCGTTCGACAGGGTCAGGTAGCTCTGCGAGGCATCAATCTGCCGCTCCAGCAGGTAGCGCGACGATGAGTTCGACAAGCCGCCCGTGGTGCTGTAGAAGTCGTAGCCGAAGTAGCGTGGCAGGCTGGTGGTGATGCCGCGCAGCTGGTTGGCAGCCAGCGGAATGTAGGTCACGATGTCGTTAGGCGAGTTGACGTTGAAGATTGTTGCCCATGAGAATGCAGTAGAATTGTCTTGCACCGTGACATCGTTGGGCAGTCTGTTCGTGCTGGTTTGTGGATACCAGGTAAAAGGTGCTATGTAAGCCAGACGCGCGTTGAGCTGTCTGTTCCTGATGTAAGTGAAGTAGTACTTGGCAGCCTGCTCATACTGGTGGGTCTCCAGATAGAGGTCGCCCAGCACGAGGTCGATGGGGAGCATGGCCTTGCTCGACTCCACGCTCTTCTCCACGGGGTTGTCGCTGCTGCTGCTGTTGAGCACGCCAGCTGAGATGTTGCCGTAGGCAGGTACGGGTGTGCCGCTGTACTGCGCCATCTGCGGTGCCAGTGCGTCGCAGATGCCCTGCAGGTCCTTCTCGGGGAAGTTGGTGTCGGCATCGCCAATGCTGGTGAGCGGCTCGGTGAAGAAAGGCACCCGACCGTAGTTCTTGGCCAGCTGCATGTAGGCCCATGCGCGCACGGCCAGCGCCTCGGCATATTCGGGGATGGCCACTTTGCGGTGGCCCGTAATCAGGTTGGTGTCGCGGTGGGCAATGTAGTAGTTGCAGTTGTTAATCACGCGATAGTACAGGTAGGCCGAGTCATACTTGCAGGAGGCATCGGCGGTGAAGTCGGCCAGCCGGCGCAGGTCGGTCTCGGTGTAGCTGTTGGTGGCCACGAGGTCGCCGCGCATCTCTCCCGTGAGCACATACTGGTCGCCCAGCTGCTGCAGTCCCTTGAGTATGCCGAGCGTGTAGAACATGGAGTCGGTCTTCTCGTCGAGTGCGGGGTCGAAGATCTGACGGTCGGAGTTGGTCTCGAAGATGTCGGAACAGGAGGTGAGGAACCCACCCCCAGCCCCTCCCAAGGTAAGGGGGGCTAAGATTGTAAATATCTTGAGGAGCCGAGCTTTTGTTGTTTGCTTCAAGAATCTGATATTCATAGTCGTATTCTTTATTCTTTTTATATTGTATAAATTCTAACCGATCCCCCCTCCCCTCGGGAGGGGTTGGGGGTGGGTGTTGTGGGCTTTGTGGTTGGTTGTGGGTGCTGTGGGTTCTTTACAGGTTGATCTTCAGGCCTGCGGTGAATGTGCGTCCCATTGCCACGTTGCCGGGATCGATGCCCTGATAGAGCACGCGGTTGCTGGCCGAGAACTCAGGATCGTTGCCCAGATACTTGGTGACGGTGAACAGGTTGTTGGCCTCGGCCCACACTGCGAGTCCCTGCAGCCAGCTCAGGTTCACGGGCACCTTGTAGGTGAGGCGCACCGTCTTCAGGCGCAGGTAGGAACCGTCCTCAATCCAGCGGTCGCTGAAGCGCGAGTTGCCCATGGGGTCGGCATAGCTGATGCGCGGCACGCTGGTCTGCTGGCCCTCAGTGCGCCAGCGGTTGGTCATGGCCGTGGTCTGGTTGTAGAACTTGGAGCCGCCTTCGAGAATGCTGCGCTGGTAGTTGAACACGTCGTTGCCCAGCGAGTAGTTCAGGCCCACGAACAGGGTGAAGTCCCTCCACGTGAGGTTGGCGAAGATGTTGCCGTAGATGTCGGGGTTGGGGTTGCCGATGATGGTCTTGTCCTCCTCGCCGATGATGCCGTCGCCGTTCAGGTCTTCGAAGTGTACGTCGCCAGCCTTGAAGTACTGCGGGGCGCCGGTGTTGTCAACCATGTAGAGGTAGCCGCCCTTACCGGCAGCCTTAGCCTCGGCGTCGGTGGCAAACACGCCACTGGTGCGATAGCCGTAGAACATGCCGAGGGGCTGGCCCACGATGGTGGCTATGTTGTCGGTGCCGTAGATGCTGCTGGTGTAGCCCTGTACCGAGCGCTGTCCGTTAACGTAGATGTAGGTGTTGTCGGGCAGCGACTTCACCTTGTTCACGTAGTGGCCCACCGATGCGCCCAGCTCCAGGCTGACGTTGCGGGCCACGACGGGCTTGCCGGTCAGTGTCACCTCGAATCCGCTGTTGTCCAGTGCGCCGCCGTTGCTCCAGTAGTTGGTGATGCCGGCCACGGGGTTGTCGAAGTGCTTCAGGGTGAGCAGGTCCGACGTGTGGTTCAGGTAGTAGTCGAAGTTCAGTCCGAGGCGGTTGTTGAGCACGTATGCCTTCAGTCCGAAGTTCAGCCTGCGGGTCTGCTCCCAGGTAATCTTCTCGTTGCCGATGTTGTTCAGCTGTGCAGCCGTCGATTTATACAGGTATTTGCTCACGCCGAACGATGTGCGGGCAGCATAGTTGTTGATGTCGTCGTTGCCGCTGAGGTCCCATCCGGCATGCAGCTGCAAGTAGTTCACGCCGCGCACTTTGGGGAACCAGCTCTCGTTGGTCATCACCCAGCCCAGCTGCACGCTGGGGAAGATGCCCCACTTCACGCCGCCTATCTTCACGCCGCGCGACTCCTTGCCGAAGCGGCTGTTGGCCTCCATCGACACGGTGACCTGGGCGAAGTAGCGATTGCGGTAGTTATACTCGCCGTTCAGATAGTACGACATGCTGCGCCACTGGTCGTTGATGCCCGTTGCGTCGATGAAGTCCATGTTGGTCGAGATGTTCGGGGTCTTGTCGTTACCGGCTGTTGAGTACTGTCCCTGCGGCTCGTTGTCGTCGTAGGAGAACGAGTTGAAGCGGAAGCCGGCAAATGCCTTCACGTAGTGACGGCCCATCTGCTTGTGCCAGTCCAGTCGCAGGTCGCTGCTGATGGCGGTCTCCTTCGAGAACATGGACATGGCCTTGTTCTGCACGCGCCCGATGCCCTCGATGAGGAACGTGGGCATGCCGCCCAGCGGACGGTAGTAGCGCTGCGATATGCGGTCGAGCGTGTAGCTGAACGTCTCGCTGATGATGAAGTTCTTGCCCAGGTCCACGCGCGGTGCAATCACGGCGTTGAAGTGGGTGGTCTCCACGCGGTTCTTGTTGATGGCCTTGCCGTTCTTGAGCAGCGCAGTGGGGTTGCCCAGTGACAGGTCGCTGTCGAGCACGTTCAGGTAGTCGTCGGCATCGGCCAGTGTGGCCGACAGCTGGCGCGTCACGTTGTTATAGGTATAGGGATTGAGGAAAGGCGACTTGATTAGGGCCAGGAACGTGGGCGACGACACCACACCCTGGGTGAAGTCCTCGGGTGCGCCGTTGTCGAACACGTCGCGGTTGATTTTCGAATATGACATGTCGAAGCGGGTGGTGAGGCGCTTGAAGATATTGATGTCGGTATTGAAGCGCACGTTCAGGCGGTTGAACCCGTTCTCCTTGGCGGTCGATTTGCCGTCGGTGTAGCCCAGCGACAGGTTATACATGCCGATGTTGTCGCCACCCTGCACGTTGATGTTGTAGTTCTGCGTCAGCGCCGTGCGGTTCACCTCTTTCTTCCAGTTGGTCTCGTTGTGATAGGTGGAATAGTAGAACTTCGAGGGGTCGTCAATGAGGAACTTGAACGAGTTGGGGTCGGTGAAGTTCTCAATGTTGGGATAGCTGCCTAAGAGCTCAGACGCATAGATGCGATACTGGCTGGCATCCATCATGCTGGGCGTGCGCGGCTGCTGGGCCACGCCTATGCCCACGTTGGCATCGATGCGTGTGGCGAGCGAGTGGCCGCGCTTGGTCTCGATGAGAATCACGCCGTTGCCGCCCTTGGCTCCGTAGAGTGCGGTGGCGTTCTTCATCACGGTCACGTTCTCAATATCCTCGGGGTTGATGTTCAGCATCAGGTTGATGTAGTCGCCGTAGTGCAGGGCGTTGCGGGTCTGCTGCATGTCCTGAATCACGCCATCGACCACAATCAGCGGCTGGGCGTTGGCCGTGAGCGAGTTCAGGCCACGGATGAACATGGCGGCTCCATAGCCGGGACCGCCCGAGCGGGTGATGGCGCGCACGTCGGCTCCCAGCGTGCCTTCAATGTCGGTCTCAATGGTCTGCGACGTGGTGTTCTGCATCTTTGCCGAGACCGATGCAGTGATGTCGGTACCGTCGTCATACATCGTGCGGAATTTGTCGGGCAACAGCTCTACGCGCACTTGGTCTTCGGGCTTGCCCAGACCCACCTGCTGGCTGAGGTACTGGGGCGCATGAACGTAGAGTGAGGTGGTGAACGTGGGCACCTTGATGACGAACGTGCCGTCGTCCTCGGTCATGGCGGTGTAGTTGGCATCGTTCAGCGACTTGACCAGAATGCCGCCGAGCGGTGCCTTCGACACGGCATCGACGATGGTGCCTTTGATTTCCATCATGGGGTAGGAGGGTCGCTTGGCCGGGGCTTTCTTCGCTTTCTGCACCTTCACCTCCGTACTGTCCGTTTCGTCGTCCTGGGCCGATGCGGGAACAGCCGTGACCATCGCGCCGAGGAGGGCAAAATAAAGAATATAGTGTCTGTTCATATTCTATGTTTTGATTTTGAGTGTGTGAGTGACTTAGTAAACATTGTGCTTGTCATAAACATAGCCGGGATGGCTCTGCAGATAGTCGTCGAGCTCCTTCGGGCGGAGAATGATGCAGTCGATGCGCAGCGAGCGGTCGGGGCTGTACTTGTTCAACGATGAGTTGAAACGGCTCCTCAGACGCAGGTACGGTGCGCAGTCGCCCGTGCCGTAGTAGGCCACGGGGAAGGTGACGGAGCCCAGGAAGAGCGTGTCGATGCGGGCACCCTGTGAGGGGAGCGTTTCGTCTCGCAGACTGGTGACGAAGGTGCTCGAGGTCTCATAGCCGCTCAGCGGATTGGCATTGCGCTGTGAGGTCTCTGTGTTCGGTAGTGTGCCGTCTTCCTTCATGAAGAGCAGGCTAGCCGAGATGCTGTTGAATTTATAGGGGGTCGTAACGCTCGTGATGTTCGAAGGCAGCATCACCACATAGACGTTGTACTCAGTGGAGCGCACGCCAGGCAGGAAGAAGTAGATTTCGGGATGGCTTCCATCCGTGTAGGGGGTGATCACTACGTACTTGTTGTTGGAGATGTGGCCCTTGATGTAGGGGTTCTGGTCGGTTGTGACTGTTTTAGTGGTCACGCTGCCGGTATTGGCCGTCTTGAAGTAGAAGGCTTCGGCCTCGACCGTGATCTCGGGATTCCACGACGACCATGCAGGCAGGTTCAGCGCGTCGGTCACCCAGATGGCACCGTTGCTCTTATCCACGCGCTTGGCACCGGCAAAGAGGCTCTTCACGTCGTCGGCATAGATAATGTTGCCCAGCGTGCTCACGATGGAGTCGTTCTGGGGCGTATCGCCTTCCTTCAGCTCAGGGAGCCTGCGGTTGTCATACACGTTGTTGTTGTAAGTCAGGTCGGAGATAATCTTATACTTGGTGACAGAGTCGCGCAGCTGAGCGGCATCCTTGAGATTCACCACAATCGTTGTGTCGGTATTGGTGCCGGTCACGTCCATGTAGCGCATGGTGGGCACGTAGTTATAGTACTGCTTGATGCG
Source organism: Prevotella sp. UBA3675 (assembly GCA_002372235.1). Classification (GTDB taxonomy): domain Bacteria; phylum Bacteroidota; class Bacteroidia; order Bacteroidales; family Bacteroidaceae; genus Prevotella. The sequence goes on along the minus strand of DFJI01000018.1, from coordinate 11,593 downwards.
ATCGTAGGCAGCGGTCCAGGCCGTGTTGGTGGGCAGGATCATGGTGTAGTTGCTGTCCTCCTGGTTGATGTAGGCGTGGAAGTTGCGATAGAGGATGTTGCTCTCGTTGAAGATGGAGTCCAGATAGGTTTGCTCGCCGTTGACAATAGGTCCGGCCACACTGCGCTGCTCGTCGAGGGTGCGCACGTCATACTGGTGGAAGTGGTTGCCGATGGAGTCGAGTGCAAACTGCTCATTGTTCAGCGACTCGTAGATGTTGGGCAGGTAGGGAATCTTTCCGTTGACGAGGTGGAGCGTTCCGTTGTTGCTGCCTATGTTCTGCTGGCCGGCCTGGAGGGCAATGCCCTGTATGTTATAGTCCTGTCCGTTGCCCTGGAAGTGCATGAGCTTCTCGTTGAGCATAAAGACCTTCTGGTCCAGAGCGCCCGTGGCGGGATAGTTGTTGCGGGCCACGTGGTTCTTGACGAACTGGCGCAGCAGGCGGTCGTTGCCCGTGGCCATCAGCTCGTCGTAGTTGAAGGTGTTGTTCATGGGAGCCCAGACGGTGAAGGTCTGCGAGGAATTGAGCTGCTGGTCGAAGCCGGTCTTGCTGAGCAGCGAGGCAAACTGCGACAGTTCAGGATTCTTCGTGATGTTCTCCAGTAGTGGTGCCTGCTGCGACTCCGTCAGGGCTGTGCCTGCATCGTAGTGGTCGTTCCAGTCGGTGCAGGAGGTGAATAGCCCTCCCCCAACCCCTCCGAGGAGGGGAGTAATGAGAGCGGCCATTTCCAGAAGCCGTGCTTTTGTTTTTTGCTTCAAAAATCTGATATTCATAGTTGTCATCTTTTTCTTTCTATTTGGTCTGTCTTTTTTCTTTTCGGTTTTCCCCTTTTCCCACTTCCCTTTTTCCCTCTTTCTTTTTCCCCTCTTTCCCTTTATTGCATTTCTAACCTCTCTCCCCTCCCCTCGGGAGGGGTTGGGGGTGGGTGTTAGGTGGGCGTTGTGGGTGTTGTGGGTGTTGTGGGCGTTGTGGGCGTTGTGGGTGTTAGGTGAAACCTTTAATACATATCCTCTACCAGCGATATGCTGTTATACACATTCTCGGGGCAGAACTCAATGTAGTCGAGGTGGAACTGGGCTTTATCGTCGATGATTACAGTCTTGAAGCGCAGCCAGTATTCGCCCTGCTCAAAATGGCGCTTGGCAATGATGCGGCGCAAGTCCTCGCGGTTGGCGCGGGCCAGTGTGGCACCGCCCTTGCCCACGGTGTAGTAGAGCGGACCGCGCATGTAGCCCAGGTTGTGCATGTTGGCATCGCTCTGAATGCCCTGGTCGTCGGTGGCGGCATAGGGGCACCAGCCAGTGACGGGGTCGGGGTTCTCCTCGGTTGACGAAGCACTGGGCACGTGGCGCATGTCGAGAGGAATGTCGAGCGCCTGCATGTCGGTGAGCTCCGATGAAGTGCCCAAGTAAATCTGGAGCATGCCTCGGTTGCCGTTGGCCGTGTAGCCCAAGCGTAGCTCGTAGGTGCCGTCGGGCACGGGAGGCAGGCGCAGCGCGAAGTCGTAGTTGCCGATGCAGAGGAACTCGTCGCCCTGATAGTTTGAATAGTTGCCCTCGTCCTTGGTCAGATAGCGCAGCTGGGTGTCGTCGCCGTTATAGACCACGAGGTTGTCGAAGTAGTTGCTCGGGAAGCGCACGCGGTTGTAGTTGTCGCCGGCATCGGCATGAGCCTTCACCTCGGCGTTGGTCATGCCGCGAATGCTGTTCGACATCATCTCGCCCAGCAGGGCCGTATCGTCGAAGCGCATGCGCTCGTTGAGTGCGCCCTTAGGCACGTTCTCGTTGTAGGTGAGCAAGTCGTTGATGGGGTGTATGTAGCCGTTGACCGAAGCAATCTGCTGGCTCTGGCCCGACAGCTCCACGCCCTCGAAGCGCACCTGATGGATGCCGGCTGTGCCGAGCTCGGCCACGCGGTCGGTCAGCGAGTTGTTCTCCACCCAGCGGTTCAGCATGCGCTTGCCGCTGTTGCGGGTCATCTTCATCAGGGTGTAGGGCAGCATGGTCTCATAGTATTCCACGAGCGTCACCTTGGCCGTCTGGTTGTAGTCATAGAGCAGTCGGTCCCACGGCATCTTATAGGCCACGATGTGATAGCGGATGAACATGTTCAGCGCGTTCCAGGGGTTCTCATAGTCGGTGCCGGTGCTCACGGTCTTGTTGTGGCGGCGGGCATAGTCGTACCAGCCTGAGCCGGGCGTGGCACATTCGGCATAGACGCTGTTGGCGTATGCGGCCATGTCGTCGATGGAGTTGATGCCGTGAGCCTTGAACACTTCGTCGGTCTCGGCGAAGATGGTGTAGCCCAGTTCGCACTTCTCGGGCACCCAGTACTTCGTCTCGTTGCCCACTGCGTTGAGGCCGGTCTTCTCCTGTGCCGACAGCGAGTCGGCCAGTCCGGTGCGGATCAGTGCCTGCGAGAAGAGGCTGTAGATGTCCTTGTGGCTCTCGAGCTCACCGGAGATGAGCAGGTTGGAGCGAGTGATGACGTGGTCGATCTCGTGCAGCACGCCGTTCACCAGCTCGTTGTCCATGCTGGTGATGAGGGCTGAGCGGCTGATGAGCACGTTGCCCGAGATCGTATCGGTCTCGGTGTTGATGTCGCGGCCCAGAATGGTCTTGATGGTCATGCCGTTGCCCATATAGACACCCATCACCTTGGTGTTGAGCAGATGGAACAGGGCAATGTCGGTGCAGAGCGAGTCGGTGAGTCCGTCGAGTCCGGGCTGGGTCATGCCGTTGCGTGGCAGGTCCTTGTTGCTCATGTCGTTGTAGAGGCTGTCAATGTAGTGGTTGACGGCATCGTTGTTCGGCGCGAAGCAGGTGTAGGTGCCGTAGGCAGAGAGAATCTTGTCGTAGCCGATGCGCTTCAGGATGTAGTTGAAGCTGCTGTACTGGTCGCTTCGGTTGTTGAGGTAGTCCTCGATGGTCTCGCCGGTGAAGGTGTATAGGTTGGACTCGTCAATCTTCTCCTTACAGGAAGTGAGTAACCCGCTTCCAATGCCTCCCAAGGCGAGGGAGGCAATGATAGCAAGCATCTTGAAGGACCGCATGTTCATTATCTTTGTCATGAATTTCATATTCATATCCTATAATGTAATAGTTGTTTTTATTGTTCTTTTCTTTCCCATCTCCTCTCCTTCTTCTTTCTCATCTCCCCTCCCCTGGGAAGGGGTAGGGGGTGGGTCTTAGTGGGTATGAGATGGCTCTGTCTTAGCTCTTCTCTGAGGTCTTCTCCTGAATCCAGACGGGGTTCTGCTTCAGCAGGGAGTTCACTTTCATTTCGCTCTCCTGCACAGGCCAGTACAGGTAAGGCTCGGTCTTCATCTTGATGGCGATGGCGCTGCCCTGTCCGTTCTCGGTCGATTTGCGGCCCAGCATCTCGGTCATGGGCGCATAGAGGGCAGGCCAGTTAGAGGCATCGCCCATCTTCTGATAGATGTTCACACCGTTCATGTGGCGGTAGCAGTAGCGCATGAGGTCGAACCAGCGCTTGCCTTCGAAGCAGAGCTCGCGTTCGCGCTCGGCCAGGATGAGCAGCTCAAGGGCCGACTTCGTGGCGAAGTCGTCGAACTTGAGCAGGTCGCTCGCACTGGTCAACATGGAGCGCTTGTTCACCACCTCTACCAGGTCGAAGGCTGCCTTCTGAGCCACGCGGTCGGTCTCGTCGGCCAGTTCCAGCAGGGCCTCGGCCTTCATGAGCATGATGTCGGTGATGCGATAGACAATCCAGTTTTGAGCGTACTCCTTGAATCCGCGTGAGTTGGTCTTCGTAGCGCCAGTGGTTGAAAGCGGTGAGATCGTCATACCGCTGTTGTCCACCATTTTGCGGATAGGCAGCTGTTCGGCCTCCTCGTTGTTGGCATTATAGACTACGTTCCAGAAGCGGTAGTCGTTGGTAGAGTAGAATGCTTTCTTGCCTTGTGAGGTGTTGGCATTGATGGCTACGGCATTGAAGATGGGCGAAGCCATCACCATGCCAGTGCTCTTGTAGTCTTTTTCGGTGCCTGACTGGTAGTAGTAGTTCTCCAGTGTCTCGTTCGAGTTGTTGCGGCCATTGTACTGCCACTCCAGGATGCTCTCGCGCGAATTGCCGGTGATGAATATCTGGCTTTGTGCCAGGATGCCGGTATAGAGGTGGTAGATGTCATCCTCATCGCCGGCGCTCACATTGTTCGTGTGATAGGCATTGTAGTAATCGTCCTTGGCTTGGATGATGCGGTCGGCCAGTGTCACCACCTGCTGATAGTCGGAACGGTCGTGGGTCATGGAGGCACGCCACAGGTAGATGTCGGCCATCAGGGCATAGACGGCGTCGCGGGTCATGTAGCCCCAGTTGCGCCAGTCGTTCTGTCCGTAGCCGCCCGACTTCATGATGTACTTGCTGGCCTCTTCCAGGTCGTTCAGGCAGTTCTGCAGCACTTCGCCGGCAGAGCTCTGGGCCACCTCGTTAATCTGACTGTCGTCTTCGTAGGATTGCGTCACGTAGGGCACGTCGCGGAAGGCTCTCACTAAATAGAAGTAGCACAGCGAGCGCAAGGCCAGCATCTGGGCACGCACCACGTCGTAGTCGCCTTGTGTGAACTCAGGGTCTTCCTGCATCACCTCGGGGGCATGGCGCAACACGATGTTGCAGCGGTTGATGACGCTGTAGAAGCCGCCCCACGAGCAGTAGCCCATCGTGGGCAGCAGGTTCACGGCGCTCACGTTGTCGAGTGCGGTGCTGCTGAAGTCGGTGTTCTTCACCAGCTCGTCGCTGCGGAAGGCACCCCACATGATGGCGCGTTCCTGAATGTTGCCGCTCAGCATGCTGCTATAGGCACCATCGACCATCTGGTCAACGTCGGCCTTGGTCTTCCAGAAATCGGTGCCCACAATGCGGTCGGTGGGGTAGATGGTCAGGAAGTCGTTGCAGGAAGTGAGCAACCCACTTCCAAGCCCTCCCAAGGTGAGGGGGGCTATGATAGCAACCATCTTCGTCAGCCGCATATTCTTTATTATATTATAAAATTGTTTATTCATACTATATATGTTATTATTAAATCTTTCTAATCTCCCCTCCCCTCGGGAGGGGCTGGGGGTGGGTCTTTCCCCTCGGGAGGGGTTAGGGGTGGGTTAGGGTCTTAGAATCCCACCTGTATATTCAGTGTGACCGACTTAGAGCGCGGTGTCTGCGAATTGTCGTAGGCAATGCCCCATGAGCCAGGCGACTTCTCGGGATCGGTGCCGCTGTACTTGGTCCAGCAGAGGAGGTTCTGGCCGGAGAGGCTCAGGTTCAGGCGACGGATGCCGAGGGGCTTGAGGGTCTTCGCCTTGAAGTTGTAGCTGAGCTGAATGTAGCTCATGCGCACGAACGAGGCATCTTCCACATAGCGGTCGCTGCCCAGCCAGTTGTAGCCCGTGTCGTACATGGCACGCGGAATGGCGGTCTCGTCGCCGTTCTTGCGCCAGCGCCAGTTCACGGCTGAGCTCTGGTTGTAGGCATTGAACATCTTCTCTAAGTTCATCTTGGCAGAGTTCACAATCTTCACGCCCTGGCGATAGCTGAAACTGGTCTTCAGGGTCCAGTTGTCGTACTGCAGGTTCAGACCGAAGCCACCGCTCAGATGGGGGTTCGAGTTGCCTAAATAGACAAGGTCGAGCGAGTTGATCTGTCCGTCGTGGTTCACGTCCTCATAGATGGCATCGCCGCCCTGGAACTTATAGGTAGAGTTGCCGTCGTTGAAGTTATAGACCAGTCGGATGGGGTTGCCCTTTGTGTCCATCATCACGTTGCCGTTGGCATCGATGGCGATAGGAGCCGTCTTGCCGCTGGCTAAGAACTCGTTGTTGATGTAGTTGCGAAGCTGCTCGCCCGTCCAGCCGTTACTGGTCTTCAGGTTGGTCAGGTATTCGTAAGTGTACTGATAGACGCCTTTGTAGCGCAGACCGTAGATGGAGCCCAGCGGATTGCCCTTCTGGATGCGGTTCAGGTACTGGCCGCGCTTGCTGGAGTCCCACTCTGAGTTGATGCTCTCGAGCACGCTCTCGTCCATCTCCACAATCTCGTTGAAGTTCTGGGAGATGTTGAAGTTGGCGCCTAAGCTGAACTTGCCCACCTTGAGAATCTTGTTCAGGCTCACGTTCAGTTCCCAACCCTTGTTGGTCATCTCGCCCACGTTGGCCCATGCCAGTGAGCCGAAGCCGGAGCTTGAGGGGATGCGAACACCGCTCATGAGCAGGTCCTTAGTGCGCTTGAAGTAGTAGTTGAAGTCACCCGTGATGCGGTCGTCCCAGAAGCCGAAGTTACCGCCGATGTTCCACTGTGTGGTGCGCTCCCACTTCAGCTTGTTCAGCTGCAAGCCTTCGAGATAGGTCACGCTGTGGGTGTTGCTCACGTCGCCATAGACGCCTGCCGTGTTGTACTTGGCATACTGAAGGTACTGCGATCCGGGCTGGCGGCCTACGATACCCCATGAGGGACGGAAGGCCAGCATGCTGAGCCACTTGCGCGACCACTTCATGAAGGGCTCTTCGCTGATGTTCCAACGGGCCGACACGCCGGGGAACCAGCCCCACTTCTGATTGTCGCCGAATTTGGTTGTGCCGTCGCCGCGCATCGAGAAGTCGATGGCATAGCGCGACTTGTAGGAGAAGTGGCCGGTGTAGGTCATTGACATGGAGCGCCACTGGCCGTTGCCGGTGCTCATTTTCTCCATGTAGGTGTCAACCGTAGGCGAAGTCACGCCGTTGGGGGCGTTCTTGTTCACCACCGTCTGGCTGTTGTCGTTGCCGCTGGTCAGTTCCCAGCGTCCCAGCATCGTGACATAGAAGTCCTCGTTCTTGAAGTGCGGGGTGAAAGTGAGTGTGTGGCGGGTGGTGAAGGCCAGTGAGTTGTAGTCATACATCTCGCTGCGGTTATAGTTGCCGTCCTCCCATCCGTTGGTCTGGAGTGAGCCGGGCCAGTACTTGGGCTCGCTCTTCGAAAAGATGTCCATATAGACCAGACCCGAATATTTCAGTCGGGTGTGGCTGTCATCCTTGCCCAAGAGGTCGTAGTCCAGTCTCAGCTCGGGTGAGATGCGGTAGGTCTTCTCCTTGCGCCAAGCCTGATGGGCGATGGCTACGGGATTGCCTAAGGCGCGAATGTCGCTCAGCTGCTTCGACGTGGTGCCGTCAACCGACGAACCGGCGGCATTGTCGGCTCCTGAAGGCTGCATGACGTAGAACTCATTCGTGTTCGATCCGTCGGCATTCTGGCGATACACGCTCATGTTGGGAGCCATCTGCTGGGCGCGGCCCAAGATGTTGTCGTCGTAGTTGCGGTTGTTGGCCGTATAGGTGAGGGGGAAGGTGGCGCGGAACGTGATGCGGTCGCTCACGAAGTAGTCGAGGGCGAGCTTCGTGCTGAAGCGGTCCAAGGTCTGCTTGATGATGGTACCGTTCTGATGGTCGTAGCCGGCTGACACGCGGAAGTTTGCCTTCTCGCCGCCACCCGTGATGGTCAGGTAGTGATACTGGCTCCAGGCGGTCTGCTGCACTTCCTTCACCCAGTCGGTGTTGTTGTTCCAGTTCTCGTAGTCGGCCCAGTAGCTGTTATAGTTGATCTCGTTGATGTTCGAGGTGGCGTTGGCGGCCTGTGCGGGGTTGTAGTACATCTCCTTCAGCATCATGGTGTAGTCGTCACCATTCAGCAGGTTGTAGCCTCTGGGCTGCCAGGAAGCCTGCACGCGCAGCGAGTAGTCGATCTTGGCCTTGCCTCGGGCACCGCGCTTGGTGCGGATGCTGATCACACCGTTGGCACCGCGCGAACCCCAGATGGCGGTGGCGGCGGCGTCCTTCAGTACCTGAATGTCCTCAATGTCGCTTGGGTTCACCGACAGCAGCGAGGCGTAGGTCTCTTCGTTGGCGTTCTGGAAGTCGAAGTTCTCGTCGGGGTTGTCGAAGATGTTGTCATCGACCACGATGAGGGGTTCCGACGAGCCGTTGATGGAGGTCACGCCACGGAGGCGCATCGAAGTACCGGCACCCAGGTTACCTGAGTTGGCCACGATGTCCAGACCGGCAATCTGACCCTGCAGGGCCTCGTCGGCTGAGGTGAAGGCCAGACCTTCCACCTCGCTCATGTTGAACGTCTGTGCTGCCACCGACACCTCTTTCTCGGGAATGGCCAGTCCGCCTTGGCTGAACTTGCGCTTCGAGGTCACGGTCACTTCTTTCAGTGTGGTCTGGTCCTGCAGCACGATATTAAACTTGGTGCGCGTGCCGATGGCGAGCACTTGCGTCTTCATGCCTACGTAAGACACGCGCAGCTTGTTCTTAGTGTTCTTGATGGTCATGGCGAAGTTGCCGTTGAAGTCGGTCTGCGCACTTGATACGATACGGTTGTTGCCGTCGATCTCGACCACATTACACATCATCACGGGGCCCATAGCATCGTTCACCGTACCGGAGATACGTGCCTCCTGTGCCATGACCGTCATGATGCTGAAGAATGAAAATATTAAAATGATTAGTCGTTTCATTATGCTGTTCTGTTTTTAGTTTCTGGAATGTTTAATCTCTTTTAATATTTCAATGTTTCGTCGTAAGCCTTATACAGATAGTTCTCATACTTCTTGCGAAGCGCACGCAGACGCGATGCCGACTGCTTGCCGGCCCATTCGTAGTCGTAGCGACCGTTGTCGCCGCCAGCCACTGCCTTGTGGGCATTCAGCGGAGTGCTGATCTGATGGACTACGGCAAACGAAGAAGTCATGATGCTGTGATTAGCCTTGTTGAGCACATAGTCACGTGTCAGCTGATTGGTCAGGGCAGGATTGATGCTGATGCTCTGTCCGCTGTGGTCAGCGATGGTGATGGCGTTGCTGCCGCCCGAGATGTTCAGCTTCTGACGAATACCGAGTGTGTCGGAGCATGCAGTGGGATACTCGCCTGCTTCCACCACTTGGTCGGCAAACACTGAGTTGTCCTGGAAGTGATAGCGTACGAAGTTGTTGATCTCATAGACCATAGCCAGCACCTTGTCGCGGGCTGCCTGAACCTCGGCAGGTATGTCGGTATGATCGTCCTTGGCTTGTTTGTAGCTCTCTTTGTACTGGTCATATACGGCCTTCACGTCGTTCCAAGTGGGAAGTCCGAGTGCGTATGCTTTCGCCATAGCCTCGTTGTCGGGCGCATAGACTGTGTAGTTGTAGGCGTTGAAGTAGTTGACGTTGTAGTCCAGACCGTTCTTCTGTACGAAGGTCATGTATGACAGGTAGCGCTTCTTGTTGGTGACAGTCAGCTCTATGAGTCTGTCACTGGCAAAGCCCATGAGGTCTTCAGCGGTGAAATCCTCCTCCTCGGCAATATCGAATTGCCAGTTGCAGAGCTTGTTGAACTCAGAGAACTGTGCGTTGTCCTGTATCACGCGATAGACCGACTGCTGAGGTGCCTGAATCACATGGTCGATTTCGTATGACGTACCGTTCTGCTGGTTGAACACTTGCTTCACCTGCGATACGACCGGAGCCACGGCATCGCCGACGTGGTCGTTCACTTTCACCTCGCCGGCCTTCACGTTGGAGTTGTTGAAGATGATGGCGCCGCCATGCTTGGTCTTGTAGTACTTGTTGCCGTTGCCGCCCAGCTTCTCGCCTGTGGCCAGCACCACGGTGTGGTAGTTCAGGATGTCGGTGAGCTGAGAGCTGAAGCTCGATGGGCTCAAGGTACCGATCGAGTCGGTCACGGTGTTAGTGTTCTTGTCATACTTCCACTGCGAGCAGAACACGAAGGGGCTGCGGTTCATGTAGTAGAAACGGAGGGCGCGTGGCTGCTCGTCGCTCAGTGAGGTGGGGTCCACATAGAACTTGCCGAATGCCTCGTCGTTAGGGATGAAGAAGGCGTAGTTGGCGCTCATGGCCAGCAGGTAGGCATAGTAGTTCAGTTTGAGTGACAGCGGTGAGGTGTTCTTTCCGTCGTGCACGGCTGTGTTCATGATGCGCATGGTCTTGTTCAGCGTGACAGGAGCCGATACGGCGATGAGTGAGGGCGGTGCGAACATCTTGTTGAGCATGTAGGCCACGCCGTTGTTGGCTATCTTCACGTCGTAGGTGCCGTCGCTGTTTCTGGAAAGCACGTCGAGCGACAGGCCCATTGGGTCGTTGGCTTCGTCCATCACGTGACCGAACTTAGAGGGAACGGTGGCTATGAACGATTTCTTCATCAGGTTGTTGATGAGCTGTTGCACATTCTGCAGGGGAATGGAGTCGATGTTCTCAGGCAGGTTCTCCAGCGTGTTGGGCTTGGTGCCGAAGGTGCTGATGAGGAACTCGCCCTCGCCGCCCGGCAGGAAGTACTTCTGCAGTGCCTCGTCGGTGGGCACGAACATGGCAGCGATGTCGGTGTTGATGTTGCCGTTGTTATAGGTGTTCCACCCCGGATCGTAAGGCAGCAGGTATTCCATTTCCGTACCATTCGGATCGACGATGTTCGTTCCGCTGGCCGAGTTGCTGGCACCGTTCACGTGCGACACGGCACTCATGTAGCGCATCTCAAACACGGAGTCAATCTGCTGCAGGCCGGCCTGCTGGGCATAGCTGTTGTAGCTCTGTGTCACGGCATTGGCCTTGTAGCCATAGTAAGGTGCGCTGAAGCGGTCGAGCATGCGGCTGAACAGGTGGCTGTTGCTGCTGTTGCGAATGACCTCGGCCAGATTGCCCGGCGGCACGAGCACGTCCTGCATCTGGTGAATATATCCGTTCTTGCAGGTCACGTCGGGGTTGATGATCTTGTTGCGGAAGATGAAGGCCGAGTGAGCGTTGTGGTCATATTTCGAGCCTGTGAGCACCTCGAAGTCGCTGTTGTCGCCTCGTGTGGTGATGCTGTTGGCAGTCATCTGCTCCTCGGTGAAGTGAATGATGGTATGGTCGGTGGCATCGGCCACGATGTGTATGCCCTTGTCGTAGTATTTCTCCCAGTACTTGTTGTTGACGGGCATGTTGGCCTTGTTCCAGTGGTTGATGGTGTTGGTGATGTCGATAGCCGTTGAGTGGCGCAGCGCCTGTCCTCTGAGCACGGCGGTTGCACCGTCCGACACGTTCGACAGCATCTCGATGAGCAGTGCGTTGTCGAGCATCGAGGCATAGAGCAGGCGCTTCTTCATGTCATCAGTCAGGTCCTCATACTTGCTCACGCCCCATGAGTTGTTGGCGAAGAAGCGCTGGAACGCCTCGTCGTTGGCCGGGAAGACGGTCTTCGATCCCGTCTTGCCCAGTGTCTCGGCTTGTCCCAGGTCTTCAATGAGTCTCACATAGTTGTTGAAAGTGCCGGTGAGCTTTGATGTTCCGGAGCTTTCCAGAGAGGAAGGATCCTTCAGGGCTTCATAAATGCTATTGCCCAACCACGTGGGATAGTTTCCCTCGTCGTCGAGCTTATAGTCATCCTTGCATGCTGTGAATCCTCCACAAATCAAGGCCAGACCGACCCCCATAAAGGTCTTTCTGACCAAGTCATAATAGCGATTGTACATACATTTAATGAAGTTAGTTATATTTTTTGTTTTTTTGTTATTGTCGGTGGGTGCCGTGGGCGG
>DFJI01000041.1:20226-26683 GCA_002372235.1 Prevotella sp. UBA3675 | reverse complement strand
ACAGATTTCGCCTTGACAGAGTAACGAAGGTGCCATAATATCAGATCAGAAAATAATATATGTCAATATGCCACAGAAGAATATATGTTACTATATCAAAGAAAAAGATATGTTATTATATCAAAGAAAAAGATATGTTATTATATCAGAGAAAAATATATGTTATTATATCAGAGAAAGAAATATGTTCTTATGTTATTATGTCTTAAAAAAAGAAATTATTATGTCTTAAAAAAGATGATTTATTATGTCTTAAAAAAAGAAGTTATTATGTCTTAGAAAAAGAAGCTATTATGTCTTAGAAAAAACAGTTAATATGTATCAACAAAAAAAATATTTATTATGTCAAACATCGCTAAAAAGCTGACCGAGCTCATCGGCAACACACCACTTCTTGAGCTCAATAAATTTTCGGAGTCTAAGGGTCTCAACGTCCCTGTCATCGCAAAGGTGGAATACTTCAACCCTGGCGGCAGCGTGAAGGACCGTATCGCGCTGGCCATGATTGAGGATGCAGAGCAGAAAGGTCTGCTGAAGCCCGGTGCCACCATCATTGAGCCCACCAGCGGCAACACTGGCGTAGGTCTGGCACTCGTCAGCGCCGTGAAGGGCTACAAGCTCATCCTCACCATGCCCGAGACCATGAGCATAGAACGTCGCAACCTGGTGAAAGCCTACGGTGCAGAAGTTCGCCTCACCAGCGGTAAGGACGGCATGCCAGGAGCCATCCGTGCAGCCGAGGAGCTGCGCGACAGCATACCCGGCAGCATCATCCTGCAGCAGTTTGAGAACCCGGCTAATCCAGAGAAGCACTATCTCACCACCGGACCTGAGATATGGAAGCAGACCGACGGTGAAATCGACATCTTTGTTGCCGGTGTAGGCACTGGTGGCACCATCTCGGGCGTGGCCAAGTACCTCAAGGAGCAGAAGCCCAGCGTGAAGGTCTATGCCGTGGAGCCAGCCTCATCGCCCGTACTGAACGGCGGTCAGAGCGGCCCGCATAAGATTCAGGGCATCGGTGCCGGCTTCGTGCCTAAGACCTACGATGCCAACATCATCGACGAGGTGATTGACGTGGAGAACGACGATGCCATCCGCACAGGTCGCCAACTGGCCCAGACCGAGGGTCTGCTCGTCGGTATCTCCAGCGGTGCAGCCGCCTTTGCCGCCGCAGAGATTGCCAAACGCCCGGAGAACAAGGGCAAGAAAGTGGTCGTGCTGCTGCCCGACACAGGCGAGCGCTATCTATCGACCGTGCTCTATGCCTTTGAGGAATATCCTCTATAAGGGTCAGCACTCCCCCATAAACGGATTCCCAATTATCACACATTACAAGCCATTTGCCATTTTTACGAAGAAGGAGGGCATGCCATTTTGCTGACATGCCCTCCTCTTTTTATGATGCTTATGAGATAGAAATCCTATTTAGGTTGCTCACCCTCCAGACGTTCTACTGCGCCTGTGACAGGATTCAACCACAGATGCGTGGTGTAACGCTTGTTGAACAGCTCGCCACTCAACAGCTCTACATGACCGAACTGACCAGCGGGAAACTCCTCGACACTCAGCATCGTATCGTCCTGCTGCGTGATGGTGCTGCGCATGCGGCCAGCCACATTCACATAGATGCCAGCCTCGGGCTGCTTCTTCTTCGATTTACCCGTAGGATCCTCAGCCACAGGAGGCAGTATGTTCAGGTTCTCTACATTAATATAATAAGGTACGCCCGACAAGTCATCGTCATCGACGATGCCCAACCTCTGCGAGATGCGGAACAGCACCTGACGTTGCGAATCGCCGGGCACGACCGTTATCACCGTTTCAGTCGTGTCAGTGACGGTGGTACCAGTGAAAAGCGTTCGCATGGCCAACTCCTGCTGCTCCAGCCGGTCGAGCATCATCTTCATCTGTGCGGCATCGTTGGGCATGAAATCGGCCTGTCCCTTGATGAGCAGATTGCGATTCTCGCGCAGGTCGTAAATCTCATTGGCCGTCAACTCTGCCATCTTAGCCGTGCTGCCTGCTGCGAGAATCTCCTCGTTCATGAAGCTACGCGGATTGAGCACTTTCTGCTTGGGAGCTGCACGGAAAGGAGTGGGCTGCTTCGTTTTTGAGGCTTGGGCGTTAATCGCCAGCAAGCATCCGTCATCCGACAGTGCCAGATTGGCGGCAACGGTCTTTGCATTGAACTTCACGGCATAAGCCTTCGAGGTATCGGCTACGCCCACAGCCGTTTGCTGAATGCCTACCACCCGATAGGTAGTAGAAGGTTCCTGGGCCACGTCTCTCAGACGCAGGTATCTCATGGCGTAGTTTGAGAAATCGCCAGGCGTATAGACTTTCTTCTCCACCAGCACACTGACCCTGATGGCGGTCTTCGGAAGGAAATAGACAGCCCCTTCAGCCGTCATGCCGGGATGATAATCGGACAGCTCCGTTTGGGCCTGAAGGCCAAACAGGCTGCACTGTAAGAAAGAAAGAAGGAAGAATAAGCGTTTCATAAAGTCGTGTTTATTTTTGGATTCTTAAAAATGCCTTGGGCAGATAGTTGATAATATCGCTGGCCATGAGGCTCTCTTCGCCTAACTCAGCAGCAGCCAAATCGCCAGCCAGTCCGTGCAGATAGACACCCAGCATGCAAGCAGCAGGGCGCTCGTAGCCTCGTGCCAACAGGGCCGTGATGATGCCCGTGAGCACATCGCCGCTTCCTGCGGTAGCCATGCCGGCATTGCCAGTAGAGTTGAACACCACATGCCCGTCGGGCATACAGATGGCCGTGTGATGACCTTTCAGAATGACATAGCCCTGCAGGCGCTCAGCCAGTTCGCGAGCCTTGGTCAGCCGCTCATACGAGTCAACGCACTTGCCTTCCATGCGGTCGAGCTCCTTAGGATGCGGCGTGAGGATGATGCCCTTCGGCAACTGCTGCAGCCAAGCTCTGCGGTTGGCCAGTATGTTCAGAGCATCGGCATCGACCACCAACGGGCACTGAGTGCGCCGCAACTGCGCAATGAGCGTGATGGCCGTCTGTTCACTGGTGCCCAGTCCCGGTCCGACGCCCACGGCATTGAAGTCTTCGGTAGCCACGCCCTCGGTGAAAATGGTCTCCTCACGGTCAATGCTGAGCACCGCCTCAGGCACAGCGGTCTGCAGGATGGGCACATTGCGCTTCGGTGAGTGCACCGTGACCTTCCCTGCACCGGCACGCAAACATGCTTTCGTGGTCAAGATGGCAGCTCCGGCCATGCCATAGCAACCGGCAATAACGAGTGCCCGGCCCATCTGCCCTTTGTGCGCAAACGGATGGCGAGGCCGATACAGCGCCCTGACATTCTCCTCTTCCATGAATGTGTAGTGAGCCTCCATCTTGGCAATGCCCTCCTTGCTCAGGTTGATGTCTAAGATGCGGAGCTCTCCTACATACGTCTGATTCTCGGCAAAGAGGAACGAGAGCTTGAGCTGTCCGAGCGTGAGCGTCTGAGTGGCCTTCACGATGTTCGTACTCACGTTGTAAGTATTATCCTCCGTCATCAGGCCCGACGGCACATCAATGCTGACCACCTCGGCTTGCGAGGCATTAATATACTTCACGAGCGACGCGAACCCTCCGGCCAGCGGCTTGTTCAGCCCCGAGCCAAAGAGTCCATCGACCACGAGCATGCCTTTCTCCAGGCGTGGCGGGTCGAATTCTTGTTTCACCTCAATGTAAAGTGGAAGTCCTTTCTTGTCGCTAAGTCGTTGCTTGTTTTCCGCGCAGTCAGCCGAGAGGTGGCCGGTGATATTGAACAGATAGGTCTGCACCTGATAGTCCTGTTCCATCAGCATGCGTGCCACAGCCAGCGCATCGCCGCCGTTGTTGCCGGGTCCTGCAAAGACCACGACAGGCACACTTTTTGGCCACCGTTCAGTGATAGCCCGCGTCAGTACTCTTGCTGAACGCTCCATTAAATCAATCGACTTAATGGGTTCATGTTCAATCGTATAGTTATCAAGCTCCTGAATCTGAGCTCTTGTGAAAATTTTCATAACGCTGGCAAAAATACTAACTTTTTTAGAACGGGGAAAATAAATGTGGTATAAATTTCAATTCGCATTGGATTTTTGTTCTCAGTACACTCATTTCGGCATGAAGTCAGTCTATTCTGATGACTCGGTCGCAATATTCAATCACAGCCTGTCGATGGGTGACGAAAATGACCGTTTTCCGCTGATCGCGCAAAATATTGTCGAGCAGTTGCCGCTCGGTATCGGCATCGAGCGCACTGGTTGCCTCATCCAGCAAGATGATGCTGCCGGGCCGGAGCAGCGCGCGGGCAATGGCAATGCGCTGCGCCTGTCCTTCCGACAAGCCCCCACCCTGTTCGGCAAACTTGGTATCAAGCCCATCGGGCAGCTCGCTGACGAAATCGGCGCAAGCCAGCCGAAGGGCTTCGTGCATCTGTGCATCCGTTGCATCGGGAGCCCCAATGCGCAGGTTGTCGCGCAGCGTGCCACTGAGCAGGGTGTTGCCCTGGGGCACATAGACGAAGTTGCAGCGGTGGAGAGACGATAGTGGAGAGTGGAGAGTGGAGAGTGGAGAGTTTGCTACCGCTCCATTGGCTTCCTCTACTGCGGTAGCAAACTCTACACTTTCCACTCTACACTCTCTATCCTCGCCACCTTCTCCACTATAAATTGTGATTTCCCCTTCCTGCGGACGGATGAGGGCCAGCAGCAGACGGATAAGGGTGGTTTTACCGGCACCCGTCTCACCGAGGATGGCCGTGCAGGAGCCGGGGGTGAAATCGTAGTTGGCATGAACCACGATGGGGCGCTGCTGGGGGGTGTAGCGATAGCTCACATCCGTGAAGCGCACTCCGCAGGGCGCGGCCATCATGAGGGCTTCGCCCTGCTGTTCCTCGGGTATCTCTTCCAGTTCCATGAGTCGCTCAGCCGAGGTGAGCACACTCACGAAGGCAGGTGCCAGTCTGGTCAGGTCGCGAGCCGGTCCCTGAATGCGATAGACCAGCTGCAGGAATGCGGTCATAGCACCAAACGTGATGGTGCCGGCATGCAGACGGATGAGTCCCCAGAGGAAAGCGATGAGATAGCCCAGCGAGAAGCCCGTATTGAGAAACAGATGGGAGGCCACTGAGAAGGCCGTGCGCTTCTTCACTCGCTCACGCAGCTCCGACTGTGTGTCTTCCAGCCGGTCGAGCATCTGCCCGTCGGCCTCCATCGTCTTGATCAGCATGCGGTGGTGCATGGTCTCGGTAAGCAGACTCTGTATGAAGCTGTCGCTCTCGCGCACCTTGCGACTCAGCTGCCGCATCTTGGCCACATAGAACCGGCTCACGAGAATGAATAGCGGCAGGATGCCCACGGTGATGATGGCCAGCCACTCGTCCATCTGCAACAGATAGACGAAAGCGCCGATGAACAGGGCCACGGTGGAAAGAGTAGAAGGCATGGTCTCGGTGAGGAACTCGACCACGCGGTTGACGTCGGTCTCCAGTCGGTTAATGACATCGCCTGAGTGCATGGCCTCACGACCGCGCCATTCAGAGCGCAACAACCGGGCCAGCGTGAGCTGCTGCATGCGATTGCGTGCCTTCACACCTAAGATGTTCTTCACCCACACGCGCGAGATGCCGACCGCAAACTCACAGAGCGTAATGGCTGCCATCACGCCCACAGCCGTATAGACAGAGCCCTCCCTGACACCCGTAGCCGTGTCAATGGCCCGCTTCATGGCCCAGACCATCGTCAGCGAGAAGCCCACGCCCGTCAGTCCGATACAGGCATTGAGCGTGGCCTGCAGGCGATGGCCTTTCCATACCTTCCACAGCCAGCGGAAGATTTGCAGGGCCGAATACTTGCTTTCGGGATTCAGCCAATGTATGAAAGATGTGCGTTGCGAAGACATGCCAACCTTAATGAATATACACTTTTCGTTGCAAAATTACATAAAAATAACGATATACGGGATGATTCAGCTTTAATCTTTGAAAACTTTTTGTATCTTTGCATGCGAATCGTACCGACGAACTGTCGGTGCAGGTCATTGCAATTATCAATAAAAATACAATAGGACTATGGCAAAAGTTTATGTTTTTCTGGCCAACGGCTTCGAGGATGTCGAAGCGCTGATTCCCGTCGATGTGCTGCGTCGCGGAGGTGTTGAAGTAGTGACGGTGAGCGTTGTTGAAGGCTCACGAGTAGTGGAGACGGCCCATCGCGTGCGCATCGAGGCCGACAAGCTGTTCAATGAGTGCGACTTTGCCGATGCCGACCTGCTGATGCTGCCGGGCGGCATGCCGGGAGCCTCGAACCTGAACGAGCATGAGGGCGTGCGTCAGGCACTGCTGAAGCAGAATGCAGCCGGCAAGAAGGTTGCCGCCATCTGCGCAGCCCCGCTGGTACTGGGCGGACTGGGCATCCTGCGCGGCAAGAAGGCCACCTGCTATCCCGGCTT
>DFJI01000041.1:0-20099 GCA_002372235.1 Prevotella sp. UBA3675 | reverse complement strand
GGTGAAGGTCCTGCCGCTGCCTTCCCCTTCGCCTATAGCCTGCTGGCTCAGCTGAAGGATGAACCGACGGCACAACAGATTGCCACAGGAATGCGATATGTGCATCTCATGGAAAAGTAATCTTTTTAGCAGCGGACTACAGGACTTAAGGACTTTTTATGCTATATGAGGAACTTTCAGGGAATATACTAAAAGCATATTTCACTGTATTGAAAAATCTTAGCACAGGCTATTTAGAGTCTGTCTATGAAAATGCACTATGCATGGAGCTCGACGAAATGGGCATACCCTATGTCAGGCAGAAGCACTTAGATGTGATTTACAAAGGAAAAATCATTGGAGAGTTTATTGCCGATGTAGTCGTTGACAATAAAATTATTTTAGAACTAAAAGCGGTTTCAAAACTGATTCCAGCACACAGTGCACAGCTAATTAATTATTTAACAATTACGCAGTTACCCATAGGTCTGCTACTGAACTTCGGAGAAGGAAGAGACTACAAACGAGTTTTCCTAAAGCGAAGCAGTCCTTCAGTCCTGTAGTCCGCTGCTAAAAAGAACGACATGGATTATATTATTATCGTAGCCGGTGGCAAGGGTTTGCGAATGGGGGGCGACATTCCCAAGCAGTTCCTGCCCATAGCAGGAGTGCCGGTACTGATGCGCACCATTCTGCGCTTTCGCGAGGCACTGCCCGAAGTGAATGTCATCCTGGTGCTCCCCAAGGCTCAGCAAGACTACTGGAAGGAGCTTTGCCAGCAGCATCAGTTCAACGAAGACTATCAGCTGGCCGACGGCGGGCAGACCCGTTTCCACTCGGTACAGAACGGACTGGCCCTGATTCCCGACGATGCCGAGGGCATAGTGGGCGTACACGATGGTGTGCGCCCGTTTGTCGCAGTAGAGACCATCCTGCGGTGCTATGAAGAGGCACGGAGCAGTAAAGCCGTGGTACCAGTAATACCTGTGGTTGAGACACTGAGGAAAATAAACGCAGAAAACAAAGCGGTAGCAACCCCTCCCCTCTCACCCCTCCCCTCTCACCTCTCACCTCTTCCCTCCCCTCACCCCTCCCATACCGTTCCTCGCGATGAATATCGCTTAGTTCAGACGCCCCAATGCTTCGACATACAGCTGCTGAAGGCTGCCAACCGTCAGCCTTACTGCGATGCCTTCACCGACGATGCCTCGGTGGTGGAGGCATACGGCCAATCCGTGACACTGGTTGACGGCAACCGCGAGAACATCAAGATCACGACTCCAGCCGACCTGAAAATAGCCGTAGCCCTGTTCAACTCTTAACACTCAACCCACTTGGACATTCTCTCACAAGACATCATGTACCTGCCGGGCGTAGGCCCCAATCGCAAGAAGATGCTGAGCCAGGAGCTCGGCATCGAGACCTATGGTGACCTGCTGGAGTACTACCCCTATAAGTATGTAGATCGCTCAAAGGTATATACCGTTCGCGAACTGACGGGCGACATGCCTTTCGTGCAGGTGATCGGTCAGATACTAAGCTTCGAGACGTTCGAAATGGGGCCGCGCCGCGAACGGGTCGTGGCTCACTTCAGTGACGGAACCGGCATCATGGACTTGGTATGGTTCAACGGCGGCAAGTATGCCAAGCAGAACTACAAGATAGGCAAGGAATATCTGGTGTTTGGCCGTCCCAGTGTGTTCAACAACCGCATACAGGTGCAGCACCCAGAGATGGAAATAGCCAACTCTTCGCAAGGAGAAGGGGGTGCTGGCCACTCTCCTGCGTCTCATGCTGATCAAGCCACCCTCCCCTCAGGAGGAGCCGGGGGCGGGTATGGGTTGCGCCCTTACTACAACACCACGGAGAAGATGAAGAAAGCGGGGCTCAACTCGCGCTCGGTGGAGCGCCTTGTCAAGACGCTTCTCGAGAAACTGACCACTCCCCTACCCGAGACCATCACGCCCGAGATACTGTCCCGCCACCACCTGATGAGCCGCGACCAAGCCCTGCGCACACTGCACTATCCGCAGGACACGCAGTCACTGGAGCGTGCCCGGGTGCGCATGAAGTTCGAAGAGTTGTTCTTCGTGCAATTAAATATATTAAGGTACGCGAGCGACCAGCGCCG
The DNA here is from genome assembly GCA_002372235.1 of Prevotella sp. UBA3675. GTDB lineage: Bacteria > Bacteroidota > Bacteroidia > Bacteroidales > Bacteroidaceae > Prevotella. The sequence goes on along the minus strand of DFJI01000041.1, from coordinate 17,989 downwards.
AAAATACAGCGGCTTCGTCTTCAATCGCATTGGCGACATCTTCAACACGTTCTATCATCAGAACTTGCCCTTCGAGCTGACGGGTGCCCAGAAGCGCGTGATACGTGAAATCAGACAGGACACCTGCTCCGGACGACAGATGAACCGACTGCTACAGGGCGACGTGGGCAGCGGCAAGACGCTCGTAGCCCTCATGTCGATGCTCATCGCACTCGACAACGGCTTTCAGGCCTGCATCATGGCTCCCACTGAGATTCTGGCCGAACAGCACCTGACCACCATTCGGCAGTTCCTGCGCAACATGCCCGTCAGGGTGGAGCTGCTCACGGGCATGGTGAAAGGAAAGAAGCGACAGGAGGTGCTCGACGGACTGCTCTCGGGCGAGGTGCAGATACTCGTGGGCACGCATGCCGTGATTGAAGACACAGTGCAGTTCCATCGGCTCGGCATGGTGGTCATCGACGAGCAGCACCGCTTCGGTGTGGCACAGCGCGCCAAACTGTGGGCCAAGGGCGATCAGGAAAGCCGAAAGGTGCCCCACGTGCTCGTAATGACAGCCACCCCCATTCCCCGCACACTGGCCATGACACTCTATGGCGACCTGGACGTGAGCATCATCGACGAGCTTCCTCCAGGCCGAAAGCCCATACAGACCACTCACGTGTTCGACTCGCGCATGACCTCACTCTACGAGGGCATACGCCGACAGATTCGAGAGGGGCGACAGGTCTATATCGTGTTCCCCCTGATTGAGGAGAGCGAGAAGATAGACCTGAAGAACCTGGAACAGGGCTTCGAGGTGCTGCGCGAGGCATTCCCCGAGTTCAGACTGAGCAAGGTACACGGAAAGATGAAGCCCAAAGACAAGGAGGAGGAGATGCAGAAGTTCGTGAGCGGCGAGACGCAGATTCTGGTGGCCACCACAGTCATCGAAGTGGGCGTGAACGTGCCGAACGCATCGGTCATGGTCATTCTCGATGCCCAGCGCTTCGGCCTCAGTCAGCTCCACCAGCTGCGCGGACGTGTGGGCCGTGGTGCCGACCAGTCGTTCTGCATTCTCGTCACCAGCTACAAGCTGAGCGAGGTGACCCGCAAGCGCATCGACATCATGTGTGAGACCAACGACGGCTTCCGCATTGCCGAAGCCGACCTGAAGCTGCGAGGACCGGGCGACCTTGAAGGCACTCAGCAGAGCGGTATGGCCTTCGACCTGAAGATTGCCAACATAGCACGCGACGGCCAGCTGGTGCAGATGGCCCGAGAGGAGGCACAGCGCATCATAGAAGACGATCCCACATGCCGGTCAGTCAATTATCAGCTATTGTGGAACCGACTGAAAGAGCTACGGAAAACCAACATCAACTGGGCCTCCATTTCATAAGAGAAGCCTCACCATGTGACGCAAAAAAAGTCTTAGATTTTCGTAAGACGTTGGAAATAAGAGAGTAATGCAGAATGTTAACAGCAAATCATTAAGTGTTAAAAGACCACAAATAATTAAGAAGATTCATTCGTGTCAACTGGTTTTATATTACCTTTGCATCGATTATTTTCGCTTTGGCATGAATTTTCAGCCGGCGAGAACACTTTTTGACAAGTATTTTAAACAATAACCATTTAACTGATGATTCTCAGAAAACTAAAAAATATTGCCATCATTGCCTTGTCGTCATTTGCGGTCATTCCCGCTTTTGGACAAGACCTGCTGGCAAATCAGGCACCTATTGACCGCAAGATGAATGCCGTTGATGCTGCCATGCTGAAACAGCTTGTAGATTACGAAGAGTATGACTCACCAGCCGACGAGCTCTACGAAGACTGGGACAACACATACGCACACCGCCAGACCGCGCTGCCCGACTCGTTCCGCATCGACCTGCGCGACTTCTACATGCCCACCCCCAGCCGTGTGATCACCTCGAACTTCGGTTCGCGCTGGGGCCGACAGCACAAGGGGCTCGACATCAAGGTCTATATCGGCGACACCATCCGCGCTGCCTTCAGCGGCAAAGTGCGTGTGGTAAAAAACGAAGGAGCACGCAAGGGCTATGGCAAGTACATCGTGATACGCCACCCCAACGGCTTGGAGACCATCTACGGACATCTGTCGAAGCAGCTCGTTGCTGAAAATCAGGAGGTGCGCGCCGGAGACCCCATCGCATTAGGAGGCAACACGGGCCGTAGCACTGGCTCACACCTGCACTTCGAGACTCGCCTGTGCGGCGTAGCACTCAACCCCGCCATCATGTTCGACTTCGTCAACCAAGACATTGTGGATGACTTCTACATGTTCCATCGCGACAGCTACGAGCACGACGGTCGCATGGCCACACTGCTACGCGGTGCCAACGGCAAGAACGGCTACGATCCCGCTATGGTGAACAGCCCCAACATGGGCAAGTCGCGCGACATGGCTTCGGCAGGCTCCACCCGCTACCACAAGGTGCGCAAAGGCGAAACGCTTTCAGCTATCGCTCGCAAGCACGGCACCAGCGTGAATGCCATCTGCCGTCTGAATCGCATCAGCAAGAATGTTCGTCTGCGCCCAGGACAAATCCTGAAATATAATTAACAAAAACATCTGCTCCATCTGCTCCCATCTGCATCTCTCTGAGTATCAATTACTTACCGAGGAAGCAGATGGGAGCAGATCTTTTTATCTGCTTCCTATCTGCTCCGCTGACAACGGATTGATTTTCAAACAGTTAGACGAAGGGGAGCAGATGGAGCAGATGTTTTTACAACATTCTTTCGTTAGAGAGAAACAGAGCTGTTCCTCACTGTCTTTCCATCATCATTCTCCTCAGTCATTGCTAACACTTTAGGATTCTTCATGGCCACCATCTTGGTCATTTCACAGCATCCTTTAGCCTACGCCACATCATGATTTAGGCGATATCATCGAACGATACAGGATAGATTACAACGTGTTTTAGGAAAGATGACGTTGCGACTTAGGACAGATGACGTCCCCACTCAGAGTGAATGACGCTCCCACTCACAGTGAATGATGCTCACACTTATTCCCCCTTGTGACTCAGAAAAGGAAAACAAACAAGCCCCTGAACCGTCAAACGATTCAGGGGCTGAATTTCGCTAAATTACACCTAACTACTCAGTAGCTCCGTTCAGCGAGTAGATGTAATTCTTCTTGTTTGCTGTTTCAAGCGTACCGTTATAGTTGGTTATCTTACCACAGATAATCACGTCGTCTCCTACGGCAATCTGGGTATCACCCTCAAGCCAAGCACGGTTGCCAAGATAGTAGGTACCGTAGATTAGGAATTGATCACCCTCGGTGGTGCCGTCGGCAGAGATGTGGAACTGAGCCGTACCGAAATTTGCACTGAACTCGTACTTGATTTGAGAAATCTTTCCCTTAATGTAGTAGTCTTGCTCACTTACCTCCTTCTCATCACCATTCAGTTTGCCAGCTGTCTCAAGTGCCTGTGTAGGAGTGAAGGGATTCTCCAGTGTGCCCGGATCGGGAGCGCTTGCCTTTTGCAGTGATACCAGATAGCTCTTCTTGCTGGCGAACTCAGGTGTGGTGCCATTGTAGTTGATTACCTTTCCGCAAACCAATACCTTATCGCCCACTTCAATCTGGTCATTGCCTTCAACCCAAGGCTGATTGTTCAGATAGTAGCTGGAATAGACGGTGAACACGTTTTCTTCGTTGCCATCATCAGAAATGTTGTAGGTAGCCGTGCCAAACTGTGCACTATAGGTATATTTGATGCTTGAGATAACGCCCTTCACATAGACGTTGTTTTCCGACTCCTTAGTACCGAGTGACTGAACGTAGGCAAGCACTTCTTCCACAGTGAAGGGATCGTTCTCAGCTTCTCCATGAGGCAGCGTGAAGGCATCCTGACTGATGGTTGTCTCAGCGGAGTAGTCCTTCGTTCCGTCATTGGTCTTGAAGGTGAGTGTAGTCTTGCGACTGCCGCCTGTGTTGGCTGCAACGTGAAATGTCACGCTGTTGGCTGTGACCGATGTCATGGTGAGCCATTCGCGAGCATCCTCGGGAATTTCCACACTGATGCCATTGCCCTTGCAGGTGACGAATGCAGTGATGTCACCACCCGCGACGGGGAGATGGCCATCTTTCACACTGAGCGAATCGACCTTGATGAGCGATTTCTCAATCTTCACCACAGTGACATTGACCAGCTCGACGGTTCCGTTATAGACCGACTTCGGACCTTCAACGGTGATCTCGTCGCCTACCTCAATGCCCCAATCGGCAATAGAATTATTCTTGCCAGCCTTGCCACTCTTGTCGAGCGTGCCGTAGATGTAAAGACCATCCTTGTTGCCTGATGTAGAGGCGAAGCCTGAATAGCTGCCGTCGTCCAGATACCAGTTGCCATACTCAGTGTTGGCAATTCGCGTCACGATACCTTTCACGCGATAGGTCTTGCTTTCCGGTCCCTCCATGACTTCAGCGCAGGTGGCATCTGAAATCTTCGACTCGCCCTGAACCACATTGATGAGCTGGGAGTTGCCGCCACAAACGATCTCCAGATTGGCCGTGCGACCATCGAGTGTGCTCTCAGCTGAGAATGTGATTTCGGTCTGACCAGCAGCACCAGAGGTTGGTGTCACGGTCAGCCACTCAGGAGCTGCTTGCTTCTCTACCCTTGTTGAATCCTTGCCCTTAGCGTTCTTCAAAACGTTGCCGGCAGCATCCTTCACGGTGACAGTCACCTCATTGATATTCTTGAAAGCCCAATCGGCGTTAGCATCGATGGTAATCGTTGCCTTGCCTCCATTCTCACTGATAGAGACATACGACTGTGAGACGCGCAGACCGTCAAGATAGGTCTTCTCGTCGTCTTCCGAACAGCCTACCACTACAAAAGCGAGCGCTGCGAGGAAAGATGGAATGATATGCTTAAATTTCATAACTGTTGTTTTGGCGTGTGATTAATTGAAATAGTATTTGAGACCGACTGAGGCATTCCAGCACTGTCCGATAGAAGGATTGGGCTTCCACGTCTGAGTATCGGCCTTGATGTATTCAGGTGTAGAGAAGGTTGCGAAGCCTTCCTTGTCAACACCTTCGTACTTCAGGATACGGCCCTCGGTCAGGTCGGGATTCATCCATTTGCTCACGCCCCAGCTGGAATTGAAGAAGTTGAGCACGTTCTTCACATCAAGGCTGACCTGCAGGATGTGCTTTGTCTTGCCTGAATAGAGCTTGAAGTCGTGCTTGTAGCTGAGGTCGATGCGGTGCACCCAAGGAGAATAGACACTGTAGGGCTCAGAGTACTTGCCCTGGCGCTTCTTCAGATAGTCGGTGTTGTGCACATAGTCCATGAAGCGGGTCTTGTCGTCTTCTGACACGAAGCGGAACAAGTTGGCAGCCACCTGCTCGTCGGTAGGCACATAGACGGCATCATAGTTGTAGCCGTCGCCGTTGAAATCGTTTGCCATCATATAAGAGTTGTTATAGCCGCCGCGCCATGCCTCGTAGATCAGGCTATAGTGGTTGCCGCACTTGTCGTGGAGCGTAGCCGAAGCCACTACGCGGTCGGGCGTAACAAACTGCGAATTGTGCAACTTGATGTTGTTCGGTCCCTCAACCGAAGGAACGTATGTGAAGGCACTCTCGGCATTCGAGCCAGGCATACCGGTAATTTCCTTCTGCACGGTGTGCGTGTAAGCTGCCATCAGGCTCATCCACTCAAACGGCTGAAGATTCAACGTCACGTTGGCCGACCAGCCATAGCCTTTCTTGGTGTTCTCCAGTATGAAAGCCTTCGTACCTGTACGGAATCCGCTGGGGAAGACAGGACGGTCATCGACACCGTTGAAGCGGGCAAATCCGCCCACGTTGGGAATGCTCCAGTCTGAGATGCACACAGCATTGACGGTCTTGTTGAAGATGCCCTCGGCAGTGATGGTGAAGGGGAACGACACGGGGAACTGATAGTCGATGGCCAGTGAGCTCTTCCACACCTGAGGCATCTTGAAGTTAGGATCGACGCCACAGATAGACGAGGGAACGGTTCCGTCCTCAGGCGAGATGGTCTGAGGATAGCCCAGACCGTAGAGCTTCTGCTTGAGCGCATCGAGCGAGGCAATGGGGCCTCCCTTGAACTCATCCATCGTGAAGCCTTTCTTCGCAGCATTAGCAGCATTGATCTGTGCCTGATACTGTACCATACCGCCATTGGTGGGCATGTTGGTGAAGAACACGAGGGGCAGACGGCCCGAGAACAGACCGGTACCACCGCGCAGCTTCAGGCTCTTATCGCCGAACACGTCGTAAGTGAAACCGATACGGGGCGACACCGTGATACTGGCTTTTGGCCACTTGCCAGTGTCGATGTGACGGCCATTGTAGTCGAGCTCGTAGATGGCCTGATTGGTCATCAGGTCCTTATTGTTGAAGAACAGACCATCGACACGCAGGCCATAGGTCAGCTTCAGGTTGTCGAGAATGTTCCATTCGTCCTGAGCGTAGATGCCAGCTTTATTAAACTGTACGCGCGCTGCGGGTTTGGTCTCGCCGCCATAACCGTAGGTGAGGCAGACAACTTCAGGAGCTGCATTGAACATCGCAGCGGGATCGTCGTTCCACTGATAGCGATAGTAGCCCGTTCCGTTACGCATGTACTGGTTGTCGGCCATCTGATGCTCATAGCTCAGGCCAGCCATGATCTTGTGCTGACCCAGATAGTAGGTCACGTCGTCCTTGATGTTCCAAATGGTGTTGTGCACGGCATTGTTATAGGTGAACAGCTCATAGCCCAATGCCATGTAGTTGTTGTCATCCTTCACAATGTCGATGAAGGGAAACTCGTCAGACATGGTGCCACGAACGTCGTCGAGCTTGGAGAAAGTAGCCAACAGCTGGTTAGACAGGTTATCGGTGAAACGGCTGTTCAGATCGACAGAGAACGAGTGAACCAGATTGTCTGTTGAATACATAGAGTTGGCAAACGACATTGATGACTTCGACATGCGGTTGTCGGCCATACGAGTGCCGCCGTCCATTGAGGTGCCGCTGGGCGAGTTCCAAATCCGGTTCTTTGTATAGTTATAGCGCAGGGCCAAGCGATGCTTGTCGGTGATATTCCAGTCTAAGCGGGCCAGAATCTTGTAGTTCTTCTCATCGGCAGGGAAGCTGGTGTAAGAGCCAGTATTATAGCCATAGGTCTTACTCACATAGTCAGACACTTTCTGAAGGTCGCTCTCTGTGGTGCGCGAAATGTACTGGTCGGGATTGGCCACGCCATCGGTAGAAGCGCGCCAGCGATTAGCCACGGTAGGAATCATCGACATTTCACCGCTCACGAAGAAGAACAACTTGTTCTTGATGATGGGGCCACCAAAGGTAAGGCCATACGTGGTGTTGCGGTCCTTGTCGCGTGCGCCGGCCACGGTCTGATGGTCAACGGCATCGCCACGCATGTTCTCATTGCGATGATACACGTAGGCACTACCCTTGAAGGTGTTCGTACCCGACTTGGTGATAGCGTTCACACCGCCGCCAATGAAGTTGGTCTGACGAACGTCGAACGGTGAGATTACCACCTGCAGCTCCTCGATGGCATCGATAGAGATAGGGTTGCCACCGCCAGGAAGACCTTGGGTCAAGCCAAAGTTGTTGTTGAAGTTGGCACCATCCACGGTGAAGTTGGCCATACGGCCATCTGCACCGGCAAAGCTCATGCCATTGCCACCGTAGGGAGACAGACGGGTCACATCGGTGATGCTGCGCGTCACAGTGGGCAGGTTGGTGATCTGCGCACTGGTGATGTTGGTCGAAGCACCGGTCTTCTCAGCGGTGAACTTCGTAGCCTTACCACTGATGATGACTTCGCTCAGCTCATTGGCATTCTCCGAGATCCGGGCATCCAGATTATAGGTCTCACCCAACTGGAGCGTAATGCCACGGTAAGTCTTGGTCTGATAGCCAATATAGCTTACGGTCACTACATACGGCCCACCAGTACGCATACCCTGCATACTGAAACGGCCCGACGTGTTAGTTACAGCGGCATAGCGCGTGCCAGAAGGCTCGTGCACTGCCTGCACGGTGGCACCAATGACACTCTCGGTCGTACCCTCGACCGTCACTCTACCAGCCATACTTGAAGTTGTGATTTGTGCCATTGCCGTTAGCGACATCGTTAACAGTAATGCCATGAGGAAGAAAAATCTCTTCTGCATAAAAAAGAAATACAATTAATTTAAATTAAATTATTATTTGCGGTGCAAAATTAATTAAAAAAACTGATATAGATACCTATACCAGTCAAAATATTTCTGCTAATAGTTAAAAAGTTTTATAGCCTTTTTTGTTTATGCAAAGTTCATGCAAGTATGTGTTCGTTTTTCACTTCACACAGCCATTCTTGATGAATGTCAGCAATCAGTTTTTACTTCACTCTGCCATTCTTGAAGAACGTAAGCTTCTTACGACGTAGTTGCTTAGTGTCATGGTCGAAGATGAGATTGGGATTGTAGTGTTTACCGTTGACTCGCACCTCAAAATGCAAATGCTCAGTCGAAGCCCGGCCCGTACGCCCGGTCAAGGCTATGACTTGTCCGGCCTTCACATGCTCGCCCACCTTCACGAGATTCTTCGCGTTATGGCTATAGAGTGTTTCCAATCCGTTGGCATGACGAACGATGATACAGTTGCCATAGCCGTAGAATCGCTGCGACATGGTGACCACACCATCGAAGGCCGCCAGAATGTTGTCGTTGGGACGAGTCTTCAGGTCAACGCCTGTATGACGATGGCTGCCACGGTTGTTGTTGTACGGACTGATGACTTTGGCCCCTGCCAGCGGATAGCACCACTCGCCATCGGGGATATTGGCCAAATCGAGCGTAAACTGATTGCTCTTCCCAAAGGGATCCTGCTTTAAGATTGCCTTGGCCTCCTCTGTCTTCTGCTGCTCGTCCACCCAAGGGTCGTGTTCCACCACGCTCACCTCTACATGGAATCCCTTCTTCTCAAACAGCACTTTCTGCTTCAGCAGCCGGTGGGCTTTGGGCGCAATGAGTATCTCAGGATTGATGCGCCCACCATTGATCATAATGGAAAAGTCGCAATAGGTCGCGTCAACGTCACCCCCGACGATGGCAACGGTCTGCCCAGCCTTCACTTTCTGTCCCACCTTCACGCGGTTCTCCCGATTCTGAGCATAGACCGTCTCCAACCCGTTGTCATGGCGCAACACCACGACATGCCCATACTGCGGATGATGCCACGACATGCGCACCACGCCATCGAACATCGCCTTCACTGCATCGCCTTTCTTCGTGACAATGCGGAGCACATTGTCAGTATTGCTTTCCACCCGTCCCACGGGCAACGGAAAACAGTAGTCTTTCTCCCCATAGACAGCAAAGTCAACGGTGTAGGCATCACTACGCTCGAAGAGTCCGGGTGTCTCAATCGCTATTTTCTGCTGTTCCAACGTAGTGAAGCTGATGGTCTGAGCACAAGACGTGATTGCCGTGGCGAAGGTTATTGCGAAAAAGAAGGGTGACAGTCTCATTCAGTTCTATTCCTTATTCGTTATCGTCAAAATCCTCCATTTCATCGACATCTTCTATCTCGTCATCGTCAAGATATTCGATATCCTCGAGTTCGCCTTCATCTTCCAGCTCAATTGCAAAAGTGCTCATGTTCTTGTCGCGATGCACGAGTGTGTCTTCAGCGGTAATGGCTTGCAACTTATTGCTCTCGGCATTCAGCTCACGCCACAGCACGTCCTTCAGCTCTTCCAAGCCAAAGCCCGTGACGGCTGAGATGAACACGACAGGCAGATCGTCGGGAAGCGACTCCTTGAGCAGTTCCATCAGCTCATCGTCGAGCAGGTCGCACTTCGTGACGGCCAGCACGCGATGCTTTGCGAGCATTTCAGGATTGAACTGTCGCAGCTCATTGAGCAGGATTTCATATTCGTGCTTGATGTCATCGGTATCGCCCGGCACCATGAACAGCAATAGTGAGTTGCGCTCAATATGGCGCAAGAAGCGCAATCCAAGCCCCTTGCCCTCCGAGGCACCTTCGATGATTCCGGGAATATCGGCCATCACGAACGACTTGTTGTCGCGATAGCCCACGATGCCAAGCGAAGGCTCCATCGTGGTGAAGGGATAGTTGGCAATCTTCGGACGGGCATTCGAGAGTGCCGAGACCAGCGTTGACTTGCCCGCGTTGGGGAAGCCCACCAATCCTACGTCGGCCAGCAGCTTGAGCTCCAGAATGACAGTCATCTCCTGCATGGGCTCGCCGGGCTGGGCAAAGCGCGGAGCCTGATTCGTGGCCGTGCGGAACTGGAAATTGCCCAGTCCGCCGCGTCCGCCTTTCAGCAAGACCACCTCCTGTCCGTCGTAGGCCACATCGCAAACGAACTTACCCGTCTCGGCATTATAGACCACCGTACCAGGCGGCACGTCGATATACACATCCTTTCCGTCGGTGCCGTGACACTTGTCCTTGCCGCCGTTGCCGCCATGTTCGGCAAAGATGTGGCGAGCATAGCGCAGGTGCAACAGGGTCCAGTAGTTGTGATTGCCACGCAAGATGATGCTTCCGCCCTTGCCGCCATCACCACCGTCAGGTCCTCCATTTGGGTTATACTTCACGTGGCGCAGATGCATGCTGCCACGTCCGCCCTTGCCAGAGCGACAATAGATTTTTACGTAGTCAACGAAGTTACTTTCCATATAATAATCTGGCAACAGACGAAAGGACTAAAAGTTACTTTCCATATATAATAAGACAACAGACGAAAGGACTAAAAGTTACTTTCCATATATAACAAGACAACAGACCAAAGGACGAAGAGAGAGTCTTGCCTCCTGCTGTCTGCTGCCATTTCACTTAAATGTTATCAATCTCTTTACAGATGTCAGCGAAGATACGGTCCAGTTCGCCCAGTCCGTTGATGTGGTGGTGCAAACCTTCCTTCTTGTACCACTCGATGAGAGGCTGCGTCTGCGAGTGATAGACCACGAGGCGCTTCTTGATGGTCTCCTCGTTGTCATCGGCGCGTCCGCTCTGCTGTCCGCGCAGCAGGAGGCGCTTCATCAGCTCTTCCTCCGGTACGTCGAGCTCAAGCATGGCAGCCACCTTGTCACCACGCTCGGCCAGCATCACCTTCAGCGCCTCAGCCTGCGGAATGGTGCGGGGGAAGCCGTCGAAGATGACACCCTTATGGCTACGGCCAAAGGAGTCATAGACCGATGCCAGGATGCTAATCATGAGGTCGTCGGGGATGAGCTGTCCTTGGTCAATAAACTGCTGAGCCGTCTTGCCCAGTTCTGAACCTTTCTTGATTTCTGCACGCAACACGTCGCCAGTCGAGATATGGTTCAGTCCGTACTTCTCAATGAGCTTGTCGCTCTGCGTGCCCTTGCCTGAGCCGGGAGCACCGAAAATAACAATATTCTTCATATTTTTCTTAGTTTTCTTTTTTTCTAACTTAGGGGGCTAAAACATACAGGTCCTTCAGTCCTCTACCCTGCTGGTCATAGTCGAGACCATAGCCCAGAATGAAGTCGTTGGGAATCCTGAAAGCCACATACTCCAGATTGAGGTCTTCCTGCAGTTTCTCGGGCTTGAAGAAGAGCGTACACACGTGGATAGAGGCAGGGTTGCGTGTGCCGAGCGACTCTATCATCTGCTTGATGGTGAGCCCTGTCTCGACGATGTCTTCCAGAATGATGACCGTGCGCCCTGTCAGGTCCTCGTTGATGCCCATCACCTCCTTGATTTTGCCCGTAGAGGTGGTTCCCTGATAGGAGGCCAGCTTCACGAACGATATTTCACAAGGGATGGTCATTTCGCGCATCAGGTCGGCAGCAAAGATGAATGCTCCGTTGAGCACGGCGAGGAACAGCGGGTTCTTGCCCTCCATGTCCCTTGATATCTGTTGCGCCAGTTCCTTCACGCGCCACTTGATTTGAGCCTCCGGCATAGAGGTCACAAATGTCTTGTCCTTGATAGTGATTTTACCCATGAGTGTATAAAAATCAATGATTTGTGTGCAAATATAGCTAAAAAATCCGAAAACAGCAGGCTATTTGGCTAAAAAAAGCAGTTTGCCCGTGGAAAACAATAGCTTCCACGGGCAAAACCGGATATGGAGAGAATCATTTTCGTCTTATCTCACCACGAGCTTCTGGGTTTCAGTGCGGCGACCGTCGTTCATCTTCACGATGTAAGTGCCGGTCTGCAGTCCCTGCTGACGAGCCTCAGCCACGGCAGCACTTCTGGCGGTCTGGTATTCAGCCACCTTCATGCCGCTGAGTGTGAACACCTGGCAGTCAACCTGAGCATCGCTGGCTATGCGACCTATGCCTGAAGGATCGTCGGTGACGCGCAGCACACCTGTCTGCTTGTTCACGTCAGTTACATCCCAGTAGAGTCCGTCGGGCAGTTCAGGCAGATCGAACTGCGGCGTGCCTGAGAAAGTACGCATCACCTCCCACAGTGTGAACTCGTCGCCCTTCTGCGGTGTATAGCCGTTGAGCAGTGTCACCTTCACCGTGCCGTTCATGGTGAGCATGGCCGGCTGCAGCTGAGACTTCTTCGACGCATTGAAGAGGAAGTTGACCGTAGCGCCTTCCTTCACGTTCATCAGGGCTCCCGTCTTGATGGTGCCCGGAGTGGTCTCGTTATAGAGCGAGGCACAAGGAATGAGTACAGCGCCACTGTTCATGGTCAGCTGATTGAAGTAGCCTTGTCCTACGACACGTCCTTTCTCGTTGATGGTGGTAAGGTTAGAGCCGCACACCATTGTTGAGAGTTTCGTATCATTGAATGTGACGGTACCCTCGTCAACGGTCAGTGTGGCATTGATCTTGCCTACCGTTGCGATGGTCAACTTGCCCGTGCCCACTTTCTTCAGCTTGGTGGCGCTCTTGGCGATGGTGCCGCCGTAGTCGTCGGTTCGCTCCGACGTCACGCCCACCTCGCAGTTCAGTGTGAAGTTGGTGCTGTCGCCCACAATCCAGTTGCCCGAGCCGACGAACGTGCCCTGTCCGCCCATTCTGCGCACTACGAAGTCGTAGCCGCCATTGCTGCAGAGCACGCCTGTGTTGACGTTCAGTGTGGCATGGGGCAGACCGTAGCCGTTCTGGAAGTCGAAGCCCGGCTGATAGGACTTCTTGTTCTGACGGTTCTCCTTGCCCACGTTGATGGTGCCGGCAAACTCGCTCCAGTCGCCCTGCCAGTAGCAGCGCACGCCGCCCGAATACACATTGAACGTGCCTTCACCCGTCAGTTTGCCCGAATATACGCCACGGAACGAGCCGTAGAAGGAACCTGTATGGCCCTTGGGCACGCTGAAGTTTACACGGTTGGTGATGCTGTTGCTCTCGTCGTTGGCTCCCCACAGCACGCCGTTCTGGAATTCAACGGTCGAGGGCAACTGATCGACGTAGCTCGTTGCGATGGCATTCACGCGGCCAGCCTTGATCACCAGTTCTGCAAACGTGTTGGCCGTGCCCAGTGTCAGGGTTCCTGCACCTATCTTATTGACAGTAGCGCCCGTGCCCTTCAGTCCCTTGTTCAGGGTCAACGAGATGTTGGAAGGCACACTGAGGTTCACGCTACCGCTCACGCTGAAGGGCTGATCGGTGATGATGGGCTGGCTCACGGCCAGTGTGGCTCCGTCGTTGATGGTGATCTTACGGCTCACATTGCCCAGAGCGCCGTAGGTGATGCCTGTGTTATTGGCCAGTGAGTTCACCTCGAGCGTACCTTCGTTGATGACGGTTGCGCCCGTGCGGTTCTCTGTATTGATGGTCACTCTGGCCTTGCCGTTCTTGGTGATGGTTCCACCGCCAAGAATGCTGTCGCCCGTGAGGACGTAGGCCAGCGTGTTGTTCTCGAAGGTGATGCTGTTCGGTCTCACGGCACCCTTCACCACCACATTGCCCGTCTGAGCATTGTCGTTGAACACGATGTCATCGCCCTGAGCGGCATAGACGCTCTCCTCGCCATTGAGGAAGTTCTTCGTGACAGCCAGGTCCCAGATGTTGCTTTCGGCAGTACCGTTCCACACTACGGTGGTGGCATCGCGCATGTCCTCCAACACGAGGAGAAGCTTGCCGTCCTTGAGCTCCAGCTGGAAGCGCTTGCCCGAAATGCCCTCTACGAGGATGTTCTCCACACCTGCGTCGCCCACTACTGCGGCCACCGAACCCAGCTCGTATGAGCCAGCCTCCAGATTGTTCACGTCGCCACGGAACTCAAACACAGGGGTCTTATACTTCGGACCATAGCTCCAGTCCTTGACATCGATGGAGAGGGAGCTGGCATTGAGCTGGTCAATGGCAGTGCCTTTCACGTCGAACACTATGCGCGAGCCGAAGCCTAACGAGAGAGCCGACACGGTGATGCTGCCCACCTTGTCCTCGCCGCCCACATAGACGGTTGAGTTGTAGTCTGCCTTCAGACCGCCCATGAACTTGCCGCCTTCGCTAATCAGCGTGGTGTGGCGGTTCAGCCAAACGGGGCTCTGCTCCATGGTGCCGTCAAACTTCAGGGTTCCGTTCCACACATCGGTAGCACCCGTATGCTTCTCCGTCACATTGGGCAGCACGAGCGTTCCCTCGCCCTGCTTCACCAGACGTGTGCCGCCTGTAAAGGCTCCGCCCGTGAGGGTTGTCGTATAATTAATAATGGTACGCGCAGGCGACTTCGGCGTCGATGCCGTAGCCTGCTGTGAACCACTGCCCTTCACCCAGGCGGGGGCGTTCACGGTCAGGATGTAGGGCGAAGCGCCGTCCTGCACGGTAAGGGTCTTGTCCTCATAGCCACTGACGAGCAGGTGGTCGTTGGTGGTCTGGATGGTGGAGCCGTTGGCCAGTTCGGTGCGACCGCGCAGCACGAGTGGTGGCGGAGCGATGGTGATGCCCTCCAGTTCGCCGAGGAAGAAGCTCACGTGAGGGGGCTGGTTGTAGCCCACATTCTGCCAGCACATGCCGTTGCGATACACATGGTCGTGCCAGAGCGAGTAGATGGCATAGTTCGTCGTATAGTTGGTGCAGAAGATGCGCATGGCCGAGTTGTCGCTCGTGCGCAGCACCACTTCCTCGCGCCAGTCGCCCAGAATGTCGCCCTGAGCCGAGGGGTTGCACTTCGATGAGTTGTTGTGAACGGCACCCTCGCTGGTCCAGATGCGGCTACCGCCCCACTTCATGATAGCGGCAGCACGGCCCTCGCCGCCAGCCGAGTTCAGTATCTCGTCGAGCAAATCACCGTCCCAGTAGATGCGGTTGTTCAGATTGGCATACGAGCCCGACATGGCATCGCCGTTGGTATTGATAATCTTGTCGCACGACAGTCCAATCACGCCCGACGAGACCGAACGGCCCTGACAGCCGGGGATAGTGTTGTTGAAGTTGCCAGCCAGCGCACGACCGTCGTCGCCGCCGTCGCTCTTGCGATAATACACCTCACCCGTCGTAGCATTCCAGTAGCTATTGCCTTGCGAGCCTTCCTGACAGGTGAACTGCTCCAGACCCCAGCGGTAGGGATCCAGGTCGCCACAGTGCTGGGCATCGCCATGACCGAGCCCGGTGGTAGAGAGACCGTAGCCCGTATCGTCGAGAATCATGGAGCCGAACACTATCTCGTCGCGACCGTCCATATCCACATCGGCAATGGCGAAGTTGTGGAAGCCGTTGCCGAACCAGGGCGACTTCGAGTCGTAGCAGTTCCAGCGCCAGAGCTGAGTGAGCTCGTGGGTCTGCGGATTCACCTGCAGTGCACACATCTTGTGGCGCGTGTAGCAGCCACGGCCCAAGAAGATGGCTGGCGTGCGGCCATCCAGATAGGGCGCGCCGAAATAGTGCTTGCACGAACGGTGACCCGTGTCCTGCTCGCCCCAGATGGCGGCATACTCAGCCGAAGTCTGATTATAAACGTCTCTGGCCTCGCCCTGCTCGAATCGGGGCAGCGGATAGAGCATCGGAGTCCACTTGTCGGAGCCGTCCCAGCCCAGATAGGGCTCGCCCGTCTCGCCGTTCAGGTAGAGCAGATACTCCTTGCCATGATGGGTGTATTCCTCACGGGTGCTGCCCGAGCCGCCGTTGTCGTAGGTCATGTCGCCCACGTTGATGGTCTTGCCCGTAGCCGTGTGAATGATCATGTTGTCGGCACCGCGCATCAGCACCTCGGCCTTGCCGTCCATGTCCCAGTCATAGCCTATCATATCCCACTGTTCGTCGGGACCGGCCATCATGTTCGGCCCGAGGTCAATCCACCAGAGGCGCTCACCCGTAGTCTTGTAGCACTCATAGAGGTTGAAGTCGGTCTTGTTGGCAGTCTGGCGCAGATTGCCCTGCGCATTGTTGCGCTTCACGATGAACTCCACCATGCCGTCGCCCGTCACATCGGCCAACGTGATATCGTTGATGATATAGCCCGAGGTGGTAGAAGCTCCATTCGTGACAGAGTTGCCAATGACCTGCCCCGCACGGTTCACCACCGGCTGCACAGGCACGTCAAGATAGGCATTGGCCCACGCCCTGACGGCTGCCGACTTGCCCTGCGACACGCCGCGCACCACAGGCTCCACCTGATAGGAAGCCGAGCTGCTGGCATTGGCATCGCGGAAGTTCGTCACCGACAGGTTCTCGGCCACCTTCGTTCCGTCGCGATAAAGGTTATACTTCGTGTCGTAATACTCTTCGCCAAACATGCGCCACGACACGATGTTGGCTCCGGCATTGGGTATGGCCACAATGCCACGGTCCAGTTTGTCGGTCACGCGCTGTGCCTGAGCACCGCCTGCCGCCAAAAGGGTTGCCATAGTTAGGAGGACAAATTTCTTTTTCATCACGATGTGTTATTTTTTATATTTATTTGTTTCAGTCTTTAGTCCCTCAAGAAAACGCCCCAGTTTTTAGTCATGGTGTGTATTAACGCTGCAAAAATACGAAAAAAATCAAAAACAGGCATACATTATTATAAAAAAACTATCAAATTCATACCAAAAGCCTCGCCGTCAATTTCCCCACCCCCACTCTACTCATAAAGTTTTCAAAACATCTGCTCCATCTGCTCCGCTTTCATAACACTCTGTGACGCACAAGGTTATAAACAGAGCAGATGGAGCAGATAGGAGCAGATGTTTCGTGATGCAGCACTGGCTATTTCACCTGATGACTTAGGCAAGGTTATCACACGGTTCAGATTAGACCGTCAAATAATTTAGGCAAGATTATCGCACGACTTAGGTTAAATCGTCACATGATATAGAAAAAATCGTCTCGCGGCTTAGGCTATATCGCGTTATCATTTAAACTAAATCATTCGTCATGAATAATTATGTATGGACAAATCATCTGTTCCCATCTGCTCCGCTTGAACACACCTGATATTCAATAAGTTACAGAGGGAAGCAGATGGAGCAGATTTTTTGCAAACTTATAGTATATAGCATTATTCCACCCATTTCACCACTCTGATGGCAAGGGTGGGGCCGCTACCGTCAGCCTAAAGAAAACATTTCTTCCATCAAACGACGGCAAAAGTTGCTCTGATTCAGTCACTCTGTCACAAAATAATTTGATTTCAATAAAACTGAAAGAAAGGACTATTTACTACAGATTTTGCCAGAATTGTTCGCCAATTCGAAAAAAAGCAGTATTTTTGCAGCCACAACTATATATAAAAGATACTACTAAATGAAATCCAGACTTTACACATTATCATTAATGGCTGGCCTGTCGCTGAGCCTCAACGCTCAGGTCACCCCCATCAGCCAGATGGAGAAACTCGACCGTGGAACCGTGGTCGTGCCCACATCAAGCACTGCCAACTTCATCAGCTGGCGACTGCTGGGAACCGATGACAAGAGCGTGACTACCTTCGACGTGATTCGCAACGGAGAGACCATTGCCAGCAATCTGACCAAGACGAACTATCAAGACACGAAAGGTTCGGCTACAGCCCAATACCAGATTGTGACGAAAGTGAACGGCGAAGTGACAGAGACCT
>DFJI01000003.1:602-19162 GCA_002372235.1 Prevotella sp. UBA3675 | reverse complement strand
TGCCTGACGATGTGGTTCGTGACAAGATTTCTGCCAAGGTGGAAGACGGCATCCTGACCATCACGATGCCGAAGACCGAGCCGAAGGAGAAGGTCACCAAGGCCATCGAGGTCTCGTAACGGACATTAATGAACCGCAAATGCAACGAGAGCGGCATCCGGATTAAGTTCTGGATGCCGCTCTTTTTTGCCTTTTTATTTAAAATTATTGCCTTATAGTCATCATAATGCAGTTTTTTTATATTTTTGCTCCTGATATGTAGTCAATGGAATTTCACCACGTCAGAGTACGTCCTACGGTGCAGATATTCCTCTTCGACCTGTAGACAGTATGCCAGCACGGATTGTCACAGATGGAGACAAATGATAATATGGCTCGCATCTTCCTCCGTTTTCTCTCACTGGCCCAGCAGCATGCACGGACGGAGCGCGAGGTGGCCTTCTATGCCGACAAGCTCTGCATCACGCCGAAGTATCTCTCGCAGGTAGCCCGCACCGTCACCAACCTGCCTGCCTCGCAGTGGATTCAGTTCTATGCGGCCTTTGAGTTGGTATCGTTGCTCAATGATACGACAAAGACGCTGACGGAGGTATCGAACTTGATGCACTTCGAGAATATCTCCCACTTCTCCCGCTATGTGAAGAAAACGCTGGGGAAAACGCCATCGGAGTACCGAAATAAGTGACTTTCTGCAAAATGTGAAAGTTTGGAGGCAATTCGTGTAACGACGGATTGCCTTTTTCATTATACCTTTGCGCCCAGTTAAAAACAGGTCGCGAAGATGCTCATGCTCGGCATAGCTCAAACAAGTTTGGCTCTGCTCTCGCTTAATCGCATCATTGCACCATCAAAATTAGAGTATATGGATATTTTCGAGCAATTAAAATCAGGGGCTGATGTTGATATGGCGACACCTGAGTATGCAGAGGCCATCAATCACATGACCGACTGCGCCAACATTTGTTTCAAGATTAACACCACGGCTCCGCAGCCAGAGCAGATTCGCCCGTTAGAGGAAGAACTGTTTGCGGGCAATCTCGATAAGACGAGCTATCTGATGCCACCTGTTCAGATTGACTTCGCCCGTCAGATGAAGATTGGCAAGGGTGTGTTCGTGAACCATTCGCTGACGTGCATGGCCGCTGGCGGCATCACCATCGACGACGGCGTGATGATCGGCCCGAACGTGCGCATCGTCACCGACAACCACGACTTCGAGAACCGCATGGTGCTGCGCTGCAAGCCCGTACACATCGGTCGCAATGCATGGATTGGCGTGGGAGCCATCATCTTGCCTGGCGTGACCATCGGCGAGAATGCCGTAGTGGCCGCAGGTGCCGTAGTGACCAAGGATGTCGCACCGAACACGATTGTAGGTGGCAATCCGGCAAAGTTTATCAAGAATATATAATAAAATAGGAGGACAGAATATGATTTTCGACAGAAACGAGAAGAAGCAAGTAGTGGCACTCTTAGGTGCCGGTAGTATGGGAACCGCCATTGTGCGCCGCATCGGTGCAGGGAAGAAGATTCTCTTAGGCGACATCAGCGAACAGGCATTGGAGCGCGTCAGCGAGGACTTCCGCCGCTCTGGCTACGATGTGGATTCGCTCGTAGTGAATGCTCTGAAGAAGGAAAGCGTGGAGGCATTCGCACACCGAGCCGCAGAACTGGGCCCTGTGATGTATTTCATCGACACGGCTGGTGCTTCGCCCAACCAGGCCAATCCGGAGCACATCGTTGACCTCGACATGGTAGGCACGGGCTATGCCGTAGATGCCTTCGGCGAGGTGATGGCCGAGGGCGGTGCCGGACTCATCATCTCCAGTCAGGCCGCCTATATGTACCCCATCCTCAACGATGTCGAGCTGCAACTGGTGCGCACACCTACTGAGGAGCTGAAGGACGTACCCTTCATCAAGGACGTGGCCATGCAGAACAGCGGTCTGGCCTACATGATTGCTAAGCGCATGAACCACCTGCAGGCCCAACGTGCCGCCGCCACCTCATGGCGCAATCGCCGTGCACGCATCAACACCATCTCGCCAGGCATCATCGTCACCCCGCTGGCTTACGATGAGTTCAACGCCAATGGTGAGGGCTACCAGCGCATGATTGATGCCAGTGCCGCCCAGCGTGTAGGTACGAGCGACGAGATAGCCGAGGCAGCAGCCTTCCTGCTGGGCGAGCATGCTAAGTTTATTACGGGCACCGACCTGCTCATCGATGGTGGTGTCATCGCATCCATCCGAACGGGCGAGTATCAGTTAGGGTAAAAAAAGAACAATGAGAAAAGTAATCACATCCATCGCCCTGCTCCTGACGGCCTGCCTGAACGTGCAATGCCAGAAGGCAGAGGTCCACACTTGAAGCATGGTTCCCACTGGGTGGTCGCGGCACGGGCATCAAGACACTCTCGCAGCATGAGGTGATCACCAGCATCGCCCAAGCCCACAACAAGTCGGCCTATCAGGTCTTGCTCCGCTGGCATCTGCAATGCGGCACCATCGCCATTCCCGGCTCCTCCAATGCCGTCCACATTGCCGAGGACTACGATATTTTCGACTTTGAACTGACTCCCGACGAGATGCAGCGCATCCGCTCGGCATCCCGAAGGGTGACGCTTGCCTAAGCAAGAATGACTTGGAGTGTAACCACCGTTTTGCATCGTATTGATATGAACAAACTGCTTTCCACAATATGCTGCACGCTGATGGTCTGTGCCTGTGAGACGCAGACCAAGCGCGAGTGGCTGGAAGAGGTGGCCAGCGGCTCGATGAAGTATCACAAGATAGAGAAGCGCGATGTCGTGGTGACCTCAAACAGTGACGGTTCAGCCAGCGTGTCGTTCACCTCCGTCATCACCGCCACCATCTGGGGCAGTTATGGTACATGGACGCTCAGCGGCACCATGAGACTGGTAAAGCGAAGCGGTCGTTGGATAAGGGTAGAATAAAGCCCAACGACGAGCTCACCCGTAGCCTTTTGTCTGAGCAACAGCTGAACATAGAAACAAAAGTGTAAGAAATCGCCTGTTTCGACAAATAATATATAAAATGTAGGGCAAAGTGAATCATTCTGCAAAAAAATGCTTAACTTTGTCGGTGAAATGACAAGACCAACAGCGATTATGGCATACAGCATGACAGACAAAATGGAGTGGACGCTTATCTTTGCCGCCGAGTTTGGCCGCCGCTTCGGACTGACGCTCAAGCAGGCGTTCAACTACCTGAGCCGTTTCGGGGGCATCAAGTTCGTCGACGAGCACTACGACTACTGCCACACGCAGTCGTTCCAGTCGATGGTCAGCGACATGGCCGAATACTGCCACAGGAAAGGAGGTGCGCTCATATGATTCTCTATCACGGCACCAATGAGGACTTTGGCGAAATCGACCTCAACAAATCGAAGCCCAACAAGGACTTCGGCCAAGGCTTCTACCTTAGCCGCGAGTACACTCAAGCTATGGACCTGGCCAAGACCAAAGTGGAGCAGTTGGAGACTGGCGTTCCCACCGTCCTTACTTTCGAGGCCGACGATACGGCCATGGAGCAGCTGAGAGTGCTTCGCTTCGACGACTACAGTGAGGAATGGGCCAAGTTCATTCTGCTGAACCGCAACAACTCCAACCGCCAGCCCGCCCACGACTATGACATCGTTATCGGCCCCATCGCCAACGACCGCGTCGGCGTGCAGCTATGGAAATATGAGAACCGCAGCATCGACCTGCCCACGCTCGTACACAATCTCCGCAACATGCGCGGCATCACCTTCCAATACTTCTTCGGTACTGAGCGTGCCGTCAAAATCCTGAAAAGACTATGAGCGAACAAGAACAGATGAAAATCGACATGGTTAAGAACCTCGCCCTGCTGCTCATCGAAGACCAGCCGCAGCTCACCATGGAGCAGGCTCTCGCCACGGTCATCAACTCCGACACCTACCAGCGCCTGCAGCGCGACGCCACCGGACTCTACCACCAGAGTTCCCGCTATGTCTACAGTTTCCTCGACAGTGAACTGAAGACGGGGAGCGTGAAGTAACACAAAGTGCAATTAAAAAATTTGGGGCAGGCTCTCGATTCTACATCAGGAAATCAAGAGCCTGCCCCAATTTGCAGGACAATCCATATATGCCTATATAGAGAGGAAAGACGAATTAAACCTTTGGGAACTTCCTGCAAAACTCCTCATAGATTATCCTGTTAGCTCCTGTCGTCAGCCGCTGGCGGTGATTGTCATCGACATTGGCACGGGCATCAAGACACTCTCGCAGCATGAGGTGATCACTAGCATCGCCCAAGCCCACAACAAGTCGGCCTATCAGGTCTTGCTCCGCTGGCATCTGCAATGCGGCACCATCGCCATTCCCGGCTCCTCCAATGCCGTCCACATTGCCGAGGACTACGATATTTTCGACTTTGAACTGACTCCCGACGAGATGCAGCGCATCCGCTCGGCATCCCGAAGGGTGACGCTTGCCTAAGCAAGAATGCCCTGGAGTGTAACCACCGTTTCGCATCGTATTGATTGCCTTTTTCGCCTAATAATATATAATAAGGTGGAGGCAAAGTGAGCATTTTTCGCAAACTTTTTGTATCTTTGTCGCCAGATTCTAAAACGATACGCTTATGAGTACCCAGACGATGCAACAAACGATTGCCAACTACTTCAAGACTCAGCCCATTCAGCGTGCATGGCTGTTCGGATCGTATGCCCGAGGCGATGAGTCGCCACTGAGCGATGTTGACATCCTCGTGCAGTTTGACGAGGGAGGCGTCAGTCTGCTGAAACATGCGGCAATGATTTGTGAATTGGAGAAGATTCTCGACCGCCCTGTTGACATCGTTCCTGAGAAGATGCTTCGCCCGAGAGTAAGAGAAAGTGTAGACCAAGACAAGAAACTGATTTATGAGAGAACCCGTTAGAGACCGCGACCGTCTGGAACGCAGCGAGGTGGTCATTTCCGAGTCCGCAGCCCACAAGAGCCTCGTGCAGACCGCCGAGCGGATGAAGCGTCGCGGCTACGACACAGAGGAGATTTGCAAGATAATGGGGCTGGGGCGTGATGAGATTGAGGCACTATAGTATAAAGGTGTATAAACAAAGCGAGCGGGAAGCCGAGGCCGACGGATGTCGGTGTGGCTTCCCGCTCTCGTTACTTATCGAGTGAATCAATGAACCTGTCCCTACGATTCCAAGAGTTAGCCACTATTATAGCATACCATCTTTTTGAAGCCTGTTCTCTGGCCAAGGATACTGATATTTCTCCCAAAGAATTTCACAATACTTTTTAGCACTTTTCTTATCAGAGAACATTACGGTTTTTGACAAAGGAGAATCATTTCCAGCCTTTCTATCTGCTGTTTGTCGTCCATTGCTCTATTCTTTGGAAAATTTGCGCTCTTAGAGGCGCGAATATTATCTGATAAAACTTGTTGCGATACGCTGGGGTTCCTGCTCTGGCAAGCCATTGCGCTCACGCTCAGCACGGATGGCACGGATAAGAAAAGCCATGTTGCGACCCAACACACGCATCGTCTGTAGTCCTTCTTCATCTCTCATTACTTCTTCTGGTGAATTGCCATGCACGGCATTCCAATAGCGGCTGGAGGCTACGGGCATCTCACCGTGCAGGAAATACTTGTTCAGTTGGTCGAGCGTGGCCGTGGTGCCCATGCGACGGGCTGAGACAACGGCAGCACCCACCTTGAAACGCTTCTCAAACGAGGCGGAGAAGAACAGTCGGTTGAGAAACGAGACTAGTGTACCATTCGCCCCAGCATAATACACGGGCGAGCCAATCACCAGTCCATCGGCCTCCTCAAACTTTCTGGCTACTTCGTTCACCATATCCTTGTCAAAGACGCAATGGCCCAGTTCACGACACTTGTAGCATCCGATACACCCTCGGATGTCCTTATGGCCGACGTGGACAATCTCCGTCTCGATGCCATTTCGTTGCAATTCATCAGCCACCACACTCAGGGCCGTATGGGTACAGCCGTGAGCGTGAGGGCTTCCGTTAATCAGTAATACCTTCATTTCTTTTCATCATTAGACGTTTCTCCGCCATAACATAAAGCATGCTTTCTGTCTATGGCTTAATCGAAACGTTCATCCGTAGGTCTCGATTAAGTGTTTTACAAACTGCGGGTCTTGGAAGTTGATGGTGCCTGCGTCGTGTTGGTTCATCGTGGCTATCTGAGCCATTTCCTCTGGTGCCAGCGTGAAGTCGAAGATATTGAGGTTCTGCGCCATGCGCTCCTTGTGGCTCGACTTGGGAATGGCCACGATGCCGCGTTGCGTCAGCCATCGGAGAGCCACCTGTGCGGCACTTTTTCCGTATTTGGCTCCGATGCCTGCCAGCAGTTCGCTCTTCACGATGCCTTCCACACCCTGACCGCCGAGCGGGCCCCAGGCCATCATCTTCGTATCGGTCTCTGCCAGCAGCGGCTCGATGCCCGTCTGCTGAATCATCGGGTTGCATTGCAGCTGGTTCACCATCGGCTTCACATCTACATAATGAGCAAAGTCGAAGAAACGTCCTGCCTGGAAGTTCGACACACCGATGGCACGCACTTTGCCCGCCTTGTAAGCCTTCTCCATAGCCCGCCACGAACCGAACACGTCGCCGTAGGCCTGATGGATGAGCAGCAGGTCGATGTAGTCGGTCTGCAAATTGTGCAGGCTCTCGTCAATGCTCCGTGCGGCCTTTTCTTCACCGGCGTTACTTATCCACACTTTCGTCACGAGGAAGATGTCCTCGCGCCGGACGTTGCTCTTCGCAATGGCAGCACCCACGCCCTCTTCGTTATAGTAAGCCTGTGCCGTATCGATGAGCCTATAGCCCACTTCGAGTGCATCCGTCACACACCGCTCAGCCTCCTGAGGCGGCACCAAAAACACGCCATAGCCCAGCGATGGCATCTCTACTCCGTTTGTCAGTTTGATAGTCTCCATAATTTATCTTTTGATGTATTTGTTTCCGTGTTGCCACGCTCCACATAACCCACCTGCCAGTTCTCGTCAGCCCGCGAGAAATAGATGACGAGCATCTTACCTTTGGCTGTTCCTTCTTCACCACCTGTCTGCTCGGTGGCTCCAGTCGTTCCGTCCACCTCCGGGTCATTGCTGCCACATGCCATCGCCGCAATGAATGCACAGAAGGTAAGGGCTATGGTCAATATTTTCTTCATACCTTTATATCTTAATGTGTAGCCTTTAGATACTGAAGGTCACCGTACCAATAAGAGGCCGTGCAACCACCGTCGATGAGGAAGTCGGCTCCGCTGATGAAGCGTCCACGTGAGGACATCAGGAATTCAGCGAGGTCGCCCACTTCATCAGGCGTTCCGGCACGACGGGCGGGCATGCCTTCTATCATCCGGAGATAGCCGTCCTTGCGAGGGCCATGCAGTTCGTCGTTGGCCAGCGGTGTGATGATGATGCCGGGAGAAATGCTGTTGATAGTCGCATTGCGCTTGCCCCAACGGGTAGCCTCATACATCACGCGGAGCACATTCGAGCGCTTCGAATACTGATAGGCTTTCAGCGTGTCGTTGATTTCCTTCAGGAACGGCAGTTCCAACAGTTCATCAGTTGGGGTCATAGCCAAGGCATCGTTCTGATCTTGCGGCAAGACTGGCAGGCGATGGCCGCTTTGCGAGGAGATAATCACGCAGGAGCCACCTTCGGCTATCACCTTGCCGAACTCCTCCAATAGTACGCTTGTTCCGTAGAGATCTACACGCAAGATTTCTGCTACGGGAGCCTGTGAGGGTGACACGCCGGCGGCATTCACCACATTCGTTACTTCGCCCTTGCTCGTTGCGAACTCCACCAGCCTCAGAATGTCTTCCTTCGAGCCAAGGTCGCATTTTATAGTGGAGCACTCGAAACCCGCGTTTTCCAGCATCATCGCTGCCTGCTCGGCATGTTCCAGACTATAGTCTGCCAACACAATGTGCTTGCCAGCGGACACACGGCGGATAATCGCCTGTCCGATGCTGCCAGCACCTACTAATACTGATACTTGCTTTGCCATATTACTTTCCTTGATAACCTAACTTCTTCAACCACTTTTCTACTCGCTCCTTACCCGTGCGCACATCGTGGCCATAGATGCTGAACCCCTGCTCTACGTTGGCCTTCGGATAGACTTTCTTCACATCCTTCACACAACTGCCGAGCCCGGAGCCTTCGTGAGTGGTGAAGGGGATGATGGTCTTGCCGTTCAGGTCGTACTTCTTGAAGAAGGTGAACATCACCTGCGGATAGGTGCCCCACCAGACGGGACCGCCGATGAAGACGACATCGTATTTCTTCACATCCACTGAACCCTCAAACGGAGGCAACTCGCCGTTCTGCTGTTCCTTCTTGGCGAGGTCGCACAGGGGCTTATAAGCCATGCCGTCATACTTCTTAGTCTTGATTTCAAACTGGTCGGCCCCCGTGAACTCCGAGATGTAGTCGGCCACGATCTTCGTGTTGCCCACCTTGATGTTGCCCACAGAGTAGTTGTCGCCAGCGTGGGAGAAGAACACCACGAGGGAAGCCCCCCCTACGGCCCCCGAGGGGGCTTCATTACTATGTCCGCTGACTATAGTGTCCCCCCCGGGGGACGACAGGGGGGCTTGCGCCTTTTTCCCATTACATGCCGTAGCCGTCAGCAATGCGGCAATAGCCATCATAAATTTGAATATCTTCATTGTTTTCTGTCTTTATTAGGGGTTATAAGCACATTCTATAAATCTTCTCAACATCTTCGGGTGTGAGGTCGGTGAAGCCGTGGAGCACTCCTTCGGGGCCGCAGGCTTTCTTGGCCATTAGGGCGAAGTTCTTGTCGTCAATGCCGAGGTCTGAGAGGCGCGGCTTCAGTCCGAGTGTCTCGAAGAAGAAGGCTTCGAGGGCCTTGATGGCGGCTTTGGCACCCTCCATCACGGTCAGCGACATGTCCACATCCAGCACGTTCATGCCGAACTGACAGATAATGGGAGCTGTTTCCTCGTTGAGGATGTACGAGAGCCAGCGCGGAGTGAGGATGGCCAGGCCGTGACCGTGGGTGATGTCGTAGAAGGCCGACAACTCATGCTCCATTGAGTGGCAGACGGTGGCCTGGAAATAACCGTCGTACAGGAATCCGTTGAGTGCCCACGATGAAGCCCACATCAGGTTGGCACGGGCCTCGTAGTCATCGGGCTTGCCGACGGCAATGGGAGCGTATTTAACGACCGTCCGCAGCACTTCCTCCTGCATGCGGCGCAGCATGTCCATAGACGGCTGCTTGGAGAAATAGGCCACGTCGAAGATGTGCGACATGATGTCTGCACTGCCGCTGGCTGTCTGATATGGGCTGACGGTGAAGGTGTTCGTGGGGTCGAGGAACGACACGTCGGGATTGTTGTCTGGGGCGAAGTAGCCGTACTTCTCGTTGGTCTCCACATTGCTGATGACGCAGCCGCCATCCATCTCCGAGCCGGTGGCAGAGAGGGTGAGCACCGTGATGAAGGGCAGCGTCTCGCTGACCGATGCCTTGCCCGTCACCAAGTCCCACACGTCATCGCCCTCATATTTAGCAGCGGCAGCAATGCCCTTGGTGGCATCGATGGTAGAACCGCCACCAACAGCCAACAGTACGTCAATGCCCTCCTGCTTACAGATGGCAGCACCTTTGTTTACCGTCGTATGATGTGGATTCGGCTCTACGCCCGGCAGTTCAAACACCGTCATGCCAGCCTGCTGGAGTTCGGCCATCACCTTGTCGTAGAGTCCGATGCGCTTGATGCTTCCACCGCCATAGACAACGAGCACCTTCTTGCCGAAGCGTGCCACTTCCTCATGCAGGTGGTTCAACTGATTCTTGCCAAAATACACCTTAGTCTTGTTCTCAAATACAAAGTCTCTCATATTTCTTGTTCCTTACCTTATTATTATGTTTTACTTATTTTGCCATATCCGCGATCTCACGAGCCTCGCTATCGGCATAGGCAGCCTCTGCTCCATGTATGGGCGTGCCGTCCTCTACGTTTGCCCCAGGGCAGAGTTTCTTGATGAATCGCACACTGCTGCCCATGCCCGAGCCTTCGTTGGTGCAGAAGGGAATGATGGTCTTGCCCGTGAAATCATACAACTCCAGGAACGTGTAGCACACCATCGGCATCGTGCCCCACCAGTTGGGATAGCCGAGGATGATAGTGTCATACTCATCGATTGACTCCAGCGGGTTCTTCACTTCAGGACGAGCCTGGTCATGCAGTTCCTGCTTGGCTTCCTCGATGCAGGTCATGTACGACTTTGAGTATTCGTAGGTCGTATCAATCTGGAATACATCGGCATCGGGCAGCAATGCCTTGATCTTCTGGGCCACCACCTCAGTATTACCCAGCTTCAGGTTCTTGATACTTCCGTTCACATAGTTCTCTCCGCGACGAGAGTAGTACGCAATCAATACTTTTCCCATAATCTTTCTTGTTTTTTTAAGTTTTCTGGTGCAAAGGTACGTCAATCCCCCGAAACTGCATTAACACAATTTTCGGGGGATTTTACCAAATTCTGACTTTCGTACTTTTCTGCTTCCTTATAGGGTCATTACTCCCTGAAATCAGATGGTTTAGCACCTAAATTTGTCTGCACATATCGGCTGAAATGGGACAGCGAAGAGAAGCCGAACATATCGCTGATGTCAGTAAACGAGAGGCTGCGGTCACGCAACAATCGGCTGATGTCGAGCGACGTGTAGCGGGTAATCCAGAATGCTGCAGGCAGACCGCTTACCTTCTTGCAGACCTCGCTCAGATATTTCGATGTGACACAGAGTTTGTCGGCATAGTAGCCGATGTCACGATTCTGCCGGAAGTCGCCACGTTCCAGCATCGCCATGAACTCTTCCATCAGCTGATGTTGCTGCGAGCTGATCTTGTCTGCCGGATATAACTGGGCATGGAAGTCGAAGAAGTCGATAATCATACACTCCACGGCATTCCTGAGTGCATCGTGGCGAAAGCAATGTCCTGTCTGCTTCAGCCGTCGTTTCACGGCCTCGAAATTCAGACGGCATACCTCCTGCTGCTCAGGCTTTAGCTTCATGATGGGGTTCTGGAATAATGACAACTGCCCACGCATGCCATAGTTCGACTGGGGTGTGCTCAGTTCGATGAACTTCTGAGTCACGTAGATGACATCCACACGGAAGTCCTCACTTTCCTTCAGGTTCATCACCAAGTCGCCCCTACGGGCAATAATCATGCAGTCGCCAGCCTCGAAACGGAACGTCTGCCCGTTGCGCTGAAACGTGCAATGCCCATCGTAGCAATAGGCATGGCAGAGATAGTCGGCAAAGGCAGCATCGCCGATTCTCTTCAGTGTGTTGTCAATGATGATATGCTGTACAAAATCGCTCATCGTTTTTGCTTGTCGTTTTATTTATTTCCTAATAGATATACTCCTGTTTATTCATAAATCATCCTAAAATCAGGCACAAAGTTACACAAAATTCACGGATTTTTAGCGGAAATGACTAATTTTGCCGCTCGTAATCGGCAAAATTCGCTTTTCACAGAAAAGACAATGCCTAATAATTCAGTCAAACCGGAATTCAGTGAACTAAAGATATGAAACCGCTTATTGTCGTCTATTCCTTGTTAATGATGCTGTTCTGCTGTTCGTGCGGTTCAGGACATCCTGACAGAAGGGTTACGGAAGAAAATGCTTACGAGGGAGTCAGCAACTATTGCCATCAGATGTATGAATGGAGTATTGCCCAAGAGAATCCCTCCATCATGTATGTGGAGATGGGGGTGGAATCGGATTCTACGTATGAAGTGGTATTTCGCAGCTATACGGGGGCAACGGTTCATTTTTATGTTGACAAGCATACTGGTGTTACAAGGATGGTGGAGAAAGTACCGCTACTTAATATTGAAAACGAGACAGGTACAATCAATTTGTTTGATTATTTGAAGAAGGAATAGCAGTCTTGTCGCCGAGGTCTGGACCTTCATGCCGGTATCATCCGACGGAAAAACACGTTGGGTATGGCCACGCCAAGGGCTATGAAGAGAATGATGAGCGAGGCCTGTATCGCATAGTTCATCGCCACGGTCACCTCGCCTACGACACCGTGCATATTGATGAACGCAAACAGGGCGCGATACATCAGCACACCAGGTATCATCGGGATGACACTCGGAATGCTCAGCAGCTGGTGGGGCGTGTGCAGCCGGCGCACCAGTGCGCAGCAGAGTATGCTCACAACGGCAGACCCTACGAACGAACCGACGACAAGCCCCAGGTCAAGCCCGATGTTGCCGCTGGAGGGTCCGAGGTTGACGAAGTTGCGCGTGCAGACGCTGATGACACCGCCCAGTGCCACAAAGCCCATCAGATGGCGCGGCGTGTTGAATATCATGGAGAAGCCGATGGCCGATACGGCGGCTGCAAGCGAATACTCGTCGTAGGCATGATGGGGAGTCATCGGCAGGTTCTTGGCAAAGTTGTCTATGCCACACACCTGAATGGCAAAGGCAATGCCGAAAGCCATGGCGAGGAGCGTCGTCAGCGTTCCCATTGCCCGAGTCACGCCTACCTGAGTGTAGCCGGAGAGCATGTCGCTGACGAAATTGATGAGCGGTACCCCAGGCACGATGAACAGCGCGCAGGCACGAGCGACGAGATTGCCGAAACCGCAGCCTTCCTGCTTGGCGAGCATGCTAAGTTTATTACGGGCACCGACCTGCTCATCGATGGTGGCGTCATCGCCAGCATCCGCACAGGAGAGTTCAAACTATGGCAATAATACTCCAGGACGGAGAACTACGAAAAGAGCTTCGGGAGGCCGGTGCTGGCGATTTAGCGGCGACCTCCCGAAGTTTTATTCGTCAGAGAGAAACTGATTTATCAGACAGATTCTATTCTTTGACAACCCTGTGCCTTGCTTCAAAGGAATAGGGCTTCTTGGAATAATACTCCACAATGACTGCATATTTTTGAGACGATTTCGATTGGCAGTGTATCTTGAATGTCACATCATCCATACGCTCTACGCTAACGATGGTATATTCGTCTTTGTGGTCTGACCTTAACTGATTCAAATATTTCTCTGCTTCCGGACATTCTTTCCCGTTACCTCCTGCTTCAGCAAGCCCCATAGTCATTGAAACGCCCATTGTCGTTTGAACAATCTTATTCTTGATGTATTCGTCATTCCATGTGGGATGCAATTTCCTTAACTGAGCAGACATTCCAAGTATATTGATGCCAGCATGATATTGAATGCCCAGCATTTCGCATACCGCAGTCATCGTTTCCCTGCGCTTGGTCGCCTCATCTTTGGCCACCGTTTTCCTTTGTCTTATTCCAAGCCACCCTCTTAAGTTCCCCGTTTTTATCATAAATGAAACGGCCTCTCACTCGATAATCGGGATGGTTCTCAAAGATTCTGTAATAAGTCTCTACTGGGTAGGACACTTTCTTATTCTCACTTTTTTCAGTGAAGAGCCATTCCCATCTTTGCGTCTGCTGATTGAAATCTTGCTGGTCATCAGCTGTTGCAGACGAAATGCTTGCCAATAGCATAGCTATTATACATAAGGTAAGTTGTTTCATAGATGTGTTTGTTTTGATTAGTTTAACAGCGGCTAAAATGTGAAGGCGCATTATTGCGCCCTCACCTGAGGTCGTCCTTTCCACGGGTCTGCGAGTAATCTGCAACTTCTGGATGATCAGTCACCTCATTTTATTAAAACTGCTTACTGATACTGATAGAAGCGTTTTACACGAACATCCAAGGCACTGTTCTCAATGTCTTGATAACATAGAATGTCGTTTAACATTCTCAGTTTCTTTACTGTATTCTTTTCATTGATGGTCTTTGCTAGTTTCCTGTAGTCCTCTGCATAGATACCATATTTCCCTTTTGGGTCAACCTTTTCATCAAACTTAAACAGTATCTCACCAAGTAAAATCACATCAGGTTGCTTACCCTCAAATTGACTTTTCTCGTCCAATGCATCGTCACCGCGTTCTGCATAGTTTCTGACACCCATATAATGTGAAATCATCTGCTTGATGCCTGCGCAGTAGTGGTAAGATTTTGAAGTCGAAAGTTCCAATTCACCATTATTCTTTCTCGCCAGAATTGGTTCAATGGTACCTGACTTGAAAAGCCCCCAATTCGTATATTCCTGTTCGTACACATCAGCTTTAATACCTGCGTATTTACCACTATTCAGATACTCGCTGAATTTGCATTCAAGGAAAAGAGCCACACTTTCACCTTGAACGTTTTTTCCCTCCAAGACGACGTCCATGTTGGATTGATGCGTCCCCTTCACTACCGTCTTCACCTCAAAGTAACTTCTGTCAAATGTGTAGTCGATTCCTTCTATTTCCAGTTTCAAGGGATGGTTCTCGTCTATTCCATAGAAGAACAATAGTGCAGCAAGCGAAGAGGAGTGAAGGACATTGATTCGTTTCTTCTCATTTCCGTCTCCATTGATGGCTTGATTGTACTTCTCGCGGAACAGTTCTTCATTCTTGATTCCAAAGATTTCAATCAGTGATTTGCATTTGTCATGCTCATCCACCACAAATGAAAAAGAATTGTCAGAAGTCTTCCCATGCCATTCTGTCTTTTCAAAAGCACCGGGTATTTCACTATTGGCGAAAAACTCCCAATAAACAAGGTTTTTAGTGTTGTCCATTATATCGATTGTTTTTTGTTGTACTGCCCACTTTATGCTATTACGAATCCACCATACAGCGTATGATGGAAACTTTAATCCACGCTGCTCATCGAACTTTTTTGCCGCAGTTATCAGTCCTTCGTTTCCTTCCTCAACGAGTTCTTCAAATGTAAGTCCGCGATTCTGATACTGTTTCGCCACAGCTTCTACGAACCGTAGCCTGGTTTGCTTCAGCCTGCCAACAGCCTCTTTGCTTCCGCTTTGAATGGCCTTCACCAATTTCAATTCCTCATTAGTACTTAATAGTTCTTTCTTCTCCATAGTCATGTTGTTGTTTTGGTTTAACTGTTTTTGCCTCATAGTATATATATACGAAAAGGCTGTTGAGAGAAGGTCTGAAATTAACTAATTTACGTCATTTTGTTAACATTTGCAACAAAGTTTAACTAAATCTCGCATTTTTGGCCTCAAAATAGAAGCGTGGAACTGATGTACCACGTCTTCTAATGGAGGCTGTGAGAATTGCCCTAAGATGTAGATGCAGTAAACCAGTCCACGCTATACGCGCGAACCGTTCATACTGTCCTTGCATCTTATAGAAGTTTCTCACATTTCCATTAGCAAGTCGAGCATAACGCTTCGTTGTTTCAATAAGTCGATGTTCCGAAGAACGCTGCAAAATTACACAATTTTCTTCGATTTACGCCCCTTGAACTGCTAAAATCACATAAAATGTGACGGATTTATTTCCAGATAGAGATAGCATCATCACTGCGCTCGAGCTCTGCTCGCTTGCCACCAACGAGACGCAAGAATTGGAGCTTTCGTTTTGACTCGCGAACGATTTTCAGGATTCGGCTTTCTGTAAGGGCATGTTTAACGGCTATGCTTTTTACAGAAAGTCTTTTATCTGATAATCTTAGCTTTTTTTAAATCCGTCATACCATCCCAGAAGTCATCAGCTTCTGTTTCGGTGAATCCCTTGTGGGACATTTCTTTGAGAATGGCGTCCAAGAGCTGCATCTTCGTCACCTGAAGGTTTGGTGCCACATTGATAGGACATGCCACGATGTCTCCCAATGAACCGACATGAACATTGGAAACGGCAATCTCGCCATTTACGAGTTTCACCTCAATACGATTGCCAGAGCCGTATTCAGGCTTCGTGGTCAGCAGTTCTTCATAGAGAGGAATGCTGGCGTATGCTTCTGCGTCAACCGACTGTAATAGTTCCCTGAGTGTCATTTATTCATAAAACATCCTAAAATTAGGCACAAAGTTACTCAAAATTTGTGAATTTTTCGTGGAAACTCCGCAATAATCGTGGGAATTTGTCAGAAGTGACTAATTTTGCCGCTCGTAATCGACAAAGTCGCTGCGCTCGTCGAAGAGTTTATTCGCTTTTCACAGAAAAGAACATTATTTAGGAGAATAGCCATGCCAAAGGAGCGTAACAAGGCAGATTCGTACCGTGAGAAGGCTTACGAGGGAGACACCAAGGCGATGAACAACCTTGGGATCTGCTATGAGCGTGGCACTGGCGTTAAGGTAAACCTGAAGATAGCTTTCAACTGGTACTAAATACAGCAATGAGTAATCATGAAACGGATTCCTGTATATAAATTCTATAAGCACAAGTATGGCGACGAGCTGTTGGTGGATGTCATCAGCTACGAGAAGATGATGCCCGACATCAGGCGGACACTCGTGTTCAGTGAGACCTTCTACAGCATCACACTGGTGCTGGAAAGCTCTGACGTAATCGCTGTCAACGGGAAGTCACGACGGCTGGAGAGGGGGCTGATCATCTGCTCCATACCGGGCGAGGTGTGGTCGTTCGAGGCAGAGCCGAAGATAGAGGCACTGAACCTGATATTCGAGAAGGAGTTTCTGCTGTCGTTCTTCAGCGACCCGCACTTTCTCGACCGTTTCACGTATCTGCAGGCAGACCGCAGCAGTCCGTTCCTGATGGCGGACGATGCTGCCTTTGAACGCATCCACACGCTCTATCAGGAGATGCGCCGCGAGATAACGGACTATGCCCAGAAAGACCAGCACATCCTGCGCGCCATGCTCTACGAAACGATGATGCTTCTGCAGCGAGTGCCGATGGTGGATGCTGAGCAAGTGGAGACCGTTCAGCGCAGTCTGACGGACATTCCTGTGAGCCGCTATGTGGACGACTTCGTGCAACTCGTAAGTGACCACTTCCGCGAAGAGCACGGCACGGAGTTCTATGCCGACCGCCTCTGCATCACGCCCAACTACCTGAACAAAATCGTACGCCAGTCGCTCGGCAAGTCGGCCAAGACCTACATCCTCGACCAGATACTGGCCGAGGCCTGTCGTCAACTGAAATACACTACGCTCCCGGTGGCCGACATCGCCGCACAGCTACACTTCGATACCGCCACCTACTTCGTCCGCCTGTTCAAGAAATACATGGCTATGACACCAATGGAGTACCGGGAAAAAGGATAGTCCCGAAAAGTGACATTTCCGTCGCTGTTTGTCTTGCAATGCATTGGGGAAAAGGTCGTACCTTTGCAGCCGAAAAAAGAAACAATAAAAGCAAGACAGATATGAAGACGATTTATGATGTATTCAAACAGCAAGTGACGGCACAGACAGACGCAGTGGCCGTGATGGACGAGAAGAAGTGTCTGACGTATAGCGAACTAGACGCAATGGCAACCGAAATCGCTGATGGTTTCCCCGTGAAACAGCCAGCCAAGGTGGGCATCGTGATGAGCCACTCGGTAGAGATGATTGCCACCATCCTGGCAGCGTTGAAGTCGGGGGCAGCGTATGTGCCAGCCGAACCCTCGTTCCCCAAGGAGCGCATCAAGTATATGATGGAGGACTGTGACTTTGTGGTGACGGACAAGGGCATTCAGCATATACATAATAATACAAATAAGGTGAGCGACCTCGCCTACATTCTCTACACCAGCGGCACGACAGGCAAGCCCAAGGGCGTGATGGTGACGAACAAGAATGTGCTGCACTATATCCGAGCTTTCCAGCACGAGTTTCATCCCCATCCGGGCGACCGTATGCTGCAGCACTCCGTCTGCTCGTTCGACATTTTCGTAGAGGAAGTCTTTACTACGCTACTCTGCGGTGCCACGCTCTGCATCCCCTCGGAAGAGACGAAGGCCGACATCCACCGGCTGATGGATTACATTGAGCGCAACCGAGTGACGATGCTCAGCAGTTTCCCTTATCTGCTGTTAGAGATGAACAAACTGCCAAGGATTCCCCATACATTGCGCCTGCTAATCAGCGGCGGTGACGTGATCCGTGCCAAATACATCGACCGTCTGCGTACGCAGGGCGTGATGATCTACAATACCTACGGCCCCAGCGAAACCACCGTCTGCGCCTCCTACTTCCGTGTGGATAATGCTGAACCATTGGCCGACGGTACATTTTCGATTGGCAAGGCTGTCCTCGGCGCGAGCATCGAGATCCTTGATGACCGTTTGCAGCCAGTAAAGGATGGCGAGACAGGCGAAATCTGCATCTTCGGCAACGGTATCTCCCTCGGCTATCAAGGCGACGTGCCGGAGAACCAGAACTTCACCACGATGCCCGATGGTCGTCGCGTCTATCGCAGTGGTGACCTCGGCTATGTGCTGCCCGACGGAAATCTGGCCTTCCTCCACCGTAAGGACAAGCAGGTGATGATTATGGGCAAGCGTGTGGAGAGCGATGAGGTGGAGAACGTGCTGTGCGACCAGCGGGAGGTGGAGACTGCCGTGGTGTGTCCGCAGACCGACACCGATGGGCTGTCATACCTCGTGGCCTACGTCGTACCTCGCAGCAAGCGGTTCAGCCTGAATACCTTGAAATGTCTTTTCCTGAATACGGTTGA
>DFJI01000003.1:0-575 GCA_002372235.1 Prevotella sp. UBA3675 | reverse complement strand
CTGAATACGCTGAAGCGTTCGCTGGCCGACCATCTCACGTCGTTTATGATTCCTGAGTTCTTTGTTACCATGCCTTCGCTGCCGATGACTCCCAACGGCAAGGTGGACCGTCGCGCTCTGCCTATTGTGAGAAAGGAGGGACGGCTGTATGCATAACGACATCACCATTCGTCAGGCATCGCTCGATGACCTTGACCTGCTGATACATTGGCGCATGGAGGTGCTGCATTGCGTATTCTCCATCTCCGCCGATGCTGATACCGCCGAACTCCGCCAGCAGAATATCGACTACTACCGCAAGGCATTGGCGAACGATAGTCATATCGCCTGTTTCGCTGAGGAGGATGGAGAAATCGTGGGCTGTGGTGGCTTGTGTCTCTACGATGAGATGCCGTCGCCTGACAATCCCACAGGCCATTGTGCTTATTTGATGAACATCTACGTGCGACCTGAGCATCAGGGTCACGGCACGGGCAAACGTATCGTCCGCTGGCTGGTGGGCGCAGCACTCTCGCGTGGCATCAAGAAAATCTACCTCGAAACCTCCGAAGCTGGCCGTCTGCTCTACTCGGTTC
>DFJI01000022.1:51684-78275 GCA_002372235.1 Prevotella sp. UBA3675 | reverse complement strand
TAGTGCTCGTCCAGGATGGGCAGCCCTATCTCCTCGGCCAGCTTCCATCCGTTCTCGAAATCGGAGTTGCCGGGATGTGAACCAGGACCGGCCGTACCCACGATGACGATCTCGGGATGTGCCTCGGTGATCTTCTTATACATATACTTGAAGCGCTCAACAAATTCTGGCGAGATGCGCTCTTCGTTGCCTATTCCGAGATACTTGAGGTTGAACGGAGCCGGATGTCCGGCAGCAGCGCGCACACTGCCCCACTTGGTCGAGGCATCGCCGTTGGCCCACTCTATGAGGTCGAGCGCATCCTGCACCCATTCGTCCATCTCGCTCATGGGCACCACGTCCTGTGCCTGATGCATCATGCCCCATCCGCCGCCGGCACCCTGACAGCTCACTCCGCACGGCAGGATGGGCAGTGGCTGCATGTTCAGGTCTTCACACAGCTGGAAATACTCGAAGTAGCCCAACCCCATCGACTGATGATAGCCCCACGTGTTCTTCAGGGCCTGGCGCTGTTCCTTCGGTCCCACCGTGTTCTTCCAGCGATAGGTGTTCCAGAAGCCGTCGCCACCACCGTGAACGACGCATCCACCGGGGAATCGCATGAACTTGGGATGCAGTCCCTCCAGTGCCTCGGCCAGATCGCGGCGCAGCCCGTGGCCTTTATAAGTGTCCTGCGGCATGAGCGACACCATGTCGATGTCGATATCGCCCTCGTTGAGCACGAGCACCTGCAGCACGGCCTTCTTACAGTCGGCATTGGCCGTGATCACAGTCTCGTACTTCTTCCATGACTGCGCATCCACTCCGTTGATGACGGCCTCGCCCAGCAGCTTCGGGTCGGCATTGCGCTGAGGTTCCACCAGTGCCACGCGCACCGTCTTGGCGTTACCCGCCACGTTGCGAAGGAACACGCTGAAGTCATACTTGCTTCCTGCTTTCACCGAGAAGCCGTCGAATCCGTCGTTCTGCAGTCCGTAGCCTTTCCATCCCTTATAGTCATAATACTCCTTCACGCGCTCCACGTGCAGCCGCATGTAGGTAGGATTGTTCGGATGGAGGGGCTGGTCCATGCGCACCTCGAGCATGCCGAGCGAATGGCCGGGCCTGAGCTGTCGCCAGCTGGTACCAGGTCCCCACCCGTCGTGCTCGGTGGGACTATATTCGAACGAACCGTTCTGCACCAACTCGGCATAAAGGCCACCGTCAGCCGAGCTGCTGA
This sequence comes from Prevotella sp. UBA3675, assembly GCA_002372235.1. Taxonomy (GTDB): domain Bacteria; phylum Bacteroidota; class Bacteroidia; order Bacteroidales; family Bacteroidaceae; genus Prevotella. Next base: position 77,056 of record DFJI01000022.1, on the reverse strand, counting down.
TGTCCTCGAAGAAGATGCCTATAAGTTCGTCACTAATCGCTTTTCCGCCTTTGGGCGGTGTCATGGCTTTTTGTGCTGAGAGCCCCAAGGCCGAAGCCAGCAGCAGAGCTCCCAAAGTCATTCGTTTTTTCATGTCATTAAAAATAGTTAGTTATGGTTGTTCATTTCATAGAATTAATTAATAAGCCTCACGATATTTCCCCTCCTCCTTGTCGTCGAGCATGGAGAGATAGCTTTGGTAGCGACTGGCAGCAATATAGTGTTCCTCGAGTGCCTTCAGCACGGCGCAGCCCGGTTCGTGGGTGTGGGTGCAGTTTGAGAAGCGGCACTCCTTGGAAAAGTGGAAGATTTCCTTGAAATAGCTGGTCAGCTCCTCTGGCTCCATGTCGAACGTGCCGAAGCCCTTGATGCCCGGCGTGTCAATCAAGTAGCCAGTTGCCCGCCCGGGGAGAGGAGAGTCAACAGGATTGCTATCCCCTGGGGAGAGGTTGGGGAGGGGTATCATCTCTGAGAACGTGGTGGTGTGCATGCCCGTATTGTGGGCATCGCTAATCTCGGCTGTGCGCAAGTTCGCCCCCGGCACGAGCCGGTTGATGAGTGTCGATTTGCCCACACCGCTATTGCCGCTGAGCAGCGTCACCTTGCCCTGCAACAGGTTGCGCAGCTCCTCAACGCCTGCGCCCGTAGCTGCCGAAATCTGGCGGCACTCGTAGCCAACGGTCTCGTAGAGCCGGACCATCGTCTCCTGATAGTGGAGCATGTCCTCGTCGAGCTGGTCGGTCTTATTAAATATAAGGTACACAGGCACGCGATAGGCTTCAGCCGAGGCCAGGAAGCGGTCGATGAACGTAGTGGAGGTCTGCGGACGGTCAACCGTCACCACGAGGAAGGCCTGATCCACATTGGCCGCGAGGATGTGGCTCTGCTTCGAGAGATTCTGCGACTTGCGGATGATGTAGTTTCGGCGGTCCTCGATGCCGGTTATCCAGCCGAACTGCTCCTCTCCCTTCCCTCCTCGGGGGGACTGAGGAGGGGTTATCTCCACCCTGTCGCCCACTGCCACAGGATTGGTTGAGCGTATGCCCTTCAGGCGGAAGTTGCCCTTCACCTTACACTCAAGAAGCTGGCCATCGTCCGTGCAGACGGTGTACCAGCTTCCTGTATTTTTCACGACGAGTGCTTTCATACGTTGAACGTTGAACATTGAACGTTGAACGACGTCAGTGCCTATACCGTCATAATTTCCTTGTTCTTGGCCTCCATGAGCGCGTCGAGCTTCTTGATGTATTTATCGTGAGCCTTCTGCAGCTCCAGCTCGGCATCCTTCTCATTGTCCTCGCTCAGTCCGTCCTTGATGGCCTTCTTCAGTTTGTCCTTCACGTCGGCACGCACGTTGCGCACCTCCACCTTGGCCTTCTCAGCTATCTTGTTGCACTGCTTCACCAGGTCACGACGGCGCTCCTCAGTGGGCTGCGGAATGATGAGGCGAATCACCTCGCCGTTGTTCTCGGGCGTGATGCCTACGTCGCTATCCATGATGGCCTTCTCAATGTCGCGAATCTGCTTGCGGTCCCACGGCTTGATGGCGATGGTACGGGCATCGGGGCAACTCACGTTGGCCACCTGGTTCAGGGGCACACGGCTTCCGTATGACTCCACTCTCACACCGTCGAGAATAGCCACGTTGGCGCGACCGGCACGCACGCGGTTCAGTTCCTCCTCTAAGAACATGGCGGCCATCTCCATTCTCTCTTCTGCTTTCTGCAGCGTTTCCTTAACGTCTATCATAATTATTCAAGTTTTTAGAATTTTGATTACAAATGTAGTGCTTTTCCCTGAAACAAGCAAAGATTTGACTGTTTTTTTCACGATACGCGCAAAGAAAGTCTGCAAGATTCTAAATAAGTTTTCCAAAATCAAGACAAACTAAAATCTCGTTTTAGAGAAAAACCGTCCCTTTGCAACGGTTCCAAAGTCCGAATCCGCATTTCTTTTTATACACTTTCTGTTCTTTCTGTCTAATTATTCACCCTTTTGGCGCTCCTATTTTCGCTAAACCGCTGCAATCCGACGATATCTCACATCCCTTTGTCGGCTAAACCACGGCATCTTTTCGCCAAAATCACGAAGCGATTTAGGAAACGTCACGTTGCGATTTAGGCTATATCACTTCATGATCCATCCTAAATCGCGTCACCATCTATCCCAAACAGCACGCTGGCATCGTCTAAATCGCCGAAAACCACTGATTCAGAAGCACTTACGAAACCACCGTTTTGTATCACCCTGTGCCACAACAAGTTACAAAACGCCCAAAACTCGCAAATTTGAAAGCGAGCGGCCACTTGCTGATTTTCGCGCGAGTTTTGGCGAATCATTTGTCTAAATAAGAGCCTACTATTTAGATTTTTGGCGCAAAAAGGGCACAAATTGATGTTTTTTTTACGTAACTGTGTCTTTGCCGAAGTTGCTTGGCACTAACTCTATAATGCTACTTGGCACTCGAAAAATCTCAAAATATATTTGGCTTTTCTTTCATTTTTCCGTAACTTTGTTGCCAGTTTCTAAAATGATACGCTTATGACCACCCAAGCAATACAGAAGACAATAGCCGACTACTTCAAGACACAGCCCGTTCTGAAGGCTTGGCTTTTCGGCTCGTATTCACGCGGCGAGCAGAGACCTTGGAGCGATGTTGACATTCTGGTGCAGTACGACCGCCAGCAACCTATCGGATTGCTGAAGATTGCTGGAATGAAAGTTGACCTAGAGGACTTGCTTAACTGTGAGGTTGACCTGGTGGAGGATGGTATGCTCCGTTCGTGGGCAGTTGATAGCGTAAACAAAGACAAGAGGCTTATTTATGAGAGAGCATAGTAGAGACCGTGGCCGTCTGGAGGACATTGTGAAGTATGCTCAGAACGTAGAGGTCATCATCAGCGGCATTTCATACGAAGAGTTCACAAAAGACATACGTATCTATTACTCCGTGATGAAGAACATAGAGGTCATTGGCGAGGCAGCCAATATGCTGACCCGCCATTTCCGCGAGACCCACGCAGAACTTCCTTGGCGACAGATTGTCAGCATGCGTAATGTGCTGGTTCACGGTTATGCCCAAGTTTCCGATGCAGACCTCTGGCAGACTGCTACGAACGACATACAGCCCTTATGTGAGCAAGTGCTGCGCTATATTTCCGACACAGACTGGGAGGAATGGCAGAAAGGCGAAGATTCATATTCAGAAATAGACAATGCCGCATATAAGCAAGCAGTAGATTCTGCACGAAAGATGAAAGCCAAGGGTTATGCCACTCAGGACATAGCAGAGATTACAGGACTGACGGCAGAGGAAATCGAGGCATTATAACAGTCCAGTCCCCCTTTAATTCACGTAAGCCATTCTCATTTTATCGGTGGCAGGCGAAACGATGCGTCTTCTCCTAAACTCCGCTGTTGCGACAATTATTTTCGATCGATTTATCAGCAGCTAATCAAGATAAGAGATCAATAATCGACGAATGGTCATGCCGGGAATGGTTAAAGATTATTATATTATGATTATTATATATTATGATTATTATACCATGATAATCATGAGATAATAATTGTCTTTGCAGACAAAAGAACAAAGCGTATGGTGAACAACCCTTTCATTCTGTATGGCTACGAGTCGGAAAAGTACTTTCCTGAACGAACTGTTTGCCATCACATCGCCACAGTCCTCCTGCACGATGGAGATGATTGCACTGTCATTCTGTCTGCTCCTTCTGCCTTTTTGTCTCTTCCCCGTGATGGGCATGTTTTTTGAAAGTCCATTAGCAAAACGACAAAAAAGAAAGGAGACGATTATGACATTAGACAAGTTTACAATCAAAGCACAAGAGGTGGTGCAGGCTGCCGTGCAGACGGCACAGCGCAACGGACAACAGACCATTGAGCCGGTACACCTGCTCATGGGACTGATGGACAAGGCCAAGGACGTGTGCACGTTCATCTTCCAAAAATTAGGTATGAACGCCCAGCAGATAGAGATGCTGGCTCGCGGCGAGATGCAACATCTGGCTCGCGTGCAAGGCGGTGAGCCCTACTTGAGCAGCGACACCAACAAGGTGCTCATGAAGGCCGAAGACCTGTCGAAGGAGATGGGCGACGAATACGTTTCTTGCGAGCCAATTCTATTGGCTCTCCTAACGGTCAGCTCTACCGTGAGCCGCATTCTAAAGGATGCCGGAGCCACGGAAAAGGACATGCGACAGGCCATCCTGGAACTGCGTCGCGGACAGAAGGTGCAGTCGCAGAGCGCCGACGACAACTATCAGTCGTTGGAGAAGTATGCCAAGAACCTCGTTGACCTGGCCCGACAAGGCAAGCTCGACCCCGTGATAGGCCGTGACGACGAGATTCGCCGCGTGCTGCAAATCCTGAGCCGCCGAACAAAGAACAATCCTATCCTGATAGGTGAGCCCGGTACGGGTAAGACCGCCATCGTGGAGGGACTGGCCGGACGTATCGTGCGTGGCGACGTGCCCGAGAACCTGAAGGACAAGCAGCTGTTCTCACTCGACATGGGCGCACTGGTGGCTGGTGCCAAATACAAGGGCGAGTTCGAGGAGCGACTGAAGAGTGTCATCAACGAGGTGACGCAGAGCGACGGGCGTATCATCCTGTTCATCGACGAGATTCACACGCTGGTGGGAGCCGGCGGTGGCGAGGGGGCTATGGATGCCGCCAACATTCTGAAGCCGGCACTGGCCCGTGGCGAGCTGCGTGCCATCGGTGCCACCACGCTGAACGAGTATCAGAAGTACTTCGAGAAGGACAAGGCACTGGAGCGACGCTTCCAGACGGTGATGGTCGATGAACCCGACGAGCTCTCAGCCATCTCTATATTAAGAGGACTGAAGGAGCGCTACGAGAACCACCACAAGGTGCGTATTCAGGACGATGCCTGTATCGCCGCCGTACAGCTCTCAGAGCGCTACATCTCGGAGCGCTTCCTGCCCGACAAGGCCATCGACCTGATGGACGAGGCTGCCGCCAAGCTGCGCATGGAGCGCGACTCGGTGCCTGAGGAACTCGACGAGATCACGCGCCGACTGGCTCAGCTCGAGATAGAGCGGTCGGCCATCTCAAGAGAGCTCTCAGAGAACTCCGAATCCTCCGAGAACTCCGACAAACTCACTCAGCTGGACAAGGACATTGCCGAGCTGAAGGAGCAAGAATCGCAGTTCCGCGCTAAGTGGGAGGGCGAACGCCAGCTCATCAACAAGATTCAGCAGGACAAGCAGGAGATTGAGAGCCTGCGCTTAGAGGCCGAACGGGCCGAACGCGAAGGCGACTATGGCCGCGTGGCCGAGATTCGCTACTCGAAGCTGAAGGCGCTGGAGGACGACATCGCCAAACAACACGCTATCCTCAACTCGCAATTCTCGAACCGAAGCGTCCGCGAAGAGGTGACTGCCGACGACATAGCCGAGGTGGTGAGCCGCTGGACGGGCATACCCGTGACGCGCATGATGCAGAGCGAGCGCGAGAAACTGCTCCATCTGGAGGACGAGCTGCACAAGCGTGTGATTGGGCAGAACGAGGCCATCACCGCCGTCTCAGATGCCGTGCGCCGTTCGCGTGCCGGACTGCAAGACCCCAAACGGCCTATCGCCTCGTTCATCTTCCTCGGCACCACAGGCGTGGGTAAGACGGAGCTGGCCAAGGCACTGGCTGAATATCTGTTCAACGACGAGCAGATGATGACCCGAATAGACATGTCGGAGTATCAGGAGAAGCACACCGTGAGCCGACTGATTGGTGCGCCTCCGGGCTACGTGGGTTACGACGAGGGCGGACAACTGACCGAAGCCGTGCGCCGCAAGCCCTACTCCGTGCTGCTGTTCGACGAGATTGAGAAGGCTCACCCGGATGTGTTCAACATCCTGCTGCAGGTGCTCGACGACGGACGGCTCACCGACAACAAAGGGCGCACAGCCGACTTCAAGAACACTATCATCATCATGACCTCGAACGCTACGCGCGAGCAGTTGCGACTGACCATGCGCCCGGAGTTCCTGAACCGTATTGACGAGATCATCACTTTCCAACAGCTGTCGGAAGACGAGATTGCACAGGTGGTGCGCCTGCAGCTCTCCCGCGTGAAGAAGATGCTGGAGCCGCAGGGCTTCCAACTCGAAGCCACCGACCACGCCGTGAAGTGGCTGGCCCACGAGGGCTACGATCCCGACATGGGTGCCCGTCCCGTAAAGCGAGCCATACAGCAGTATGTGCTCAACGAGCTGTCGAAACGACTGCTGGCCGACGAGGTGAAGCGCGACAAGCCCATCATCATCGACGAGTTCGGTGAAGGACTGGTGTTCAGAAACTAAGATAAGGATTTCTTTAAAAAAGCATGAAGCTGGGCGAAGTGCCTGCGTTCAGTTCCCAACGGGGAACTCAAATGTGAACGTAGAGCCTTCGCCCAGCTTCGATTCTACTGTGACATCGCCACCTATGCTGTAAGCCATTGTGCTGCACGTGCTGAGGCCAAGGCCAGCGCCAGGAATGAACTCATCGACCTTGAAGAAGCGCTCGAACACACGCTTCTGATATTCGGTGGCAATGCCTTTGCCCGTGTCGCGCACCCATACCTTGATGCGGTCATCATGAGGCTCGCCGAACCCGACGACGATGCTGCCACGGTCGGTGAACTTCACCGCGTTTGAGAGGAGATGGCGCATGATTTCCTGCACGCGGTTCAAGTCGGTAGTCACCAGTTGTGACTCGCTGGCATAACTGGTGGTCAGGCTCACGCCGTCTTTCACTTTGTCGGCAAAGCGCCCCACTACCTCGTTCAATATCTGCACCAAGTCGAACTGCAACATGACGGCTTCCTCCTGTCCGGCCTCAATCTTCGATATGGCTACGACATCATCGACGATGCGCAACAGTTTCTGCGTGTTCTCATGGATAAGGTCGAGTAATTGCTTGCGCTCTTCTTCCTGCTGAACGTCGGCAATGACACTGGTGAATCCCACAATGGCATTGAGCGGTGTGCGAATCTCGTGGCTCATATTAGCCAGGAAAGCCGTCTTCAGACGGTCGCTCTCCTCAGCCTTGAAGCGGGCATCCTTCAAAGCATCTTCCATCTCCTTGCGATCATCAATGTGCTTCGAGGTTCCCACAATCACTTTGGGAGAGCCGTCCACATTGTGTTCAGCCACCGTGGCATAGGATTCCTCCCAGAAGAAACGGTTGGTGTCGGGAATCATCACCCGGTACTCCTCATGATACAAATCGGTCTTACCCTCGCAAAGAGCCTGCATTGACTTGGCTATCCGCTCGGCATCCTGCTCCTGCAACATAGACAAGCCTTTGTCAAAATGGCCGTCAGCATCTGACGCATCGGTAATCCAGCCATCGCTTCTCATGCGGAAGTCCTGGTCATAAACTATGTTCATCGTGGCCACATCCATGTGCCACGTAGCAACGCCGAGGGCCTTCAACACAAACTCATTCTGCACATTGTTTTTCTCCACTTTGTCGAGTTCAGCCAGCTCGTCAGCCAAGTCTTTCCCTGTACGCCTCTGCCAGAAAATCATGCCAACCAGAATAAAGAGGAGAACAGAGAGCAGCACCCAGACAAGAATGTTGGAGAGATTTGACTGTGTGCTCGAATAAAGCAGGATTTCGATCATAATAGTTATAGGTTAGTCATGATTTGGCTGCAAAAATACGAAATAAATACGAATTGCATCTGAGACTGGTCAATTTTTTTTGCAAAAATCATTGATTCGGGCACAATTATTTTTGTAATTCATATCTTTTCACGTAACTTTGCAGTCGAAATCTCATATTCATCAATGGAAAAAGAATTTGAACTAATCGCCAAAACGTTCATGGGACTGGAACCTGTGCTGGCGAAAGAACTGACACAGTTAGGGGCTAACAATGTGCAAATAGGCAGACGAATGGTGTCGTTTGTGGGTGACAAGGAAATGATGTACCGCGCAAACTTCTCGCTCCACACTGCCATCAAGATTCTGAAGCCTATTGCCCGCTTCAAGGCCAATAGTGCCGACGACGTTTACGAAGAAATCAAGAAGATAGACTGGAGTGAATATCTCGACAACGAACACACGTTTGCTGTCGATGCCGTGGTGTTCTCTGAAGAGTTCCGCCACTCCAAGTTCGTAAGCTACAAAGTGAAGGATGCCATCGTGGACCAGTTCCGCGAGCGCACAGGCAGCCGTCCGAACATCTCGGTGGCTAATCCCGACTTGAGGCTTCACATACACATTGCCGAGGCCGACTGCACGCTGTGTCTCGACTCCAGCGGTGAGAGTCTGCACCGCCGTGGCTACAGACAGGAAAGCGTAGAGGCTCCACTCAACGAGGTGCTGGCCGCCGGCATGATTCTCATGACGGGATGGAAGGGCGAGACCGACTTCATCGACCCCATGTGCGGTAGCGGTACACTGCTCGTAGAGGCTGCCCTCATAGCCCGCAACATGGCTCCGGGCTTGTTCCGCAAAGAATATGCGTTCGAGAAGTGGGCCGACTTCGATGCCGACTTGTTCGACCGCATCTACAATGACGACTCACAGGAGCGCGAGTTCCATCATCACATCTATGGCTACGACATCGACATGAAAGCCGTGAACACGGCTCGCCTGAATGCCAAGGCCGCCGGACTGACTGCCGACATCACCGTGGAGCAGCAGGACTTCAAGAACTTCACGCAACCACAAGAGAAGAGCATCCTCGTGACCAATCCGCCCTACGGCGAGCGCATCTCCACTCCCAACCTGCTGGAGACCTACCGCATGATAGGCGAGCGACTGAAGCATCAGTTCATGGGCTGCGATGCCTGGATACTGAGCTACCGTGAGGAGTGCTTCGAGCAAATCGGGCTGAAGCCCAGCATCAAGATTCCCGTCTATAACGGCTCGTTGGAGTGCGAGTTCCGCAAGTACCAGATGTTCGACGGCAAGCTGAAACAGTTCCGCAGCAAAGGCGGCGTGGTGAAGACCGAGGAGGAGAAGCGCCAGATGAGCGAGAAGCACCGATTCAAGAAGGAACGCGAGTTCAAGCAGCGCATCGACGAGCAGGAGGAGAACGAGGAGAACGACATTCGCTCCTTCACCTTCCACAAGCACGACTTCCGCTCCGACAAGCGCAATGAGCGCAACAAGCGCAGCGAACGCAATGAGCGCGGCGAGCGCGGTGAGCGCAAGTTCTCGAAAGGCAAGAACCGTGGCGGACACGAGCGATTCGACCGCAGCGGTGGCAAGAAACCATACTCAAAGCGTAACCGATTCGACAATGATGAAGACTAACACAAGCAAAGGGGCCATAGCGGCCCTGTGCTTTTTCTGTACCATGTTTGCCCTAACAATGACAGCACAAGACAAGCTCTTCACGCTCGAGGACCTGAACTTCGGAGGCACCAACTATCACAACCTGCGACCGAAGAACATGTTCCTGACCTGGTGGGGCGACCAGCTCATGTATATCGATGCCGAAGAGGGAGGAACCATCGATGCCAAGGGCAACAAGAAAGCGCTCTTCCACCTCAGCGACCTGGGCAGCGACTGGCACTCAGCCATGAATGCCAGGTATCCATACGCCGACAAGCCTGTGGTGCTGCTGCGCAACAGCAAGGAGCGCGTGCTTTACGACTTCAAGAAGAAGACCATAGTGTGGCGACAGGAGACCAGCGCAAAGGAGGGAGCGCAGGACTGGAACAAACAGTCGAAAGCATTGGCTTTCAAGCGCGATTATCAAATGTACGTGCGCGATGTCGAGGGCCACGAGCACCAGCTCTCTACCGACGGCTCACGCGAAATCGTCTATGGCGAGGCCGTACACCGCAATGAGTTCGGCATCAACGAAGGCACCTTCTGGAGCCCCGACGGACAGCGGTTGGCCTTCTATCGCATGGACCAGTCGATGGTGACCGACTATCCGCAGGTGAACATTGATCCGCGCGTGGCCGAATATGAACCCGACAAATACCCTATGGCGGGCATGACGTCACACAAAGTGACCGTGGGCGTATATGATTTGCAAACAGGAAAGACCGTCTATCTGAAGACACGCACGCCAGCATTCGACTACTTCACCAACATTGCGTGGAGTCCTGATTCGAAGACCATCTATATGCAGGAGCTGACACGCAACCAGCAGGACTGCCGACTGGTGAGCTATGATGCCGCGACGGGTGAACTGTTGGCCGAGCTCTACGCTGAGAGCAGTAATAAATATGTGGAACCGCTCCACCCCATCGTGTTCTTGCCGTGGGACAGCAACAAGTTCGTCATGCAGAGCCAGCGCGACGGCTACAACCATCTCTATCTGTTCGACCTCACCACACAAAAGGGGAAAGCGCACCTCACGCCCACACAGATTACCAGTGGCTCGTGGGTTGTACTCGACGTGCTGGGATTCAACGAGAAGAACAAGACGATAGTCATTGCCTCGAACGAGAAGCATCCTTTGCAGCGCAACCTCTATGCCGTTGACCTCAAGACAGGCAAGCGCACACCACTCGACAACGGCGAAGGCGTACACCGTGGCATGCTATCCGCCTCAGGCACAGCGCTCTACGACAAGTACAGCTCTCCCACCACGCCAAACACCATCGACCTCATTCAGCTGTCAGGACGCAAGCCTCAAGTAGCCAACCTCTTGCAGGCACCCGACCCTTGGGAGGGCTACGTCGTGCCGCAGTATGAGAGCGGAAGCATCAAGGCTGCCGACGGCGTGACCGACTTGTACTATCGCATGGTGAAGCCTGCCGACTTCGATCCCGCGAAGAAATATCCTACTATCGTCTATGTCTATGGTGGCCCTCACGCTCACAACGTAGAGGCTTCATGGCACTGGTACAGTCGCTCGTGGGAGACCTATATGGCACAGAAGGGCTACGTGCTCTTCATCCTCGACAACCGTGGCTCAGAGAATCGCGGACGCGACTTCGAGCAGGCCACTTACCGTCAGTTGGGCCAGATAGAGATGCAGGACCAGATGAAGGGTGTTGAGTTTCTGCGCACCCTGCCCTATGTGGACATGACCCGTCTGGGGGTTCATGGCTGGTCGTTTGGCGGCTTCATGACCATCTCGCTCATGACCAACTATCCCGATGTGTTCAAGGTTGGCGTAGCCGGCGGCCCCGTCATCGACTGGAAGTGGTACGAGGTGATGTATGGCGAGCGCTACATGGGCACACCCGAGAGCAATCCTGAGGGCTATGCCAAGACCAGCCTCATCAGCAAGGCGGGACAACTGAAAGGAAAGCTCCAGATTATCATAGGCTACAACGATCCTACCGTAGTGCCACAACATGCGCTGTCGTTCCTAAAAGCCTGTGCAGAGGCCGGTACGCAGCCCGACTTCTTCGCCTATCCGGGCGAAGGACACAACATGATGGGGCACAACAGCGTGCATCTGCACGAACGCATCACACAGTACTTCGAGGACTATCTGAAATAGATGAGAGGGGAGAGGTGAGAAGTGAGAGGTGAGAGGGGAGAATTTCTGAATTCAATAATTTAGAATTATATATTATGAAAATATTGTTATTAGGCAGCGGTGGCCGCGAACATGCCTTGGCATGGAAAATCGCCCAGAGTGAGAAATGCGAGAAGCTCTTCATTGCCCCCGGCAATGCAGGCACTTGCACAGTAGGAACAAACGTAGCCATGAAGGCCGACGACTTTGAAGCCATCAAGCAGTTCGTGGTGGCCAACGGCATCGACATGGTGGTGGTAGGTCCTGAAGACCCATTGGTGAAAGGCATCTACGACGACCTGAAGGCCGACGAGCGCACCAAGGACATTCCCGTCATCGGCCCGTCAAAGGCCGGTGCCGTGCTCGAAGGCTCGAAGGACTTTGCCAAGGGCTTCATGCAGCGCCATCACATTCCCACGGCCCGCTACGAGACGTTCGACGGCGAGCACGTGGCAGAAGGCTTGGCCTTCCTGGAAACGCTTGAGGCTCCCTACGTGCTGAAGGCCGATGGTCTCTGCGCGGGCAAAGGCGTGCTCATCCTGCCTACGCTCGACGAGGCAAAGAAGGAGCTGCGCGAGATGCTGGGCGGCATGTTCGGCAATGCCAGCAGCCGCGTGGTCATCGAGGAATATCTGAGTGGCATCGAGTGCTCCGTGTTCGTGCTCACCGATGGCAATCACTACAAGATTCTGCCCGAAGCCAAGGACTACAAACGCATTGGCGAGGGCGACAAAGGTCTGAACACCGGCGGCATGGGCAGCGTCTCGCCCGTACCGTTTGCCACAAAGGAGTGGATGCAGAAGGTGGAAGACCGCATCATTCGCCCCACCGTGGAAGGACTGAAGGCCGAGGGCATCGACTATAAGGGCTTCATCTTCTTCGGTCTCATCAACGTGAAGGGCGAGCCAATGGTCATTGAGTACAACTGCCGCATGGGCGATCCCGAGACTGAGAGCGTGATGCTGCGCCTGAAGAGCGACATCGTTGACCTGTTTGAGGGTGTGGCTGCAGGCAATCTCGATCAGCACAGGATTGAGTTCGACGAGCGTGCTGCCGTTTGCGTGATGCTTGTCAGTGGTGGCTATCCCGAGGCTTACAAGAAGGGATATGCCATTACGGGCATCGACGAGGTGAAAGACTCAGTGGTCTTCCATGCCGGGACGACCTTTGCGCCTGCTCAGGAGGGTGAAGCGCCCGCAGTGGTCACAGCCGGAGGCCGCGTCATCGCCGTATCGTCCTATGGCAAGGACAAGGCTGAAGCCCTTCAGAAGTCGTTCGAGGGTGCACAGAAGATTCAGTTCACCGACAAATATTTCCGCCGCGATATCGGAGCCGACCTTTAAGTGAAGAAATACCTGCAGAACCAAATTGCCACAAGCTCGTTCTCACCGTTTGTGGCATCCATTGTCACCATCATCGTATGGCTGGCAGCAGGATTGTTGACTCATCGCTGGTGGGTGCAGCTGGCCATTTTAGGAGCTTCAGCCTACCTGATGGTCGAGATGAGCAACAACAATGCCCTGTTGCGCGTGCGAAGCCGGATGGTGACAACGGTCTTTCTTCTGTTTTCGTCCTGTTTCCCTGCTTACTTCAGCAGTCTGCCAGGAGCCGTTGTCACGCTATGCTTCATCGTATCGTTGCTGCTGATGTTTCAGACCTACCAGCGTCCAGATGCAGCAGGGTTGATGTTCTACGCCTACCTGTCTATTGGCATAGCGAGCCTGTTCTGGGTGCAGTCATTCCTGTTCGTCCCACTCTTCTGGCTGCTGAGTCTCACGCAGTTGCAGTCGTTCAGCCTGCGCACATGGATGGCCTCCCTACTCGGCCTCTTTGCCCCCTACTGGTTCGCTATCCCCTGGATTCTCTATCACGAAAGATTCGGCCAAGTCATCGACCACTTCACCCTATTGAGCGATTTCAGTCACACATTCGATTACACGCTGTTTTCGCTCGGCGACAAGCTAACCATCATACTGACTCTTATACTTTTTGTGCTCGCCTTCCTTCACTTCAAGAGCCGCAGCTTCGAAGACCGCATCCGCATTCGTCAGCTCTATGAGTTCTTTGCATGGACCACACTGGCTGTCGCTATTCTCATGTTGACATATCCGCAGTTCTACGATCCGTTGATGCGCATTGCCCTCATTTGCGTCAGTCCGTTTGTCGCCCATTTCTTCACGCTCACCCATTCAAGAATCACCAACCTGACCTTCATCGCAAGTTGCATTCTGACGGTTGCCGTCATTGCCTTCAACCTGTATGAGTCGGTTTCTTCTGTTCGCGTCGTAACACCCGTCACCTCATGGAGTGGATTATTGACCTTCTGACCAGTTACGGTTACATCGGCATGCTGCTGGCAGCTTTTCTGGCAGGCAGCTTCTTCCCATTCTCGAGCGAGGCCGTGATGGTGGGGCTCATTGCGACGGGGCTCGATCCTTGGCAGCTCATGTTCTACGGCACCCTCGGCAATACGCTGGGCTCGGTGTTCAATTATTTCGTGGGGCACATGGGCAAGTTAGAGTGGATTGAGAAATACCTGCACGTCAAGAAGAAAGACCTCGACAAGGCCGAGCGCTTCGTGGCCGGACGAGGCGCGTGGATGGGCTTCTTCGCATTCATGCCCCTGCTGGGCACTGCCATCTCCATCCTGTTAGGCTTGATGCGTGCCAACATTCCCATCACCATCATCAGCATCACGCTGGGCAAAATCTTCCGCTACTTCATCGTGGTGTATGGCACAAGTCTTTTTATCTGAAAAAATTAGCCTTTTTTCTATTAATTAATGTAAAGCCAAGACAAATACTTGGCCCATCACTTTACATTCTTCACTGAAATTTGCTACCTTTGCACGCAGATTTTTTAACGTTAAAAAAAACTTTTTGATGAAACAGTACCGCATTGTGGACAACGTGGTAGGCTGGCTAACCTTCCTAATTGCAGCCTTTGTCTATTGCTCCACTATCGAACCGACAGCCTCGTTCTGGGACTGTCCCGAGTTTATCACCACGGGCTACAGGCTCGAAGTCGGTCACCCGCCTGGTGCACCTTTTTTCATGCTCACCGCCAACTTGTTCTCACAGTTTGCCTCAGATGCCACGCAAGTGGCCTACTGGGTCAACACCATGAGCGCCCTGCTCTCAGCCACGTGCATCCTGTTCCTCTTCTGGAGCATCACGCACCTGACACGCCGCCTGCTCATCGACAACTGGAGCGAGCTCACCACTGGCAAGCTCATTGCCATCGAGGCCAGCGGACTGGTAGGAGCACTTATCTACACCTTTAGCGACACATTCTGGTTCTCAGCCGTCGAAGGCGAGGTCTATGCCTATTCTTCGGCCTTCACAGCCGTCGTGTTCTGGCTCATCCTGAAGTGGGAGGACCATGCCGACGAGCCTCACAGCGACCGCTGGCTGGTGCTCATCATGTATATGACGGGCCTCTCCATCGGTGTCCACCTGCTGAACCTGCTATGCCTGCCGGCCATCGTACTGGTCTATTACTACAAGCGGTTCCCCAATGCCAACCTGAAAGGCTCGTGCATCGCCCTGCTCATTTCATTTGTCTTGGTTGCAGCGGTGCTCTATGGCGTAGTGCCAGGCATCATCACCGTGGGCGGATGGTTCGAGCTGTTCTTTGTCAACACGCTGGGCATGCCGTTCAACACCGGTGAGTACATCTATATCGCACTGCTCGTAGCTGCGGTGATCTGGGCCGTCTATGAGACCCAAACCAGCCGTCCGTCGGCTCCCGACAACGAGGTGCCTCAGAACTGGAAGCGACAGAACATTGCCACGCTCTTAGCCATCGGCATGCTGGGCATACCGTTCTATGGCTATGGCTGGACAGCCGCCGCCATCGGCATTGTCGTACTTGGCCTCCTCTGGTTCGTACTCAACCGCACGTATAAGAAGGCTCCGCTCGTATCAGCCCGTTTCAAGAACACCATGCTGCTCTGCATGCTGATGCTCATGATTGGTTACAGCACATACGCCGTCATCGTGATACGTTCATCGGCCAACCCGCCTATGGACCAGAACTCACCCGAGGACATCTTCACCCTGGGCGACTATCTGGGCCGCGACCAGTACGGTCAGCGCCCCCTGTTCTACGGTCAGGCCTACACCTCGCAGGTGGCTCTCGACAAAGAGGGCGGCTACTGCAAGCCCCGCATGACCACCGGCAAGCCCGTATGGCAGCGCAGGGAGAAAGCCTCCGAGGAGGAGAAAGACTCTTACTTCGTAGTGCGCACCAAGGACGAGTACATCTATGCACAGAACATGCTCTTCCCCCGCATGTGGAGCTCACAGCATGCCGGACAGTATGAAAGCTGGATGGGCGGCAACATCAGCGGCACCGAAGTGCCCTACGACCGCTGCGGCGAGAACATCATGGTGAAAGTGCCCAGCCAGTGGGACAACCTCATGTTCTTCTTCTCCTATCAGTGCAACTGGATGTACTGGCGCTACTTCCTGTGGAACTTCGCAGGTCGCCAGAACGACATTCAGGGACATGGCGAACCTGAGCACGGCAACTGGCTCACGGGCATTTCCTTCATCGACAATCTCCGACTGGGCGATCAGTCGAAGATGCCCGACGAGCTGACCAACAACAAGGGCCACAACGTGTTCTACTGTCTGCCCCTGCTGCTCGGCCTGCTGGGACTCGTGTGGCAGTCGGTCTTCCGTGGACAGAAGGGCGTGAAGCAGTTCTGGGTGGTCTTCTTCCTGTTCTTCATGACAGGTCTGGCCATTGTCATCTACCTGAACCAGACACCCATGCAGCCCCGTGAGCGCGACTATGCCTACGCAGGCTCGTTCTATGCCTTCGCCATCTGGTGCGGCATGGGCGTGGCCGCACTGTGCGACTGGCTGTCCCGAGTGACAAAGAAAGAATCCATAGCCCTTATAAGTCTTATAAGCCTTATATGTCTTATAATTCCCCTGCAGATGGCTTCGCAGACGTGGGACGACCACGACCGCTCAGGCCGCTACACCTGCCGCGACTTCGGACAGAACTACCTCATGTCGCTACAGCAGACGGGCAACCCGATCATCTTCACCAACGGCGACAACGACACCTTCCCCCTCTGGTACAATCAGGACACCGAGGGTGTGCGCACAGATGCCCGCGTTTGCAACCTCAGCTACCTGCAGACCGACTGGTACATTGACCAGATGGTGCGGCCCGCTTACGACTCGCCCTCGCTGCCCATCACGTGGAAGCGACTGGAATACTGCGCCGGCACTAATGAATATGTTCAGATTGACCCGCGCCTAAAGCAAGAGGTGCTGTCATTCTATGCCGAGAACCCGCAGCAGGCCCGCGCACAGTTCGGCGACGAGCCCTTCGAGCTGAAGAACATCCTGCGCTACTGGGTGCGCTCTACGAATAGCGACTTCCACGTCATCCCCACCGACACCGTCTATATGACCATCGACAAGGAGGCCGTGCGCAAGAGCGGCATGATGATGCAGGGCGACTCCATTCCCGACCGCATGGTCATCTCGCTCAAGGGCAAGGGAGCGCTCTATAAGGGCGACCTCATGATGCTCGAGATGATTGCCAATGCCAACTGGACGCGCCCCATCTACGTAGCCACCACCGTAGGCTCGGAGAACTACATGAACCTGGGCGACAACTTCGTACAGGAGGGACTGGCCAACCGTATCACGCCATTCACGACCAACGTGAACGGACGTGTAGTGCCGGGCATGAGAAACTTCGACACTGAGAAGACCTACGACAACGTGATGCACCGCTTCAAGTTCGGTGGTGCCAACACACCTGGCATCTACTTCGACGAGACCGTGATGCGCATGTGCTACACTCACCGCCGCCTCATGGCCCAGCTGGCCCTCCACCTCGTTGAGGAAGGTCAGAACGAGAAGGCCGCCGAGGTGCTGGCCCGTGCTGAGCAGGAGTTCCCACAGGCCAACGTGCCGCACGACTATCAGGGTGGCTCGCTCGACATCATCCGTAGCTACGTGGCCATCGGGCAGAACGACAAGGCCCGCGAGATCCTCGAGCTCATGTGGGAGAAGTCCACGCAGTACGTCAACTACTACTGCTCGCTGTCGCCTGCTCGCTTCTCAGCCGCCCAGAACGACTGCATGTACCACCTCTACATCATGAATCATCTGGCCGACATGGCCAGCAACATCGATGAGAAGCTGGGCAGCAGCTATACCAACCGGCTCAACGAGCTGGCAGGTGCCTACAGTGCCCGTGGCGGACAGTTCTAACCCCGGAGGATTGTCAAGCTCTCATGAATTAACTGATACTGAACCAGGAACAGTGATTATTGAACAACCATCCATCTATCTACGATGGATCTATCCTAAGGCTTACTGGAGAATGGACCGCGCCGAACATGCAGTTTACCTGACGTTCGACGACGGTCCCATTCCCGAGTCCACGCCTTTTATTCTTCACACCCTTCGCCAATACGGCATCAAGGCCACTTTCTTCATGGTGGGCGACAACGTGCGCAAGCACCTCCATCTCTTTCAGCAGATTGTGGATGAAGGCCATCAGGTGGGCAACCACACCCACAACCACATCAGCGGCTTCCGCCACTCGCTACATGAGTACAGCTACAACGTGGAGAAAGCCAATGCCTACATCCACAGCCACCTGTTCCGTCCGCCCCACGGATGGATTCGTCCGGTGCAGTACGCCCTGCTCACTCGCGAGCGCTACAAGATGGTGATGTGGGATCTCGTCACGCGCGACTACTCAAAGTGGCTCACGGCTGAGGACGTGGTGAACAATGTGAAGCGCTACGCCCGCAATGGTTCCATCATCACCTTCCACGACTCGCTCAAGGCCATCGACAAGTTGCGCACTGCCCTTCCCCAGAGCATTGAGTGGCTCAAGGAGCAAGGCTACGCTTTCAAGACCATTCCCGATCCGAAGGTGTAACTATTAAGCTTCGCGTAATTTTAGTTAACTTCTATTAAATTTAAAAAACTTAACATAAATATTTGTTTTTCCTTCAACAATCCACTACTTATTGTTCACATATTTTCTACCTTTGCAAATTAGAATTGCGAAGTCCACACCTTATAATATATAAACTCAAGGATTCACAGCATTCTCCCCTCCCTGCCAGACAGCGGAGACTCCTTTTAAGAAGAGCTGAAGAAAAGATTATTAACAATTAAAATACTAAGCATTATTTAAGTATGAGAAAATTTAAACTATTAATGGCTACCTTTGTCATATTAATTGGTGGGGGCAGTAGCGCATGGGCATACACAGTCAGTGATTTGACTAATGCAGGGTGGACAAAATTGACCACATTAGAAGCCATTGGAACACCTGCTAACAATTTTTACGTTTTTGTTGATGCAGGTGCTGGCACATATGCAATGAGTCATTCTACAACAACCAGACCAGCAGCTTATAGAGCACTTTCCAACCCAGTAACAACCCCTGAGCAAGTATGGGTTCTTGAAACAACAGGAACTGCAAACGTCTATTCTCTAAAATGTCTATCAGATGGATACTATCTGAATGCAGGAAATAATGGGTGGGATGGAACAATGTCATATGGAAAAGGTATGAATGCGGATTTCACTTTTACAGTAAGCGAAGGAAAGTATTCACTATCTGCTGGTACATTTGGTGATGGTAACTATGTGGGGCCTTGGGATGGCGGAACATCTGTCACTGGGGATCAAGACCTTGCCTGCAACAAACCAACTGGATCTAACCCTGGCTTTTATATCTACTCTATTTCACGTACTTCTTTTTTAGCGAGCTATCTCAAAAATGCATCCTCAAGCTCTCCTGTTAACTTGAATGGCTTAATCGATCATGCTAAAATAATAGATAAAACAGCTACAGGTTGGACAACAGAGTATTCAGACAATTCTGGATACAAGGCTGTTAATTTTTCAAACAATCTCCTTGAATGTTATAATTACACAACAATTAGTATTAAACAAACTGTAAATCTCATACAATATGGATTATTTGAATTAGGCGTAAAAGGATTCTACCGTCCTGGGGATAAAGGTACCACAGCAGACACAAAAAATGTTCAGTTATATGCAGATGATAATACTGTCGATCTTGCATTGATTAACAGCATAACTTCCTATACTGTCAATCCTGGAACAGGCGTGTGGCAATGTATTGATTCCAAATATTACGTTCCTGATAATATGGCTGCCGCAGAATATGCAATCTTTACAGACGGGAAATATGCAAACACCCTTTCCAATATTAATCTTACGTCTAGCAACTCTATAGAATTAGGAATAAAGAAAGATGCTGGTATCGGAAACGACTGGACAATCTTCAATGACTTCTCTTTGAAATGCACAGGTTTACAATTACAAGCAATAGCAGCAGATGCTCTGCCTATTGGCTCTGACATGGAAGCCAACACATGGTACACAGTTTTCATTCCAACAGCAGGAAAATATTATATCACTTCAACTTCAGCCGCTACAATCACTTATACGCAAGATGGTACAAAAATTGCTGGCGAAAGTACTACGGGTACGGCTGTAAGCTTTGCCGCTGGTGAGCAAAAGAGCATTGCTTTGTCAGCAGGAATGCTTTATATCAAGTCTTCCGCAAAGCAGACTGTCACGATAGACATGAGGTTCTATCTGACTACAACAGTTGATGGCGTAACAAAGTGGCTGAACAAGAATGAAAGTGGTGTTACCTATGTCTATGATCAAGGGCTACCATTTACATTAGAATGGAGTGGCGGTTATAATCAAATGAAATTCAGTTCGGGCAATTATCTTAATGATGTAGGCAGCAACTGGGCAACAAAAATTGAAGGTTCTCATAACAACGATTGGGTCTTGACTCCAGTTGAAGGCGGATACAAGATAAAATTGAAACAAAATACTAATTGTGAGCTATTTGTAAACAACACTCCAACTGGATTTGTCGAAATATCGCATAATGTAGTTGCATCAGAGCACAACGTTTGGCAGTTTGTTCAACCAGAAACAGCACTTGCCTCTGCTATTTTTGAAGGCGAAAACCATACAATCGGCTTTGAGGATGGTGAATATGCACCATATAACAATGTTGCAGCTGTAAGCGCACTTAACACCGCAAATGCTGCCGTAACAACCGATGAAAAGATTTCTGCATACGCTGCTTTAGGAGCAGCTTCTTGGACTGCGAACGTTGGTGAGGTGAATGCTATTTATTGGGATTACTCTACTTTGGGCACTACTGATAAGTCTAAAGCTTATGGTTGGTATGATCCTGAACTAAGTGGCAATGCCGAAGGTTCAATGTATTCTACTCGTGTGTTTAATCATATTAATGGAAAGAACAATGATGGAGACAACGCAAATCCAGGTCTTGGTGCAGTAGAGAACAATGTAGCTCTTTTTACAAAGAAAAGTACAAACTACGGTAAGGTAGAAGGATATACTCTACCTCTAAAAGCTAACCGTACATATAAACTAACGTTTAAATATGCAGGTTGGACAGAACCATCAGAGACTTCTATCAACATTACAGATGCGAATGGTGAAAATCAGCTGAATATCAGTGGCACGTTTACGGTTTCGGGAGATGCTGTAAATGGAAATTCGAATGCAAGCGTTTGGGCTGACTATGAAGGCTATTTCACTGTTAATGCTGATGCAGACTATATAATTAATTTTGTACGTGAAAACATGGGCAATAATATTCAACGCCAACTCGTAATGGGTAATATCTTGTTGAAATCTACCGATGCTCTCGAGTTTGCCGACGGCTCTGTTCCCACTTACGCCCCTGGCACCTATCCTTCAGTTAAGATTACCCGCACGCTGACCGCAGGCCGCTGGGCAACTGCTGTCTATCCCTTCGCAGTGAGCGGTGTTGACAACATCGCAGTGCTGAACAGTTTCAACGCAGAAACAGGTAGCATTGGTTTCAAGTCAGCTGACCAAAGCGTTGCCAACCAGCCGTTCCTCATGCGCTCAGCATCCGACAAGAGCGAGATCAGTCTCAGTGACATCGCTGTGTCTGCAACGACAGAGACCCCAACAGTGACAAAGAACGAGGCTTCACTCATAGGAGCATACAATAGCACAAAAATCACTAATGCACAAAATAACTATGTGTTGAGCAATAACGGTATCTATGATGTTGGTGCTAATGGCGCAACCATCAATCCCTATCGTGCCTATATCCAGATTGCAGACGTTGGTGGCGCTTCTCGTTCGCTTGTATTCCTTGTTGATGATGAAGAGACGACTGCCATCGAAGGTCTTAACAGAGAGAGGACAATGCCCGTAGGCAATATCTACAACCTGAATGGACAATTGGTACGCAAGAATGCCGACAACCTGAACGGACTGCAGAAGGGCATCTATATCGTGGGTGGAAAGCGTATCACTGTGAAATAAGCATCATGTTGAACAAAAAAAATTTGAAACAATGAAAGATTATATCAAACCAAACTTGAAGATTGTCGAAATCAAAACAGAGTCTCTGCTCGACATCGCTTCTGTTCAAGGTGCCGATGGTATCACTCGACAAGGTACCTTTGGTGGTGGTACTGCCGACTCTCGTGACGGTGGTTACTGGGACGATGAGGATTAAAAGCCTCTTCGGACCATCACTATAAACTCATACAGTAACAAAAGAAGTTTGCAAAACATCTGCTCCATCTGCTCCCTTTTAGCTAACTTCCTGAAAAGCAAACAGTTAGGAAGCGGAGCAGATGGGAGCAGATGATTTTTATCTGCTCCGCACGTAAACAAATGAAAATCAATGTGTTACGCAAAGGAGCAGATGGAGCAGATGTTTTGAAAACTTTATTGGATAGTAGAGTAAAGAAGAATACAACCTCAGCCACAACATGGCCTACCTTATAGCACAATGCTGTTTATCCTAAAGCACGATGACTTCTATTCTAAAGCACAATGAGTTCTATTCTAAAGCACAATGAGTTCTATTCTAAATCACAGCACGGTCTATTCTATATCATGACACGGTTTATCCTATATCACCATGCCATCTAACTTATATCATGTTGTGATTTTGGGTAGAACGCTACACGAAATTGCCTAAAACAGGATATCGTACTGCCTAAGACTCAGAACGCGAAGCGAGGTTCATCATCAGACGAATCTCATCGTAGGTGACATCAGGCGGACAAAGTGCCTTGACTGCGTTGGAACTCTCGCCCTGACTCACCATCTGCAGCGCCCGACGGATGGCTTGCTGATGGGCTGGAGGCACGAGCACGTCGAGCGACAGCTGCCCCGAGGCAACGAAACGAGACAAGTGACCGAACACCGTGCCAAGGGTGAGCCCTCGGCTGTGGGCTATGTCTTGCGGACTGTTGCCTTCCTGATAAAGCGCCCACGACACCTCCCAGGTCCTTGGCTTCGGCTCCTTGGGCTTCGGCTCGGCCCTCTTGCGCGACTTCTTCACCACACCCTCGTCGAGCGCATCGAGCTGCGACATCTGCTTCTCGCGCAGATAGGTGGTGATGCTGAACCCCTCGTCGGCCATACGCGAGAGCAGGTAGCGACGCGAGAGCCATGCCTGCCGCAGGTCGGGCAGCACGGTGGAGAGCCGCTTGGCAGCCAACTTGTTGGTGGGCTTCACCTCGGCGGTGAGCTGCAAGGGTTTAGCCAGGAGCGCCTCAAGCGTGTCGGCAAAATAGGTGGCACTGCGCCCCACCCGCTCCAAGAAGTCGGGAGCATGGAGCTGGTCGGTAGTGAGTTGACCGATGTGGGTGGTCCACTTTGCGGCCACGTCCATGACCTGAGTCTTCAACGCATCAAGGGCCTGCTTGTGCAGCTGCGTGAGCGAGTTATGGCTGTTGTAGAAGAACTCGGAGAAGAGGCGCACCATGTACTCCTGCTGATAGAGCAGCGTGCGGAAGTCGAACAGCTCGAGCAGCAGATGGCGGTAGTACTCTTCCTTGAGCGTGGGCAGGTGGCTGATGCTTTCGCGCGCAGCCTCTTCCTGATGCGACAGATAGTTGTCAACACGCTCGTCGTTGATGATGGAACGCGCACTGAGCGGAGCGGCCAGCACCAGTCCTTCAAGCGAGCGGCAACGGCTCAGCGCCACATAGACCTGCCCCGGGGCGAAGCTCTGATTGGCATCGATGATGGCATGGTCGAACGTGAGGCCCTGACTCTTATGAATGGTGATGGCCCATGCCAGCCGGAGGGGCAGCTGGCGGAAACGGCCCTGCACCTCAGCCACGATCTCGCGCGTGTCGGGATTGAGCGTATAGCGCGTGTTCTCCCATTCTAAGGGCTCCACCTCGATAGCATCTTCGTCGCCCTCACAGTGTACTCGCACATGGTGGTCATCGACATAGGTCACGCGGCCTATGCGCCCGTTGTAATAGCGGCGGTCGCCCGTGGGGTCGTTCTTGATGAACATGACCTGCGTGCCCAACCGCAGTTCCAGCAGCTCAGCCGTGGGATAGGCATAGTCGGGGAAGGCACCTTCGATAGAGGCACGGAAGAAGAACGAGCGCGAGGGCAGCCGGTGCAGCTCCGACTCGTTGTAGTGGTCGGCTATGTTGTTGTGAGTGGTAAGCCGGATATAGGCTTCGGTCGCCGAAGGATGGGCTGCCTGACGAGGCAGTGCGCGCTGGTTGAGCCGGTCGAGCATCGCCTGTGTGGGATGGCCGTCGCGTATGTGGTTCAGAATGTCGATGAACGTCGCATCCTGTTGGCGATAGACCTGCTCAAGCTGAATGGTGACATAGTCTATCTGGGCCAGTGCCTTCGAGCCGAAGAAATAGGGGGTGTCGTAATAGGGTGCCAGCATCTTCTCGTCCTCGGGCGTGACCACGGGTGTGAGCTGTGCCAAGTCGCCTATCATGAGCAGCTGCACCCCGCCAAAGGGCTGATAGTGGTCGCGGAAACGGCGCAACACGGCATCGATGGCATCGAGCAAATCGCTGCGCACCATTGATATTTCGTCGATGATGAGCAGGTCGAGCGAGGAGATGATGCGTCGCTTCTCGCGCCCGAAGTCGAACTTGCTCTCCACCTTGGCTCCCGGCACGTATGGGGAGAACGACAACTGGAAGAACGAATGGATGGTCATGCCGCCCGCGTTCACGGCAGCCACGCCCGTAGGCGCCACCACGATAGAGCGCTTGCGGCTCCTCTCCACCACGGTCTTCAAGAATGTTGTCTTACCCGTGCCTGCCTTTCCCGTAAGGAAGATGCTCCGGCCCGTATTCTCCACGAACTCCCACGCAGTGCGCAGTTCCTCGTTATGCTGTTTTGCCATTTCTTTAGTAACTATTTTCCGCAAAGGTACAACTAAAAAACGGAACCACAGCACAACAGGCAGCGAAAATTACTATAGAGGACGTACACAAGGTTGTGTACATCATGAAAACGTATCGTATTTATCCTAAAATCCGCAACAAATAGTGATGCTGACTAGTTTTGTAGTTTGCTTCTCCATCTGACGATAGTCTTGCCAGTACAGACGTGATTATGCATGGGTCATGCCCAGTTTCCCCTTACCCCGTCGACGGTCTCTACTATCTTGCGCGAACAGGATCCGCAATCCATGCGGGCGCGTCTGATGTGGATGTCTTCCGATTCAAGATTCGAGAAGATGCGCTCCAGCGTGTCTTGCTGGTGGAAACGCACGTTGGCATTCTTTGCTTGCAAAGCGTCCCTAGGGCCGAGCGGCCGTCGCGGTTCTCTATAACAAAAGTAGACGCTTGCCAGCGAACCTGCAATCTCGCTGTACTGGTAGCCGAATGACATACATCAGAGACCCAGTACTTTGTCGATAACCGGACCTACATAACGGGAAAACAGCTCTCTCACGTGAAATATCCCTCCAAAAGGAGTGATTCTCTCAGATTTTATGCTTACCTTTGCCATGCCATTGATAATTTTGC
>DFJI01000022.1:39202-51555 GCA_002372235.1 Prevotella sp. UBA3675 | reverse complement strand
CAGCAAGAACTTTTTGTTGCTCAGAAACTTAGAAAAATAAATAAACTAAAGTGCTACGGAATTTAGGATTATGAAAAAAAATGGCACCTTTATGTGTATAAGAACAATAGAGACTGACCTAAACAATGCTCCTATGCGGTGCGAACTCACTGCAAAAATGAGCAGACTATCTAAGAAAATATTTAAGTACTCTGTTTTGCTTGTAGCTTTGTTTGCACTTATGCTACCTAAAGATATATGGGCTAACGCTAAAGGCGACAAGCTGATGGAGCAGGCTGACAGTCTGTATGCTGTACAGCAGTATAAGGAAGCACTAAAGGTGGCCAGCGAGGCACTGCCGCTGGCCAAGGGTACCGAGTCGGAAGCTGACTGTTTGAATTTGCTTGCAATTATCAATATCCGCCTGTCAGATTATGAGTCAGCCGCCCACTATGCGAAAGAATGTTATGCCATAGACCAGACAAGCGGCGATCCCGACGTGATATCGTCAAGCCTGAACACACTGGCCGCCATTTACATGGGTGCCAACCAGCCAAAGGAGGCAGAGCAGTATGTACTGAAGGGTATTGAGATGGCAGAAAAGGCCAATAATCCAAGCCGTATGGCCGTATTGCAGGCAATGGCATCGGAGGTGTACCATGCTCAGGGTGACGACAAGAAGGCGCTGCCATATATAGAGCGTGCCTACGAGATAGACAAGCAGATGGGCAATGAGCAGCGCTCGATGGTGCGCCTGGCTCAGAAAGCCTCCGTGCTAATCGGACTGCATGAGTATGAAGAGGCCGAGGCTACGCTACGGAAGGTGATTCCCTATCTGCGCGAAACTCCCGACCGTCATTCGCTTGGCATCGCGCTTAACAAGATGGGCATGACGATGCTTTCGCAGGACCGTGAACAGGAAGCCACCCTCTATTATCAGGAAGCAGCCGACATATTCCAGCAAATGGGCGACCCCTACAACGAAGTGCATGCCCTACGCGGCCTCTATGAGTGCTTGTGGAAACATGACCCCAGCAGGGCGCGTCACTGTCTGAAGCGCTTCGAGGCCCTGAAAGACTCACTATATAATAATGTGTCGGCTGAGAAGCTGGCAAAATACAATGCTGAGTTTGGCAACGACTGGCTGCAGATAGAGAACCACGAGCAGCGGCGTGCCAAGCAGTGGGCTATAGCTATTGCCATTGCTTTAGCCGCTCTGACAATAGGCATCTGGTTGCTGATGCGGCGTCACCAGAGACACCAGCAACGCATCAATGAGGAACTGAGTGCTCACTTTAAGGAGCTAAGTGAGAAATACAATGTGCTGAGTGAGCACTATGACAATGCCATCAATTTATCGGGCAATCGTGATGACACTACAGAACTGAACGTGAGCGACCGCGAGTTCC
The DNA here is from genome assembly GCA_002372235.1 of Prevotella sp. UBA3675. Lineage (GTDB taxonomy): Bacteria > Bacteroidota > Bacteroidia > Bacteroidales > Bacteroidaceae > Prevotella. The sequence goes on along the minus strand of DFJI01000022.1, from coordinate 50,167 downwards.
TGGAACGAACCATCAACAGCATCAACCTGCTCATCCGCAAGGGGCAGCCCGATGCCAACCGACTGGCAGAGCACATGGGAATGAGTCTTTACCAATTGCGCCAACGACTGGATAGCATCACTGGCGAGAAGCCGCAGGACTTCATCGCTGCTGTCCGTATGCGGCGGGCTCGCTACCTATTAGACACCCACCCGGAAATGAACATCTCTGAGGTGGCCACACTTTGTGCCTACAACGACACGCCCAACTTCACCCGTGCCTTCAAAAAAACATTCGGCATCACACCTACGCAATATCTCGACCGAAGAAAAGAATCGAAAGTGTAAAGCAATAGTCAGCAAGACAACTGATTGTCTTCAGCACTATCTGTAAAAAACACGGCAAAAGCTCTCCGAAACATTGTTTTGGGGGGCTTTTTCATGTCTGACTGCACGAAATGATAAGACTATTTGACGAAATGATAACACAAAAAGTGCCATTCAATCGTACATTTGCAGCAGGAAGATTATACAATATTACTATGGCAAAGACAAAATACCAAGAAGCAGCCACTGATTATGCCCGCAAATATCTGGACGAGTTACTCAAGATGGAGAACATCCTGGGTCAAGGTCTTGACAGTCGCATTGAAGAAGCAGTGGCGAAGTATATGAAAGAAAAATCAGAAAAAAGAGAAGGCTAAATAAAGTTATTGTCAAACTCAAATTAATGATCGCTATGATGAAAACAAGAACATTTTCCTTTAGTTGGCTGATAAGCTTACTGCTATCAACAGCAGCCATGCTGCCACTGAATGTAGGTGCGCAGAACTTTACGCCCGACTTGTTTCCAGGACAGTCAATCCATCGCGAAGACCTTGAAATAGAGGCAACGGTCAATGTAGGCGACTTCGGTCAGGCCACCAACACTAAGAGTTGGGTGAAAAATCTTACCTCCACCAATGAAAATGTGGTGCGCACGTACAATCAGAACGGCTACACCGCAGTGCTCATCGTGGGCATAGGATCGGCTACCGTGGAATACGACGAAACAATGTTCAACGGTGATGAAAGCGGCAGTAGCTCAGGCGGTAGCGGTGGTGGTGTCGGCGGTGACGGTAGTGCAGGAGGCAATGGTGAAGGCTCCACTACAGGTGTCACAACCCATCACATCATTCATTATACCGTTATAATGGGGGCGCCTGAGGCATATTACATCGTGGGCAACGAGCCTATCACATCATCAAGGCTGATATGGGACGGCAACCCCGACCATGGATATTCTTTCGATTACCCCGAACTGGTGATTGCTATCAAAGAAGTATATCTGGAGCAAGGTGTTTTCCCAAAGTTCAGGGACAAGCATATTTATGCACGTGAATGTACGCTCGAATCAACTAATCCCAATGTGGCAACGGTGACGGCCAGAGGCGTTACCCCTGTATCGTATGGTAAGACCACCATCCGTGCCACCTGGCCAGGCAATACCAACTGGACGTCTGTCTCTGCCGAATACGAGCTCAGCGTGGAGGCTCCTAAACAGAACGTCTATGTGAACTTCTATCAAACCGAAGTCACTGGCTTCGTGGGCGAGTCAATGACAGCCTTGCCCAATGTACAGAAGCTCACCATCGACCGCTGGCAATCTGAGAACCCACTGGTGGCTTCGGTCGATGAGCAGACGGGTAATGTGCAATTCCTCTCCAAAGGCACCACACGCATATTCGCCTATGTCAACGAGACAGACGAGCATTATGCTGCTACGGGCTTCTACACGGTCAACGTAAAGAAACACACTCCTGAGCTCTCGTTCAGTGAGACTATAGCCTACGGTGAGCCGAATGTGCCTTTCACACCACCTACACTGATCAACACCAACAATGTGCCAATAAACAAGTGGTACAGCAATGCCACAAATGTGGCCGAAGTAAACGAGACTACCGGAGAGGTGACTATAAAGGGCGTAGGCGATGCCTACATCTTCTGTGAATCCTCACCCACCGAGACCTTCGAGGGGGCCGTTGCCTCTTATATGCTGCACGTTGCTACCATCGGTCTGCAGGTAATGGGCATAGAGGTAAGCAGTCTCAATGCCGACGACATTCTTGGCGACGGTTCAAAGAAGGTGACCTTCAACAAGCAGAATCGCACGCTGAACCTGAACAACTGGGTGGTAGATGCCTCTGGCATTGGTGACGCAAACGTCAGGCAACATGTCATTTGGAATCACAGTAAAGAGCCGCTCACCATCAATCCTATTGGTGAATGTACCATCAGCAATGCCGACGGATGTATCGTCTCCACAATGGGAGCACTTATCTTCAAGAGCGACAGCAAGGATGGCATACTTACACTGACAGCCAACGAGACTACCCAGTCGATAGCCGTTCAGGCTAATGCCGTCAAGATTCATGAGTGCGACGTAACAGCAATAGGCTCGGTGGTCGGCATGAAACTCGGAAGCCTCACCGTTTCTAAGCAAAGCCACGTCTATGGTGAAGCTTCGGGAACCAACGCCTACGCTGGCATAGTGTGTGGTGATGAATTCCTGATTGCCGATGAGGGTATTCAAATACTGACTCCAGGCGTACACTTCGACATGTCTAAAAAAACTTTCTTCGATGACGAAGCAAACACGGTGATTTCGAAAATTGTTGAGATCGGAAAGGTGCCTGTGACGGTGTCAAGCGATGAGGATACGACCATCGAGTTCAATATGACTGACCCTAATGACAACGATGTCGTTGTATTCAGCAGCTCGGGCAATGACACCTACAACGAGGAAACAGGACAGTTGGAAATTTCAACGACGCTGACCGACGAACAGGTGGCAACAGCTTTGGAAACACTCATTCCTGGTTCCAGCGCATGGATGAGCATGCTGCCAGGTTCGCTGGTATTCGACATTCCTGCTGGTAAGGGCGAGATTCTGGTCAACTGTATGACTGTTCCCGGCTATACACTGAACATTATGATCAATGGCCAGGGTGCCGTCAGCATCACGCAGGAATCGTTTGGCTGGGCAAAAGTAACTTACAACGTTACAGTTCCTACACACGTCGTTATCTATCTGCACGCATCATCGTCACCATCAGCCAGGAGAGCCCCATCTTCAAAGGCCAACGCTTATATTCAGAGCATTAAGATATCGCCCGAGAACAAACCGACGGCTGTTAGTTCAGTCAAATCAGAAAGTACTGCTGACGGGAAGTACTTGCAGAACGGACATATCATCATCGTTCGCAATGGTCGTGTATTCAACGTTACCGGTGTTGAAGTGAAACATAATAAGTAAAGTCACAACACTGTCGCACAAATTGCTTTTGTACTCACAAAGGCAAGTGAATTTCCTTACATGGGCAAGTGCCTTATAAGTATTAATACTTAGGCACTTGCCTCTTTTTTATTAGTCGAGTACATCTATTCTGCCTACGTGCAGCAGCTGGCATGGAACGTGTTCACACTGATTTCGGCAAAAGAGAAGTGACCTCACTTATAGATTCTTCTTCGGATAGAGGGCATCCCACCATGTGGGATCGTCCTTGAGCCACTTCTGGAACCAGGCCATCTGCGTGGCCAGCCACTTCTCACGCTTTCCGTAGTCGGTGATGTGATGATTCTGGCCCTTCACCTCAACCAAGGCTACTTCGCGTCCGAGGAGCTTCAGGGCGGTGAACATCTGCAGACTCTCAATGACCGGCACGTTGGTGTCGTCGGTGCCGTGGAGGAGCAGCAACGGAGTGTGAATCTTGTCGGCATTGAACAGGGGCGACTGATCGACGTAGAGCTCGCGATGGCTCCAGGGATAGCTGTTGGCCATCGACACCTCACTGTAGTTGTAGCCCCAGTAGCCCTCACCCCAGTAGCTGGTGTGGTTGGCAATGCCGGCATGCGACACGGCAGCAGCGAAGATGTCGGTCACGGTCTGCAGATACTGTGTCATGAATCCACCGTAGGAGGCGCCCATACAGCCCACCTTCGCACGATTGATGAAGGGATGGGCATCACAGATCTTCTTCGTTCCCTCAATGATGTCGTCGGCAGGTCCGCGTCCGGCAGTGTTCACATGGCGCGAAGCCCACTCCTGCCCGAAGCCTGTTGCACCGCTGGGCTGCAGGATGTAAGCCACATAGCCCAGCGAGTTCCAGTACTGTGGGGCGTATGGCGACTCGAAATAGCGCGACACGGGCGAGCAGCCACCATAGTAATAGACAATCATGGGGTACTGTTTCGAGGCATCGAAGTCCTTGGGCAGATAGAGACGGCCATAGACGGTGTCGCCGCGCGAGTTGGTGAAGTTCCAGTCCTCGCAGGTGCCCAGCTCAGCATCGCCGAGCGCCGTGTGGCCATCGAAAAGGCACCACTCCTTGCCGGAAACGGGCTGCACCCAGGCCGAGGCCGGGGCCAGTGTCTCATAGCTCAGATAGGCCATTGCCTTGGCACGCGCAGCCACGTCGAAGCGGTAGGCATAGTCGCCATGAATGGGGAGCTGCGCAATCGCGCCGCTGGCAGGATTGAGCTGATAGAGGCGCACGTAGTCGCGATCCTCAGCCGAGAAATAGATCATGCCGTCGCCCCATGTCCAGTCGGCACGGGTCACGGAGGGGTTGAAGTCTTTAGTGAGAGGTTTCACCTGACGAGAAGCCACGTCATAGAGGAACAACTCGTTCTCAGTCATGCTGGGCGTAACGCTGGCAGGCAGCTGACAGCCTATGCGGCTGAAAGCCTCGGGAGTGCCCGTGAAGAGAATCTTCTGGCCGTCGGGCGAGAAAGCCGCTGCCCCCAGATACTCGGCAGCAGTGAGGAGCGTATCGACCTTCAGCGTGCGTGCATCCATGAGCAGATAGTCGGTGACGGTGGTGGGTCGCTTCGAAAGTCGCGAGCGCGACGAGGCGATGAGCAGTCGGGTGCCGTCTTGCGTGATGTCGTAGAGATACTCGCCCTTGTTGCCAAAGGTGATGCGCTGCGTGAGGCCCGTAGCCCTGTCGTAGCGCTCCAGATGGCTGCGTTTGCGCCAACCGGGCTGACGGTCGTCCATCTCCAGCACTTCGAACACATCGGCATCTTCCTTAGGGCCTTCCTCCTCAACGCTCAGGATGAGATAGTCTTCAGTGGGGCTGATGGTGTAGCCGCCCTTGGGCAGATGGCTCACAAAGACCGTGCGACGGCCCGTCTTGGGCTCTACCTGATAGAGCATGCGGCGACTACCCTCCCACACCTCTTCTATATATGCGCACGTGCGAGGCAACCACTGCACGTTCTGCGACAGACGGCTCAGCACCTGCCGTGTCTTCACGTCGATGAGCTCATAGTCCCAGCGGCTCTGTCCGCCTCGCTCAGTAGTCTGATAGGACACGGTGGCATAAGCGCCGTCGGCTGAGAGCGAGATGCCGCGCACACGCCGTCCATCGGTCAGGTCGTGCACCATGTAGGGATGCTTCTTCTCCAACGTATAAGGCACGGCAGCGGGAGCCTTGATAGTGACACTGATGGAGTCGGTATCGGAAGGCTCGGCCATGAACTTGATGGCTACGGTGTGGTGCTCGGGAGCGAGCTTCAGCTCGTCTCTCATCTCCTGTCCATCAACGAACACCTTATAGTGGTGCGGCCCTTTCACACAGAGCTGTCCCTTGAGATAGCTGCTGTTATTGACGTAGAACGTGAGCATGCCCACGCTCCTCTGCTCCTTGAGCGAGGGCAGCAAGCCTGCCTGCCACACCTTCGTGGCAGCCGTCTCGGAGAGGCCGATGCCACTCATGAGTGACTGCTCGTCAAACTTTTTGCCATTCACATCGACGGTGTCGGCTGCAAAAGGCACGGACACAGCATAGGGGCCTGCCAGACGGAACTCATTAATCGTGGTGGTGGTAGTCTGCTGTGCCCACATAGGAATGGAGGCGAACAGCAATCCAAAAAGTAAAGTCTTCTTCATTGCTTTTCTTAGAACAGTTTACGGAGGTCCTTCACACGCACGGCTTTCTTCTCGTCGCTGGCTCCGAGCGAGCCTTTCTGTACGAGACGCACCTTGGGCGTGATGAGAATCTCATCCTTCAGCTGACGGGTTATCTCACGGGTGAGTGCCTGCAGCTGTGTGTAGTCATCGGTCTCAAGACGAGCCAGTTCCACATCGACGGTCATCATATCGCCACTCTCCAACGTCTCCAAGGTGATGAGATAGTCGGTGCCCAACTCGGGGAAGCCCAATAGGATTTTCTCTATCTGAATGGGGAAGATGTTGACTCCCTTCAGGATGATCATGTCGTCGCTGCGTCCCTGCAGGCGAGCCAGTCGCTTGTGATGACGACCACAGGCACACTCACCAGGCAGGATGCGGGTAAGATCGCGCGTGCGATAGCGCAACAGCGGCATGCCCTCGCGGTTGATGGTGGTAAGCACCAGTTCGCCCAGCTGTCCGTCGGGTACGGGCTTCAGCGTGACGGGATCGATAATCTCAACAATGAAATAGTCCTCCCAGATGTGCAGCCCGTTCTGCTCGGGACACTCGAAAGCCACGCCAGGCCCCATCATCTCGGAGATGCCGTAGCTGTTGTATGCCTTCACGCCCAGCTGCTGTTCAATGCGCTGGCGCTGCTCCTCGCTGTGAGGCTCGGCTCCGATGCAGAGCACACGCAGGCGAGTGTCGCGACGCGGATCGACGCCCTCCTCACGCATCACCTCATAGATGCGCGAAGCATAAGAGGGGATGGCATGGAGCACGGTGGTGCCGAAGTCGCGAATGAACTTAATCTGTCGCTTCGTGTTGCCTGCTGCGGCAGGAACGGTGAGCATGCCCACTTTTTCAGCACCATACTGGAACCCCAGACCGGCAGTGAACATGCCGTAGCCGGCTGAGTTCTGGAATACGTCGTCGGGACGCGAACCCACCATCCAGAGGCACCGCGCCACGGCCTTGGCCCACTCGTCGAGGTCGCGCTGCGTGTGCAACACGACGGTGGGATTGCCTGTGGTGCCGCTGGAAGAGTGCAGGCGTACACAATCCTTTAGGGGCACTGAGGCCAGTCCGAAGGGATAGTGTTCGCGCAGGTCATCCTTCGTGGTGAAGGGCAGTTTCTGCACATCGTCTAAGGTGCGAATGTCGTCGGGGGTAATACCCAGCTCCTTGAATCGCTGCTGATAGAAAGGTGAGTTCATGCAGTGACGCACGGTCTGCTGCAGGCGCTCCAGCTGGAGGGCTTCAAGCTGGTCGCGCGACATGGTTTCTAACTCGGGTTCGAAGTAGGGAGAATACATGAAAAATTGAGGGATTAAGAAGAAAGGGAAGAATGGTTAAGTCCCGAAAGTTCGGAGAATATATTTTTGCAGCGGACTACAGGACTGTAGGACTTTTTCCCTGTGAAAAGAAGTCTTGCCAGCCCTGTGGTCCGTTGCTAAATATTTTTACAGAAGGTTATTACGCTCAATATCCTTGAAGTAGCGATAGGTGCCAACCTTCAGCTCTTCGCAAGCAGCATCGTCGGCTACGATGATGCCATGCTGGTGCATCTGCAAGGCAGAGATAGTCCACATGTGGTTGACACTACCCTCGACAGCTGCCTGCAAAGCACGACACTTGGCATGACCATTGACCAGAATCATGACTTCCTTGGCTGCCATCACAGTGCCTACGCCAACGGTCAGAGCCGTCTTAGGAACGAGGTTGATGTCGTTGTCGAAGAAACGAGAGTTGGCAATGATCGTATCGGTGGTGAGGGTCTTCTGACGGGTGCGGCTGGTGAGCGACGAGCCTGGCTCATTGAAGGCGATGTGACCATCGGGGCCAATGCCGCCAAGGAACAGATCGATGCCACCGGCCTCTTCAATCATCTGCTCATAGTGAGCGCACTCGGCTGCGAGGTCGGGCGCATTGCCGTTCAGGATATGGATGTTCTCCTTCGGACAATCAATGTGATTGAACAGATTGGTGAACATGAACGAGTGGTAGCTCTCGGGATGCGACTCAGGCAGGCCGACATACTCGTCCATATTGAACGTAAGCACGTTCTTGAACGACACTTTGCCTTCCTGATAAGCCTTCACCAAGGCACGATACATACCGATGGGCGACGAGCCTGTAGGCAATCCCAGTACGAAAGGCTTCTCCTTCGTGGGGTTGGCGGCATTAATACGCTCCACTACATAATTTGCTGCCCACTGTGACATCAAATCATAATTCGGTTCAATAATTAATCTCATAATTGTGTTTGGGGTTTGTTAAAAATAAATATAAAGTTTATTTGAATACCTTCTTCACTATTGTGCCGTCGGACTGACGGAGGATGTAGATGCCCTTGCGACTGGGCTGTGACAGCCGACGACCGTTCAGATCGTAAGCCACAGCCGACTCACGTCCACTCTGACGAGCCATTCCACGGATAGTGGTAGGAATGCCGCCCCCCATGAAGTCGAACGAGACAAGACCGTCGTCATCGACACTAATATTGGTGATGGGCTTTGACAACATCAGTTCTTCCTTAGCATTAGGATAGTTCATCTTGGCAGCAGGAACAGACGAGTCTGTCAGTTCATCGTTCACATCCATTGTTGTTTCGTTAGTCCATGGATATGGCGACGTGCTAAGATAACGGCTGTTCATGCGACCAGCATTAGCATAGGTTCCCAAGCCTTTTTCGTCCAGATAGTCATCCCATGCATCATAGTCCCTGTTATCGGCATTGAAAAGATGGAAACGGCGTTTGTTTTTGTCAGTATTGACTTTATTACCCTGCCATACAGAACCATCGTAAAAAACATGATAAATGACAAGTCCGCTGCCAGGTGCGCCAGCATCCCATCCTCTCTGCTGTCGGTTCTCAAGGAGCAACCACTCTGAGTCTGAATGCTTTATGCGATAGACATCACCACCTTCAGACACAGGTTTCAAGCCCACTACGGTAGTTGGCTCGTCAAGTTCTTTGAACGAGATCCATCCCATGAGCCACTTTTCCAAAGCAGTATATTCAGGCGGGCACCATCCGTAGTTTGTGAAGTTTCCGCCATCCATCAGGTCCCATTCGTCAACAACAGAGAACCCTTCGCCTGCTGTCGGGTAGATGTCAGGCAGTCCAAGGCTGTGGGTAAACTCATGACTGATAGTTCCAAAGCCGCACGATGCCTTATTCGTCATGGGCCAGTGCTCGCCACTGCATGTGTAGTTGGAGATTTTCTTCCCATCATGAGTTGTAATAGTAGTGAAAGTGCTCGTGTTTGGCCATATGTGTCCGTAACAGTCGGTAGAACTGATATTACCAGACAGACCTGCATAGACATAAATAACCTGCTCCACACTACCGTCACCGTTCCAGTCATACTGTGAGAAGTCTATCTCCTGATGGTCGGCTAAGAAAAGGTTCGTAGCCTCAATCATGTCAGTGCGGCCATAGTTACGTGTGCCAGAGCTGGGACTGCTGTAAGGCTGAGCTTTTCCGCTCACCTTGTAAGGGCCATAGACATCAAACTCAAGATTAAGCATTCCGCCTGACTGGTCGCGGAAATAGTCGGCCATACATCCTGGTCCCTGACGTTTATTGTAGCCCGACTGATTAAGAATCTTGTCATATTCGGCTACAGGATTATCGATATTAAAGTCCGTATCAGAGAAAGACATGAGTATCACAAGCTGGTGATACGTTTTTTCAGGATTCCAATCGCGATTTATCTGAGGCAGCATCTTACGCATGCCAGTAAGACGGGTCTCTACGACATCGTCGACGCCCTCAGGTGCTGGCATGCAGTTATCTCTCACGACCTTGAAGTCCTGAGCCGACAGGCTCAAGGACAACAAAGTCAGAAAAGATAATATCAGTTTTATTTTGCGCATGGTGTCCATGGTTTCAGCTGCTTAAAGAAGTCATTGCCCTTGTCGTCAACCAAGATGAAGGCGGGGAAATCCTCGACCTCAATCTTCCAGATGGCCTCCATACCGAGTTCGGGATACTCCACGCACTCAATCGACTTGATGCTCGACTGCGACAGCACAGCTGCCACGCCTCCGATTGTGCCCAGATAGAAGCCTCCATGCTTCTTGCAGGCTTCGGTGACCACGTCGCTGCGGTTGCCCTTGGCAATCATGACGAGCGAAGCACCATTGTCCTGGAACTCGTCAACGTATGGATCCATGCGGTTGGCCGTAGTCGGACCCATCGAGCCACAGGGATAGCCCTCGGGAGTCTTAGCAGGTCCGGCATAGAGCACGGGATATTTCTTGAAGTAGTCGGGCATGCCCTCGCCTGCATCAAGACGAGCCTTCAGCTTGGCATGAGCAATGTCGCGAGCCACGATGATGGTGCCCTTCAGGTTAACGCGCGTTGAGACGGGATATTTCGACAACTCCTTGCGCACAGCATCAATGCCCTCGTTCAGGTCAATCTCAATGCCCTTTGAGCCCTCACCAGGCTTTGCATATTCAGCAGGAATCAGCTCGCAGGGGTTCGAGTCCATCTTTTCCAGCCAGATGCCATCGCGGTTGATCTTAGCCTTGATATTGCGGTCGGCTGAACAGCTTACGCCCATACCGATGGGGCAGCTGGCACCATGACGGGGCAGACGGACGACGCGAATATCGTGAGCCAACGCCTTGCCGCCGAACTGTGCTCCCAGTCCAATCTTGTGAGCCTCCTCTAAGAGTTTCTTCTCCAGATCAATATCACGGAAAGCACGACCCGTTTCATCGCCTGTAGTAGGCAGTGAGTCATAGTACTTGATAGAAGCGAGCTTCACGGTGAGCAGATTCTTTTCAGCTGATGTACCGCCAATCACGAATGCAATGTGATAAGGAGGACAAGCTGCAGTGCCGAGGCTCTTCATCTTCTCCACGAGGAAAGGCAGCAATGTGCCTTCATTCTGAATCGTGGCCTTGGTCATGGGATAGAAATAGGTCTTATTGGCTGAGCCGCCACCCTTAGCTACCATTACGAAACGATACTCAGCGCCTTCGGTAGCCTCGATGTCAATCTGAGCAGGCAAGTTGCAACGGGTGTTCACCTCGTCG
>DFJI01000022.1:7019-39161 GCA_002372235.1 Prevotella sp. UBA3675 | reverse complement strand
TCACCTCGTCGTACATGTTGAGCGGTGCATTCTGAGAGTAGCGCAGATTGTCTTGTGTGAAGGTGTTATAGACACCACGCGAAAGCGCCTCTTCGTCTTCGAAGCCTGTCCACACCTGTTGTCCCTTCTCGCCATGAATGATAGCCGTGCCAGTGTCCTGACAGAAAGGCAGCACGCCTTTAGCTGCTACATCTGCATTGCGCAGGAACTGCAGTGCCACATACTTGTCGTTCTCCGATGCTTCGGGATCATTCAAGATGGCTGCTACCTGCAGGTTGTGCTCACGGCGCAGCATGAACTCTACATCGTGGAAAGCCTGCTGAGCCAACAATGTGAGTGCCTCTTTCGACACTTTCACTATCTCTTTTCCTTCGAACTGGCTGACGGTCACGCCCTCCTTGCTCAGAAGTCTGTACTCTGTCTTGTCTTCGCCCAACTGAAACATCGGGGCATACTTGAATTCTACTGGTGTTGCCATAATATAATATAGATTTATTTAGTCATTTATTATCTTCAAACATGGCTACAAAAGTACATCTTTTCCTTGAAAACACAAAAATAATGGCCAGATTTATACTGAATCTGGCCATTATTTTACTGTAAAGGGCATTTTTGAGGATTAGTCACACGACCCAAGGCGGCATGTCAGCCACTATGCAGCAGATGTCATCCTCCAATCATCTGCAACAGCTCGCGGCTGGTGAGCTTGTGGCTTTCGTTGGTACCACTGAGCATGGCATCGGCCAGATTGCGCTTAGTCTCATGCAGGCGAAGGATTTTCTCCTCAATGGTGTGCTGGGATATGAGATGATAGACGGTGACGTTCTGCCGTTGACCGATGCGATAGGCACGGTCTGTGGCCTGCTGTTCGATGGCGGGATTCCACCACGGGTCGAGATGAACGACATAATTAGCCCCCGTAAGGTTCAGTCCCAGTCCGCCAGCTTTCAGCGAAATGAGAAAGACGGGACATTTGCCATTCTGGAAATCCTGTACCAGTTGTTCGCGTTTTTTCATTGGGATAGAGCCGTCAAGATAGAGGTAGGCTGTCTTTTGCTTGTCGAGAGCTTCGCGCACCATAGACAAGAACGAGGTGAACTGGCTAAACACCAGCACCGAGTTGCCTCCGCCCACAATCTCTTCGAGCAGCGACAAGAGGGTGTTGATCTTCGAGCACTCGCCCTTCCAACTCTTTTCAGCCAACTGCGCCGAACAGGCTGCCTGACGCAGACGTGTGATTTCGGCCAGTGTGTTCACACTCACTGCCCCACCCTGCTCGTCCTCAAGCATCTGCTTGGCCTTGCGGCGAATCACCTCATAGACGGCCAGTTCATCGTCGCTGAGTTCTACGGGCATATTGATTTCGGTCTTATCCGGCAGTTCCTCAATCACTTCCTGCTTAGTACGCCTAAGGATGAAGGGCTGCACGATGCGTTTCAGTTGTCGCGAGCGCTCCTTATTGTCCTGTTGTTCAATGGGCACGATATATTTCTGCGAGAACTGGTCGTAGCCACCCAGCAGGCCAGGGTTGATGAACTGATAGAGGTTCCACAGCTCGCCCAAATGGTTCTGCACAGGCGTACCAGTAAGGATGATGCGATTCTTAGCCTGCAACTTCATTACCACGTCCGAGGTCTTGGTCTCACGGTTCTTGATGACGTGTGCCTCGTCCAGACATACGGTATTCCATTCTTTCTCCGTAAGGCTCTCGCTCTCAGTAACAAACAATCCATAGGTAGTCAGCACGACATCGCCTTTCGTTGCGTTGGCAATGGCATCATGGCGATTCTCGACAGTGTTGAGTATAACGACATTGAGCGAAGGAGCAAAACGCTCCAGTTCTCGCCGCCAGTTAAGCACTACAGATGCCGGTGCCGCCACAAGAGCTGCACCTTCGGTAGAAGTATGAAGTAGGAAAGCTATGGTCTGCACAGTCTTTCCCAAGCCCATGTCGTCGGCCAAGCAGACTCCCGAACCCCACCCCGTCATGCGCACCATCCACTGGAATCCTTCCATCTGATAGTCGCGCAGGTCGGCCTTCAGCCGCTTGGGCACGTCAGGTAGCAAAGCCATGCTTTTCTTGATTTTCTTTTGCAGCTCGTCAATTCTCTTGTCATGCTTCACTTCCACCTCGCCACTCAAAGCACTACCAAGGAGCGAGGCATGCAGTTCTGAAATCTGCAGATGTCCACGGTTGTTCACGGCCAAGCTCTCAATACGGGCAAGCTGCTTACGCAACTTGTCGGAAATGGCCAAGAACTCGCTCTCACCCAGTCTGACGAAGCCCGACTTTGTAGTGCTCTGCGCCACAAGCATCAACAGTTGTTCTGCCGAGAGCACAGTGTCATCGTCAATGGGGATTTCGCCCTCCACCTCGAACCATCCGTTCTTTGATTTCAGCTGCATATTCCACGACGAGGGCTGCGAGCTCTTCAGGTTCAGTTGTCCTCCTTCCGGCCATTCCATATAGAAACGGTCTGGCTGTTCCTGCACAAACTGCATGAGCTGCAGCAATCCCTCAGCAGGCAGCCATACGGGCTGGCGGTCGGCAAAGGGATCACTGAAGTCAAACTGATCGCTCACAAAGTCGCTCTGCTCCAGAAAGACAGATATCATTGAGAAATTTTCGCGTTCGGTCTTCATGTCGCGAGTCACTTGGAACCGTCCCTCGCTACTCTCGGCCACACAGGGATTCATGCCTTTGGCCGGCTCGAAGAATGTCTGCCCGTCTGGCAACGGACGAGCATAGCAATATACACAGAAAAGATTGCGCGTGTCTGCCGATGGCATCATTTGCAGACAGAGCTGCCCCGTGCCATCGCGGTGCTCAAGCGTGGTACCGCCTTCCACAAGGTCGCTATGCACTTCTACCACATCGCTCACCTTAGGAAGAAACTCACGTAAAGCCCCTTCAGCCTCTGGTGGGAAAGTACCGATGTTCAGCAGTTTTCGATAGTAGTTGCGCTGGCGTTCGGTCATAGTGATGACGGTGTACTGAGTGTTGCTGTCTTTACGATATACTACATCGCTGTCCATCTTGGCATCGCCCACATTTGAGGTTACAGTGAAGCCTTTCTTCGTCCTGTTGATGACAAGATAGGGTTTCTCCTCACAGATGGCAACAGGGTCAAAGGGGGCATAGCTACCTGTATATACACGGTCGGAACCTATCAAGTGTGGCAACACTTTCTTGATGTCAATGTCGTAGCTATAGTAGCTGGTGACGCTATTGGCTATCTTGCGGTCTGTGTCGTCCATGAAATCGGTGCCCCGTCTAAAAGTATCGAGCGACATGCGTTTGCCGGCCCCCCATGCCCCCGACTTCAGACGTGACTGCTCTCGCACTTCCACACGGTCGAAGTTAATGAGATAACTCACGCGCACCGATTTCTCCGTCTGCGTGTTTTCTTCTTCCTTTTCTGGTGTCAGTTCATCGAGCAGGAACTCCCACGGAGCTTTATAGCGCAGACGGCTGATAAGCGGCTGTCCGCCAAAGGCTTCGGTCAAGTGTTGGCGTTCTTCTTCAGACAACTCACAACATTCTGCCATCTCATGTCTCAGAATGTGCATGTTGGGCTGTAAAGGCAGTTTTTGAGGCCACTGCACGTTTTTCTTAAAGAATCCCACCAACTGCATGCCGAGATACTGTCGTAGTGGAAGCAGTGACTTGATGGACGAGAATGCCTGTACGGATGGCTCATTGCCGTACTTCAGATAGTTGGCCAGCCAATAAGAGGGACGATAGTCTGCCTCAGTCCTAAATGCTTCCTTGTTAAGTATAGCTCCAAGTTTTTTTCCTTCATCTGAACGCTTCAGATAATAGACCATGACGAGCAAATAGTTATTGAGCGGCATGCTGAAAAAGCCTTTATGAGCTGCATCTCTATTCTTATTGTTCTCCCGCACAGCCTTGGTCACCATTTCAAAAGTTTTGTCATAGTCGGCTGCATAGATGGCATGCCAAGCCTGCAACAAGTAGGCATATAGATTTTTGTAGGATGCTGCTATTTCATCGTAGCGGCCTTGCTTATAGAAATCGTAGAGAGCCACGAGCGATTTCACCGTTGCACGCTTTTCGACCGACATCTGCTTATATCCCAGTTCTGCAATCTTCCCAAGCACATTGTGTGGGTCGCTCACATCGTGAACAGCTTGCCAATAAGCAGCTTGATCCACGAAGTCGGTAATGCGATAGGACGACATATCGAGCATCATGGGCAGAAATACTGGCTCTGCCGACAGTGGAACCAACAATTCGGTAGTTTGCAGGGAATGTGTTACTATATCAAGCTTACTTCCCTGTCCATCGGCGCACAGTTTCAACTTATGCAGGAAAACCTTACGTTCCACATTCTGATACTTCTTATATAACTTGTCAAAATGCTCTAACCACTGCGGCATTTCTTTCAGCATATAGACCAACAGCGGCGTGACATAATGTATGTCCAGACTATAGTCGCCTAAGTAGTAGTGGTGCAGCCGAAGATAGACGGAGAGGCTCTTCACCGTTTTGTCAAGCTGTTCGGAGGATATATCCTCACATTTTCCATAAACGACCTTCATCCTGACATCGAAGATGACTCCCGTATAAGCAAGAAAGCAGAGCAACTTACGTTGCCCTGCCGTCAGAGATAGATATTGCTGATAAATGTATTTCATTCTTTATTAATACCCGAAAATTTCCTCCGTAGTGAGCCGCTTCACCCGTCCATACTGCTCAAGAGTACTCATGTCGAGTTCCTTCTCATCGCCTAAGATGATATAGCGATAAGGCTTACGAGCCATGTTAGCTTGTTCAAAGTTGACGACATCCTGCAAAGTGAGCGACGGGAGAGCGTTATAGATACGCTCGTTCAAGTCGTAGTCGATGCCACGCTGCTTGGCCCACAGCCATGCATTGATGAGTGCAAACTTCGTGGTGCGCTGGCTGGCCAGTCGTTTGGTGAGTGCATCTTTGGCAATCTTGAAGGCATTCTCGCTTTGAGGGATGCTGTCGAGAATCTGGTGGAACTGGCGCACACAGTCCATCATCTTGTCGTTCTGAGTGATGATGTGCGTGAAATAATATTCAGGCTCGCCCTGATAGCTGGGTTCAGCATACATGGCAAAAGCATTGTAGGCCAGTCCGCGTGCCTCGCGCAACTCCTGGAACACGATGGTGTTCATACCGCCACCATAGTATTCGTTGAAGAGAGCTATGACAGGTGCCTTCTCTACATCCCACTGCTGCATCTCGTTGTGATACATTCGCATATAGATGTTCTTAGCATCGAATGGAGCAATGAGAATCTCGTTCTCGGGCGTAGCCTGCATGGCGTAGTGCTTGCCTTCAGGCGTAGGCAGAAGAGGGACATTGAGTGCAGTAAGGTGAGTCTCCAGCACGTTGTCGAGCTTTTTCTTCTTCAAGGGGCCATAATATAATACGGTGTGCTCATAGTGCATCAGTCCCTTCAGCAGGTCGAGCAGCTCCTGTGGGTTGGTCTCGGCCAGTTGCTGTGCGGTCAAAGCGTTGCGGTAGGAGTTGTAGGGGCCGTAGAGTCCATACTGCACCAGATACTGGAAGTTCATGCGCTGATCCGTCTTGTTGTCCATACGTCCCTTTTCACGAATCGCAATATACTGCTGGTAGGCAGCCGAATCGACCTTAGCCCGCTGAATCAGATGTTCAAGCAGTTCCATTGCCGGCAGCATGTTCTCGCCCAGACCGCTGAGTGTCACATTGATATTGCGCGCTCCCACACTGATGTTATAGGAACAGGCCAGTTTGTAGAATTGCTGCTTCACCTGTTCGGCAGTCAGAGAGTCGGTGCCGAGATAGTCAAGATATTCTGCTGCATAGTTATACTTCAGATTGGTCTCTTCGCCGAAATCATAGTGGAAAGACAGCACGAAGCGGCCATTTTCTGTGTTTTGTACGTAGGCGTATGGAATGACGACCGACTTGTCAAGACTCTCATGTCCTTTTCTGCCTCCTCTTCGGTCTTTCCACATATCCACTTGCTTCCCTGTCATGGGGTCAATGCCCCCAAAGACGATGTCTTTCTTAAAGTTGACAAAGCGTGGCTCGATGGGCTTCACTTCGGCATTCTGTATCTCCTTCACGAAGTCGGACACAAGGTCGCGATTGGTGGGAATAGGCGTGATTTGCGGCTTGTCAATCTTCTTCTGTGTCTCGTCAACGCCCTGACGTTTGTAAACAGCCACATAGTTATCACCGAAATGACGATTAGCGAAGTCCACGATTTGCTCCTTCGTCATAGCCTCTACGCGCTCAATTGCCTTCACCTCCTGCTCCCAGGGGGTTCCGTTGACGAAAGCCTGCACAAACATGTTGGCGCGGCTACGATTGCTCTCCAAGGCGTTGTAGTATTGCAACTTCAGGTTGTTCTGCACCGATGGCAGCAAATCGTCGCTGAAGTCGCCTCGTTTCAGTTTTTCTATTTCTCCGAGCAGCAATGAGCGCACTTCGTCGAGGGTCTGCCCTTCGCGAGGCGTACCCGAAAGAATGAAGATTGAGTGTTCCATCATGGGCATCACACCGCCCCAAGCCTGCAACATCTTCATCTGCTGATTGATGTCGAGATCAATGAGACCTGCGGTACCGTTGCTCAGCATCGACTCAATGACCTGCAAGGTGTCTATTTGCAATGACGAGGCGCCGTCGAAGCGATAGCCCATCCAGAAGCTCTCAGCTTCCAGTCCCATCACAGTAGTATCAACTGGCTGAGTCAGTGTCGGCAATGCGGGGAATTGCGGCTGCTCCACCTGCTTCACCTTACCGTCGGCATCGGCACTGGGCTGCCACTGTCCGAAATATTTCTCGATGATGGCTATCACGTCGTCAGGGTCGAAGTCACCTGCCATACAGATGGCCACGTTATTGGGCACATACCACTTCTTGAAATACTCTTTGATGTTAGTGATTGAGGGATTCTTCAGATGTTCCTGCGTGCCAATAGTAGTTTGTGTTCCGTAAGGGTGATTGGGGAACAGTTTGGCCAACAGGGCATTGAACAGTTTATCGGTGTCATCGGTGAGGTGAATGTTATACTCCTCATAGACGGCCTCCAGCTCGGTGTGGAAGCCACGGATGGTCATGTTCATGAAGCGTTCGCTCTGTATCTTAGCCCAGTTCTCCAACTCATTCGAGGGTATATCCTCCGTATAGCAGGTCACGTCGTTCGATGTATAGGCATTCGTTCCTTCAGCACCGATGGCAGCCATCAGCTTGTCGTATTCGTTAGGGATGAAATACTGGGCAGCCAACTGGCTCACCGAGTCAATTTCATGATAGGCTTGGCGGCGAGCCTCGGGGTCGGTCAGCTTGCGATACTGCTCGTAGCGCTGCTCAATGTCGGCCAAATAGGGAGCTTCGGCATCAGGATCGGTAACACCGAACTTCGAGGTTCCCTTAAACATGAGGTGCTCCAGATAATGGGCCAGACCCGTGGTCTCGGCAGGATCATTCTTCGACCCGGTGCGCACGGCAATGTACGTCTGGATGCGCGGTTCCTCCTTGTTCACGGAAAGATACACCTTCAGACCATTTTCCAAGGTATAGATACGGGTCTGAGCCATATCCCCCTCCACTTCTTCGTATTTCTTGCTGCAAGAAACGAAAGTAATGGTTGTGGCCATCACTGCCACAACCATTTTTGACAAGACTGGTAGTTTCATATCACAAGTTGGTTTGTAGTAAGCTTGTCTCAATCAGAGACCTTAATTCTCATAGTCAATCTCATGGTCGAGCTTCGAGATGAAGTCTTCGAAGACTTCTTTCTCTACATCGCCCATAGCATATTCTTTCTCGGCATCTTTCCTGATTTCGGCAATCCACGCGCGACGCGCACGTACATAATCTTCACGTATGCGCTCGCATGCCTGTTCGTCGAGCTCAGTAAGATGATAGTAGTCAAGAATGAGTTGGTAAGTCCATGCCCACTGATACTTGCGGAAGTGATTGTTAATCTCTTCGAAGCGGTCGATGACTTGCTGGATATTCTCCACATCGCCCGACTTGATTTCATCTATGAGCCGTAATTCCTCGCTTTCAGGCAGAAGCAGACCGCTAAGGTCACACCACGGTCCCTTGCCCGTCTCACTCTCAGGCACACCGAGGAAGTTGCCCTTGACTGCTCGCTTGAGCACGGCACCCATATAGATGCGCAGGGCGATGTCATAGTATTTCAAGCCCTTTTTAAGCGAAGATGCATTGATCACATATTCATGGAAGTTATAGGTAGAGACATTATCACCCGAGGCGGCACGCAGATTCTCAAGTATCTTGCGTCCTTCAAGTATTTCGCCTACCGTGAATGGTGAGAGCCAGTCAAAGTTAATGATTGACTTCTTAGACTGCTTGGAACGCTTGTCGCGTTTGGGCCATTTCTTGATGTCACGATAGAGCCCGACGGTCGTGATGTTACGACCTGGCACGAGATACATGGTCTCGCCATAGGCTATCAGATAAGAGAACGGCAGACAGCGGGTGTCGGGATGGTGCATCAGCTTGCCAAAACATACCGAGAAGGCACCGATGGTGGCAGGCATCAGCACATAGGAGCCCGAAGCCGTCTTAGTGCCGCGCTCCAAGGTGCCATAGTGCATGGGGCCCATCTTGTAAGCATGGTTGGAGAAATTGGTGTTCGAGCCCGCATTGTAGAACGAGAATTGTCCGCCAATGAGGAGGCTCGACTTGTGGTGGCTGGCCGAGAAGGGACCGCAGAAGGCCGCGCAAGCCTCACCGTTGGCCATGAACGAGTTGGCAAAGAAGAGTGAAGCCTCAGCAGTGAAGCCATTGGTGATCTGGCAAGCCTCGCCCACGAAGCAGTCCTGCATCTTCACGGAGTTGTTGATAGAACAGCCGTCGCAGATGATTGAGTTCTCGCAGATCACGCCAGTGCCGATATAGACAGATGCGTCCTCAGAGCTCAGGATAGTACACTCGGAGAGGCGTGAGGCTCCGTTGATTTCACAGTCGCCCTTGATCACGGTATTGGTAATCTCTTTCGTATTCACTATCTTCACGCGATTACCTATCACGCCCCGGTCGGGTGTCGAAACGCGCACTTCATCGTCAATGAGCTGGTGCAGCCTACGGGTGAGTTCCTTGTCCTCACTGTGTTTCACCATGAAGGCGGCCAACTGCGAGTTGAGCTCACGGAAGAGCGTGATGTTGCCGTCGCCCATTTCGTTTAGCACGGAGATGGTGCTGCCCGATCCGTAAGTAGCGCCCTCGGTGGTCTCGATGGTAGAGATATTCGAAATGTAGCAGTCGTCGCCGATGGTATAATTGTTGATGAAATTGCCCACCTTCTCAATCAGACAGTCATTGCCCACAGAAACATTGCGCAGAGTGGCATCGTTTATACCAGAGTGTTTGAAGAAGTTCTTGCTCACTTCGACTTTCTTCTCGAAGGAGCCCAGTTGTATGTCGCCATAGAATATGACGCGATGGAAATTATAGGGGCGAAAATCTTCGGCCACCTTTACTCGTGCCCAGTCCTCTGCCCAGCAGGCATTCTGCTCGAGCACCACAATCTCTTCATTAGTCAGCTGTCTGAATTCTCTCATAATAGTAATTACATTTTGTGTTGTATGAAAAAAAAGGTTCTATTTATTGTTTACCAAAACAATAACGCAGGGAATTATTCATCTATTGTGTAAAGGAAGTCATTATATGGATATTTTTGCACATGCAGCTCACGCACCTTCTTGTAGAGCACTTGTCGCAACTCGTCGATATTCTGCCGTTCGCGTGCCGAGATGAAGAGGCAGTCGCCCTGCATCTTGGCCATCCACGTGTGCTTCAGCTCGTCGAGCGAGATGTTCTCGCGCTTGGGGGCTGTCAGGTCGTCTTCGTCTTGTGGAGTCCACCGATAGGCATCTATCTTGTTGAAGAGCAAGAGACTGGGTGTCTCTGCACAACCCAGATCGGCCAGTGTCTGCTCTACCACACGTATCTGCTCCTCAAAATCGGGATGCGAGATATCGACCACATGCACCAACATATCGGCCTCGCGCACCTCATCGAGGGTGCTCTTGAACGACTCCACGAGGTCAGAGGGCAGCTTACGGATGAATCCCACCGTATCGGCCAGCAGGAAGGGCAGGTTGTCGATGGTCATCTTGCGCACGGTCGTGTCGAGCGTGGCAAAGAGCTTGTTCTCAGCAAAGACGTCACTCTTGGACAGCAGGTTCATGAGCGTGCTCTTGCCCACGTTGGTATAGCCTACGAGCGCCACGCGGATGAGCCGCCCACGGTTCTTGCGCTGCGTGGTCTTCTGCTGGTCAATCTCTTTCAGTCGTTGTTTCAGCAGCGTGATGCGCTGCAGAATGATGCGTCGGTCCATCTCAAGCTGTGTCTCACCCGGACCGCGCAGTCCCACACTACCCTTTCCGCCACCTGAGCCAGAGCCGCCGCCCTGTCGCTCAAGGTGTGTCCACAGGCGCTGCAGTCGGGGCAGCATATAGCGGTGTTGCGCCAGCTCCACCTGTGCCTTGGCTTCAGCCGTCTGGGCACGCATGGCGAAGATGTCGAGAATGAGCGATGTGCGGTCGAGAATCTTCACTTGCAACTCTTTCTCGATGTTGCGTATCTGCTTGGCCGACAGTTCATCATCGAAGATGACCATGCCGACGGGCTCTCCTTCGCCCTCTTCATAGGCATCTTCGCAGGCTTTGACGTACTGCTTGATTTCTTGCAGCTTGCCGCTGCCCACATAGGTCACCTGACTGGGACCATCCACCTTCTGCGTGAATCGCTTCACAGTCCGTGCTCCCGCCGTATCGGCCAGGAATTCCAGTTCGTCGAGGTACTCGTTTGTCTTTGCCTCGTCCTGGTTCTTAGTGATCAGACCTACCAGCACCGCCGTCTCGGTCTTAGCTTCTGAAATAACAAATTCCTTCAATTTTCAATCTGTGATTTTCGGTCTCTCTAATACCACTGCACGGCGCTTGTCGAGTTGCTTCGCTTGTCATACTTCAACACGTCGGTCAGAGTTGCAGCATTGCAGCGGAACGAGAAATTATAACTGGTGTAAGGCGACAGCACCACCGAGCACGACATATTGAAACAGTGCAAGTCGCGCGACAGCGATGCCGTAGTCATTGATATTCTCTTGTTTTCAAAGTCATAGCCCGACGAGAACGTGATGTTCCATCCGTCACTGATGCGTATGTTGCCGCTGATGTTCAAGTTCTGCGTGAACTTGTAGGGATAGCGCATGGTGTTGTAGTTGAACTTGCTCACGTCGGTGTTCTCACGCATGGTGATACCATAGCCAAAGCTGATCGACCAGGGGAGCGTGAACTTCATGTATCCGTCTTCGTCGGTCTCGGCCATGTTCTTGTCGCGTCTCTTTGCGCCGTGCTTTCCTGCTTCCATATCCCTGTCCAGGTTCGACTCCACGCCTGTATCCTCCTCTTCCGGCTTTTCGGCTTCGCCGTCTTCTTTCTTCTTGGTTCGCTCACCTTTGAGCCACTTGAAGAACTTCACCACTTTCTCATTGTTGAGCGTGTATGACAGGTTCTGCGAGATGCCCTGAAAACGACCGATCTTACCTTTCTGCCAATAAGTTGTGCGCTCACTCAGACGGGGCGTGGCACCTACAGAGTCGGCCTCGTACATATAGCTGGCAAACACGGCATTGATGTTCAGCGTGTAGCTCTTCGTGAGTCGCAGGCGCAGACGAGTGCTCAGGTCGCTCCACGGGCGCACGTCGGCAGCCAAGTTGTAGGACATTGAGGCTCCCAGTTCGTCAATCAGACTGATTTTCTTGAATCCCGACGAGTCGTTGTCGGTCTTGATTTTCATCTCCACGTTGTTCGAAATATCAACCGAGATGCTACCTGTCTTTCCCCTGCCCGGCACGCCGTAGAGCTGTCCCTGATAGGGCGAATATTCCACCATTGTCACGTTGCCCTTGGCATCGGTCTTCTGATAGGTCTCGTAGTAGCCATAGCGCGAGGCGCTGAAGTCGGGCGCATAGCTGAAGCTGATCTGTGGGGTGAACACGTGGCGGATGGCTTGCACCTTGTCGCCAAACAGCTTGCGCGAGGGGATGAAACGGCCATAGATCTTGGTAGAGGCCGATACCGACAGGTTCCAGTTGAACACGTTGTAGAAGCCGTTGGTGGTATCTCTCACCTCCTGCTGCTTTGCTGTGTCCCAACTGCGGTACACCTTATTTGTATAAGTACGGTCGGTGAAGTTGAACGAGGGATTGATGTTAATGTAGTTGAACAGCGTGAAGTTGCCGCTAATGGGGATGCTGTGCTGCATACCGTTGCGCCAGTCCCTGATCAGGTTGGAATGGAGCAGCCGGTTCTCCTTGGTATTGATGGAGTTGCTGAAATGACCGGTATAGCTCAGTGAAATCTTCTCATACCAGCGCTCCTTGCCCACCATCTTCTTGCGTTTGAAGGGATAAAAACGGGCAATGCTGATGTTCAAGTCGGGCAACGTGACGGAGATAGACGAGTCGCGCATGTTCTGCGACAGGTTCATGGTGGTAGAGAGGGTCATGCCGATACTGGAGAAACTCGTGCTGTAAGACACCGAAGAGGTTCGCGTGCTCTGCGTCATTCGCTGCGGATTATACATCGAGTTCATGTTGTTCGGCTCATAGTTTGATGTGGCGAAGTTCACGCTGGCCGACAGGCTCGAATAGGGATTGGCCTTCGAGTCCTGACGATGGCTCCACTGCATCTTGAAGCTCGTCTGCTTTACATAGTCTGGCATGTTCTTCTCACCCGTGACGGTCTTCTGATAGCTCACATAGACCGAGCCGCTGAACTTATAGCGCTTGTGATAGTTTGTGGCAGCCGAGATACCCCATGAGCCCTTGGTATAGATCTCACCAAGCAGCTTCAGGTCCCACAGGTCGCTCATGGCAAAATAGTAGCCGCCGTCGCGCAAATAGAAGCCGCGCGTTGACTCGTCGCCATAGGTGGGCATAATGAAGCCGCTGCTATAGTCCTTGGTGAAGGGGAAGAAACCGTAGGGCACGGCCAAGGGGATGGGCACGTCGCACACCACCATATAGGCCGGGCCAAAGACCACGTCCTTGCCCGGGCGCACCTTTGCGCGCGACAGCGCCAGATAGAAGTCGGGATGGGGTTCGTCACAAGTGGTGTAGCGCCCATGACGCAGGAACATCTCACCGTTAGAGCCTCGCTTCGACAGCTCACTCGTCAGGAATCCCTCCTGCTGCTCGGTATATACTTGGCGAATCAGGCCACGCTTCGACTTGAAGTTGAACGACATTGTGTCGCTCTCATACGTATCGCTGCCCATCTGGAACACCGGCAATCCTATCATTTCATTCGATGCCGAATCGAGCGAGCCTGTAGCATGCACCAGCGACGAGTCGAGCTGCATGCGGATGCGGTCGCTCTTCAGGTCCATGTCCTGATACTTCACATGCGAGCTGCCATAGAGGAAAGCCATGCCCGAGCCCTGCTCAAAGATGAGCGAGTCGTTGGCAAAGAACTCTACGGGCGACTCAATGCCGTTCTTGCTCTCACGGTTCAGGCTGTCGGCCTTGATGGAGTCGTCGATGGCCTTGTTGCGCTTCCAGATGGCCAGTTGCAACGAGTCCATGCGCGTCGTGTCATTAGGATCGGGCCCGGCAAGAAGCTTGCTGAAGTCTGAACTGTCGGGAATGGAGATACGGGGGGTAAGTGAAAGAGTGTCGAGAATAGAGGCCACACGCAAAACACCCCGAAGCCCACCCGACGTGTCAGGGTGTTGCCTGTCGTCAGTGCGTTTCGTAGTGTCTTTGGCGTCTTCCGACTTTTCGTATCGTGAATCTTGATAGCTCCCCGCTGCCGCAAAGAGGAAGAGGGAAAGCATCAAAAGAATGACCGACTTTCTTTTCACGCCTGCAAAATTACGACTTTTTAATGAAGAATGAAGAATGAAGAATGAAGAATTTGCTCCTGCTCTACATTAATTAACAGAAAAAAGGTTCTGTTCGAAAGTTCGGTTGTCTTCTTGCAGCGGACTACATGACTAAAGGACTTTTATGCATCGTGTGCGAAAGAGTCCTCAAGTCCTGTTGTCCGTTGCTAAAACAAAAAGCAACTGGCTTTTCTCGGACTGAGCCGAGAAAAAATGCGAGATGGGCAGGGTCATTCAAACCGTTCTGCCCATCCTAAAAACTTCACTGCTCCATCGTGTCCGAACTTCTCCAGACTTTGCGCTGCCTGTAGTACGGTAAGCTCGCGGTCGGGCTGCGACTTCGAATAGAATTTGTCGGCATAGCACACCAACTGTTCCTCAAGTGTCTCAGGCACGAAGAAGCCGCTCTTCACCAGTTCTTCGGGCAACAGCGGCTGTCCGTCCTTGCCAATCGGCACCGTGATCAAGCCTGTTCCTGTGTGCCGCTCGCACACACGGGCATGTCGCTCAAAGCCCTCCTTGCGCAATATCTGGCCGCCTATGAGTCCGTGGCGCAAATAATGCTCAGTGCCATTGCAGTAGATGCTAGGTGCATGACACCAGCGTATGCCAATATCGTGCAGCATGGCAGCCTCTTCCACGAACTGCACATCGAACGGCAGTTCCAGGTGTTGCCGGCAAATGCGCAGGCAGCGGTCGGCCACCTGTCGGGAGTGCAACAAAAGCAGACGACGCAAAGAGTCGTCTGCTGTGTAATATTTATCTATAATTGCCTGATAGTCCATCATTCTTTTTGCTTTCTATAAATCACGATTCCGTCACGATCTACATTCTCCTTGAATTTCTGATTCATAATATCGCTATAAATATGAGTATCAAAGAAATATGGTATATGCGATTCGTAGAGCTTATCATTGAGTACGGATAAGACATGCCTATTCAGACCGTCGCCTTTCAGCGACAAATCTATATCTGAAGCATACCAATAGTCACCTCGGGCACGAGAACCATAGAGCACAGCCTCTTCTATCTCTGGCACCGAGGTTAGTATTGCCATCAGTTCATTGTATGATCGCTCTTTCAGTCCGTACATGATAAGGTTTCCATTTTACGCAACAAATCTTGCAACAGTGGATAGTAGTCATTTACAATGGCATCAATAACATCCTTTGCCATGCCCTCGTCATACAAGTGTGATGTCCTGTTGCGAGCATCAATCATGTCCATCCAAGCCTCGCCATTCTCTATCAGAGACATGCTTATAGCATTACGCACCACATCCTTCGACCCCATCAGCTGTAGTACACCGTTGCTCTTCTCATAGCTCATCATCAATTTCCAGGCCATTTCATAAGTAAACTCGAAACGCTTAATCACACTGTCCTCCTCAAACTCGTTGAGCTGTCGTTCACGCTTCAAGTCAACTATTTTAGACAAGCGTCCTAAGGCTTGTTCATAATGCTTTAATAGTTCTTTCCATCGAGGCTGCATTCCTTCCATAGTTATGCTGTTTCATGATTTATCGGCAAAGGTAAGCAATATTTCTTTTATGGCATTTTTTTTTGCAAAATTGATGGGACATTCACCGACAAAGTGCGAATGTCCCACCTATTTCTTACTGTTTTTCTCGCTCAATCCATGCCAGGACGTCGCCCTTGCGGACCTTGGCACCCTGTTTGGCCTGCACATCGACGAGCTTGCCGCCGAGGGCTGCGGGAATGGGCACAATCTCGCCCCACTTCTCCACCAGATAGCAGAAGGTCTGGCCCTCCTTATAGGTCTGGCCGATGAACGGCTCAACACAGGGAGCACACTCGCCGTCGCCGTTGAACTCGTAGAAGATCTGTCCGGCTGAGGGGCACACCAGTGCGTCGGCCTTGGCATGCTTCAGGGCGGCTATCTCTTCGGCGCTCACCTTGCCGCCGCCCAGCTTGGCATCCTTCGCCTTCTGCAGGTCGGCCAGGAACTGCTTCTTGGCCTGTCCGCTCTTGAAGGGGCGATACTGTTCGGGGTGCATGGCCAGCTCGAACAGCTCTTCATTGTCCTTACCGTAGTCCCATCCGTTCTCGTCCATCTCCTTCTTGAAGCCTTCGAGCGCGTTGGGGATGAGCGTATGAGGATCGGCATCGGTGAACTCGCGCTTCTGCGTCTTGGCCAGTTCCACCAGCTCCGGATCGATAGTGCCGGGAATGCGACCGCTCTTGCCGAGAATCATGCCCCAGATGGCATCGTCCATCATCACGAAGCGGCCCTTTCCCTGCTCCATCGTGAGGAGGTTCATCAGGGCGATGTTCTTCGTGTATTGCGAGAACGGGGTGACCAGTGGGGGATAGCCCACGCGCGGCCACACATACTCCACCTCGTTGAACAGCTTCACCAGCATGTCGTCCATCGTCAGCACAGGCTCGCCCTTCTTCTCGCGCAGCTTGTTGATCATGGTCTGAATGCCGCCCAGGTCGGCCATCATCGAGCCCATCATGCCGCCAGGCAGGCCGCAACCGAGCAACAGGCTCGACATGTGCTTGTTGGCAGGATTGATGAAGTAGCCCAGCCAGTCGTCTATGAACTCCTGCGTCAGCGTGCGTGCCTGCATATAGGCATTCATGTTGAGGTCGGCCACCTCGAAGCCCTCGTTCTTCAGCATCGACTGCACCGAGATGATGTCGGGATGCACCTTACCCCATGAGAGTGGCTCAATGGCGGTATCGATGATGTCGGCACCATTGTTGCACACCTCAAGGATGGAGGCCATGGAGAGGCCCGGGCCTGAATGACCATGATACTGAATGATGATGTCGGGATGCTTCGTCTTGATGGCTTTCGTCAGCTGTCCGAGCATGGCCGGCTGACCGATACCGGCCATATCCTTCAAGCAGATTTCCTCGGCACCGGCAGCAATCACCTCGTCGGCAATAGCGCTGTAATACTCCACCGTGTGAACGGGCGAAGTGGTGATGCAGAGCGTGGCTTGCGGAATCATGCCTGCCGCCTTGGCCCACTTGATGGAGGGAATGATATTACGTGTATCGTTCAGACCGCAGAAGATGCGCGGAATATCGACGCCCTGAGCTTTCTTCACCTTATACATCAGCTCGCGCACGTCGTCGGGTACAGGATACATGCGCAGTGCATTCAGGCCACGGTCGAGCATGTGGGTCTGTATGCCCACCTCGTTGAATGGCTTACAGAAGGCGCGAACGGCATCATTAGGATTCTCGCCTGCCATGAGGTTCACTTGTTCGAAAGCGCCGCCATTGGTCTCTACACGGGCAAAGCACCCCATATCGATGATGACGGGAGCAATGCGCTCCAACTGATCCTTGCGCGGCTGAAACTTTCCGCTTGACTGCCACATGTCGCGATAGACAAGACTGAACTTGATTTTCTTCTTTCCCATAGATATAATGATTTCTGGTTACATATTTTGGAAAATAATGATGCAAAGATACACATTTTTCTTGAACCGACAAGAAAAAAAGGTAACAAAACCTTCTATACTATAAGTTTTCAAAACATCTGCTCCATCTGCTCCCATCTGCCAACCTTCTGAATACGAGGCAGTTGAAGGCGGAGCAGACGGGAGCAGATGGTGACAGATGAAAGCTACAGAATTGTCTTAGTATGCCTTACGCACACGGCGCAGGGCTGATCATGCTGAGGTTTAGCCGAGATGGTGCAACGATTTAGACAAGATGGTGCAGCGGTTTAGGATAGATCGCATCACGATCATGCTCAGGTCATTTTGTGATTTAGGTTAAATGGTCTCAGCGGTTTAGGCTAAATGGCGCAGCGGTTTTAGCTAAATCGTTGCGCAAAATGAGCTAAAATCATCTGCTCCCGTCTGCTCCCATCTGCTCCGAATTGAACCACATGACTATCAACGAGTTACGGGAAGGGAGCAGATGGAGCAGATGTTTTGAAAACTTATAGTGTAATATAGGCGGTTGAGAGATTTGTCTGCCCAATCAGCGAAGTTTCGACAAAATGTTGTATCTTTGCACCCGAAAAAAAGACGAAGAGAATAGTCATGAAGAAATTCATTATCCCACTGATTCTGACCTCACTACTGACAATGGCTTGTGGCGGCCAGCAAGAGAAAACTGACAACGAAGCACAGGAGAACGATACCGTAGCACTCGTACTGGAAGGCGACTCCACCATCTATGGACTGGTGTGCGAAGGCTCGACCGACACCCTCCTCATATTCCTGTCAAACGACAAGGTCGGGGAAGACCCCGATACGCTCAACATTCTGAACGCTACCCGCAAACACACGATATTCGGACATCTGAAGACGGGCGACGACGTGGCTGTGGTGCGCAACGGCAAGGACTCGACCGTGGCCGACATCGTAATCAGCATGAAGAACCTGAGAAGCACATGGTGCCTGCAAGTGTTGCCCACGCTGCACCTGCATGCCGGCATGGACGGAAAGACGGAGAAGCAGATGATAGCCAATCTGCCCGACTCGATTCGCCAGCAACTCACGGTGCCACGCGAATATGTCTTAGGATTAGGAAATGACCACTCGGCCTATTTGCGCAGTACCGTCACGGAAAATCGGCAACAGGAAGAGGAGAGCGTCGTGGCATATCCGAAGATGAAGCACTACGGCATGTGGTACCTCTACAACGGGAAGCTGCTGCTCACGCAAGTGCAACTCGACACGCTGGGCAACGTCGTGCCCATAGGCATAGACACGGCCCAGTTCGTCATGATGAATCGCGACACGCTCATTCTCAAGTTCAACGACGGCACGAAGCACTTCTATCCGGCCAAGACGGCACAGTAATGATCAGATGATCTTGTGCTGCATCAGGCGCTGTTCGGCCAGTTGCTCATACTTCGTGCCTGGCTTGCCATAGTTGGCATAGGGATAGATGCTGATGCCGCCACGGGGCATGAACAGGCCCACCACCTCTATATACTTAGGCTGCATGAGCTTCACCAGATCCTTCATGATGGTGTTCACGCAGTCCTCGTGGAAGTCGCCGTGATTGCGGAAGGAGAAGAGATAGAGCTTCAGACTCTTCGACTCCACCATGCGCTCGGCAGGGATATAGAGTATCTTGATTTCAGCAAAGTCTGGCTGTCCGGTGATGGGACAGAGGCTCGTAAACTCAGGGCAGTTGAACTGCACCCAGTAATCGTTCTCGGGATGACGGTTCTGGAATGTCTCCAGCACCTCAGGGGCATACGTGGCAGCATATTCGGTTTCTTTGCCGAGCAGCTGCAGTCCCTCGTGTTTTCTGTTTTGTTCCATATTGGGTGCAAAATTACAACATTTTCCCTGAATAACGCGCTTATTTCCCTTCAAAATACCTTTTGGCCCCTACTCTTACCATGCTTCCCCCTAAAAAAGCACAGGAGATTGATGCAAAATATCGCGTTCTCGATATAGGGTTTTGTGTAAAATATCGCGTTCTCGACATAGGGTTTTATGTAAAATATCGCGTTCTCGATACAGGTTTTTATGTAAAATATCGCGTTTTACCATGTTTATTCTAAAGATTCAGCCCGTCTATGAATGGTGTATTGAATTAGGTGTATAAATTGGCCGACAGACTTCAATGTTAAAGATGAATCCATTGCCTACGGCATAACGTAAATGACCGAAAATGAGCCGTGAATGATCCGAAAATATTTACGAAACATTTACGAGTCATTCACGGGTATTTGCGTTACGCCGTAGGCAAAACAACATTGATTTCTCTGAAGGATTTAGGTTTGACTAAAATAATTGTGGCGGCTCGTCCTCACGGATGGGCCGCCACTTTTTTTCACTACTATTTACTGCGGTGCACCTGTTCTCACGAATCATGCTAAGCCGCTAAACTAACAATTAGCCGACATTCGTCTCTCCGTCATCTGAAGCGTTTCTTGCCTCGCAATCAACTCCTCAAAGAGAGCAGAGGCAGAATGCCGCTAAAAATGAAAAATTACTATAATTTTAAAAAAATGCAGCCGTGCAACCCATGTCCTCACGGAGAAGACTACACGGCTGTTTCTATCGTTTAGACTATAGTCTCTTGACTTTAGACTTTAGACAAAAGATTATAGACTTCAGACGTGATTAATACTCCTCGTCTTCATCGTCCCAAATGCTACCGCCACTACGGCCCATAGCGGCACTATCTGCATTTTTACCATAAGTCTGTATTGATGGTTCACAAAGATGTGTTACCTGCATCTTGATTACCGTTATTTCAGGGTTCTTATATTGCTTTTTCATTTTAATGTTCTCCTTTGTATTATTTATTTAATGATTACTTTCTTTCCATTCACGATGTAGAGTCCCTTTGCAGGCTTCTCCACGCGCTGACCGCTGAGAGTGTACACACTCCCCTCGCCCTTTGGAGAGGGGCTGGGGGTGAGGCTGGTAATGCCTGTTGTCTCGTCGGCAAACGCCATCACCATACGGCTGCTGCTACCGCCTTCTGCATCAGGAGCAAGTCCAGTGGCTATGTGCAGATAAGCACGGTTCGAGGCTACGATCTTACCATTAGCGAAGTAGAAGCCAATCTTGCTGTCCACGTTGTTCAGAATCATGTTGGTGTAGCCGCCATCGGTCGTTGCAACAGCATCGCCTGTACCAGCTACAAGGTCGTTGTCTGAAACGGCATCTGCACTAGCAATTACAGGGATATTCTCTGTGGCACCACCATCCTTATAGAGTAATACTGGAGTACCTGCAGGAACCTGATTAACCTTTGTCAGCGTTGCCACGCCCTTTGAGCTAACCTTAACCTTGTAAGCCTTAATAGAGGTAGAAGTGAAGTCAAGAGCGTATGCGCTTACGTTTGTTGCGAAACCAGCAGATGTGATGGTGGCAGAGACTGTGGCATTGCCATTACGTGTCAATGTAAAATAGTCTACATAATGGTTACTGTTACTGGTAGTGTTGTTGTAGAAACACAATGCCTTTCCTTCTGGAATCACAATATTGGTAGTAGTTCGCTCAGAAAAGCTACTTGTACTGGCAGACGCTGTAGCCTCGCCAATATATACAGGATTACTGCCGTCAACATCGCAATAGTACAAAGGAAGAGTTGAATTTGAGTTTGCACCCCTACAATGAGAAATCAAAGTATACGTTCCACCAGCTAATGCACCTGTCCAAGCGCGAGCTTTTTGTTTGCTGCTTCCATGTAAGCGACCAGACATGCCACTTGAAACCGTAGCTCCAGATACATTTGCTGCAAAAGAGCCATTTTTGGGGAGTTCCTCAAATTCAAAGAAATAGTCAATTGCGTCATCGGCAGCATACGTTACGGTCTGCGTACCTGCAGTACTGAAGGCTTTTGAGAATGAGGTTTCAGAGGTTTTATACCACGTGTTATTCACATTAATATATTTAGGGAAGTATACAGTTTGAGATGAAGCAAAATCACTGCATCCCTGATATATAGTCTTGAGCTTTGTCCCATTAGAGAGAATAGCATTCAGAGTATAGTTTGGAACTGAGTTCTTTATAAGGATATCATCAATGGTTGGTATATTAACATATGAACAGTTCTTGTTCTTATAGCCGAATCTAGCAATAGAAGTCGCAGATGAATTCTCGAACGCGAAGTTTGTTCTACTATGTGTTTGATTTCCTACTAACTTTAAGGACTGAATCACCTTGTTGTCCATGTCTATGTCAACAGTTACTGCTATGGTTTGACCGCGCTCCACTTGGTCTGTATTATCAGCATACAATAAGTTTGCATCTGCAAGACCGTTTACAAAAATCTTTTGCAATTGCCCAAAAAAGTATACGGTCAAAATCTTTTTTCCTTCAGAGTCTGCTAGATAAAAACTTGTATAAGCAGAATTGCTTGTTGTAGCAGTTTTGCCATTTAAACCTGTCATATTAGACGTTGCCCAAGTGAAACTGACATTGATAATTCCAGATGACTTCTCTGTGAACGATGAATACACTTCAGCAGAGACTCCTGAGCTGCTCGTTCCTGAAAATGTCAGCTTACCACCTGTCACTGAAGTGTTGGTACCAGAGGCTACAGTATAGCCATACTGTGTCACGTCAGTAATCTCCGTTTCCCCATCTGCTTCATACAATTGTGTAAACGGTTGGTCTAGCAATGTGACGCTAGGACTATTAATTGTTACAGACATTATTACCGCCCAACTTCCTAATTTCAAATCCAAATTGCCATCAGCAGTCATTGTGCAGACTGTTGTAGCTCCTTCATCAGTATTATCTACGTTTGTACCGACCCTGTCTCCGCTAACAACTTGAATTCCTCCCACTGTCGCATTTGTTGATATAAAAGATGTCGTGCCAGAGCCGGTAACGATTGTTACAATATCTCCACTTTTCAAATTAAGAATTGAAAAATGCTTATCTGCGGCTCTACTCTGAATACCTTTGTTCACAATATGTTGGTTACTCTTGCTACTACCATTTCTCAAATAAACTTTGCTGACATCATCTGTAGCGAATCGACCATCGAAAGCGAATGCAGGGGTGGTAACATCACTAATTACTTTAACATTAGTTGCATCCGCAGTTGCAATATTGTCCCCCGCAACTGACAATGTTTGCTGTTGTCCGAGGGTAGTAAGATTTGTGTTTACCCAAGAGTTGAAATTGTAGGTTATTTCACCAGCCCACGCATTACTTGCCCCCACGCACAGCCATGCTGCTACGAGGAGCAATCTCAATGAATTAATTAGTTTTCTTTTCATTTTTGTTTTCATTAGAAGTTTAAAAAAATTAGTTTTTAGTTTGTATATCCATCTTCGTGTCTGACATCAACTGGCTCAGAAGTGTATATACACAAAAAAGCGCAGACTCTGCCATATTCTCCGACAGGCCTGCGACAGCCTCTATTCTACTATGGATGAATCTACGCCTATAGCGCATACTCCATGTAGAATAGACATTGCTCGTAAAAATCTCGTTAGAGGTCGCAGTTCGTCGGAGAAATTGAGCAAATAAAAAATGACGTGCTTCAAAGAAACACGAGTGCAAAAGTAATATAAAGATGTAATAATCGGAAAGACCGAACCGGAAAATTATAAAAAATTAAATCTTCAGTACCATTCCAATGGATAGATTTAGCAACGGACTACAGGACTTGAGGACTCGTTCAACAATGTGCAGAAAAGTCCTTTAGTCCTGTAGTCCGCTGCAAAAAACAACCGAACTTTCGAACTGAACCATTCTGCTTTTTTCAGAAAATCACATTTTTTTATTGGTGATAAAAGATAAATATGTACCTTTGCCCTGAAATAGGAACTTTATTTAAACCGCACGAAAGCATGAAAAAAACAATCACCCTCGCTGCCCTCCTGCTGGCAGCCCTGCCCATAACGGCACAAATTGACTTCACCCTGAAAGGAGTCACCCATCCCAACGCAAAGGAAATCATCGTAGGCGACATGACCAACCTGCAGACGCAACCGACTATCGTAAAAGTGCAGAACGGAGAGTTCACGCTACTGGGAACACAGCCCGAACAGACGGTGATGGTGGCACTCGACCGCGACAACCGCATGCAGAGCTTCTTCATCGTGGATTGTCAGGAAATCAGCCTCGACATGAACAGCGACATGGCCAAAGGCTCGGTGATGAACGAACGGCTCTCGTCATTCGTTCAGCTACTGAACAAATATGAAGACGATGACGACAAAGTGGCAGAAATCGTGAAGAAGACCATCAACGACAACCAGGACAATGTGCTGGGTGCATTCGCCTTCAACCTGGGCGTTTACAACCTGAGCTACGACGACCTGAAGGCTATCTGCGAAAGCGATGCTCCCTTCCTGAGTCACCCGCTCTGCAAGCAGGGACTGCAGCAGATGGAAGCACTGAAACTGCGCGCTCCCGGCACGATGTTCAAGGACGTGGAAGAGGCCGACACGCTGGGGGTGAACCACAAGCTGAGTGAATATGTGGGCAAGGGAAACTATGTGCTCGTGGATTTCTGGGCTTCGTGGTGTGGCCCCTGCATGGGCGAGATGCCCAACGTGAAGGCCAACTATGAGAAATATAAGGGCAAGGGCTTCACGGTGGTGGGACTGTCGTTCGACCGCTCAGCCGAAGCATGGAAGCGAGCCATCCGCGAGAAAGAGCTGAACTGGGTTCACCTGAGCGACCTGAAGTTCTGGCAGACCATTGCCGCACAGACCTATGGCATACGCAGCATCCCGTCGAGCATACTCTGCGACCCTACAGGCAAAATCATCGATGTTGACCTGCGAGGCAACAAGCTCGGCGAGAAACTGAAGGAAATCTACGGATTCTGATCTGACTCTGAAGTCAATCGTCATCGTCGTCCCAGTCATCGTCGTCGAAGTCGAAGCCGGTAAAGCCTTCGAGCGCAGGTGCCACGAAAGCATCCATCGCGCGACGGTCTTTCTTCGTGGGACGACCCGTGCCACGGGCACGGTCAACGAAGCCGCTGATGCGGTTCATCTCCAACAGCTCGTACTGGTCGGCTGTGGTCACATTCTCATAAATCTCGGGCAGCAACTTGGCCCCCACTCGCTGCTCGATTGTCTTCAGAATCTTAAAGGAATAGGTGACGGGCGGTTTGCGCACGCTGACCGTCTCGCCCACCTTCACCATGCGAGAGGGCTTCACGGTGGTGCCGCCCACCATCACACGACCATTCTTGCAGGCATCGGCAGCAATGCTGCGGGTCTTGAAGATTCGGGCTGCCCATAGCCACTTGTCAATGCGCGCCTCACTCATTTCTTTCCCAATTTATTATACTGATTCATCGTGATGTCGATACCTGCCAGCACGAAGCTCTTGATGATCTCAACGCCGAGGTCGATAGAGGGCTGCAGGGTCTTCAGCTCCTCATCGCTGTAGCGCCCCAGCACCCAGTCAATCTGTCCGCCCCGGGCATACTCATTACCGATGCCCATGCGCAGGCGGGCGTAGTTCTGGCCTATGAGCTGCTGAATGTGGCCCAGGCCATTGTGACCGCCGTTGGAGCCGCTGGCCTTCAGGCGAAAAGCGCCCAAGGGCAATGCCACATCGTCGCTGACGACGAGCAGGCGCTGCTGATCTATATTCTCCTTGTTCAGCCAGTAGCGAACGGCGTTGCCGCTGAGATTCATGTAGGTCGAGGGCTTCAGGAGAATCACCTTACGGCCTTTGAGCGAGGTCTCAGCCACAAAGCCATAACGCTTATCCTCAAAAACGATATTGGATGCCTTCGCAAAAGCATCCAATACCATAAATCCTGTGTTGTGGCGGGTCTGGTCGTACTCAGCGCCGACGTTGCCCAAGCCAACAATCAAATACTTGTCCATGTGCTATTTTTATTCAGCAGTAGCAGCGGCTGCAGCCTTAGAAGCACGTGTCTCCTTCACTGAGCATACAACCACCTGTGCAGGAGTAGCCAGCTCCAGACCCTCGAAGTGGAGCTCGCCCACCTTGATAGCCTTGCCCAGGCCGAGGCTGGTCACGTCAATCTCCAGAATCTCAGGAATCTGCTTGTAAGGAGCGGTCACGTTGATCTTACGGATAGAGAGGTTCAGCTTACCACCCTCGCGAACGCCCTGTGCCAAACCGTTCAGCTTCACGGGAATACCCACAGTGATGGGCTTCTGATCGTTCACCTCATAGAAATCGGCATGCAGCAGAGCATCGGTCGTGGGATGGAACTGGAGTTCCTTGATGATAGCCTTGTGCTCCTTGCCATCGATGTTCAGGTTCACTACATAGACATGGGGGCTGTAGATGACCTTGCGCAGCTCAGCCATAGGAGCTGAGAAAGCCAGTGCCTCGGGCAGACCGTTTGCGCCCTTTACCTCACCATACAGATTGCAAGGAATGAGTCCCTCCTTGCGCTGCAGCTTAGAAGCCTTCTTGCCGATAGCCTCACGCTTCTTGCCGTTGACAGAAATCTCTTTCATAACTTTTTGTGTTACTCTAAATTAAGTGGTTAAACATTTTTTGATTACTTGCTTAATTCACCATCACACGATTTTTTTTGATATTCTCGATGTGCTTTCGCGAAAAGCGGGTGCAAAGTTACTAATTTATATTGAATCGCAAAACGATTTAGTATGAAAAACTCAAAAAATAGCGTTTTTTCTTGTCGGATAACGGAAAAATTCCTAATTTTGCAAACGATATATTTAGAAACAAGGAGCTCAATGATTAATCGAGAAATCATCCGAATCAAGATTGTTCAGTTAACCTACGCGTACTATCAAAACGGTAACAAGAACATTGACACAGCTGAGAAGGAACTGTTCTTCAGCTTGTCTAAAGCTTACGACCTTTACAATTACATGCTCATGCTCATCGTGGCCATCACCAAAGAGGCCCGTCGCCGGCTGGAAATTGCACAAGGCAAAGCAAAGAGAGAAGGCACGGCGGAGCCTTCGCAGAAGTTCGCGTTCAACCGATTCGCGCTGCAATTGGAAAACAACAAGCAACTCTTAGAGTTTGCCGAAACACAAAAGCGTTCCTGGAACGACACGCCTGAGTTCGTAGGCAAGTTGTTCGAGCTCATCGAGAAGAGCCAGATCTACCAGGAATACATTAAGAGCGCAGACGACGACTATGCCACCGACCGCGAATTGTGGCGGCGCATCTATCGCACGCTCATTCAAGACAACGACGACCTCGACGCACTGCTGGAAGAGCAGAGCCTGTACTGGAACGACGACAAGGACGTGGTGGACACCTTCGTGCTGAAGACCATCAAGCGATTCGACGAGAAGAATGGTCCGAAACAGGAACTGTTGCCCGAATACGACAGCGAAGAGGAGCGAGACTATGCACGCAAGCTCTTCCGGGCCACAATCCTCAATGCCGACGAATATCAGCACATGATGAGCGAATCGTCGCGCAACTGGGACTTCAGCCGTCTGGCCTACATGGATGTGATCATCATGCAAATAGCCATTGCCGAGATGCTCACCTTCCCCAGCATCCCCGTCAGCGTGACCATCAATGAATACGTGGAGCTGGCCAAGTTCTACTCTACCCCACGCAGCGGCAGCTACATCAACGGCATGCTCGACACCATCGCCCATCACCTCGTGAGGACAGGCCGACTGCTGAAGAGCATCGAAGACCGCAATGCAGCACCGCAGGAGTAAGACGAGGCTTCGCTCCCCCCCCTATCGCATAACAAACAACACAAGGAATAATAATTATTAACTCACTTATAAAAGTCTGATGACAAACTTAATTCTCGCAGCTCAGGCTGCTCCTAGTAACGGAGGAGGCATGATGACAATCCTCTTCTTCGTGGCAATGATAGCCATCATGTATTTCTTCATGATTCGTCCGCAAATGAAACGCCAGAAGGAAGTGCAGAACTTCCAGAACACCCTCACCGAAGGTCTGCAGGTCATGACCGGCGGAGGACTGTATGGCACAATAAAGAGCATTGACGTGGAGCGCGGAACCGTTGACGTGAAGATTGCTCGCGACGTGGTGGTGACGGTCGATAAGAACTACGTGTTCAAGGATGCCGCCAGCTCTCCCATCCAGAACAAGTAACCGGTCGGAGACTTGAAAGCGATTGACTTTTTCCACAAAATCAGTAATTTCCTGTTTAGCCGCGCTAACAGGGAATTTCTGATTTTTTTGTTTTTCTTCGCCGTAGCAGGCATCTTCTGGCTGCTCACCACGCTCAACGAGACGTATGAGCAGGAGATTAGGATACCGGTGAAGTATGTCAACGTGCCCAAGACCGCCGTGCTCACATCGGCTGAGACCGACACCATCCGCGTCACCGTCATGGACAAGGGCATCGTGCTGCTCACCTATCTCTATGGCGATGCCATGCCGGAAATCGAAATCGACTTCAACAGCCACGTTCACAAAAACAACACGGGCGAAGTGACGGGTGCCGAACTGTCAAAGAGAGTGTCGTCTCACCTTGCGGCCTCGTCTAAGCTGGTGAGCATCAAGCCCGACCGCCTGACATTCTACTACAACTTTGGCGAGCGCAAGCGCGTACCCGTGAAATGGAGAGGAACGGTGACTCCGGATGATTTGTACTTCATTGCAGACGTGAAGTACAATCCCGACACCATCACTATCTATGCGCCACGCGAAAAGCTCGACAGCATCAACGTCATCTATACGGATGTGCTCAACTACACCAACTTCCGCGACACGCTACAGGTGACGACCCGTCTGCAGCGCATAGCCGGAGTGAAGATGATACCCGAGATAATCGACCTGATGTTCATGACCGACGTGCTCACGGAGGAGAGCATCAACGACATACCCGTGGTGGGCATCAACATGCCACCGGGGAAAGTGCTCCGACTGTTTCCTGCCAAGGTCAGCGTGAAGTTCGTGGCCGGGGTCAAGACCTATCAGCAACTGTCGCCCTCCGACTTTGTCGTCGTGGCCGACTATAATGAAATCAAGGCTTCGCATGCTCCCAAGTGCAACGTCTATCTGCAACAGACACCACCGGGCATCTCTCAAGCCACACTCAACCTGACACAGCTCGACTATCTCATTGAAGACCAACCCGAGCAAACAGACATAATCCAATGAAGACAGGCATCACAGGCGGCATAGGCAGCGGAAAGAGCTACGTTTGCAAGCTCTTGGCTGAGCGGGGCATCACAGTCTATGACTGCGACAGCGCTGCCAAACGGCTGATGCGCACCTCAGCCGACCTCCGCCAACAGCTCACGAGCCTCATCGGTCCTGATGCCTACCTGCCCGTCAGTCACTCTGCAGGGCAACGGGAATGGCAACTGAACAAAGCCGCTGTGGCTCAGTTCCTCTTAGCCTCTGAGGCGAATGCCCATGCCATCGATGCCGTTGTGCATCCAGCCGTATTCCGCGACTTCGAAGAGAGCGGACTGCAGTGGATGGAAAGCGCCATTCTGTTCGAGTCGGGCATCAACCGTCTGGTCGATCGCGTCATCGCTGTCACCGCCCCCGAGGAGATACGCATTCAACGCATCATGCAGCGCGACGGCATCAGCCGCGAGAAAGCAAAGGAGTGGATGGGCCGCCAGTGGCCACAGGAAGAAGTGCGCCGACGGGCCGACTTCGAAATCATCAACGACGGAACAACAGATTTGAATCAACAAATTAACTTGATATTAGAACAATGCAACAAACAATTTTAGCTATTTCCGGCAAGCCCGGACTTTACAAACTCGTTACACGTGGTAAGAACAATCTCATTGTCGAGGCACTTGACGCCACACACCGCCGTCAACCAGCCTTCGCTACCGACCGCATCACATCACTGGCCGACATCGCCATGTTCACCGACGACGAAGACGTGTCGCTCATGGTAGTGCTGGAGAGCATGAAGACACTGGAGGAGGGCAAGAAGGCCACCATCGACTTCAAGAAAGCCACCAACGACGAGCTGCGTGAGTACTTCGCCAAGGTGCTCCCCAACTTTGACCGTGACCGCGTACACATCAGTGACATCAAGAAGCTCATACAGTGGTACAACATCCTGATTGAGAACAACATCACCGACTTCAAGGAAGAAGAGAAGCAGGAAGAAGAGAAACAGGAAGAAGAGAAATAATGACTTAGACAAGAAAAAGTTGTCACTTTCTTTTTACCTCCTAAAGTGACAACTTTTTCTAATCTAAGTCACCATAATTAATGTTGCTAAATTAATCCCCCCACAAATAGTCCTTGCTACTTTTTTATATTTAAAATTTGTTCTGCAAAGTGGAAATAACGAAAACCTTGCTAGACGATAGGAGTTTGTTCCCCAACAAATCTATTCCTTGCTTTCAGCTAATTGACGCGCATCCTCTTTCAACATTTCAATCAATTTGTAGATACCTGTTGATGGATTATGGAACTCACGCAATTCCTTTGCTCTTGTAACAGCAACATCCGTGTTGTTGTTTAAGAAAGACTTTTGTGTGTCGGTAAAAGCGGATTTTGAATAATTCTTCCACACGGGAGCACTTTTCTTCAACTCTTTGATGAGTGCATCTGTTTCGATTGCAGCCTTCTGGTCTTTGGCATGAAGTAGCAACCATATTTCAAAGCAAGGATTGCTAAGCAGCATTTCCGCCTTGCATTTACGTAGTTTCTCATTGATGGCTTGTACATCCATGTCGTACATGAGGAATGTATGCACCTTATCCCATTGTGAGATTTTGAGTTCCTTTGTACGTTTCTCAACCAATGATGGAGTAATCTTTGTTCCTTCTATGTGCGAAACGATTCTGATGGGTGACTTATACCACGATTTCAGAAGATTGATATAGCAGACCTCTGTCTCGCCCTCGCAAATAACAAGGGCAATCTTTCGCATTCGCAAAGATGGTGACGGTTCTCTTTTGCTTGCCATAATCAACCTTCCAATAATTGTTTGATACTTGACACCGATGAATCAACATAAGGCACAGCGTCAAAGCGTCCTTGTATATATCCCTTTTCGGCATCCATATTCTCACGGAAATCCTTGAAGTCGTATAATGAATACACCTCCGTTGCGCCTTGCTCCGACTTGTTGACAAAAACAATTTGGTCACGTCTCAGTCGTTTGACATCGATAAGGTTTGTGTTGTGAGATGTGAACAATAACTGACTGCTCTCAGAGGCATGAATCAAGTCGAGAATGAAATCAGCCAGACGAGTGTGCAATCCCATGTCAAACTCGTCCATCATAATGCTCTTCTTATTCTTTACCACATCCAAGAGTCGTATCAGAATCTGGAACATTTTTCTTGTACCGTTAGATTCTTCCATGTCCATGTCGAACATGATATTCTTTTGGTTGCGATGGAATGTCTTGAAACGAAGCACATCCACCAGCTTGTATGATAGCTCCGTTTGTCCAGGTACAACCACAGGAGCAGGCACTTGTTCTTTCCTTGCCTCAATGTCAGTAATATCTGTATCGCATATTTCAAGTGCTTTGAGTATCACCTTCTTGTAAGCATTGAAACTATCCAACACCATCATGTCATTCACATTCACAAGTCCAAGCAAGAATTGATTCATGAAATAACGATATAGCTTTTGGGCAATTTCCCTGTTCATCGAGCTGGCACGACTTAGGAAAAGGTTCTTCTCACTGGTGTTTGTAACCACATCCGAAGGCTTAGCCATAACGCCAGTGCCAAAACTGTACTTTCCGTCAGCATCGCGAACAAATATTTTTGCACGTCTGCCAACTGGATAATGATATAGACTTTCACTGATAATACGTTCACGAGTTAATTCAAAAGCGTATTCGTATTCCACGTCATTGCAAACAAAATCAATCAAGAACTTACTTGATTTATCTTGCCAACCATCAAATTTGAAAGGCTCGAAATTGAATGTCGCACCTTCGTTGTAGAGGTGTGACTCCAAAATCATTCTACAGCAAAAAGTAATGGCTTTCAGAATATTCGATTTGCCAGAAGCGTTAGGCCCAAACAGTCCAATAGTTTTAAGTACGGGCACACCGTTCCACTCCATTACATTGTGGCTTAACTCCCGTGCAAGAGCTGTATTGATGTTTCCTGCTCTGAAGTCGATTCTTATTCTATCTCTAATAGAAAAGAAATTCTCAAATTCGATTTTTAGTATCATTACATATTTGATTTTGTAGAATTGCTACAAAAATAGCAATTAAATTTGATTATACAAAGGTTTTTGAGTAAAAATAGTTATAATATTGCTGCTTTTTAACATTTATCAACCGAAATAAAGGTTTGAAGTGACATAAACGAATAAACTTCTCTCGTTAACTTTCGTTATCAAAATCTGCCATTATTGGCACTTTTTTATTTAGGAATACCTATAAAAGAGCTCTATTATCTCTTTCTTTGGCAAATTACTAGCAAATTAAACTTGATTTTAATTGTCGCTGATTATCAGCGTATTAGACAAATCTTCATCCACGTTTTGATTGTTTCGGCAAGTTGCCAGCAAATTACCATCAAATTAAATTATGCTCGAAGAGGAATGCGATTACGTTGCCAAAATGTCTTGTTTATGACAGCTAAAACAGCAAATACTTGATAAAATCATCAAATTTTCACCACAAGCAATAAAAATTTAGTGTATTCTGCTGAATTATGAATTGTTTTTTGTATCTTTGTCCACAAACAAGAGAAAACTATCATGGCAAAATTAAATCGGATAAGAATCGTTCTAGCAGAACACGACCTAAACAACAAGTGGTTGGCGGATAAGTTGGGAAAGGATCAGGCAACTATATCCAAATGGGTAACAAACACTACCCAACCCAGCCTTGAAACACTCATAGCTATTGCCAATGCACTTGAAGTACCTGTGCAGGAGTTGGTGAGACAGG
>DFJI01000022.1:0-6822 GCA_002372235.1 Prevotella sp. UBA3675 | reverse complement strand
ATCGTGTGGAGCGAACCACGTCAACTGACGCACGAAGCAAGAGCAGAGGACAAGCTCGCTTGGACTATGCCTTGCAAGGAGGAAGAAGGCGAGAGCCAACAGGTGACATGGATAAGTTCCAGGAGGCTATCTGTGCCTTTGCTAACGACCTGCCAAATTCACGGAAGAATGGCTATCTGATACTGAGGGCTTACGACGATGGCGGTAATGTTGGCGGTAAAAATGGCGGTGATAATGTCCCCAGCTTGTCACAAGTCTTGTCACAAGTCTTGTCACAAGCTTGTCCCAAGTTGGACGTGTCACATTATCCTGACGCAACCGCTATTCTCATAGCTCTGTGTAAAGAACCACAATCATTGAAAGAATTGATGGAAAAGACCAAAGAAAAGAATAGAGGAAGAATAAAAAATAATGTATTGCAGCATTTGTGTGAGTCTGGTCTGGTAGAACCGACGATAAAGGATGTTCCAAACAGTCCGAAACAGAAATATACGCTAACTGATAATGGCAGAGAAAAACTTCAAACTCAGTATAATGGCAACATCTTCAGATATTCCAACGCTCCATTGAGTGAAGAAGAATTAGCTGCAGCAAGAGAGAATTACGCTTATAGGGAAACGTCAAAAGTAACGAGTTAGCTCATCAGATATGAGCCAGGAGTTGACTACAGAATTGATAGTAAAGAATTTTAATTAAGAACATAATAATTATGGAACTATTAAAGGACATTTTTTTTAAAGGAATCTCCTTTGAAATAATAAAGGAAGAAATAAAAGAGATTTGCTATGAGAAAAAGTTAGCTTTGACAATGCGTGTTACCAATTATAACGATAAAAAGAAGAAGCTCGCTCATAGTTTAAATTATATATCTGTCGGGCAAGGAATGAAACGTGGTTCTGTCTTAACCCTAAACTTCGGTGTTTATGGAACCTTTCTTCAGTCTAATGCATTCGTGGATTTGGATATTCAGTTTGATGGTATAACAAAAGTTGAAGATGGTGATAGGATTGAGTTTGAAGTTAACGATGGTAAACTTGCGACTCTCTTATTGCTTAGACAAAATGGCCAGTGGTTTATCGTTGAAGACAGAGA
Source organism: Prevotella sp. UBA3675 (assembly GCA_002372235.1). Taxonomy (GTDB): domain Bacteria; phylum Bacteroidota; class Bacteroidia; order Bacteroidales; family Bacteroidaceae; genus Prevotella. The sequence continues at coordinate 5,730 of DFJI01000022.1, read as the reverse complement.
AAGCGGTAATGTCAATTTGAATCTTAAGAATAAGATTGAACATTTTGAATTTATAGAAGAACAATTCGGTTTAACTCTTCAAAAATTTTCCGTAAAGGTTGAAGATGAATATTCCATAAAATTGTTTTGTGAAGTCTTAGCTCTGAATGGTGAAGTCACAAATGATAGTTTTACGATTGAAGCTGCTATATATGATATAGATGATAACATAGTATATCATACAAGCCTCCATTCCAGTGATTTCAAAGGATTCGAGGTTTATAACTTTGGCACCTTAAAACTTGATATTCCTGTTGATGAGATAAGTAAAATTAGAATTTATCCTATACGATGAATAAAGAATTATCAATACTGAGGGATTCTCTTATAACTGAAGCGAAGAGTTCTCCCATGCTTCTGTCTGACCTGGCAGGACTGGAAGCATACGTATCTGAAAGTTACAATAGCCGTTCATTTATTGAATTATTGCAGAATGCAGATGACGCTAAGGCAACAAAGTTTTACGTCAAACGTTCTGGCGATTTTTTGTTCGTTGCCAATAATGGACGACCTTTTAACATCAAAGACTTGGAAAGTCTATGTCGTAGTGCGTCGTCAAATAAGGTTAGAGGAACGACGATTGGATATAGAGGAATAGGATTCAAGTCAGTAGTTAGTTTTGCAAAAGAGGTACACCTGATAAGTGGCGATTTTGAAATTACATTCTCAAAAGAATTGTCAAAACAAATCGTTCCACAGGCTCCAAAGGTTCCTTTGATAAGAATTCCTCATGAGCTGGAAAAGTCTGTAAAGGATGAATTAGCAGACGAAATTAGAAAGATGCAGAATGAAGGGTTTAACACGATCTTTATCTTTTCTGGAGTATTGGCTAATCAGATTGACGAAGAGTATACTTCTTTTGCCAATACGACTTTATTGTTCCTAAATAGCATCCAAGTCATCAAGATACATTTAACAAAGAAAGTGACAGCGAATATTGCGGTCATTGAGTTGAACGAAAGGGGACGTTATTTAAGGGTATCAACGACAGAGGCTATTTCTAACTGGTTTGTATGCTCGGATTCCACTTGCAGTATAGCATTCTCCATGAATAAAGACAAGGTTGAGAGGCTACCAAAGAGCGAGGCTATTATCCATGCATTTCTTCCAACGGAAGATAGTTGCGGATTAGGTGTTGTAGTAAACGGCGATTTTAGTACAGATCCGTCTCGCAGGCATCTCATAATGGATGATACTACTATAAAAGTAATATCTAACCTCACACACCTCTATGCTTCTTTGCTAAAATACGCACTTGCAAACAAAGATAGAAATATGGTTGATGCTTTGATGCCCTATTTTGACTGGAAACTAATTCAATTGATGAAACAGTCATTTGAAAAAGAATTTGCTATTAAGATTAAAAATGCTTTTGGCAAAGAGCTATCAAATGTTAGACTGGCTCCATCATGGTTGAATGCAGAGGATTTTTCTAAAATTATGTCGGCATCAAACTTGCCATATATCGCTCCAGAATGTAGTGATGTTCCTGGATTGAGTGATTTATTAAAGTTTTTAGGTAATAAGCCTGAAGACGTTGGGGCGCTTATAGTAAAAGCAGACAACGCACAAATATCTGTGTTGGGGTGTGCTCAAATATTGACAGCAGGAATGAAAGAGGCTTTAATGAATCACAGATTGCCTTCTTTGACAACTACCGCTTTAGTAATGTCGAATGGTGGACTATGTTCCTTGAAAGAAATAAATGACGAAGAAGGTGAAATAGATGAGAGTTTTATCAAACTGATGGAGGATAATGGCATGTCTAAAAATGACATTAGCCAGTTCCTTAAAAAAATAGGGCTATCCAACATAAATGATTTGCTCTTTGATGATGAAGATGATGATTTATATGATGACGACGACAAATCTGACAATCCGACAAGCGTTTCTCAGTGGTTTAATGATGCTTCTTCTTCCTTAAAGTCGGTTGTAAACAATGAGGGAGTGCAAAAATGGAGAAGCGCTGAAGAGAATACTTTGGCAGCATTGAATGCTAATGGATTCAGGCTTAAGGATGTTAGCAAACAAAACTTAGGATTTGACTTAGAAGGAAGTGATCCAAACGGAAAGAACATATATATCGAAGTAAAATCCATAGACTATGTTGGTCAAAAATTCCGTATGACTAACAACGAATTTGCTGCAGCTCAGTATAAGCCAAGCAATTACTGCATCGCTTTGGTCTTTCAAAACAAGGATACGTTAGAAATCAGTTTAATAAAAGACCCCATTAATCGCCTTAACTTGACAAGGCAAGTCGTGCAATGGGTCTGGGAGTGTTCGGATTATGAATATAAGCCAATGAAGTTTTCGATATAAAAGTATTTTATATAATCATCTTACGAAGGCTGAAGTCATGAAGTTATATCATTATACATCCATTGATTCATTCAAAAAGATTTGGGAAAGTAAAAGTCTCAAGTTCTGTGTCAGTAAAACTACTAATGATTCTTTTGAGCGTAATAAGAGTCTAAGGCTTACAAAAAACTCATTTCTTTCACTGAAAGATGGTGGGGCAATTGAGTCATTTTTTAATTCTGTTTTTCGTGAGATCGATAGTTATAAACAAATCAGTCTCACAAAGAATTATAAAACATTGAAAGGTTATGCTTCTCCTATGATGTGGGGGCAGTATGCTAGAAGAAAAACAAGATACAACACTTGGAAAGATGGTGTTTGCATAGAGCTGGAAAGCTCCAGAATAGAACGACCTACTGATTCTTTTTTTGAGGGAGAGGTTACTTATGAGGAGATAGTGCCTATGCCACTTTTAGAAGGAATTGACCCTTTGCAATCTGATGCAGCAGCGAGGTATGTAACACTCAATCAAACTTTATTATTCTTTACAAAGCACAAACATTGGGAACATGAAAATGAATACCGCATAGTTTGTAAGGGAGTTGAGTTCCTTGATATTTCAAAGGCAATAACGGGGATATATGCTTTAGAAGACAGCAAGACATTAAAACAAGTAAACAAACTTGTAACTGATGAATCTTTAGTGTATTTGCTGAGACAAGAAGGTATCGGGAATTACCAATTAACCGCAACAAACTTGAAACTGATTAACAGCTTTATCAATATGTTTTGATTATATCCAAAGAATCCTATGCAGTTAATAACCCCTTTGATAATTATATTAATTGTTGTTCTCTTCGTCTACCTTGCTTGGTACAATTCAGCAAAGCAGAAGGGAAAGAGAGGGGAAATGCGTGTGTCTGCGATATTATCACAACTGTCAGATGAGTACACTATTCTAAATGATTTGGTTTTCCGAACCGAGAAGGGAACGACTCAAATAGACCACCTCGTTGTTTCTAAATATGGCATCTTTACTATAGAGACTAAAAACTATCGAGGCGAGATATATGGAGACGACAATCGCAAAGAGTGGACTCAGTTAATTGTTACAGAAGTAACATATGCAAAGAAGTGGTGGAAGACATATACATACGTAACGAAAAACCGCTTTTACAATCCTGTCAAGCAATCAGTTGGTCATGCTTTCAGGATCAAAGAACTACTATCAGTATTCCCACATGTCAAAATCGTCCCTATTGTTGTCTTTACTGGTGATGCAATACTTAGCTATGTTGAGAGTAAAAATCATGTTGTTTATGAAGAAAACCTCTTGGATGTGATCGATGGGTACAAAACTACATACCTTACTGATAATGATGTTCAAGCCGTTCTTGCAATATTAACCGGTAATAATATTAGAGAGACAGTAAGCGACAGGCAACACGTCAAGAACCTTCGAACTGCAGCGAGAGAAGTAAATGCAACCATCAATTCCGGCATCTGTCCAAAATGTGGAGGTCATCTTATAGGACGAAACGGAAAGTATGGTACTTTCTATGGGTGTTCAAATTATCCTAAATGTAGATTTACGACACAATGAGTAGTAGCAAAGCATACCTCACATGGGCACTCAATCAAGAGGGCGATTTGGTACATGTGGATGAGGTACCAAATGGCAATGAGTGTGGATGCGTTTGTCCTCATTGTAAAAGTGCACTATGTGCTAAAAATGGTGGCGATGGAGAGAAAATGATTCACCACTTTGCACATCTAAGTGGGGCTGATTGTGTAGGTGCTGTTGAGTCTGCTCTTCACAAGATGGCCAAAGATGTACTGTCGGAATCAAAGTGTGTGTTCCTCCCAAACAGATTTGATGGAAGGCTGGGAGAACAGCATCGTTTTGACAGGGTCGAAGTTGAGTTCTATGATAAAGATACAAGGCTTCGTCCAGATTGTATTGGTTATAAAGGGGACAAGAGTCTTTGGATAGAGTTTAAGCGTACACACGCAGTAGATACGAAGAAGAGGGGCAAAATTATTTCTGCTCATATTGATTGCATTGAGATTGACTTAAACAGATGCTCTCTTGATCCTGTTGCCGTAAAAGAGTTCATTATGAATTCTGTAGAGAACAGAAAATGGATTCGTGATATTAGCGTGTCGAATAGAAAAGCTGGACATGCTTCTGGGTCTGGCCCTTGTGACAGATATGATGACTATTATGATGAGTATCGTCGTTTGAATAGGACTTTTGCCAAGGACGAGAATGGGCAATTGGTAAATCTAAGGGACGATGTAGCTAATATGAACGAGCATTCATATTATTGTTTGGCTTGCGGAAAAGAACTGACTATAGATGTTGACGATGATGGCTCTTTTCTTTTTACTCATGTCGATGAACAACCACATTGTGAAGATGACTTGTATTTGCATGAGGCAGCAAAGGAGATAATTTATGCCAAGTTCTACGCTTCTAAAGGTTTCCTAATTTCCATACCACAACACCTGTCGTGTTGCGATAGTTCGTCTTGTACTTTTTACAATCAAGAAGAATGCGTCAAGGATAAACACATTCCATACGATTTGAAAAAGCATGGATATGTTGAGTGCCTAAAGGACTACATGTTTCCCAATACCAAATATAAGTGCGACTTAGTCATTAAAAGAGCAGACACGTTTAACCAGGCTATCATAATAAGCATAGATGCTGGAAGTTGTCATGTGGACGTAACTTCTTTGGATAATAGAATTGTTGAATTGGAAGTTTACAATGAGGAATCGCTCATGACATTGCAAGATAACGCTATCGGAGAAGGTAGAGCGACGTTTTTGAACTTCAAAAAGAATAATAGTGGTACTGTTGACCGCACTGAAATTGACAGAGGCATTGAGAAATTTGAACTCTTTTCAAGCGGGAAGTATCACTTGGACATAGTTTCCTGTTCAGAGATTAACAACAGAAAACGCAGTACCGTTTGTGAGATTATATTTGCAGAACAGACTATGGGCCTGTACGAGGCAAAAATATATTCACTACTAAAGTGCTATCAGAAAAAGAGAAAGGCTTGCTATTGCGAGCTGTGTTTCTTTTTATCGGAAGTAAACAGCTATGGCTTAACGGAGAAGATTTGTAGGCGATACAAGACGAAGGGTACACCTCAGTATCCCATACGAGAAGCACCTATAGATTGTGAATATTTCTCTTTGAATCGAACTTTATTGGCGAACATTGAGAGAGACCCTACTGATGTTACTGTTATTGAAAGGGAATTTGAACCTATATAGAAGTAGAATAATATAGAACAAGATAAAAACGTTATAAGTATATAGTAAGACGAGATATGAGCGAAAAGAACGATAATGAGCTATACTTAAACTTTGACGAGT
>DFJI01000036.1 GCA_002372235.1 Prevotella sp. UBA3675 | reverse complement strand
GACCAAAAGAAAGAGATGGTAAAGGCAGCACAGCAATATTTCAGCGCAACCATGACTCCTGATGTGGCGGTGAGAAGCATGGAGTCTTCAGTACTCATGTACAGAGGTGGACATGGGAAAGTACAGGTTCAAGTTATCTTCGACACCAATACTTTCTGGCTTTCGCAACAGAGGATGGCAGAACTATTTGGCGTGACAGTTCCTACAATTAACTACCATCTTGACCAAATAGAACAGAGTGGGGAGATACATTTGTCCGATACTATTAGAAAAATTCGAATACCTTCGGACAAATGGTCGGGTGAGGTGATGATGTATAACCTTGATGTGGTCATTGCCGTAGGTTATCGCGTAAATAGCTACGAGGCTACCCAGTTCCGTATCTGGGCAACACAAGTTCTGAAAGAATACCACTACCCATACAAGTACCCGTACAAGTTCAATCGACATACAACCATTTTCGGATTATGTCAAAAGCAACAGTAAAGAAAATACTTATGGCTATGCCAAAGGAAGAAATCAGACTGCTTCATATAGCACTTGATCAAAAATGGAAGCTTTGAGAATAATCTCGGTATCTCTGTTGATATAATCTACCATTAAGTCTAGCTACACACATGTAACAAAAAAGCCGTAAAAAAAGGCTGAATAAGCACATAGAAAACATGAGCCCATAAAAAGCAAATGGCGTGTAACTCACCAGAGCTACACGCCATTTGACAGTGTTTTGTTATGTCTTTGCTTATGCGTCTCATTTCACCTCCTCGAAGTCGGCATCCTGAATGTTGTCATTAGGATTCGACTGGGCCTGCTGACCACCTTGGAAGCCTGCGCCTCCTGCCTGCTGAGCTCCGGGCTGAGGACCTGCCTGACCTTGCTGGTACATCTTGGCAGAAGCAGCCTGCATGACCTGATTGAGGTTGTTGATGGCATTGTCAATGGCAGTGATGTCACCACCTTTGTGAGCATCCTTCAACTGCTGGAGTGCCTGCTCCACATTGCCCTTGTCGGCACCGAGCTTGTCACCATTCTCGTTGAGGAAGGTCTCGGTCTGGAAAATCATGGAGTCGGCCTGATTCATCTTGTCGATGCGCTCACGCTCCTTCTTATCATTCTCAGCATTCTGCTCGGCCTCAGCCTTCATGCGGTCGATTTCCTCCTGAGAGAGACCCGACGAAGCCTCGATGCGGATGGCCTGCTCCTTGCCTGTTGCCTTATCCTTGGCAGAAACTTTCAAGATACCGTTGGCATCGATGTCGAACGTCACCTCAATCTGAGGCACACCGCGACGAGCGGGAGCTATGCCGGTGAGGTTGAACTGTCCGATGCTCTTGTTCTGTGCGGCCATCGGGCGCTCGCCCTGCAGCACATGGATGGTCACCTCTGTCTGATTGTCGGCTGCAGTAGAGAAGGTCTCGCTCTTCTTGCAGGGGATGGTTGAGTTGGCATCAATGAGCTTGGTCATTACGCCACCGAGGGTCTCGATACCCAGTGTCAGCGGAGTGACGTCGAGCAGCACGATGTCCTGACCTGTCTCCTGATTCAGAATAGCGCCCTGAATGGCTGCGCCTACTGCTACCACCTCATCGGGGTTCACGCCCTTTGAAGGCTCCTTGCCAAAGTAGTTCTTCACCAGTGTCTGCACAGCAGGAATACGGCTTGAACCACCAACGAGAATCACCTCGTCAATATCGTTCACTGAGATGCCGGCATCGCGAACGGCATTCTGACAGGGCACGAGGCAAGCCTGAATCAGATTGTGAGCCAGCTGCTCGAACTTAGCACGAGTCAGAGTCTTGATGAGGTGCTTAGGACCTGCAGCCGTTGCAGTGATGTAAGGCAGGTTGATCTCAGTTGAGGTAGAGCTTGACAGCTCAATCTTTGCCTTCTCAGCAGCTTCCTTCAAGCGCTGCATGGCCATAGGATCGCTCTTCAGATCGGCACCCTCGTCGTGACGGAACTCGTCAACCAGCCAGTCGATGATCACCTGGTCGAAGTCGTCACCACCCAGATGGGTATCACCATTGGTAGAAAGCACTTCGAACACACCGCCACCGAAGTCAAGGATTGAGATATCGAATGTACCGCCACCGAGGTCGAACACGGCAATCTTCATATCCTTATTGGTCTTGTCGATACCGTAAGCCAGAGCAGCTGCCGTAGGCTCGTTGACGATACGGCGCACATTCAGACCGGCAATCTGGCCAGCCTCTTTCGTGGCCTGACGCTGTGAGTCAGAGAAGTAGGCAGGCACTGTGATGACGGCATCGGTCACTTCCTGTCCCAGATAGTCCTCAGCGGTCTTCTTCATCTTCTGCAGCACCATAGCCGAGATTTCCTGCGGTGTATATTTACGACCGTCGATATCAACTCGGGGATAGCCGCCCTCATTCACTACTTTAAACGGTACGCGAGAGATTTCCTTCTCCGTCTGTGCCCAGGTCTCACCCATGAAGCGCTTGATGGAGTAAACCGTCTTCTGCGGATTTGTGATGGCCTGACGCTTGGCAGGATCGCCAATCTTGCGCTCGCCACCTTCTACGAAGCCTACTACTGAAGGCGTTGTGCGCTTGCCTTCGCTGTTAGCGATCACGACAGGCTCGTTGCCTTCGAAAACAGATACACACGAGTTTGTTGTACCTAAGTCAATTCCAATAATCTTTCCCATAATTCTTATTCTTTTTTTATTTGTTATTATTCAGTTTACTCGGCATTAGCCACTCTATAAATAGCAAAGCGCATGCCAAAAGTATAATTTTTCTCAAGAATCTGCCATTTATTACGACATTTTGGCATATTATGGAAAAGATTTCCTATCTTTGCATCGCTATAAACCAATAGAAATCACAAAATGACATACATGATGAAAAGGATGGTTTTGATGGCTGCGGCCTTATTGCTGGGCGTAACGGCAGAGGCGCAGACTCGTGATCCCAACAACAAGTATCTGGTGTGGACCAACAACATTATCTTCACCGAGGAGAAAGCCGAGGAAGTGCCTGAAGAGAAGGAGAAGGCCGACGACCAGACGACAGCAGTGAGCTTCATTCAGAAGAATTTCCCCTACCAGAGCATGTGCGACTGGAAGGAAGGCATGCGCTTCATGGTGATTCCCGACAAGAAGGACATGGTGATTCGCACCTTCTGCGACAGCACCGGCAGCATGGTCAGCAGCATGTCGCTGCGCCATAAGATTCTGGTCTATAAAGGCCATTCCGGCGAGAACGAACTGCATGAGCGTGTCAACTTTGAAGACGAGGCCGACGGAACGCCATACTATTTCGAGTTGCCCACAAACAAGTTCGACGACTACTGTTTCACCAAGCACGGCGTGCCTACGCTGGCATATCTGGGCGATGTTGACATAGCAATCGACTTGCTAGTGGGTAAGCGCCTGATCACTAAGCGTAAGACATATAATGTAGATGTCAGCACTACGAGCTATGGCTATGAGAAGATAGAGCTGCCCGAACCCATCGAGGTGACTGTGGTGGCAGCCGGTGTGGGAACGCGCAACTATCCCGTGAAGCTGATTGTGCAAGACGACGAAGGCCGCGAGTTCTTCCAGAACGTGGCGCTCAGCCGCACCAATAGTGGCATGAGCGATCATGAGTTTACTGAAGACGATGTCATCAAGCACACGTTTGAGGGCTCGTTTGAGATGCTGGCTGACAAGATGGCACACGACCAGCAATACCGCAAATACATAGGCATGCGTGTGTTCACCCTCCGCAGGCTTGAGCTGGAAAACGAAAAGGGCAATATTGAAGCCATTCCCCGTCTGACAGGCTTCACCGTTGTAGGCGCTACGGGCGTAGGCGGCACTGAGTATGTCAGAATGACATTCGAGAAAGATGGCAAGAAGTACAAGAAGAAGGTGAGCTTCCTTAATGACGGAAAAGACTATAAGGACAACAACGGCAACGACCTTTCTGACGACGATTACTTCTATCACCTCTTTGCCAGCGGCAACGTAGGCACCATTGAGGGTGTGAAGCAAGAGCACCTGGCCGACATACGCCGCTCCATCGTTCATAGCGGATTCAATGAGACCGAGGTGAAGCTGGCACTGGGCGAGCCCGACACCAAAGTGCATAACAACAAAGGAGAGTACATGTGGGTATATAGCTCGGGCATCAGCGGCAACAACTGCACGGTGATCTTCAACTCCTCAACAAAGAAGGTGAAGTATGTGAAGTAACAGCAAGACGCAGACAGCACAAGCCGAGCTACGAAGAAGAAGTGGGCAAGACCTTGAGGTCCCGCCCACTTCTTTCTTTTTGCACTATTCCGAATCGTTTACACGTTCTGCTCCTTCAGTTTTTCCATGATCTGTGCTTCCAGCTCTTCGCACAGTTCAGGATTATCCCTGAGCAGCTCCTTGGTGGCGTCGCGCCCCTGCGCCAGTCTGGAATCGCCATAACTGAACCACGAGCCGCTCTTCTTGATGATGCCCAGCTCTACGCCAAGGTCAACAATCTCGCCAATCTTCGAGATACCCTCGCCAAAGGTGATTTCGAACTCAGCCTTGCGGAAGGGAGGAGCCACCTTGTTCTTCACCACCTTCACGCGCACCTGATTGCCAATCACGTTGTCGCCATCCTTGATGGTGGTGACGCGACGGATGTCGAGTCGCACCGAGGCATAGAACTTCAGCGCATTGCCACCTGTGGTGGTCTCGGGGTTGCCGAACATCACGCCAATCTTCTCACGCAACTGGTTGATAAAGATGCAGGTGGTATTGGTCTTGGCGATGGTCGAAGTCACCTTGCGCAGTGCCTGGCTCATCAGTCGGGCATGCAGACCGACGGCTGAGTCGCCCATGTCGCCCTCAATCTCCTTTTTCGGAGTGAGCGCAGCCACCGAGTCGATCACGATGATGTCGATGGCAGCCGAGCGAATGAGCTGGTCGGCTATCTCGAGTGCCTGCTCGCCGTTGTCGGGCTGCGAGATGTAGAGATTGTCTATATCTACGCCCAACTTCTGAGCATAGAAGCGGTCGAAGGCATGCTCGGCATCAATGAAGGCAGCAATGCCGCCAGCCTTCTGAGCCTCGGCAATAGCGTGGATGGCCAGTGTCGTCTTACCGCTCGATTCCGGTCCATAGATCTCAATGATTCGTCCCTTAGGATAGCCGCCCACGCCCAGTGCTGCGTTCAGTGCTATCGAGCCGGTGGAGATCACCTCAACGTTCTCTATTTTTTCTTCGCCCATGCGCATGATGCTGCCCTTGCCGAAGTCTTTTTCTATCTTCGACATGGCCGCCTGCAGGGCTTTCAGTTTCTCCTGTTGAGGGTTCAGTACCTCGCCCTCAGTTTCTTTCTTTGCCATAAAGGTGTTCTTGTGTTATTATGTAGTTATTTTCTTGCCAATGGATCACAGCTCCAGGTCGCCGTCGTGTATCTCGTGCCAGGGCAGTCCCTGCTTGTTCAGCTGTTCCATGAAGGGATCGGGATCGAACTCCTCCACGTTGAACACGCCGGGCTTGCGCCACAGTCCCTTGCAGAACATCATGGCACCAATCATGGCCGGCACACCCGTGGTGTAGCTCACGCCCTGCATGCCCGTCTCTTCGTAGGCTGCGCGGTGCGAGCAGTTATTATATATATAATAGGTGTGTTCCTTGCCATCCTGTCCGATGCCGCGAATGCGACAGCCGATAGAGGTCTGACCCTCGTAGTTCTCGCCCAGGTCCTGCGGATTGGGCAGCACAGCCTTCAGGAACTGCAGCGGCACAATCTTCACCTTCACCGTCTTGCCGGAGCCGTCGGCCAGCGGAGCCTCGTACTCCACCTCGTCAATGCGGCTCATGCCGATGTTCTGGATTACCTCCAGATGCTTCAGATACTGCTGGCCGAAGGTCATCCAGAAACGGGCGCGCCTGATGGTGGGATAGTTAATGACCAGCGACTCTATCTCTTCGTGGTGCAGCAGATAGCTGTCGCGCGGTCCTATCTCGGGATAGGTCAGGTCCTTGTGAATCTCCAGCGGCTCGGTCTCCACCCACTTGCCGTCTTCCCAGTAGAGTCCCTTCTGCGTAATCTCGCGAATGTTGATCTCAGGGTTGAAGTTGGTGGCAAATGCCTTGTGGTGGTCGCCTGCGTTGCAGTCCACGATGTCCAGATACTGCATCTCCTTGAAGTGATGCTTGGCAGCGTAGGCGGTGAAGATGCTCGTCACGCCCGGATCGAATCCGCAGCCCAGGATGGCGGTCAGCCCGGCCTCGCGGAAGCGGTCGCGATAGGCCCACTGCCATGAATACTCGAAGTGGGCCTCGTCTTTCGGCTCATAGTTGGCCGTGTCAAGATAGCTGCAGCCGCAGGCCAGACAGGCATCCATGATGGTGAGGTCCTGATAAGGCAGGGCAAGATTAATCACCAGCTCAGGCTTGAAGCCGGAGAAGAGCGCCTTCAGCTGCTCCACGTCGTCGGCATCGACCTGTGCCGTCTGTATGGGCATGGTGTAGCCCTTCTGGCGGATGGCCTCCACCAGCGCGTCGCACTTAGCCTTACGACGGCTGGCAATCATGAACTCAGTGAATACGTCGGCATTCTGCACTATCTTGAATGCCGCTACCGTTGCGACGCCACCGGCGCCAATCATCAGTACTCTGCTCATCGTTTTCTTTTTTATTATTTGGTAATCATTAAAATCAGATTATTGCATATTGTTGCAAAGGTACAATAATTTGGCATATTTTGCAAGGAAAAAATCCTTTTTCGAGAAAAAAGATTTTGGCAGAATGGAAAAAATATGTAATTTTGCGCACACTATCACGTCATAAACAATAGTAATATGCATATAAACCACCTGTTAAAGTCATTCATGCTTGTCATGTTGGGCGTGTCGATAGTGGCTTGCCAGAAGAATCAGGAAGACTATCAGCCGCCAGTGAAAGGCAATGTGCAGCCAACATATTTTGTAGAATCCACGTGGAATGTGCAGGAGAACGGTATCGTCATTCCCAGTTCCATCGACGAGTTCTGCATGCGCTATCTCAAGAAAATTTATTTCGGCTCGCAAACCTGCATTCTTACTTCGCAGCGAACCACCGAGAAGAACGCCACCGAGAAGCGCGAATACAAAGGCACTTACCGCGTGGTCAACGTCAATGGCAACAGAACTTATCTGCACTTAGACAAGCTCATCAACGGCTACGACACTTGCAGCTACACCCTTGAGTTCGATGAGATCAACTCCAGCCAGAGCGGCATGTCGCTGGTGCTCGACCTTCATGAAGGCACCGATTTGCCCTCTCTCGGCGATGGCCGCAGCTACGGCTTTTTCCGTCTGAAGAAGTAATCCCCCTCCCTTATTTTTCATTCTCATACTTGCGCAGCTTCTCCATGTAGTAGCTGCGCAAGTCGTTCCATCGGTAGTAGGGCCACTGCGTGGTGCCGACGGGCAGCGTGGTCTCGCGCTCGTTCAGCAGCGCCTTCACCAGCACGTCGCCCTGCCGGCCCCGCTTCGGACGGTAGAACACCAGCTGAATGTTGCAGCCCATCGGGAAGATGTCGTAGTTGCGCCAGTAGCGGTCCAGCGAGTCGGGGTTCTCCACGCTCACCCCGCACTGTCCGAGCTCCAGCAGGCAGGCCAGCGGCATGACGCACACCTCGTGGCCAAAGCGCAGCGTGGCCTGGGTGCGGGCTTGCGCTGCCGAAGGGCCTATCACCGTGTCGGCTGTCTCAATGATGTTGCGCAACAGGTTGCGCTGCGAGAAAGGCATGATGCCGCCCGTCTGCGGTGCTGCCCCGTAGCTCAGGTACCACGACCAGTTGCGGTAGCGCCACTGGTCGTACATCTCGCTGGCAGTAAACAGGCTGAGCAGGTCTATATCGGTGTCGTGGCTCTGCATGTTGGATGCCACCTCAAACAGGTCGTACATCAGGTTCACCGCATTCACGCTGTCCTTCACCCACTGCGGGTCGTTGAACAGCACCTGCATCAGCCGTTCCGGCTTCGTGATTCGCTCTTGATAAGCCCGCTTCGTCTCCCACTTCACGCGTTTCGAATGCTCCTTCAGCCGCTCGTTCCACGGCTGGTTCAGGTAGTACTGCAGCGACTCGCTCACGTCGTTGTGGATGCGGGCCGTGGGGTTAGCCGCCATCAGCTCTTCGCACTCTGCCATCATCGACAGAATGCAGCGCGGCACCACCGTAGAGCGTGCATCGACAGCCACGTCTTTCTTCTTGAATATCTCGGGGAAGTGCTCCGTCATGCGCTTGCCTATCCCGTGGTGCTGGCGCTCGCCCACCGTGGTCAGGTCGCCCAACCGCTTCACCGTCGAGGGCATGAACCGGTGCAGCTGTTCCAGCACCTCGCAGCCCTTCTCCGTCAGCTTCTGCTGTCCCTCGGCCTTCTCCAGCACGTCGGCCACCCTGCTGTAGTCGCGCTTGCCGATGAGCCAGCGCGAGCCATGCCGTCCGTAGTGGCTCATGTAGAAGGGCTCATAGCCCTTCGGTGCCTTGGTCAGCGGCTTCGTGGCCGGATAGCGGTCGTAGTCCAGGTAGTTACTGCCGCACAGATAGCGGTTTCGGGTTATTTCTTCATGAGCCGACAGACGGTCGTCCATCAGCCGGGCATCTGTCTGTGCATACATGCCGAGACAGAAGGTCAGGACAAACGAAAGAAGAACAGTTTTTTTCATACGCGGGTCATATCATATTTTTTTTATTAGTAATTACATCATCATAAAAGCTATCACGCAGCAGATGACGGCCACGGGGAACAGGCCGAAGCGGAACCAGGCAGCAATGATGCCGACCAAGAGGGCGATGATGCCCGGCAGTGGCGTCGGTGTGGCCAGCACCATATCCGGGAAAGTCATCACAGCCAACGTGACGTATGGTACATAGTAGAGGAAGCTGCGCACAAAACGGTTCCTGATGGGACCATGAATCAGTGTCATCGGAAGCACTCGGATAAGATTGGTGACCAATATACCGACAAGGAGGTAGATGATGATACTATGCTGATTCATCGGCTTCGATATTTATAGGTTTCAGCCATGCGGCAACGGCGGAGATGACAACGGTCAGCACAACGGTGCGAACACCACTGCCCCACTCCGAAACAAAAGGCACCACGGCGAACAGGCCACTGAGCGCAAAACTGGCCAAGAGGGCATAGAGCACATTCTTGTCGTGACGGGCCGGTGGAATGATGATGGCAAGAAACATTCCATAGAGCGACATGCTCAGAGCGGTAATCATATTCGGAGCCAACAGTCCACCTGCCATGATACCGACAGCACATCCAGAGGCCCATAACAGTGTTGAAATGAGCGATGCCGAATAGGTATAGGCCGGCGGTGTATAGCCAGGATGAGCAATGGAGATGCCAAACACTTCGTCTGTGATGCAACAAGCCATCAGCAAGCGGTGAAGTCTGGAAGTGCCGGGGGCTATCTTCTGTGAGAGTGCTGCACTCATGAGCATATAGCGCAGATTGGCAACCAGGCACATCGCCACCACCTCGGCATAAGCAGCCTGAGCCGCTACCAAAGTGTAAACGCCATACTCTCCTGCCGAGGCACGGGTGAAAAAACTGTTCAGGAAACCTTCAGGTGCAGTCAGTCCTGCCTTTGATGCGATAATGCCCAACGAGAAGGCTACGGCAAAGTAGCCCAACCCTATCGGGAACCCGTCACGCAATCCGTGAAGTATATCGTCTGTTCTGTTGCCCATATCAATAATCGCCTTCGAAGAGCCTGTCTTCAGCTCCAATTACTCTTTTTTTCCAAAGGCGGCGGCAAAGGTACTTAAAAAAAGGGATAATCTCATTAAAATTGCAACCAAAAACAAAAATTTTGTAGTCTGCTGCAAAGTCTGCTGCAAAACAACGGGGTAATCCATGCCTTCTCATGGGGGCTATCATCATATTTCCCGGGGTGATTTAGGTCATTTCAGAATAAGCAGCTATAGCGGATTATATAGTCCGCTGCAGCCGATTATATAATCCGCTATAGCTGCTTATTCTGAAATGACCTAAATCACCCCGTCACTCAAGTCATTCACTCCCCAGAAAAGCGTTCAATGATCTGGCAATACTTTCGCAAACACTTTCGTCCGCCATTTTGCAATTTTAACGCGCAAACGGCTCGTAATTCACAAACATTTTGTACCTTTGACCCCGAAACCGTTCAAACAACGGTTCTTTGATTTACTTATTCCTGTTATACATTTTCTATATGTAAACATTGTAATTGAAAAGGAGCAACGATATGGAAGATTTAGTATTATCAGTTCCCGTTCAGGATGCAGCCCTTATTGAGACACTGGCTCAGCGAATGGGCTGGACGATGCGCAAGCGTCGCACGTCAGTAGAACGGTTCATCCGCTCGGCAGAAGGACACTCGCAAGGCGAGAATTCATGTCCGAAATCCCCACAAATGACTGACGAGGATATTCAGGCTGAAGTAAACGCAGTGCGCTACGGAGAATGAAGATTCTATTCGACACCAACCTTTGGATTTCGTTCATGATAGGCAAGCGGCTCTCGTCGCTGGCCGATGTGCTGTGCCGTCACGACGTGAAAGTCTATATCTGCGAGCAGGAGCTTGACGAAATCCGTCGCGTCATAGCACGCAAAAAGTTCGACAAGCTCATCTCTGACGAGACACGATATTACTTCTTCGAAATGGTCTATGACGTCTGCTTCTTCACCGACATCACCATCAAGGCCAAGTCCGATATCCGCGACCCGAAAGACCTCTACCTCCTTTCGATGGCAGAAAGTGTTCCCGTGGACTACATCGTCAGCGGCGACAAAGACCTCACCGACCTTAAAAATCATAAAGGCATACCAATTCTGACATACAATCAACTGCTTGCCAAACTCTAACCCCTATACACTATCAAACTGACCATCTGAAACAAGGCTTTAATAAGTCTTTCTGATGCCTATGCCTCACAAGAGGCATACAATAAAACCAAGGGGAAAATTCAAGGATGTCCTACAAAATTGCCCGAAAGTTTCTCGTCGCCGAGAAATTTCCGGGCATTTTCTTGTTCGTTCGTAAAATCTTTCCTATCTTTGCACTTGCAGACCTGCGCCTAATGGGGATGTGGGGATGCATCTATATATAGAAAAAGATGCAACAAAAAAATTTTAGAACCTCAGGACCCAATAAGAATTCAGCCGTCAATCGACGGCTGAATTAGTTTCAGACAACCTCAGTGAATGAAGTTGGTCCAGACGCGCTGCTCCAGTTCGGGATGGCCCTCCTCACGGGCGTTCAGCTTCTTAATCATCCATGCCATGTTGCGGCCAAGGGTGCGCATGGTCTGCATGCCCTCCTCGTCTTGTGCGGCCTGACCGGGGGTCTGCCCATAGACCATGTTCCAATACTGAGAGGTGACAAGCGGCATGTTCATCATCGTGAAGTACTTGTTCAAACGGTCGAAGGCGGCAGAGGCACCACCACGACGGCAGACTACGACACTGGCACCGGGCTTGAACTGGAGGTCGGGACCGAGCGAATAGAACACGCGGTCGAGCAAAGCACAGAGCGAACCGTTGGGACCGCCGTAATAGACGGGAGAGCCAACAACCAAGCCGTCGATGCCATCCTTGACGATGCTCCATATCTTAGTGTAAAGCTCATCGCGGAAGGTACACTTCCCCAGTCGGCCACACATGCCGCAGGCAATACAGCCCTGCACCGCCTTCTTGCCGATGCTGACAATCTCGGTGTCGATGCCTTCTTCGTTCAGAGTCTTAGCCACTTCGCTCAGTGAGAGGAAGGTGTTGCCGTTTTCTTTCGGACTTCCATTGATCAGTAATACTTTCATAATCGTTATTGTTTAGTTATTAATGGTTTGATTCATTTGAGTTTTTATCGGAAAAAGTGGGCTACCGACTGCATGTAGGGAGTCAGCTGCTTGGGATACCACCGTCCCCAGTTGCTCTGACTGTTGTGGCAATAGGTGACGATGAGCCGGCGACGGGCACGCGAGATGGCCACATAGAACTTGCGGGCCTCTTCATCGTTCTTCTCCGTGGTATCGGCAAAGGCACTGGGATATTTTCCTTCGACCGCATCGAACACGATGACATTGTCGAACTCCAGTCCCTTGGCCTTGTGGACGGTAGAGATGAACACGCGGTCCTGCATGCTCGCGGCTCCGCACAGGTCGGCCTCCTTCAGGGTGGTAAGGTCTTGCAGATGATGGCTCAGCTGCTCGGCCAGCGACCGTCCGCTCTCGGGCGTGAGCATGTCCATCTCTATATATCGCTTTATATACCGAAACTTGGGGATGTCGCCCATCCGGTGCATCTCGCGCAGACTGTTATAGGCATGGTTCAGCGCCACGACCAGGGCCGGCTCGGCAGTAGGCTCATAGAGCTGCGCCACAGCATGATGGTAGAGGTCGGCATAGAGACTGCGGAACTTCTCGATGATGGTGCGGTGATGCGTGATGAAGCGGCGCTGCTCGTCGAGCTGTTGGCTGCCCAGCCGATAGCAATAGTCAACGAGGCTGAGCGTGGCCATGATGTCGTCGTTGGCCAAGTGGGAGTTCTGGCCCTCCAGCCTCAGCTCCTCGAGCAGGAACTTCAGCTTATAGCTTCGCAGACGAGGGCGCAACAGGCGAATGAGCTTCAGCGAGTCGTAATAGACAGGCCATAGCGCCTTCATGGAGAGCTGGGGGGCATAGCGAAGCATGTTGTGCTCCATGATCTGATAGTCGTAGGTGGCGTTGTGGCCCAGTATGTCGCAATCGCGTGCAAAATCGACAAATCGCTGCAAAGCCTCAGCGTGGGTCAAATGAGGCTGTCGGGCATACTCCTCAACGAGCGGATTCGGCACGTCGCCCAGCATAGCCGGAATCTCACGGTCGGTCTCAATGAAGAGGTTGAGCTCACCGACCACCTCTCCGTTGCGAACGCGGATGGCTGCTATCTGCACCACATCGTCGTCGAACACGCTGAGCCCCGTGGTCTCGGTGTCGAAGACGACAAAGTCGTGCTGCGCATAAGCCGTCACGAACTCAGCCAAATAGGTGGAGTCCTCATAACAGAGGAAATCGACGGGCGAAATGGAGCGCTGCATGAGCTGGCGCACAAACTGCCGGGCCGACGACTGCGAGCCATACACACGCAGTCCTACGAACAGCTGCGACCACGCAATGAAGTTGTGCTCCATTGCCACGACGGAGAGATGGGCCAGCAGCAGGCGCACATCGGGCGTAGAGAAGAGATCGGTGCCTGACACCTTGAAGTGCGGCACGTCGGCCAGCGCGAGGCTCAGTTCATCGGCATCGCTGTTGAAGGCTACGACCACAGCCACCGACTCGTCGGGATAGGCTTCGTAGAGGCGGCGCACCATGCGCGCCACGAGGTTCAGCTCGTCAATGTTGTTGTGGCTGTCGGAGAGGAACAGGTCGCCGGGCCGCTGCTCCGTGAGGTTCTGCGTAGAGGGCAACAGCTCGGGTGCTATGCCCAGCTGTCGCTCGGCATAGACATTGAACACATCAAGCAAGTATTTAGGGGAACGGTAGTTGTGATAGAAATTATGGAAGCCCTGCGCGCCAGCCCGCTGCCGAAGTTGCTCCAGCGTGTCGGTCTTCGCCCCCATGAAGGAGAAGATGGCCTGCTGAGGGTCGCCCAAATAGACAACCGTGGCTCCTGGGGCGGTGAAGAGATCGATGATGGCCAGTTGCAAGGGATTCAGGTCTTGCACCTCATCGACCTGAATCCAGGAAAAACGGGGATGCGATGGTGTCGCATCATCATCAGAAGGAGAAGCCGATGGGGAGGAAACTGACGAGGAGAGAGTGTCGTAGGTGAAGAGGAGCAGGTCCTCGAAATCGAGGAGGTCGTTGCGCTGCTTGTAAGCCTCGTATTGGGAGGCGGCATAAAGAGAAGTGAGCAGGCGGAAGGCTTCCGGGCTCAAGAGATTCGCCTCCTCACTTGTCTGGGGAGTCGCGGAGCGATAGTGGTCGGCATGGCGATAGAGCTCGATAGAAGCTTCCTGCGTATAGTCTAAATGGAAAGCCAGACAGAGCTCCTTCAACAATCGTGGGGGCAAGGCATCGCGATGCACGATGAGCTCATGCGGATGGTGATGCTCGCACTGATACATGAGATGCTGCAGGTTGATGATCTGCGAATAGCGCTGCCGCTGCTTGTTGTCGCCCAGCACGGCAAGCTCATCCTCGCCCAGATAGTCGGCCAGAATACTGAAGCTCGTATCGGTGTCGATAACGGCTGACTGCTCCGGCACGATGCCCTGCTGGAACAGGAACTGTGAACAGAAGCGATGCACATTGCCCACGAAGAGCTCGCCCAGTCCTTCGGTGAGTGTGCTGCTCTGCGCCGCTCCGCTTTCGAGCTGTTCCATCCGCCCGGTAATGCGGTCGCGCATGCCCCGTGCCGCACGGTTGGTAAACGTAAGACAGGCCATGTCCTGAAAGGCTACGCCCTGCCTACGTGCCCATACGATTCGTTCGGCCAGCACGGCCGTCTTGCCACATCCCGGAGGAGCCAGCACCAGATGCACCCCACCCGATGCCTGAATCACTTCCTGTTGCTCTCTGTTGAACTCCATGTTTGTTTTCGGTTTCTGAATGCAAAAATACACAAAAACTCTCAGAAATAGACAAGATACAGCCAACTTTGTTGGACAAATCCCACGAAGTCGTTCATGCCCGGCAAAAAAAAAGAATGCGTTCTTTTGTTTTGCGCTCACTTAATCGTACCTTTGCATGCAAAAAAAAATGAGTATAGAGACAAAGATGAACCATCCCACCATCACTCTTGAACAGCTGAGCATAGGCTATCGGCAGAAAGGCAACGCCAAGGTCGTGGCCAGCCATCTGAATGCCGAAATCCGACAGGGCGAGCTGACCTGTCTGTTGGGATCGAACGGCGTGGGCAAATCGACCTTGCTGCGCACACTGGCCGCTTTTCAGCCGAAGCTGGAGGGCGAAATATGGATGAACACCGACGGGAAGCGCGTAGCTCTCAGCTCCTATACCGACAAACAGCTGAGCCGAATCATTGGCGTGGTGCTGACCGAGAAGCCCGACGTGAAGAACATGACCGTGCGCGAACTCGTGGGACTGGGGCGCTCGCCTTACACCGGATTCTGGGGCATGCTCTCAGAGAGCGACCTACAGATGGTAGATGAGAGCATTGCGCTGGTGGGAGTGAGTGAACTCAGAGAACGACTGGTTGACACACTGAGCGACGGTGAGCGCCAGAAGGTGATGATAGCCAAGGCCCTGGCTCAGCAGACGCCCGTCATCTTCCTGGACGAACCGACGGCCTTCCTCGATTTCCCGTCGAAGGTGGAAGTGATGCAACTACTGCGCCGACTGGCCCGAACCATGCAGAAGACCATATTCATGTCAACTCACGACCTGGAGCTGGCCCTGCAAGTGGCCGACACACTGTGGCTCATGGAAAAAGGCCAGCTCAGCGTGGGAACCCCGCGCCAGCTGGCCGATGCCGGAACTCTGTCGTGCTTTGTGGAGCGTGAGGGCATCACGTTTGATGAACGCACCCTCAGCGTCCGCGTGACGGAGTCATAGAAATCAAGAATCAATATTCGTCGAGCTTCTCTCTGAGTTCAGCTTTTTTCTGCTGCTTGCTCTTCTTGCGCCACTTGCGTGGTGTCACGTAGTTGAGCAGTCCCAGCAAGTCTATTCCCCTGCTGGGATCAGCCGTCATCAGCTGTCGTTCCGTCTTGTCAATGGTCAGACGTTTCTTCAGTTCTTTCAGCCTGTCGGCATTCTTCCCATGTCCGAACACCACGACTCCCTCCACGCTCAGCAGCTTAGAGATAAGATAGACGGTGTCGCGCACTTCAGAGAGATTGACGATGCGGCTTTCATAATTGACATGTGAGAGCACCAGCGTCTTGGTGCTGTCCGACACGGTGAACCATCCCAGCGAATCGGCCACTACAGAACTGTCCTTGCTCACCACATTGGCCCCGCCAACGGGAAGGAGTGTCTCCACATCGGCCACCACGAGCCGTCGCTGTGCCGAAACCGAGGTAGCGATAGCGGCGAAAACCATGATAAAAAATATACGAAAAGCTTTCATAGGGTGCAAAAGTAAGCATTCCATGCGGTCCTGCCAAATTTCAAAAGTCAATTTAACATAAATTGAAAAGACAGCCAGTCCTTGTAATTACTCAGCACCCCTTGGTTTATGAATAGTCACTTGGTCAAATAGCTATATCATACCGTCAAGAATACTATACAACAATTCCGCTGTAGGACGTAATTCTGCCCTTTTTGGCTCTGCAAATGCGAAGCCTCTTTCCTTAATTTCTGGTTCCAAGTCATATTCCTTCCAAATCTTTTGGAGGCGGGCATCAATTTCAGAAATTGTCATAAGCCGAGTCTTAGAAAGGTAAATCTTCTTTTATTGTTTCCTGGTTGTCTGACAGTGTAAACGAACTAACGAGTTTCGCTATTGCAGGATTTTTTGCCATCATTTCATCCAAAATCTCTGGTGCATCAGGGCTATTCTTGTATTCATCATTCTCCGGTGCAGGCTTTTCAGACTTGTTTCGGAGCTGTGCCTTGCCTATCCGCTCTACAGTTTCACTAAGTCTCTTGAAAGGCAATTCATCCGTAGGCTTCTTGTATTTATCATCTAACGCAAGGTATAGGTATTTAAGACCAATAGCAACACGCTTGTCATGATATTCATCGTCGCTGATGGCCTCTTTGTCTAATCCGTTTAGTTCCTCGCAATGATACATCGTAAACATTGCATGCTCATTCCAATCCTCAATAAACTCAACAACGTCATCGAGTCCCAAAAGACTGATAATATATATGAGAGACCTCATGTGTTCTATATCCTCTACGCTGAAAGCCTCACCTCTACTTTTGCGACGAGCTCTGAAAAGCCATTCTGGGTAGGTCATGCAACAATTATGAAGCGATTCAAAGAAGATGTCCTTGGCTTCTTCTTCGTTTACCTTTCGATGGGTATTGAGCATAACAAGCAGATACTCCTTGTTGCGTAGCTTTGATTTGTCTATTTGGTATGTCGCATCTTCTGCAAGTCGTTGACAAAGATGGTAATATCCGTTGACTTCTTCGAGTAGAGCGGCATTCTGTCTTACATACTCAATTGGAAAATGCTGGACGACTGACCATGCACATACATTCTCGTGATACTTCTCCCAAAGAGCCTTAACAGGTTCCAAATAGCAGTCATCCCACTGGCGGTATATTTTACCATAAGCCCATTCTCTGTCGCTCTTGCCCGATTGGAAAAATGCAAGAATGATACGTTTCTGGTCTCTCCAGTCCAAATAGTCAAAGCGTCTCTGGATTTCCTTGCGAGCATCAGTAACTTTTCCGCTCTTTTTATCGCTAAACCACTTGAGAAGTGTTGTTATAGGACGATTGCGTGGTATTTGTTGGTAGGGCATAGGTACAAAATTAAGCAAAATTATTCATTCTCACTTTTCATTTGGGTGCAAATTTATAAAAAAGTTTCACAAACAATGAGCATTTCAAAAGAAAATATGCAAAATGGCAGGTATGTCAGCTTTATTTCGTAATTTTGTAGGACGAATGAGACTACGGCGCGGTCGGGACACGACCGATGCGCGGTCTCAGAAAAGAAGATGAAATGGAAGCAAGAGAACTATTCGACATCTGCATAGAACTGGCTCGCGAAGAGCCGTCGGCTGAAGGACTGCAACGCATGCACCAGCTGCTCATGCTGTGCTGCAGTGAGGGTACGCGCCATCACGGCGGTGCCTTTGGCAACTTGTTCTCGCAGGTGGATTTCCTGTGCAAGCAGTACGGACTGAGCACGACAGAGCGCGTGGCCATACAGACTGCCCGCCGACACTCCCGACAGGCCGGCAACGAGCCGCTACCCAGTGCGGAGGACTGGCGCTACGACCTGCGCGCACTCACGAACTTCGTATCAGCCACGTTCAAAGCCGATGTGCCCCTTGAGCTGCGAAGACTGATTCCTTCAACAGACCGACCGCTGAAGAAGGGCTTCAGCGTGGACAGGAAATACCTGCGCTGCATTGTGCGCAGCTGGGACGACAAGGTGATCAGCGTGAGCACTGAGGAGGGCGTGCTCAGCGTGGACTACGGCTCGACCGACGGCGGACGCGACCTGAGCTACCTGCAACGCATGCTGCGCGAGAACATGCAGCTGAACCTGCTCGACAGTCACGCGCGAGAGAGCGACGGCACGCTGGTGCCCCGATTCATCATCGTGGAGCCCGACTTTCTGCTCGACATCTCATCCGTGGCCGCCTGTTTCACAAACTACGGCCATCATCCACTCCTCTACACCGTCAACCGACTGAAGGCTCGCCCCAACACGCAGGCCATTCTGCTGGGTAACTTTGCCGGAACGGCACTCGACGACCTCGTCAACGACCCGACGGGTGCCACCACCGCCAAGTCGCTGAAGCGCTCGTTCCGCGAACAGGCGCTGCGCTTCAGCACCTGTCAGGGGTTCAATGCCCAGCAGTTCAAGGCCGATGCCGAGATGCAGGTGAACAACCTGCGCAACACGGTGAGCGAGCTGTTCGAGAAAGAGGGGTTCGACCGCAAGAAAGCACTGCTCGAGCCATCGTTCGTGTGTGAGCGACTGGGGCTGCAGGGACGTGTAGATATGATGACGAGCGACCTGCGCCTGCTGGTGGAGCAGAAGTCGGGACGCAACATGAAGATAGAACGACAGAGCCACGACCCGCACGGCATGCAGCGCGAAGACCACTACGTGCAGCTGCTGCTCTACTACGGCATTCTGCGCTACAACTTCGGACGCACCGACCAGTCGGTCGATATACGGCTGCTCTACTCGCGCTATCCCGTCGGCCAGGGGCTGCTCTCGGTGAACTACTACCGCCAGCTGTTTGCCGAGGCGCTGAAGCTGCGCAATCAGATTGTAGCCACCGAGCTGCTCATTGCCCGTGAGGGATTCGGGCGCATCATTCCCCTGCTGAGTCCTTCGGTTATATATAAAGGTGTGAAGCCCGACAGCTATTTCAATCAGTATGTGCTGCCCGAGATACAGGGGTTGGAAGGGGAGCTGGCGGCACTGAGCCCCGTGGAGCGTGCCTACTATGAGCGCATGATGACCTTTGTGTATCGCGAACAAGTGTGTCAGAAGTTGGGCACGCCCGACCAGTGGCTACAGCACAACAGCGGCTCTTCAGCCGACCTGTGGCAACAGCCCATCACGCAGAAACAGGAGGCGGGCAGCATCTATGCCAGACTGAGCATCGCGAAGCAGGAACGCAGCGTGAGCAACGGCGGCTACGACCTTATCACGCTATCGACCGAGCCGACCGATACCGACGTCAAGAACTTCCGACGCGGCGACATGGTCTATCTCTATGCCTACGAGGAGCGAAAGGGGGTGCCTGACGTGAGGACCAGCATACTCTACAAAGGTACGCTCGACGAGATAAGCAACCATCAGTTGGTGGTCAGACTGAACGACGGACAGCAGAACGATGACATCTTCAAGCCGCACGACGGGCGTTTCTGGGCAGTGGAGCACGGAGGCAGCGACCTCACCACCTCGTCGTGCCTGCGCAGTCTGCACCAGTTTATCACCGCTCCTGCCCCACCCCACGGCCAGCGCGACAAGAAAGCCCTGCTCTTAGGACAGCGACCGCCCGAGGCCGATGCTACGCTGCGGCTCAGCAGACAGTATAGCGCCACCTACGACGCGCTCATCGAGAAAGCCATGCAGGCACGCGACTACTTTCTGCTCGTAGGTCCTCCTGGAACGGGCAAGACCTCGCAGGCTCTGCGCTTCATCGTGGCCGAGGAACTGGAGAGGGGCCGAAGGATGCAGGCCGCGAAGCCCTCCATTCTGCTCACCGCCTATACCAACCGGGCCGTCGATGAGATATGCGCCATGCTGTCGTCTGAAGACTTGCCCTACCTGCGCATCGGCAACAAAGCTGTGTGCGACCCGCGCTTCCGCAGCCATCTGCTGGAGGAATCGCTCACTGGCACGCTGCGGCTCGACAGCATTCGCGAGCACATCAGCTCGGCACCCATCATCGTGGGCACCACCTCGATGCTGCAATCCCGACAGGAACTGTTCCAGCTGAAGCACTTCACACTCGCCATCGTCGATGAAGCCTCGCAGATCCTGGAACCGAACATCATCGGGCTGCTCGCCCGCCCCCAGATAGAACGGTTCATCCTTGTGGGCGACCACAAGCAACTGCCTGCCGTGGTGCAACAAGATGCCAGCATGACGCGCATTGACGAGCCTTGCCTGCGTGCCATCGGACTGAGCGACTGCCGACAGTCGCTCTTCGAACGCCTGCTGAACTGGGAGCGCCAGTGCCGACGGACACAGTTCATCGGCACGCTCGACCACCAGGGGCGCATGCACCCCGAAGTGGCGCAGTTTCCCTGCACTCACTTCTATGCCGACGAGCAGCTGAAGCCCGTCCCACTGCCCCACCAGCTGGAAGAGCGGCTCGGCTACGAGCTGGCATCAGAAGAACCTCTTGACGACGTGCTCAAGAAGCAGCGCATCGTCTTCTTAGACACGAAGGAGCAGCAGGAGGCCGCGCTGGTGGCCAGGATTATCAGCCGCATTCACCGCTTCTATGGCGACCGCTTCAATCCCGACACCACGCTGGGCGTCATCGTGCCCTACCGCCATCAGATAGGGCTCATCCGGCAGGAATTGGAACAGTATGCCACGCCCTGCCTGTTCGACGTGAGCATCGACACGGTGGAGCGCTATCAGGGGTCGCAGCGCGACGTCATCGTCTATTCCTTCACCGTGAGCCACCGCTATCAGCTCGACTTCCTCACGGCCAGCACCATCAGCGAGAACGGTCAGACGATTGACCGAAAGCTGAACGTGGCCATGACACGCGCCCGCCGACAGCTCATCATGACGGGAAGGGCCAGTCTGCTCAGCCACGTTCCGCTGTTCAAAGAAATCATCGATGCCTATAAAATCCAAGATTTACCGCCTTTTTAGGCTTTTTTACACATGATTTTTGGTAAGACAGATAATTCTTTGTATATTTGCAAAGACAACAACTAAAATAGCATTTCAGAACACCATGACACGATATGCCATCACGGCTCCATCTACACTCAACGCAACGATAAAGTTGCCCGCATCGAAAAGCATCTCAAACAGAGCACTCATCATTTGCGCCCTCTCAGGCGGAATCTGCATGCCCGAGAACCTGAGCGACTGCGACGACACCGACGTGACACTGCGCGCCCTGCGCGACCGCCCGGAGACCATCGACATCAAGGCTGCCGGAACATCCATGCGCTTCATGACGGCCTATCTGGCCGCTACCGTGCAGCCAGATCACGACACGCAGCTCATCACCGGCACCGAGCGCATGAAGCACAGACCCATCAAGATTCTGGTAGATGCCCTGCGACTGCTGGGAGCAGACATCGAATATGCCGGCGAGGAAGGCTTCCCCCCCTTGCGCATACGCGGAAAACAGCTGCAAGGCGGAACGCTGGAGATAGCAGGCAACGTGAGCTCACAATACATCTCGGCCCTGCTGCTCATCGGCCCCATGCTGAAGAACGGACTGGAACTGAGGCTCACGGGCGACGTTATCTCGCGGCCTTATATCGACCTGACACTCTGGACGATGCGCGAGTTCGGAGCCGATGCCGAATGGACTTCGGTGGACACGATTGCCGTGCGCCCCAAGCCCTACGTCCCACGCCACTACTACATTGAGAACGACTGGAGCGCTGCCTCCTACTGGTATGAGATGATGGCCCTCACGACACAGCGCGATGCCGAGGTGAGACTGGACGGGCTGATGGACGGTTCGAAACAGGGCGACTCCAGCGTGAAATACATCTTCAGCCTGTTGGGCATCAAGACGGTCTTCGACTCAAAGGAGCCCGGCAAGCCCACCACCGTCACCCTGCGTAAGAACGGACACCGCATACGCCGACTGGAGTATGACTTTGTGAACTCGCCCGACCTGGCCCAGACCTTCGTCGTGCTGTGCGCCATGATGGACATTCCCTTCCACTTCACCGGACTGCAGACGCTCAAGATCAAGGAGACCGACCGTATCAAGGCACTGAAGACCGAGATGCGCAAGCTGGGCTACGTGATCAGCGACATCAACGACAGCGAACTGAAGTGGGACGGTGAGCGATGCGAGTCCGACGAGCTGCCCGTCATCAACACTTACGAAGACCACCGCATGGCACTGGCTTTCGCACCAGTGGCGCTGGTTCGCCCCATCGTAATCAACAATCCCTACGTAGTGACCAAGTCGTACCCGCACTTCTGGAGCGACTTGGAGAACACAGGGTTCATCATCAAGAAAGAAGAAGTTTAAAAAAACACATGTCATTTGCTTTCATCTGTATCGGCTCCATTGTCTTGCTCGGCATTCTTGCCGCCCTCTTCTCTATGGGCGGCAAGGAAGAAGAGCCCATCGTGCAAGGCAAAGACTGCTCCACTTGCAGCAGTATGGCCGACGGTTCGTGCAAGATAGCCTGCCTAATGGAAGAGAAAAAGAAGCAACGAGACAATAATCGGACGGATTCTTCCGTTTAAAAACCGTAGCGGGGACTCGCCTTCCGAGGCATGGCCCGCATCATTATTGTATGCGTAGATCCATCATCACTTTTCCACTTATGCTCATTGCCCTCATGGTAATGACAGGCTGCTCTACGCAAAAAAACACAGGCGCACGCCGATGGTGGCACTCCTTCACAGCCCGTTACAACACTTACTTCAACGGCTCGCAAGCCTTCGAGGACGGCGCACTGGAGAAGGAGAAAGGAAACAAGGACAACTTCACCGAGATGCTGCCCCTCTACACCGTGGGCAACAAGAGCAGCCGCGACCTGGGCAAGGGCAATTTCGACCGTGCCATTGAGAAGAGCGAGAAGGCCATCAAGCAGCACAGCATCAAGGCAAAGCCCAAATGGACCAAGTCGCGCCGCAAGACCGAGAAAGACAAGGAGTGGCTCTCGCGCCGCGAGTATAACCCATTCATCTGGAAAGCCTGGCTCTTGCTGGGCAAGTCGCAGTTTCAGAAAGGTAACTTCGACGAGTCGGCTGCCACATTCTCCTACATGTCGCGCCTGTATCAGACGCAGCCTGCCATCAACGGCATTGCACGCTCCTGGCTGGCTCGTTCCTACATGGAGCTGGGCTGGCTCTACGATGCCGAGGACGTGATTCGCAACATGTCGCGCGACTCCATACACTACCGCGCACAAAAGGACTGGGACTACACCTATGCCAACTACTACGCGAAGACGGCTGAATACGAGAAGGCCATCCCCTATCTGCGCAAAGCCATCAAGCACGAGAAGCGCAAGAACCAGAAGGCACGCATGTGGTTCCTCATGGCACAGATGGAGGTGGCACTCGGACACCGACAGCAGGCATACGAAGCCTATCAGCGCGTCATCAGGCAGAATCCGCCCTACGAGACGGAGTTCAATGCACGCATTGCCCAGACCGAGGTGATGGCCGCAGGCAACTGGAAGAAGATGATAGGCCGACTGAAGCGCATGGCCCGCTCTGAGAACAACAAGGACTATCTGGACCAAGTATATTATGCCATCGGCAACATCTATCTCGCACAGCGCGACACCACCCATGCCATCGGGGCCTACGAGACGGGCAACGAAAAAGCTACGCGCAGCGGCATTGAGAAAGGTGTGCTGCTGTTGCGGCTGGGCGACCTGTACTGGGAGAAGGAACGCTACAACGATGCACAGCGATGCTACGGCGAGGCCATCGGCTTGCTCGACAAGGAGCGCCCCGACTATGCTGAGCTGTCACGCCGCTCAAAGGTGCTCGACGAACTGGTGCCCCACACCGATGCCGTTCATCTGCAAGACTCGTTGCAGGAGCTGGCCCGCATGTCGGAGAAAGACCGCAATGCTGCTATCGACCGAGTGATAGAGGCACTGAAGAAGAAAGAGAAAGAAGAACGCGACAAGGCGCTCGAAGCCGCCGTGGAGAAAGTACTGGAGAAGCGTGCTGCCACATCCGGCAACCGCAATCAGACCACTCCGACAGCACCGCAGGCCAACAATCAGAAGAACGGGCTGTGGTACTTCTACAATCCACAGGCCGTGAGTCAGGGCAAACAGCAGTTTGAGAAGCTGTGGGGCAAACGCGAGAACACCGATAACTGGCAGCGCGTGAACCGCACCGTGGTGGCTTCGACCGAC
Source organism: Prevotella sp. UBA3675 (assembly GCA_002372235.1). GTDB lineage: Bacteria > Bacteroidota > Bacteroidia > Bacteroidales > Bacteroidaceae > Prevotella. Next base: position 57,010 of record DFJI01000036.1, on the reverse strand, counting down.
ATAGATAACCCCGAACTGGCCGACAGCTTGCGCAGGGCCAACGAGATGGGAGACATGGGCGAACTGGCCGCGCTCGACAGTCTGGAGAACAAGCAGGAACTTGACAGTGCACAGAACGATCCGCACAAGCGCGAATACTATCTGGCCCAGATTCCTTTCACAGAGGAACAGGTAGCGGCCAGCAACGCACTCATCATGGACGGACTGTTCCACTCAGGCATCATCTTCAAGGACAAGCTCGACAACTCAACGCTTGAAGATGCCTATAAGAGCAAGCCGTTGCGGTTGTCGGAGAAACAGCTGACGCGACTCACCTTCCAGTTCCCCGACTACGAGCACAACGACGAAGCATGGTACCATCTGTTCCTGCTCTACTCACGACTGGGCGAGAACGACAAGGCGGCAGAATGCCTGCAGAAGTTGAAAGCCAACTTCCCCGAAAGCGACTGGACCATTCTGCTCAGCGACCCGTTCTTCACCGAGAATGCCCGCTTCGGCGTTCATATCGAAGACTCGCTCTATGCCTCTACCTATGAGGCTTTCAAGCTGAACCGCTACAATGAGGTGAAGACCAACGCTGCACTCTCTGCCGAACGATTCCCGCTGGGCGAGAACCGTCCGAAGTTCCTGTTCGTCAACGGATTGAGACTCCTGAACGAAGGCGATGCCAAGGGCTGTCTGGAACAGCTGAAGCAGGTGGTTGACAAATATCCGCAAAGCGAAGTGAGCGAGCTGGCCGGCATGATTATAAAAGGTGTGCAGGAAGGGCGCACGCTCTATGGCGGCAAGTTTGACTTGGATGATATTTGGGCGCGTCGCAACATCACACTGGACGATGACAGCACTTCGACCGATACGCTCTCCGATGACCGCAACCTGCCGTTCCTCTTCATCTTGGCTTACCAGCCTGACTCCCTGAAACTGGGACCCGAACGGGCTGCCAACGGGCTACTGCTCAGTCTGGAGGAGCGAATCGCTGCTGCCGAGAACCAACTGCTCTACGAGATGGCACGGTATAACTTCACCAACTTCATGGTGCGCAACTTCGACCTCACCATCGACCGTCAGCCAGGCATCACCCGCATGCTCATCAGCGGATTCCTCAACTACGACGAGGCCCTGCAATATGCCCGTCGTCTCTATGCCGACGAAGCGATGGCTGCTGTGGTACACCAATGCCGCAGCCTCATCATCAGCGACCATAACCTCAGTCTCATCGGCACTCGCTATAGCTATAAGGACTACGATGAGTTCTATCAGCGCACCTTTGCCCCACTGCAAATCAGCAATGAGGACTTACTGGAGATTCCCGAAACCATCGAACAGCAAGAGGGCGAGGAGGAAGAGGCCGACGATGCCGACAACGAAAACGGCAACGCTCCTGTCAAGCAACAACAGCCTGTGAACAACGGCGACATCTTCGACGAAGACTTCTGGTAAGAAAGGGCCATGCTCTCACAACCTCATAATTCCTAACACTCAACTCACTAAGAAAGAATGATCAACGGTCAACTACTCTGGGTCGATGACGAAATGGAACTTCTTCGCGCCCACCTCATTTTTCTGGAAAAGAAAGGTTATGAAGTGACCACCGTGTCGAATGGCACCGATGCCATCGACCTGTGTCGCGAACGCTCGTTCGACCTCGTGCTGCTCGACGAGCAGATGCCGGGTCTGAGCGGACTGGAAACGCTGCAGCGCATCAAGGAGATATCGCCTTCTACGCCCGTGGTGATGGTCACTAAGAGTGAAGAGGAGAACATCATGAATCAGGCCATCGGACAGAAGATTGCCGACTACCTGATTAAGCCTGTCAACCCCAACCAGATACTGCTCACACTGAAGAAGAACATTCATCGCCGCGAACTGGAGACCGAAGTCACACAGAGCCAGTATCAGCAGCAATTCCAGCAGATTGCCATGCAGATCATGGACTGTCGCACACACAAGGACTGGATGGAAATCTACAAACGACTCGTACACTGGGAACTGGAACTGAGTTCCACCGACTCACAGATGACCGAGATGTTGCAGATGCAGAAGGAAGAAGCCAATCTGGGATTTGCTAAATTCGTGAAAGCCAACTATCTGGACTGGGTGTCATCGCCTACTCCGGAGGATACGCCCCTACTCTCTCACCGCATCTTCAAGGAGCGCATCTTCCCCCTGCTCGACCAGAAACAGAAGGTGTTCTTAGTGGTGCTCGACAACTTCCGCTACGATCAGTGGCGCATGCTGGCGCATGAACTGGCCGATCAGTTCGAGATTGAGGAAGACCTCTACTGCTCCATCCTCCCCACGGCCACGCAATATGCCCGCAACGCCATCTTCTCGGGCCTCATGCCTAATAAGATTGCTGAGATGTTCCCCGACCTATGGGTCGATGAAGACGAGGAAGAAGGCAAGAACCTCAACGAGGCTCCGCTCATTCAGACGCAACTGGACCGCTATCGCCGGCACGAATCGTTCTCCTATCACAAGGTGAACAACTCCAGCGATGCCGAAAAGCTCATACAGCAAATGAAGATGCTTGAGAAGAACGAGCTCAACGTCGTGGTGTTCAATTTCATCGACATGCTCTCGCATGCCCGTACTGAGAGCCGCATGGTGCGCGAACTGGCCAACAATGAGTCGGCCTACCGGAGCATCACGCTCTCATGGTTCCGCCACTCGGTCATTGCCGATTTCTTCCGCTTGCTGGCTCAAACCGACTACCACATCATAGTGACGACCGATCACGGCTCCATTCGTTGCACGAAGCCGGTGAAGATTGTAGGCGACCGCAACACCAATACCAACCTGCGCTACAAGCTTGGAAAGAACTTAGGCTACGACTCGAAAGACCTCTTTGTCATTCGCAATCCCAAGCAGGCACAGCTGCCTTCACCCAATATCTCGACGAGCTACGTCTTTGCTACGGGTGATTCGTTCTTCGCCTATCCCAACAACTACAATTATTACGTGTCTTACTATCGCGACACCTTCCAGCACGGCGGTATCTCGATGGAGGAAATGCTCATTCCCATCATCACAATGACAGGAAAGAGGCGGTAGGCTATCTGATCGTTCAATCATGAAAACAAAAAAAAATAAAAGGAAAGGAAAAAGAATGGAAATAAAGATACAGGACATTGGGCACATTCACGAGGCTGCTCGTGAGTTCATACAACACATCGGCGAGCACACCGTCTTTGCCTTCTACGGCAAGATGGGCGCTGGCAAGACCACGTTTGTCAAGGCTGTTTGCGAGGAACTTGGGGTCGATGACGTAATCACCTCGCCCACCTTTGCCATCGTCAATGAATATGAGGCAAAGGATACATCGCCCATTTATCATTTTGACTTCTATCGGATAAAGAAGATTGAAGAAGTCTATGACATGGGCTACGAAGATTATTTCTATAGCGGTGCACTCTGTTTCATAGAGTGGCCCGAGCTCATCGACGAGCTGTTGCCCGACGATGCTGTGCGCGTCGGCATCACCGAGAATGCCGACGGTTCGCGCACCATAAGTTTCTAATCCTCATTTACTGTGATAAGTGATCAGTCCTTTCATAGGACTCTTCATCACCGTTCCCAAGCTGAATCCTTCAGCTTGGGCTGCTTCGTTTAGCAGGTTTTCATAATGATAGGCCATGCTGCCTACGAAGTGAACAGGCAGGTCGGGACGATGATAAGGCACAATGTTGTTGCGGAAGAACTGACGGAAGTTTCCCACCACCAATTCGCGCAGCAACGGATTGTCGATATGCTCCGATATGTATAATGCTGTGGTGGCCAGGAAACGATTGGCCATAGGCTCACGATACACCTTGTTGATAATGTCGGCCTGTGTGAGCTTTGCCTGCTTCAGATAGCTGTCGCGAATGTCGGCAAAGGCCGGATTCTTGAAGATGGAGTTCATGAACAGACGGCCCAACACGGCTCCACTGCCCTCGTCGCCAAGGATATAGCCCAAGGCAGGCGTGTTCTGCACAATGTCGCTGCCATCATAGAGACAGCTGTTGGCTCCCGTACCCAGAATGCAGGCAATGCCCGGTTCGTGCTGACAGAGGGCTCGTGCAGCAGCCATCAAGTCGCTATGCACCTCTATCGGTTGTGTAGGGAAGAACTGGGCCAGCATCTGTTTCATGCCAGGCACATGAACAGGCGTGCAGCCACTGCCATAGAAAGCCACCTCGACCTGCGAGAGCAATGGCGTATCGAGTGTGAGTATTCCAGAAAGCTCTTGACGAGAGAAGGTTGACAGTTGTGGAACAACTTCCTTCCCGAGTATGTCTCTGATTACATTAGGTTCCTGATGAATGGGATTGATGCCCTGCGTCTGAAAAGACGAAATGACCTCCCAACGTGTGGGATAAGGCGAATAAAGGAGCGTCCAATCAGTCTTGGTACCTCCGCTGTCTGCTATGAGAATCATCATATTTTTCAATTATTTTCTTCCTCCATATTTAGCCTGAACGGCTGGTTTCTTCAGTGCGTCGGCAAAGTCCTGCGGCTTCACTGCAACCGGTCCCCGCATGAACTCTGGCACGTTATAGCTCTTCATGAACTCGCGATGATAGTTGGGATCGTCGGTTGGCAGTTCGAAAGGCTTTGTGGCGTGTCCGTTCTCGTCAACATGGGCAAAAAACGGGCGGGTGAAGTTGCCATCGTCGCGACGACTGCTGATCACGATCCAGCGCCCATTCGTACTCCAGTTGTGGAACGATTCCACCGATGGGCTGTTCACCTCCTGGAATGGTCCTATCTCTCCCGTCTTCAAGTCCATGATCCACAGGTCGGCATCGCGGTGCCAGATGTGGAACGTGCCCCACTCGCCCACAGCCAAGAGCAGGAAGCGCCCGTCGGGCGAGATGCGTGGCAGTGTGGCGCTCAGTCCGAGCGTGTCGGCAGCAAACACCATCTCGCGTGGACCGAAAGTGCGGGTGGCAGGGTCGAACGGCTTACGATATACGTTATATTTTATTTCCTTGTAGCGCATGATGCATTCGGCATCGCGATCCGCAGTGTCACGATATTCAAAATGAGCCGAGCTGTAGTAGAGCCAGCGCCCGTCGGGAGTCCAGCAGGGGAAAGTCTCAAACTCATTCTCGTCGTTTTCAATCACGCCCACCTCGTCGGTCTCAGGATCGTAGAGAATCAGGTCGCTCTGCGCGTCGAGCACCTCGATTTTATCTACATCCAGCGTGTGGAAACTCTGCATGGTGTTGTTCGTCGAGTAGGCAATGATGTTCAGCTGTGGATGCCAAGCCGGATAGACACCGGCTGAGAGCGTGCTATCCGTCTTCAGGTTCACCTTGCGCAGTTTTCCGTCAATGTTCAGCATCGTGCCGCCCATGTTCTGACGGGCATGAAACTGTGTACGCTGCGGATTGCCCAACTGACTATAGTGGCAATTGATGCACTGTCCGTTCAGCTCGGTGGAGCAAAGCATGTTATCATAAATCACGCGTTCCTCATAGTTCTCCAGACAACGCTGATTGATGGTCAGTTCTTCGTAGGTGACATAGCTGGGTGAAATCAGTCTGTAGGTGAGCCAAGGGTCTATGCTGTCGGGCGACACATAGATGCCGAAGGGGGCATGGCGCTGCCATTTCTCCCCCATGCGTGTAAAGACCTCTACGCTGATGCTGTCGCCCTTCAGTGCCTCATCCACCAAGTCCTGCCAGTCATCCTGTTCAGGTCGCACCTGCTGTCCGCCGAGCACCAGTTGCTCGTCGCCAGCCGTGAGGCGCGTCACCACCTCGTCATACTTATCTTTCAACTGGAAGTGCAGCGGAGCCATGTTCACGGGCACCGTCACCCCCACATAGTCGGGATAGATGTCCGGCTGCGTGTTCAGTTGGTCAAACGCAGTCGGCACCTGAGCGCCCTGACATGCCATCAGCATGCAGGCTCCCGTCATCATCATCAATTCATATAGTCGTTTCATCCCCATAATTTTCGTTTTTCATCGTTCAACGTTCACCGTTCACCGTTCAATACGTCTTCATGTTTCGCATCAGGAAGTAGTTATAGTAGAACGTGTCGCCGAAGCGTGCTCTGAGCAAGTCCTTCAGCTGCTCCTCCGACTTGCCTGGATACTGCTGGGCAGCCTGCATGAAGGCGGCATAGTTAGCCGGAATAGACGGATCGAAGGGCATGCGGCTTATATCCACGTTGTGTTCCAGATTGCCATAGAGGAAAGCAGCCTCCTGATAATAGCGCGGTATGATGCCGTCCTTCTTCAGCAGGGCATACTGGTTGAATGCCCGCCAGAAAGTAGGAATGTCCTTGAGCTGTAAGGCTGAGAGAAGCGCCAGTTCGGCACACACCACATCGTCGGTCACGCGATAGGCTTGCAGATTGAGCATGAACATTTCAATGAGCGACTGGTCACTGCCCAGCTGGTCTTTGGTGTTCAGCATCAGCCGGTAGATGGGTCCCAGTTCGGGATGCTGACTGATTTGCGACTTCATCGCCTCCTTCATCTTAGTAAGCGGTTCGTACTGTGCGGCCCACTCAGCATAGTATCTCGTCTGTTTCAGCAGGTCGATGTATTTCTGTGCCACCTGCCACTCGCCATTGAGCAGCGAGCAACGCAACAGGAATTTCAGATGATCCACGCGCCAGCCTGTCTCCACGCCGTCTTCCAGGCACCAGCGGTAGCAGTAGTTGGGCAGTCCGTAGTGCAGGTAGATGTTCTTGCCGCCCAACTGAGCCATGCGCAGCTCGAAGTTGGCGTCGGGCTTCTTTGCCCCGTCGGGATAGGCATACATCTCGTTGCCGGCACGTCCCAACTTGAAGAGTGCCAGATTCTTATATACCACAATCATACGAGTGGGCTCGCCCTCATGCTCGCGCACGATCTTCAGCACGCCTTCCCAGTCGCCCTTATCTACGCAGGCATTCATGCGTATCTCCTCGTGGAAGGTCTTGTCCTTATACCACCAGTTCCAGCAGCTCCACACCCCTACTCCAGCCACCACCAATGGCAGCAGGGCCGCCATCCAGTCTTTCATGTTCACCTTGACCCGATAAAGCAGGGCTAAAGCTGCCAACGAGACGACGAGCACGATATAAGGAATATAATAAGGTGTGAACGTCTCGCCCACGCTATAGACGGGCAATGACTGCATGAAGACGAAATCGCTGTTCGTCTGATAGAACACATGGCGATAGTAAAAGTTAGGAACGAATGCTATCATGCCCAGGACCACTACCGAGAGGATGCCCTTCTGCCACATTGACAGCTGACTGATGCGCCAAGTCAGCAGTCCGATAAGACAGAGCGCCAGAATGCCGTAGAAGCCACCTACGGGATAGGAGCAGAAAGCCACTGCCACGACAAACAGCGCCAGCAGCGCCGTAGCCAGTCCCTGATTCTTTCCACCGGCCTTCTCGGCCAGCACACGATAGAGCCACGTAGTGCCTACAGCCATCGACACACCCGTCACGGCAACGAAGAAATGGCCGCGAAGCTTCAGGTAATAGATCCAGTAGCCCAAGTCGAAGTCGGTGAGCAGAATCATTGCCACAGGCACGAGCAGCACGGGCATCCACCGTTGCGACACGCCGAAGGCACGCTTCGTGAGCCACATCATCAGGCCCAGCCACAGGCAGAGCAACAGACTGCCCACCCAGGGATGGTAGAAGTACTGCGTGAAGTAGGTGCCCAAATAGGTGAGCGGTCCGCCCGGCACCACTAACTGCTGCTTGAAAAACAATGGCGTGTAGAGAAACAGGTTCAGTTCCTCTACACGCTTCAGATAGTCGCTTTCCACCGTCACCATGACCACAAACGCCGCCACGAGCGCCAGCACGCACACGCCTGTCCCTGCTGGCTGCAGCCATTTGGCCAGGCCACGGCTTTTCTGCGGTGCAGCCGTCGGTTGCTCCGTCTTGCTCACCGGTCCTTGATTTCTGTTATTTTGTCTCTGACGTTTCATTTCTGCTTGTCCGACCACTTCTTCAGTCGCTTATATTCTTTCTTAGTGAGCCGCATGAACGAGCCGTGCTGTGGTCCCGTCACGCCCTTGATGTCCTGCGGATTACGGAAGTTGCGCAGGTTCTCGTCGGCCTCGCAGATGCGGTAGTGCTTGGGGGTGTCGCTATACTGAATATAAGCCACGCGCCAAGTCTTGTCGCCTATGAGCTGGAAGGCGCTCGATCCCTCACAGTTCTTCTTGCCCTCAAAGCTCACGTAGTCGTCGGCCACAGGCTCGCCCCATCCGCTGGTCAGATGGTCGCTCGTGGCGGTGAAGATGCCCTTCTGTCCGCCCTCTTTCTTGATGAGCATGTGATACTTGCCGTCGGCCAGCAGGTTAATGTCGGCATCGATGGTGGCATAGCCCCAGTCGAAGAGCAGGCGCGGCTGCGTCAGTTTCGTAAACGACTTGTCGGCATAGCTGTAGTACATGCGGTCGTAGCCTTCCTCAGGCCGGTTCAGCATGCTGTAGTAGATCATGTAGCCACCTTTCTCGCCGTTCTCCCACACGTAGTTGGGGTCCCAGAATATCTGCGGTGCCCACACGCGGTTGATGGTTGACCAGTCTTTATACACGCTCTCGGCCTCCGGGTTCGAGAAGATACTGGTGCCCTTTCGATAGTCGAAGGTGACACTCGTCCAGTGAATGAGGTCGTCGCTCTTGAGCAGGTCTATTCCGTAGTTGTCCCATTTGCGACTCTTGGCCACACACATGTCGGTGGTCACCATCACATATCCCTTGCCGTTCCATGCGCGGCAGATGTAGGCATCGCGCTGTCCCCCCTCGATTCGGGCGTGCTCCTTGGGGTCCATGATGGCATTTCCTCCTATGATGTCCTCATAGTTCATGCCGTCGCGGCTAATGGCATAAGCGGTATATTCTCCACGGTCGCTCATGTGGCAATACAGGTATCCGTAAGTTCCCTTCTGTGGGTTCTGGGCCTGAGCAGTCAGGGCACCGATGGCCAACATGGCCGATAATAATAATTTCTTCATATTGTTTTTGTCTTGTTTTTATGGGTTAGTCTGAATCAAGACCTTTATAGTTTCTTCACCTCATCCGCAGTCAGTCCAGTGGCTTTAGCTACGTCCTCTACAGAAAGTCCCATAGATTTCAACTGTTGAGCTATCTCAACAGCTTTTGCCTTTTCACCTTCAGCACGACCTTTAACCAAACCTTCAGCACGACCTTCAGCACGACCTTCGGCACGACCTTCGGCCAAGCCTTCCTGTTTGGCCCCCTCCAGCACATCGTTCTGATACATGAGAATATCCAGATGATTGTCGTATTCGGCACGTTGCCTACGATCCATCTTCAGATATTCCAGCCGTTCGCGGGCCTCTTGCAGTCCCGGGGTGGTAGTATCCTCCTTGATGTGTCCGGTCTTCAGATAGTCGAGCCATTCTTCGAGGGGAGTAGTAGCCAGCTTGTTGAATTCGTTCACACGTATGATATAGTATTCCGGGAACACCTCCTCAGGAACCTGCATCCGCAGTGCATCCTTGTCGCGCTGTCCGATGAGCAGGTCATCACCAGTATGCACCCCCGTCAACTTTGTCTGACCGTGATACAAGTAGTCGGCACCTTGTCCCAGGTCGAAGTAGATGATGTTGATTGAGTACACCTTCTTCACGTTCCTGTAGCTCTGTCCGCGAGAGATATGCTCTGTGATGGCCTTCGCCACACCGTAGAGGACGCGCTGCAGGTAGTACAGCTCACGTGTCTGCTGTATCTCCACCAGTATGATTTCGTCCTTCGAGTTCTTAGCCTTGATATCTACACGGTTAAACTTATCGTCCTCATAATCCTGATTGCCCTCGCTTTCGAGAAGTTCCACGATGGTAATCTTCTCTCCCAGCAGCACCGAAATCAGCCCTTCAAACACCACGAAGTCGGCCTTATTTCTCAGCATCCGCTTGGCAGCCCAGTCGAATCTCACGTATCTGTTATCTTCGTTCATAGTTTTTCCTTTTTATTTTCACCGCAAAGATAAAGATTATTTCTGATTCTTCAAAATATCGCAGATGATTTTTATACGTAACAAGCAGCGGCACCACCCATGAGAGAGTGATGCCGCCCGATTGCTTTCAGCTGACGCTATGGTCGGAGATTAATAGTCATCGTCCCAGAAGCCGCCGCGAGACATGCCTGCATCTGTGGCATTGTCATCTATCACCTCGACGTTTCCACCCTCTTCAGCCATACCCTGCAGTGATCCGGCAATGATTTGTGCCAGTTGCACTTCAACAATCTTAGTCTCCGGCTTATAATATATCTTTTTCATGTCTATTTACGTTTTTTGAAGTTACACCTTGTTTATTTTATCACAACCTTCTTGCCGTTCTTGATGTAGAGTCCCTTAGTGGGCTTCTCCACGCGCACGCCGCTCAGTGTATAGACAGCATCGTTGGCTACGGTCTCTTCTACGCGAGCGATACCCGTTGTCTGGTCGTCATCGTCGAAACTGATGTTCAGACGGGCTGCATTTGTAGTGGTCTGCAGGTAAGCGCGATTTGTTGCTACTATCTGATTATTTGCGCGATAGAAGCCTATTACGCCATTCACCTTGTTCAGAATGTAGTTGTAAGGACCGCTGCCGGTCTCTACAGCTGCGCCCGTGCCACGAATGAAGGCATTTTCTTCAGCACCCCAAGCTGCCACACCAGCGGTCACGGGAACACTATAGGTGTCACCAGCACCTTTCAGCAGCACGCCTTCACCAGCAGGAACGGTGGTCACCGTTTCGAAGGTAATGGTATTACCGCTAACGGTAGCTTTATAAGCCGTCAGACCAGTAACGCCAGAGTAGTTAAGGTCGTTGTCACTAACGTAAGTAGCAAAGCCTGCATCGCTGACGGTTATAGACTCGTCGGCCACCTTCGTGTATTTCACGTCGCGCCAGCTGAGCCAGTGAACATTAGCGTCTAACTTCACGTCGATGCTCAGTGTCAGCGTGCCGTCGGTCACCATGCCGCGAGCAGTATAGCGACCAAGACGCATAGTGCTACCTCCAGTTCCTACATTGTTGCTGGTATTGCTCATGATGCTCACTTTCTCGCCATCGTTCACGCTCATGGTAATCATTGAGTTGTCACCGTTAAAGTCAGCATCGGTTCTGCGCTGTACGCGAGCCCAGATTGTAACATCGTAGCAACCGTTTTCAAGACCTGTCAGTGTTGCGGTCATAGTTTTGGCAGGAAGGTTTTGGTCATTATTAACGTAGTATTCGAAGAAAGGAACCGAGAAGCCAGAGCCATCGTTGTCACCCTCAGTTGACCATGTGTTGATGTAGTAGCCATCCCAGTTGCCTTCAGTCTGACCGTTGGTGTTGGTATCCCAGGCAGAGACAATATAGTTGCCGGCCTTACCAGTTGCATTTCCGCGATGTCCGGAAATAGCTGTACCCAGAGTGGTGATTTCAGCAGTGGCCTGTGCATCGGTATAAGTAACGTCCGTCCAAGCTGCTGTGGCCGTAGAGATCTCATTTGCAAAAGTCGTGGCAGCATCAGAAGTGACGAAGTTGTTGGCCTCTTTCACAGCCTCAGCCTTGTCAATGGCGGCTTTCAGGGCTGCATAGTTGGTTTTCGATGCCTCTGCTTCAGCAATAGCGGCAAGCAGTGCGTTGTAGTTGCTGACGGTCTTGTTCTCTATGAAAGCTGCTTCAGCAGCGGTCTGAGCAGCAGCCTTGTCAGTACCCATCTTGCCAGAAGCGAGGGTATAGACAGGGAAGTCTTCGCCAACATACTTTAGCTGGAAGTTGTCGGCCATGAACCAAGAACCTGTAGGCGAAACAGCCTGTACACCTAATTCAATAGTCCCCTTGTCGGAAATCTGGGTAAGAAGAGAATAGGTAGCAGCATCAGTAATGGCAGTAGTGGCACCGTTAACAACCAGTGATGCACCAGTACCATTGAATGATGCGACAACAGACACTTCATAAAGACCTGCGGGCAGTGCGTCAATGGTCTGGTAAGTCTTGAATGCACCAATAGCAGTGTTATTGGCCCAGCGTTCAGCAAACACGTTACCTACACGGTTGTTGCCAAAACCATCATTGGTCTGTCCTTGAGTGCCGACACCTTCATTCACCCAACCATCCGCAACAAGTGCATAAGCAGCAGTGCTTTCAAAACTGGGGTTGCCAATCAGATTGGTCAGGTCGACGTTTGTTCCATTATTGATGGTAGAAACAGCGGTAGTGTATGTCGTATAGCGAACAATGTCGGCAGCAGCCTTTGCAGCGGCAGCATTGAGGTTCTCCGTGGCAGTGGTCAACTCAGACTGCGTAGCAGTAGCTACGGTGAGCGTATTGTCAGAAATAGCTGTATTGAGAGATGCTTTGTCTTCAGTGAACATTTCGTCATCCTGATAAGCCTGTGCAGCCGCAAGAGCAGCCTCGTAGTTCTGACGTGTAACGGCGATGTTATCGTAAGTCAGTAGTTTGGTATCACTTGCGCTCATCCATGAATTGTTTGCCGTACCCTCGATAGAAAGAGTAACACTCGTTTCTGTATTCAGGTCAAATGCAATATAACGCCACTCCCAACCACGGCCTGCACCGTTATTGGCGTATTCGCCAGAGGCAGAGAAATTTGCTTTACCGTCAGTAGATATACCATATCCGGTATCGCCTTTCATCGTGTAGGCCTGTGTCAGTGTCGTCTCATCGTATGTCACTTTTAGTGTAACTGAAGAGGCTGAATTAGCTTGTCCTCGGCCAGCAGCATAGAACACATAGTGGCCTTCAGGAAGAGTGACAGTCTTAGATATTGAACAATTGATTGCTTCCCCGTTCCATCTGTCGAAATACTCAGTAGCACCATTTCCACTCCAGTGTTGACCTGTCGCACCAACAAAATTCGTATTGTCCCAAGACGGAATGAAAAGCGCTGAGCCATCGGTATCGTATGTGGTGGTGACGGCAACATACTCAGCCTCTTTAATAGCGTTCAGGACATCAGTTGCGGTTCTTGTGCTGGAGATGAAGCTCTCATAGGTGGCAGTGCCGGAGAGTTCTTGGTAGTGACTATATTCTGTAGCACAGGCAGCATATACATCTTTAGCACTCATAAAAGTCTGGCATGCTGTGTGAGCCGCGTCAGCCACGGTCTTATAATCAGCGTATGCAGATACTGTTGCAGAAAGTGCATTAACAAGGTCCGTGCGTTCTTTTCCTAAGACACTGGAATAGTTACCATCAGAAAGGATAGCCTTTGCTGCTTCCCATTTTGCCTGATAGAGTTCCAGCATCTTTGCTTCTTCTTGGTTGTCGGTAGCAATATATTTCAGTGTGACATTGTCAATACCGAGCCAACGGAACTGTGCCGGAGAATATTGACGGAGACCAATTTCCAATTTTCCCGTTTCATCCACGTATGCATAGGATTTGTAGTATGCAAAGTTAATGTCGTTAACATAGTTCGGGCGAACTTTATCAGAAGAAGACGTCCCCACTTCCTGCCCTTGCGCATAAACGGCAACCGCAGTGCTGAACGGAGTCATATAGCCAAGTTGGTCGGCAAATGCATAAATCTGTAGTTCGTATGTACCCTGGGGCAGGTTGTTGTGGAACATGCGGCCTTCTTTTGCGGTCGGGTTCCAGTTTTCCCAGAAGTTTGTCGTGTAATCTGTTTTGTTATTAGCAACCTTATTGCTGGAAGAATTAGTATAAGAAGTCCAACCTGTGATATTCGAATCGAAATTAGGATTAGTAACGCGAGAGGTTACATCAATAGGACCATTCTCTAAGGCTGCTGCTAAAACACCTTCGGGGGCATAGGCTGTTCCTGTCAGGAATGTCGCGCCAGTTGCGCCAGTGATGCCAATGCCGCCACCAGTAGCTGCAACCATAGTCATACGGTCAAAATTACCAATTCGTTTATCTGTTATGCGAGTCAGAGTAAAGTAATAATTCTCTCCTGTCAGGTCATCGGTATTGAAAGTGAAGGTTCTGTCAGCCGACCCACTCCCTGGAGTGGCTACTTCTCCAGAATATAATGCTCCATTTCCAATTGATGTACCAACAGTTGCGGTATAAGTACATGCTGCGCCCTCATGGAACCATATTTTCATCTTGACTTGATATGGAGTGAAGTTGTTCAGTCCTTCCACTTGCTGAGATAAATACTCTGCGGGGGATCCATAACCATGAATCATGAAAGTGCAACTGCCTTCCTGACCAGACAAATTTGCATTGTCTCTTACACGACTTTTGCTTCCATAAGAATATCCATTAGCTTCCCAATTCTGAGCTTTATAATTGTGATCGCTAAGTTTTTCTCCCAATGTTTCAAAACCTGGGTTTTTAAAGAGGTTGTTCTCTGAGTAAATACCTGTTTTGTCAGTAGAACTGTCAGTATCTCCGTAAATATCTGGGAATGTCGGATCTGCAGGTGTAGATACTGATACCGTTCCTTTATAGGTCGTCCCCTCATACACATAGACGACATCACCGCCATTTCTTACGAAGCGGACGGTTCCGTTTGTTGTCGGCATATAAGAGAAAGAGCCGCCGGGGACGGTGATTTCTTGACTTGCAACACATCCAGTTAGTTCGAGCGTGTAGGTAGTTCCCGAGGGAACAAATGTTGTCAACGATGATACTGTGGCTCCACTGAAGTCACTCTTCTCCTGAAGGAATGGGGCTGTCTGCGCCCAGCCTACTGCGACACCACCCACCAGGGCGCATGCCGCCATTAATAGTTTTAGTTTTCTCATAATTGTTTTTTCTATTATATTGGTGTTAGTAAAAGTTTTCTCTTTTTAGTTTTAAGTTTATACCCTGAACAATCTGATTACCTGTAAAAAGAACGTAATCCTATTCTTCATTTTGAATTACTATTATTAATTTATAAATTTAAAAGGTCAAGTCTCACGACTTTCATTTTGCAAAGATAGGAAAAAGAGTATTGAGGGGGAAAAAAGCACCTTTTAGTTACAAAAATTTGCAGTTTTTTTTTTTGTTAACGCTTAATACGTTTAATACGATTATGAAGCCGCTTTGCGAGCGGTAAAGGATGTAGTAAAGAAATTTGCATAATTCTCATAATTTCTCCATTAGGATTAAAGATGTATAACTTTTCCACCGATGAAGAAAAACATGTATTTGTGGAGAAATTATGATAATTATGGTAATTTCTTTCCTAATTAGAAATCTAAGAACCATTACAGTCATTTCAGGGAGCAAAACGCGATGATTTTAGGAGCGATTCAGGCCGAACGAGTATAAGCAGCTGCAGCGGATTATATAGTCCGCTATAGCCGATTATATAATCCGCTGCAGCTGCTTATGCTGAAATGGCCTAAATCACCCCGATGCCTTGGCCTTTTAGCTCCGAGACGGCGGCAAGGTCGCCCCACGAAACAAAAAAGAAGCCCGGACGGCACTCAACGGTGCCATCCGGGCTTCAACGCTTGTGTTTATGGTATAGGTTGATTACTCTGTCTCAGGAGCCTTGCCGATGAGCTCCATGAACTCGTCGAGCTTCGGCGTGATGATGATCTGGGTGCGGCGGTTGCGCTGCTTGCCCAGTGCGGTGTCGTTGCTCTCCAAGGGGTTGTACTCGCCACGTCCGCCGGCGGTGAGGCGCTTCGGGTCAACGCCATACTTGGTCTGCAGGGCCTGAACCACGCTCGAGGCACGCAGGCAGGAGAGGTCCCAGTTGTTGCGTATGTTCTGCTTAGAGATAGGCACATTGTCGGTGTTGCCCTCAATGAGCACGTCGTAGTCCTTGTAGTCGGTGATAATCTTGGCTATCTTCGACAGGGTCTCGGCAGCACGGTCGTTAATCTCGTAGGAGCCGCTCTTATAGAGCATGTTGTCGGCCAGAGAGATATAGACCACGCCCTTGAGCACCTGAACGTCAACCTCCTTGAGCTCCTCCTTTGAGAGCGAGCGCGTGAGGTTGTTCTGGAGCACGAGGTTGAGCGAGTCGCTCTTCGACTTCACCTCCACAAGGTGACGGATGTACTGGTTGGACTCGTTGATCTGATCGACCAGTTTCTCAATAGAGATGTTGTTCTGCGAGGCATTGGTCAGGCTCTTGTCGAGCGAGCTCTGCAGCGCAGCGAGCGTAGCTGTCTGAGCGGCGAGGGCTGCTTTCTGTGAGGCCAACTGCTCTTCCAGGCTCTGCAGACGGGCGTTCTTGGCGGCCAGGTCCTCACGTGTGTTCTGTAGTGAGGTGGTGAGCGACTTATTCTCATTCTGGCACTCGGTGAGTGCCTTCTTACTGGCGCAGCTGCTCAGTGTGAGTGCAGCAGCGAGCGCATAGAAAAGGATGTTCTTTTTCATATTCATTTCTGTTTTTTGTTAATCTCAATATTGCCGCATCAGCGTGCGAGCACGCCTTTGTGCGGTGCAAAATTACTGATATGACTCACAAAAACGCAGAAAGTTTCGTCGAATTAGTGTTATTTAACCAAAATAAAAAAAATCCCCTCCTGGGTTTCGGAGGGGAATTAAGGTTTGTCTCAGAAGAGGAATATCTGCTGTCGGACCTGTAGCGCACGTGAGTGCTTGATTTTCCAGGTTCCCAATACTTGCTTGACGTTGCGGGGCAGCATATCGCTGTCGCGCAGGCGAGCCAACAGCTCGCGAAGCGGACGGCCCGGCCACTCCTGGTCGTCGTCGAGCAGTCCCTGACGGGCCAGTTCGGAGTTGGCCTCCATGTCGTCAATCACTTGCTTGCCCCGCTGCTCCATGTAGTCGTCGAGGCAATGCTGAATCTTACTGAAATTGTCGTTTGCCATAGTTGTAATGAGTTTTAGTTAGAAATATAGAAAAAATAAAGTCAAGTCGCAATCAGACGGAACGTGCAGTAGATTTTTAGTTGTAGCAAAGATAAGCTTTTTCCTGCCTTCCTATTCAATCTGACGCTCATTTTTAATCTGTTTTAACAGTATGTTGCATTTTCATTCATTTCCTTGCACATTTTGACAGAAAAAGCGTTATCTTTGCACACATGGAGAACCAGTACATCAAACAATTTCCAGAGCTGATGGCCGACAAGACGGTGCTCTATGTCCACGGCTTCGGCTCGAGCGGACAGTCGGGCACGGTGAGCCGGCTGCGCCAGGTATTGCCCAACGCTCGCGTGGTGGCTCCCGACCTGCCCATTCACCCCGAAGAGGCTATCGGCCTGCTGAGGGACACCTGCGCGCGCGAACAGCCGTCGCTCATCCTGGGCACGTCGATGGGCGGCATGTATGCCGAGATGCTCTACGGCTACGACCGCATAGTGACCAACCCGGCCTTCGGCATAGCCGAGACCATGCACAGCCACGGGCTCACGGGCAAGCAGCAGTTCTTCTCGCCCAGACAGGACGGGGTGCAGGAGTTCTATGTAGATAAGCCGCTGGTGAAGGAGTATCAGCTCATCACGGAGCAGAACTTTGCCCATGCCGACGACGAGGGCGAGCAGGGGCGCGTGTTCGGGCTCTTCGGCGACGAGGATCCGCTGGTTCACACCTACGACACGTTTGCGGCCCACTACACGCAGGCCATACGCTTCCACGGCGAGCACCGCATGGACGACCGCTCGTTCATGCACTCGGTGCTGCCCGTCATCAGGTGGATAGACGACCGCCAGGAGCATCGCGAGCGCCCTATAATATATATAGGTGTGGAAACGCTCATGGAGAGTCGCCCTACGAAGCAGGGCGAAGTGAAGCCGGCAGCGTCGGCCCAGAAGGCCGTGCGGAGGCTCATTGAGTGCTATCAGGTGTACTTCGTGGGCGACAATCCTGCAGCCGCCGCGTGGCTCGACGAATACATCAACGTGCCGGCCTGGCACCACGCCGTCTATACGCACCGGCGCGACCTGCTCTACGGCGACTATCTCGTCAGCGCCCGGCAGGAGGGCGACACGATGGCCACGCTACTGGAATATGGCAGCGACACGTTCAAGACGTGGGAGGACGTGATAGAATACTTCGACCGTCTGGGCGGACAATAAGTTATTTTTTCTGAAAAAGCGAGCTTTTCGGAAAGATATTCGTATATTTGCAGACTTATTGCATATCTTTTTTAATCACAAACAAAACACTTTACGACAATGGAAGTAAAAATCACTAACGAGAACTTTGCAAGCTTGAAGAATGGCAATCTGCCACTGGTAGTTGATTTCTGGGCAACATGGTGCGGTCCCTGCCGCATGGTGGCTCCCATCATCTCGGAACTGGCCGAGAAGTACGACGGCAAGATCGTAGTGGGCAAGTGCGACGTTGAGGAATGCGACGAGCTGGCTGCCGAGTTCGGCATTCGCAACATTCCCACCATCCTGTTCTTCAAGAACGGCGAGGTAGTCGATAGGCTCGTGGGAGCCGTGGCCAAGGCCAAGTTCGAAGAGAAGTTCGAGGCTCTGCTCTAATCACACACAAGCCCTATGACTATCGACGAAGAGCTTCTCAAGGACGAGGAGGAGAACCGCCGCGAGCTGAAATACATTCGCGAGCAGCTGCCCACCGACCTGAAGCAGAAATACAGCGACGACGACCTGCTCTTCATGACCGACGCCATCGGCACCTATTTCTACACGAGCGGCGTGCTGGAGAGCGACAGCGACGAAGTGGACATCGACATGGAGGCGGTGTCTGACTTCGTGTGCAACAAGGCGAAGGAAGAGGGCATCGGCCCGTTCGACCCCGAAGAGGTGTTCTTCGTGGTAGAGGCCGACCTGGACTTCGAGGAACAAGACTGCTGAACCGACATCACTATGCAACCACTCAGCTTTGCACTTTTCGGCAACGTCTATCAGCAGCACAAGTCGGCTGCCATCAAGGAGCTGCTCGGCAGTCTCAGGCAGCACGGTGCGCGCATCCTCATCGACGAGGAATACTACGACTTCCTGCGCTGCGCCGAGCTCATCGACCTCGACAAGGCAGAGACGTTCACCGGCTGCGACTTCGAAGCCGACTTTGCCGTCTCGATGGGAGGCGACGGAACACTGCTGAAGACGGCCAGCCGCGTGCGCCAGAAACAGACGCCCATCATCGGCGTGAACATGGGCCGGCTGGGCTTCCTGGCCGACGTGAGCGCCGATGCCATCGGCGAGACCATCGACGCGCTCTATCGCGGCGACTACTCGGTGGAGGACCGCGCCCTGATTCATGTGGAGACCAACGGCGAGCCCATCGAAGGCTATGAGTGCGCACTGAACGACGTGTCGATCCTGAAGCGCGACTCGGCCTCAATGATCTCTATCCGGGCCAGCATCAACGGCGAGTATCTCACCACCTATCAGGCCGACGGACTGATTGTATCGACCCCGACGGGCTCAACGGCCTACTCGCTGTCGAACGGAGGTCCCATCATCGTGCCGCGCACGGGCGTGATGCTCATGACGGCTGTGGCCCCGCACTCGCTCAACGTGCGCCCCATCGTGCTGCCCGACACGGCCCAGATTGAACTCACCGTGAGCAGCCGCAGCCACACGTTCCTGGTGGCCATCGACGGGCGATCGGGCAAACTGCCCGAAGGCACCACGCTCCGACTCACCCGGGCACCCTATATGGTAAAGGTGGTGAAGCGCAGCGGAACGCGCTACTTCACCACCTTGAGAGAAAAAATGATGTGGGGAGCCGACGTGAGGTAATCAGGCCTCACGTTGGCGCGTACCCATACGGGCCTCAACCACATTCACTACGTAGTCGCCCAGCTTCTCGCACTCATTCACCAAATCAATGTAAATGGTACCCTCGGCATAGGTGTACTCGTGATTGTTGACATCAATGATGTTTTGTGCCTTCAACTGATTGCGGTAGTTGTTGATTTCATTCTCAATGTTGAAGGTACGATTGATATTGTAAGCTTCCTTACGGCCACCCATCAGCTGGTTCATCTGCGTCAGTGCCTGATCGGTCAGGCCCATCATCTGGTGCAGATGGTCGTACTGCTTCTCAATGAAGTGGTCTTGCTTGGCGGCATACTTACGATTGATGGTGCGTGCCATGTTATAGCACGAGTCGCCAATCGACTCCAGCTCGCTCACCTCGCGCAGCATGGCACGAATCTTGGCCTTGGTGTCGTCGGAAAGATGGGCATCGGAGACACTCTCCAGATATTGCGCAATCTCAAGCTCCATGTTGTCGGAAATGCTCTCGTATTTCTCGATACGGGTGAAGAGCTTGTTGAACTCCTGCTCGCTGTTCTTGTCCTTGTTCTGCGAGCTCGACGAGAGATTGAGCAAATCCTGCACCATGCCGAACATGCGCTGCATGCGCTCAGAGAACGACGAGATCTCCTTCTGAGCCTCGAGCACTGAGAGCTCAGGGGTCTTCATGAAGCCAGCCGTAATGAAGTGCAGACGGAAGTCCTCTTCCTCATCGACGCGCTTCGGCTTGATCACCCAGCACACGAACTTCTCAATCTGCGGAATGAACCAGATGAGAATCATCGTGTTCGAGACGTTGAACGTGGTGTGGAAGGCGGCCAGCACAAAGCTCAGCTTAGCCGAATTGGCCAGGAAGGCAGCGGTGCCTGCGGTCTCCTTCACCATATCGACATCGTAGCCTACCCATCCGCACACCATGTCGATGAAGGGACGGAACACGAAGAGAATCCAGATCACGCCGAACACATTGAAGAACATGTGGGCCAGAGCGGCGCGGCGAGCCTGCGTGTTGGCCGACATGGCGGCCAGGTTCGACGTGACGGTAGTGCCTATGTTCTCACCCATCACCAGCGCAATGCCCTGATAGATGGGCAGGGCACCACTCGAACAGAGAATCATGGTGATGGCCATCACCGCTGCCGACGACTGCACACAGAACGTGAGCACACCGCCCAACAAGAGGAATATGAGCGTGGTGACAAACGACGTGGGATCGAACGAAGCGAAGAAATGGAGCAGAGCCTGATTCTCACCTAAGTGCATCTCGGCACCAGTGGCACGCAGCGTGCCAAGACCCAGCAACAGGAACGACAAGCCGAAGAGGAAGTCGCCTATGTAGCGGTATTTCTTCTGATAGATGAGAATAATGCCCATAAAAAAGGCCGGATAGACGGCACTTGTGATGTCAAACGACATACCAGCCGACATAATCCAGGCCGTGAGCGTGGTTCCGATGTTGGCACCCATAATGACCGATATGGCCTGTGCCAGTGTGAGAAGTCCGGCGTTGACAAACGAGACGGTCATCACCGTTGTTGCTGTTGAAGACTGCACCGAGGCTGTAACAAGCATACCAGTGAGCATACCCGTAAAGCGATTGGTGGTCATGGCTCCCAAGACGTGTCGCAGTTGCGGACCCGCCATCTTCTGAAGCGCTTCACTCATCGACTTCATACCAAACATGAGAAGTGCGAGTGAGCCCAGAAGCTTGAAAATAATCCAAATTGACATAGGTTAAAAAATATTGTTTGCACAATTACGGCACAAAAATACAAAATTTTTCTAATTAATTCAATATTTTTGACTAAATTTGCATTCGAACATGAATTTCCGGATCATACATATCACCGAGACCGACTCGACCAACCGATGGCTGAGCGACCTGAGCGAGGCCGAACGAGAGGCCGACATCGTGGTGGCAACCGACTATCAGACGGCTGGCAGAGGCTGCGGAACGAACCGGTGGGAAAGTCTGCGAGGGCAAAATCTGCTCTTCTCCATTCTCGCCCACCCTACGGCCATCCTGGCCCGGCGACAGTTTGCCGTGTCCATGATCACCGCACTCGCCATCACCGATGCACTCGCCAAACACATAGACGAGGGACTGAGCATCAAGTGGCCCAACGACATCTACTGGCACGACCGCAAGCTGTGCGGCATCCTGATTGAGAACCGCCTGTCGGGCGACCGGCTGCGCGAAAGCATCATCGGCGTGGGGCTGAACGTCAACCAGGAAGCATTCTTCAGCGATGCGCCCAACCCCGTTTCCCTCTTCCAGATCACAGGACAGGAGACCGATCGGAACGGGCTGCTCAGCGAAGTGGTAGAGGCATTCGGTCGGCGATTGCAGGACTACTGTCAGGAGCTACAGGAGAACGCCGCTGCGACCTATGACCATCTGAATCGCGAATATAACTGCCGACTCTACCGCAGCAGAGGCTTCCACGCCTATCGCGACAAAGACGGGACGTTTGAGGCCGAGCTGCTCACGGTCGAGGACGACGGCACACTCGTGCTCAGCGACCGCGACCGAAGACAGCGAAGATACGCTTTCAAGGAGGTGGCCTTCATCATCTGAAACTGGCGAAGCAGCGCTTTCCATCCATCATTTTCCGACAATCATTTATCATTCAACAAAGATATCATGGCAAGATTCAAGAGAATTCTACTCAAGCTGTCGGGCGAGAGCCTGATGGGCAAACAGGGCTTCGGAATTGACCCTGAACGACTGAGCGACTATGCACAGCAAATCAAAGAAGTAAGCGAGATGGGAGTACAGATTGGCATCGTGATTGGCGGTGGCAACATCTTCCGAGGACTGAGCGGCAGCCAGAAAGGCTTCGACCGCGTGAAGGGCGACCAGATGGGCATGTGCGCCACGGTCATCAACTCGCTCGCACTCTCGTCGGCACTCGGTGCCATCGGCGTGAAGAACAAGGTGCTGACGGCCATCCGCATGGAGCCCATCGGCGAGCTCTACACCAAATGGAAGGCCATCGAGGCTATGGAGCAGGGACAGGTGTGCATCTTCTCAGCCGGTACAGGCTCGCCCTACTTCACCACCGACACGGGCTCGTCGCTCCGAGGCATCGAAATCGAAGCCGACGTCATGCTGAAGGGAACGCGCGTAGATGGCATCTATACCGCCGACCCGGAGAAGGACCCCACCGCCACGAAGTTCAGCGACATCACCTATAAGGAGGTGCTGGCTCGCGGACTGAAGGTCATGGACCTCACCGCCATCTGCATGTGCCAGGACAACAACCTGCCCATCTACGTCTTCAACATGGACATCGTGGGCAACCTCAAGAAGGTGATGCAAGGCGAGGACATCGGCACACTGGTTCACAACTAACCCCTTCACGCCACCATCAGCAAAAACGAAACGATAATGACACTCATAGATTTCTTTAAGAAAGACCGATTCGCAGTCATGGCCGGTGCCGAACTGCTGGAAGTTAAAGAAGGATATGCACGTGCACGCATGAAGATCACCCCCGACCATCTCAATGGCGGGGGTGTCTGTCAAGGCGGCGCACTCTTCACGCTGGCCGACCTCGCCTTCGCTGCTGCCGTCAACAGCCACCTGCAGCTCACCTTCTCCACCACGTCGAACATCACCTACCTGCGCTCCATCGCCGAAGGCACCGTCTATGCCGAGGCCGTCGAACTGGTCAACCACAAGCGCATGCCCTACGCTGAGGTAAAGGTAACCGACGAACACGGCGAGCTCATCGCCATCTTCACCTCCAGCGGCTACCGCAAGTCTAATGCCCCCATCATTTTGGAAGACTAAACGGAGAGAATCAGATGTTCACAAGCCCTGATCCGACAGAAAAATGACTCAGAAAGAGGCGATTTGTCATCATTTTGGCTCTACGCATCATTATTTTCTCAAAAAAACTTCCAATTTGTTTGGCCATTTCAAATAATTCGTGTACCTTTGCACTCGCTTTCCATGAGAAGGCGCACGATGGTGCCCGTAGTTCAGTTGGTTAGAGCGTCAGATTGTGGTTCTGAATGTCGACGGTTCGAGTCCGTCCGGGCACCCAAAAGGAGACATCGCCGAAAGGCAATGTCTCTTTTTATTTAATAAGGTTCGTATATATCGCGCCTCTACCCTGCTATTTTTCTTCATCTAAGAATGTATTTCATCGTCTGATGCAGATAAATATCATTTTTGCTTTGTTCTTTCAATAAATCTCCGTACCTTTGCACCCGAAGCATCAAGAGCAGACACTCGCAAGAGTGGACTCGCCAACCGAGCAATAGCATTGAGCCACGGTGGTCAAGGTACGATGCGGAAGCAACATTATTCACTTCAAAAACAAAAAGTTATGCGACAGCACATTTATTACATCAAGTTTGCTCTGCAATTCGCAGACATGCAAATCACCGAGTTAGTAAACATCTTCAACCACCAGATTGGTAATCATGGCTGGACAAGTATGCGTGCCTATCATGATCAGGCTCTCATTGACGAGTTTCAGCGGCGTGGAATTAACACCGCATGTATATATGATGGGCATGTTATCTGCTTCGCCCACCCTGTCACGTATGATATTGCCAACAACAAGCTTATTCTTGTAAACTAAACCTTATAGTATATTAGGTAATCCCTTGCGTCTGCTTTTGCAAGGGATTCTTTCTTATGAATTCTTCCAAATTCAAATAATCTCAATACATAAAATGAACCATTAAAATCGTCGATTCTTGCAACTTTTTGTGGCTTTTCTCTTTATTCTGTGAGGAATTTTGTAATTTTGTGCCATTAATCTAAAATGACTATATGGCAGGCAACAAAGACCTCAACCGTCTGAAGGTGGTGCTTGTAGAGAAAAAGAAATCCAGTCTCTGGCTATCCAGACAGCTGGGATGTGCGCCGACGACTGTTTCAAAGTGGTGTACCAATTCATCACAGCCTCCGTTGGAGATGCTGATGAAAACAGCAAAGCTGCTTGACGTAGAAATAATGGACTTAATCAATAAGAAGACTTTCGAATCAATTTAGAATGCAGATACCGCAATCCGACATACTGACCACGAACCGGTTTGGGAAAATTTTCTCAAATACGGTAGCGACGTACAAATTCTTTTGGTTTGTATCGATTATGCAAATACATGCGAAATCGGACAACCCGAGAATCAGCGTGTGGGATATTGTCATCAGAATGGTGGCTAATGCATGGTATCCTATTCACTATTTCCGTTTGTCTTTTGGCAAGAGTGATTCGCTGTTTGATATTGTGATGGAATTGCAGCACATTACTCAGATTCCTATTGATGCTAATTCTCAAACAATCATTGAAGGCTTAACAAGCAGACTGGAAGACAAGCAGATAAAGCGATTACTAACAACGCTAACGCTGAATGTTCCTTATCGCTTTTTGCGTCCGTGGATTGACACCTCTGATGACAAGGAGATGGTCAGACGTTCCCAGACATTGGAGAATGGATGTCTTTATGCTTTGTATAAAGATGGCTCGGATTTCTATATCGTTCTGAATCAGGCTTGGGATGCTTATCTGCATACGCACTATAACATTTTAGTGGATTTTGCCTATTGGAATCTAACATTGTTTCTGCAAACAAGGAATCCCAATGTGCCAACTATCCCCAATAAACTGATACGCCCTGAAGTTAGGAATTCACTGACAAAGCAGCATAACTATTGGGATATGGTGATGACGATAGGAGGTCCTATTCATTGTATCTACACAGATAAGTTACTACATCCAAAAGACTATGACCTTGACCACTTTATTCCATGGAGTTTTGTGTGTCATGATCTGCTATGGAATTTGATACCATCGGATGGCAGCATCAATTCATCTAAGAGCGACAAGTTGCCAGACTTAGACTATTATCTGCCCAAACTTGCAGCATTGCAGCATCATTCCTTGCAAGTCTTAATCAATGCCGATAGGGAGCCGAAGGTAATGGAGGACTTTGTGTCTCTTGGCTACTCAGCAAAAGATTTGGCTGCAATGAGTGAGGAGAAGTTTCGTGAAATCTACGAAAGAACGTTTAACCCCATCAATCAAATAGCCCTCAATATGGGCTTTGAGACTTGGAAATACTAAAGACTATGGAACCAGAGAAAATCAATCATCCGTATCTGACAGCTATCAAGCGTACGGAATTATCCGTACCAACACGCTATCTTTTGCAGCACAAATTGCTAAAGGGAAAAATACTGGATTTCGGCTGCGGTTTTGGTTTCGACACGAATGAATTGAAGCGTCAGGGCTATGACATCGTGGGCTATGATTATTATTATCGCCCTGACTATCCCGAAGGTAAGTTTGATACTATCATATGCAACTATGTGCTGAATGTGCTGGAACCTTATGCACAAGCTGAAGTGATGATGAACGTCACCAATTTGCTTTCGCCTAAAGGAACGGCATACTTCGCTGTGCGCAGAGACCTGACGGAAGAAGGCTTTAGGTTGCATGCTATCCACAAGCAATACACCTATCAGTGTAATGTAAAACTGCCCTATAAGAGTCTTGTAGCCAACAAAAGTTATGAACTCTATCAATATCAGCACTTCAACAAATTACCTCGCAAGGAAGGAGAGACATGTCCTTTCTGCCGATTGTCTCGACGTGTAGAGATCATTTGTGAGACGGCCACTTGTGTCGCTTTTTATGATGGCTACCCTGTCTCACCTGGGCATGCCTTGATTATTCCGAAACGTCATGTTGCTAATTACTTCGACCTTACCAACCATGAGCGAGAGGCAATGAACGTCGTGCTGCAATACGTTAAGCAAAAGGTTGACGAACGTTTCCATCCTGATGGTTACAACGTGGGCATCAACATCAACGAGGCCGCAGGTCAGTCGGTATTTCATTGTCACATGCACCTGATTCCAAGATACAAGGGTGATGTGCCTAATCCCAAAGGTGGTGTGAGAGGCGTGATTCCAAGTAAACAAAAATATTAGACTATGCAGATAATTGAGACTAGAGAAAATCCAGATTTTATGAATAGAGAAATGCCAAGGTAAGAGTTACATCAATAACGACTGTCGCTGAAAAAATACTAAATTCCAAGCAAAGCTTGGTAAGTTTGAAAAACTTTTCGTACCTTTGTACCATTAAATTGTAACGAGATTATGGGGAACAACATGACAACAATGGCAGCTGGTCCTGCGGTGGCTCATCCTATGATATCGTATGAAGATGTGATTCGAACCTGTTCCCTGTCACCCAGAGACAGAGCAGATTGACTCTCTGTGCCTAAGAGAAGACCGAATGCTTGAATCAACGAATGTTGCAATATACAGAGTGATATGAGTACGAAACAACTATTTCTCTTCGATGAAGAATCAGACCAGTTGGAATCTCAGGTAATGAATGAGGTTTCGGGTATCGTGCCATATAGTTTAGTCTCCCTCAATGTGAAGGAGAACTTTGGTGTCTACGACATCCCTTTCTTGGGTTGCGACTTCACGACCGTTTATCCGATTGTTGTCTCAGTCATTCCTAAAGAGAGCACGCTTTTCTCATACTTTGGCACCGATGCAGCTATTATGTGTGAAATTATTTGCTCTGCTATATGCCATCAGATTAATTGGGACTTCCTTCGTGCATCCGTTTATGCATATACCAAGAAAAACCCCGAATGGCTAAAGCCATATAATTTGGCGGTCATAGGCAGCAAGCAGTTAGACGATATGCTGGGTACATACCATAAAAAAGATAATATCAAAGCCGCGGAACGTGCAGAGATTGTTTGCGCTGTGGGAAAATGGGCAGACCAATATAGGGAGATAAGAGAAGTTTTCCTTGATGGTCAAAACGTTTTGAGGCCACAGAAACAAGTTCGTGACTCATTACAGAAATGTGCAGCATTCTCTTCCGACCCTGAAGGAAAGAAGATGAACTTGCTTTTACAAAAGTTAAACGTCATACCGGAATTGAATGGCATAGATTGCTATTCCAGGCCCGCGATAGACTATCATCTGTTGCGTCTCTATCTCAGGCGAGGCTTGTTGTATGCCCGTACCAAGTACGCCGTTGAATATATCAGTAATCCTGGCATTGAACGCAAAGAAAGCACAGTGGCAGCTGTACGTGAGCTTTGCTCTGAGCTGTTGCGCCAGATTTCATTGTTTACTGGTCTGAGTATTTCCACCATCAACCTGATAGAGTGGCATGTGGCACGCTCTGTATGTCAACGAGAGCTCCCTGATTGCGACTTGAAAGGGGATGAGGCACTCTGGCTGAAGCCAATATTCAATGAATGCCCTTTCCGGCATACATGCATGGCCTGCAACTATTCGAATGAGAATTTGAAGTTTGTTAAGGAACCCTCCTACAGGGGAACCAGCTATTAATACCTGTACGACAAGATGATCAATATTAAAGGATATGACCTACTTGGCAACGACACCCCCGAAGGCATCAGATTTGCCTGGGGTGGCACCCGCTTTGGAAAGCTGATAGAAAGTGCAGCTTTTAACACCCGAACTAGGTTGGGTGGCGAGCCGATTTGTGCCTACACCACCTCTGTCAGTGCCGGTTGTATACTGCACTCCCAAGGTTGCCCTTGTATATTCTGTAGGACTGGTAAGGTTCTCCCATTTGGGGGGTTGCTGACCTATAAGGAAATTGCAAAGCAAAACATCTTTATGGTGCTTGCCGATATGCATTGTGATGACCATCCAGCCTTGGCCGGACGGCCAAGAGAGTTTGCTTATATGGGACAGGGTGAACCTGGCTATTCTTATAGTCAGGTGCGTATGGCTATAGAATTGACCAATCGAGCCATGAAGGAACTGGGACAGACTGTTTACCGGCACATCGTTGCAACCAGTGGTGTGCCTGAAACTATTCGATTATTCAAGTCTGATATTCAGAACTATTATACCGAGCGCGTAACGCTCCATCTATCTCTCCATGCAGCAGAACAGCGCAGCTATCTATTGCCTATCAATGAGATATATCCTTTGCAGGATATTGTCCGTGAGGCTGACAATGTAGAGTCAGTTACAAAAGAAAAGACATGTGTAGGCATTATGCTTTTTTGGAATTTCAGCCCCAAAGGAAGTAATCAGACCTATTCCAATACTGTAGAGAATGTGCTACCATTGCTGGACATGCTCAATCCTTCAGCCTATAGGTTGAGTTTCTGCGAATACAATGTAACGCCGGATGTTGCCGTTGCTGAAGTCTATCCCGAATGTGAAAAGAAGAGACTTATGCAAGCCGTACAAGACCGCCATTTCGATGCCAAGTTTTTCTCTTCTTTCGGGCAGCAGGAACTGACAGCCTGTGGATTATTAGGCGGGAAACAGCCCGATAATTATGCCTCAGAAAAATGGTGTAGTTTGGATTGCATGGCAGAGGACCTTATAGAAAAATTAAACTAAAAAGCATAGCTATGAAGACAGAGATATTCAGTTGGCTTCACCTATCCGACATCCATTTTCAGCCTGATACAGGCTCGTTCAATGATGATTTGGTTCGGGAATCACTGCCTGTGTTTATTGAGGAAAATCAGATGAAAGGCAAAGTGTTGGTGATTAGCGGTGACTTCCGTTTCGCCCCCAAGAAAAATGAGACCAATGCCAATCAGGCTATAGACTATATCCGCAAGATTGCTGTCCGTGTAGGCGTTGATGATCACCATGTTGTTCTTGTTCCTGGAAACCACGACTTGGAAAGGTCGAAATCAAGAGACAATCAGATTTTGGGAACAAGAAAGGACTATGATGTTAATGTTGGTACTATAGACAAAGGAGTGCAATCCTTGCTGACCCATGACTTTGATTTTTATAATTCTGTTAAGGAACCTTTCAAAAATTCTTTGAATCTTGAAGGCGACAATCCCCATGGTATAATTGACATGGGCTGTTGCTACCTGCTGCTACTTAATACATCCCTGTTGGCAGGAATGGATGACGAAGCACATCAACTCATTCTTGGCAGTAGATACGTGAATAGTTTGTTGAGTGTGTCAGCAGAAAAGAAACCCATTATTGCCGTAGGACATCATGGGCTCAGTCTGCTTGAGAACAGTGAGCAGAAAGAAATCACTCGCCTGTTGGATAGTAAGGGTGTTCGTCTATATTTATGTGGGCATGAGCACGACAACTGGGTATCGCATTTTAGCGAACACGGCAAGCAGGTTAATGTGGGTTGCATGAAGCAAGGTAATGATGACGTTATTGTTGGCTTTGAATACGGACGTATTTATGACAATGGAGATGCCGATGTGACAACCTATAAATGGGACCGCGATTCAAAATGCTGGTATAAGGATAAGCCAAACAGCAAATACTGGGACAAACTCTATGATATGGAGCCTCAAAGCCCCGCAGCTACCACTGTACTAGAGAAGAGAGTAGAAATGACCCCTCACTCATTCATGTTGAAGGGCTACCAGCTGATAGGAGGCTTGGGGTGCGATGGTATCAAGTATGTTTGGGAGAAAGGACAGAATCTTTTTGTGGAAAGCCTTGCTTTTAATCAAAGAATCAGACTCCAGCCCACAGAAGCAGACACAAAAACTTCTGCTTATACCATATCATCCAGTTTAGGGTGTATGTTGTCCACTATGAGGCAGCAATGTATCTTTTGCCAGACAGGAGCACAATCATTTGTACCACTTACAGCCGAAGATCTTGCTTTGCAAGCTATATTCATGGCTGAGTACGATAGTAATTGCCCAAGTTATCCAGAAGTGCGAAGTAATATGAGGGAGTTCGCTTTTATGGGGCAGGGTGAACCTGGCTATTGTTACGACGCAGTGAAGAGAGCAATACTTCTGACCGATTTTGCCATGAAGCGTATTGACCAGACTGTATCGCGCTACATCATATCATCTTGTGGTATTATGGATTTTTTGCCATCTCTTATACAGGATTGCAAGAATGGCATCTACTCAAATAGGGTGACACTTCATTTTTCGCTTAATGCAATCGATGGTGACAGAGACCAGATAATGCCCATTAATCAGACCTACAACTATCAGGATGTGATTGCCATGTGCCATAAGCTCTATCAGGTAATACATGAAAAGATAGGTGTAGGCATCCTACTTCTGGTTGATTATAAGACCACATCGGGCAAGTATATCTCTCTTGATTCAAAAAAACTGAAGGAAATATTAGGAAAACTTGACCCCGAAGTGTTCAAGGTGGACTTATGCACAGTTAACAAAACCGACCTTGGCAGCCAACGACCATTAAGCAACGAAGATGCCAACAAATATCTTCAGCTATCCAAGGATATGGGCTTTGAGAGCAAGATTTTTGCCTCCTTTGGCGACGGAGAGGAGATGGGTTGTGGCATGCTGAGGTCATCCATTTCTAACCTCAGCGACCCTGGAAGTACAACAATAGCTCATTTTAATCAAGCAATTGAATTGTTGAATGAGGCAAAAAAAAATATTTAAATCGGTCATTCACTCCTAGAAGTGACTGCTTACTTGGAAATATCTTAAATGAGTAGTTATAAGCAAATATGGTCAACACCGAAATTGTATGGTGTGGGACATTTTACCGAGTTCAACTTGTACAAGGAAGCACTTTTGATCGCTAAGAGCAAGGGCTTCATTGACCAAGCTTTGCTTGTAAGCGAAATTCCGCAAAGAGTAAAAGGACTTATACTTGTAGATAGTATAAGTAAAACTGTATATGCAGACTTGATTCGTGAATTGATTCACTATGGATTTATAAAAAGAGAATCGAAAAATGATTTATATTGGATAACTGATGACGGCTTAGACTATCTGGATCTTTGTTCAAGTAACAAAGAGAAAGCAATGGAGAAGCTATTAGACCAGATGCAAAGCGTTTTCGTTACACCTGCATGGTTTATAAATAGATTATGGGAGTTAAATAGGAAAGGACAGGGTCAGATAGTTATCCCCCTCCCATTAAAGAAACCTCTAACATCAAGAAAATGGTCTGATAATACATGGACAACAGAACTTGAGGAGGTTAGTCTAAGCACCATCAGACTTGTTCAGAAAAAGATACCAGGTTCTTTTCCATACGACGAACAGTGCTGGATAAGAGATTTGTCAGAAGAGTTTCTTCGCTTGGGTTCACAAAGCCCTAAGATTAATAACCCAGAGATTCCCAATGATGAAGTGAACTACTCACAGCGCAACAGACTTTCATTGGCGATGAAAACCATTGCTGTGAAGAAGTTCTTTTCCAGATGTAACCCCAATAGTGGTGAAATGGAGTTTCCTAATAAGAGAAGTGACATGACACACCGTTCCTTTATGGTTTGGTGTCCAAGACTGGAAAACTTCAATCTGATATGCTATACAGACTATCATCCAGACATTCCGGGGCGTATTCTGTATCCTATATCCTCATTTAAAGATGAATGTCCCTCTGATGACTTCTCGTGTAAAAGGTTTATTACTGATTTAGAAGGAAGATGCCTTTATGTTCATACACCAAAATGGGAGTCAATAAAGAAAATATTTATCGACACGCTTATTGAAGTATATCAGATATATTATAACAAGCAGACGATAATATATATATCGTTACAAGATATAAGAGATGAAGTTTGTCGACTATTGAGGATTAGTCCTTTCTTGTTTGAGAAATATCTACAAATAACATACGAGATGTCGGTAAGACACGAGATAAATTATTCCATATCATTAGAGACAGACATCAGATTAGACATGAAAGTCCAATTAAACAGAAGAGGTGTCTATCTAAATGGAATTATGTATTCTTTAATAGCAATTAAACCCTTATAATTATGGATAATAAACTGTTTCGTAAACCAAAGAAGACAGATGAAGTTGAGAATAAGTATCAATTCTTAGGCTTCACCCAAAACCCATTTCCCAGTGAGCCTGCTGTTAAACCATATAGTCCTGATTTGCGAGTTAACGGCAGTATCTTTCTTGATAAAATAAGAGAAGGGGAGATAAAAGACTTTAAAGATCATATTGTCAATGCCCCCAACAAGATAGGATTACTGATGGACTATGCTGCGTATAAAGGTCGTGGCATAGGAAAGACTGCTTTCTTGAACCATATGAAGAAATCAATCAATTCGGATTTGGGCGACAATATGTCAAACGGCGACAGCGTATTATATGCTGTCTATGTATCGCCTTCTGCTGATAAAAAGAGTCGGACACTAAATGACGTGGCTCATTCGATTTTTACTTCAATGCATAGCGAGGGTTTGTTCCTCACTGTTTTCTGCCGACTTCGTGCCATGAGTGGATTGTTGAATGATGTGATAGATGACAGTATTAACGACTCCAATTATGAGGATACTATAGCTAATGATGATTGGCTTAAAGAACATGGGGTTGATATACCGAATTTGAATAAGTATGTGTTAAATGAGTTGGTTAAGGCCGGTCTTGCAGATGATAATTCTCATTTGTTTGGAGGGAATTACCAATCATTTATGGCACTTCTTGATGATAATAAGAATGATTTCTTCTGGAAGAAGGATGGTTTGACCTTCTTTTTTGACAAAATAGAAAAATTGCTTAAAGCCGCATTGTTTACAAATTGCATTATATTGTTGGATGAGGCAGAGAAGATGATACAATATCAAAATTTTAACGAAAGACGTGCATTTTGCGACAATCTGCGGTACTATTTTATCGATGGTAATTGCTCCAACGCCATTGATGGTCTTTTCAAGATAGTGCTGACTATCCACCCCAATAGTCAAGAATTACTTATGCCTCACTGGGGCGCATCAGGTTTAGACCGTTTTTGTAGCCTTGGTGGTGAAACATCGTCAGATAATTCCATTTTCTTCAAACCAATGTCGAACGATGCCTTAATCAATGAATTGGCAGAAATATACTTGAAAGCGTCACGAATTAATAAAGATGATGCATCTATTAGGCCATTCACAGAAGATGCTATCAGTTATGCCATGGAAAAATCTGATCGTATTCCTGGCAGGTTTTTACGACTGCTGTATTTGATGATTGAAAAGGCAGTTCAGAATAACTGGAATATAATAGACAAGAACAAAGTGGATTTAGCGTGGAAGGAGAGCAATAAGAATTACTCAACGCAAACTACAGCAATAGATGAAGCCCCATTAGCCGAAACTAAGACCGAATTATAATGGCAGATGTTATAGTAAACAGAAAGGAACTACAAACGATAATGCGGAGCGGAATCATCAATTCGATGTATGCTGAATATAAGGACTTCGCTTTTATGCCTATTCCCTTGGTTATTGACATCATTGAGAAAGAGAAGAAGGGTGGCACTATGATGCCTTCAGAGCTGAAAAATCGGATAGACGATTTTCCAGAGTGTGTTAATGCCATACCATTGTCAAGTCATGGACTAATTGAAGCCATGAATGATGATGATTTTGCTGCAAAATATGTCAATAGAGTTGGGAATCCTATAGAATTTGCTACAGAAGCCTGTGTCTATGAATGTGAAGGATGGTGGGATAAGACAGAAATGTTAGAATCATTTAGGGAAATATCATGGCCATAGAATATGTTTTTGTTGATACATGTGTGCTATCAGACATTATACGTCAATACAATCCACTTTGTCCTCGCAATCCTTTGCAGGAGGGCAATTATTTGAAAAAGGACATGCTTAGGTATGTGAATCAGATAATTACCGATGTGGAAGACAATGGATATATCATCGCATCAACATTTGCTTTTGTTGAACTGATAAATAAATTGGACGATATATTTTCAGGATCCGTTTCAAAGGAGAGATTGCTTGGGGTTGTGAATCAGCCGCCATCATGGTTTATAGTTGAGGATATGAGCAAAGATACTGCAATTCATTTCTGTGATGTTCCTGCTTCAGTAGGAGGGGCAAGCATATCATCAGACGATGCCATTCATGTAGCTACAGCTATGCAACGAGGAGATGCTCTATTATTTCTCACCACAGACCAGACAATCAGCAAACTGAGTCTGCCAATGATTACATTTATTAATTCTTAAAAAACGGAAGTACTGGGTTGAAGAAATGTATAAAAATGAAAAAAGCAGAAAAAGTAGATAATACGTGATGTGGTTTATGGTTCTTAAACGAGACATGTGGTAAAACCGAATGAAAATACTTAAAGGTGTATGACAAAGATATTTCCTGTTTTCCGCACCCTCATGTCCTAAAGATTATACTATCTTAATAATCAGGTAGCTGCGAGTGTGAAATTTGCAAATTTGGACGTCCCATGCTAACTTTGCACCATGTTTGTACGTAAGAAGTCTAACAAGTCAGGCACAGTTAGGATGAATCAGGAGACGGTTCTTTAATCTAAAGCATTCAACGAATGAAACAGAACAGAGTCATCCATGTCCCAAAGAAAAACGAGAACAAATAAGAAAAATGTCTTTACTATGCAGCAGCATAACCGTTCCGCCTGGCAATCAATTGCACCGTTGGAATTACCACGTAATGCCTCATGGTATTAACCGTTAGGATATTTTTGAGGACGATGAAGACTATATACAGTTCCTTCGAAGTCTCCATTTTGCTAAGTACGACGCATAATATGAACAATATCGAGATAGTTATGGAGATATATTTGGGAGTATTTAGACGAGATAAGACGATAATTAAGACGTGTTTAGACGAGAATTACGTGAGATTTACGTGACTTTTACGCGAGATTTTAAGCGAGAATCTTCTGAATCCCCTTTATTTAGGGCATTTCTCGATTAGAAAATTTACGTGGCGTTAAGCGAGATTTACGTGAGATTTAGACGAGCTTAGACGGGAATTTAGACGGGATTAGACGAAATCAAAGACGAAAAGAGGTGGAGAGGTAACCATAGCCTACTCCACCTCTTCACATAGAGAGAGAATATCTACCACCCTAAGCATCTTTTCTTGGTGCCATCCCAATATCCGTGAAGGGTGGGCACACCCACGGTGGAAGGGCTACGGGTAGGCGCGTCAGCGGGAATAGCGACTTCGCCGATTACGAGCGGCAAAGATAGTCATTTCTGACAACATTCTGTGATTATTAAGCAATTTTGTATCTGATTTTAGGATGATTTATGCCTAAATTTAAGTAATTTTGCAACCGATACAACTTTCGTCCCAGAATGATGGAAATCCTAAAGGAAAAAGAATGTAAGAAAATAAATATGACGATGAAAACTTTAACTTTCATTGCCGCGTTGCTGCTCACTGTAACGGCAACGGCACAGGAAAACCTACAGAAGCAGGCAAGTAGCAAGCAGACTAAGAAAACATTCACAACAATAAAGGAGAATCCGATAACCAGTGTGAAAAACCAGTATCGCAGCGGCACCTGCTGGGCTTACGCCACGCTGGGGTATCTGGAGAGTGAGATCCTGCGCAAGACGGGCAAGACTTACGACTTGTGCGAGATGTTCGTGGTGAACCGCGACTATATGGACTGTGCCACCCACTATGTTCGCATGCACGGCTACAGCCAGATATCCGAAGGTGGGTCGTGCGACGACGTGGTGGACGTGATCCGTCAATACGGCATCTGCCCTGAGACGGCAATGCCCGCACCTGGCTCGCTGACAGGCGACTCGCTGGCCAACTTCAAGGTGTTCTTCCCACTACTGGAGCGAACGGTGAGTGCTGCCGTCAGAAAGGGTGCCAAGGAGCCGCTGCCTCACTGGAAGGACAGTGTGCTGACGGTCATCGAGCGATTCGTGGGCCGATGCCCTGAGTCGTTCATGTATGAGGGAAAGACATATACACCCCGCTCATTTGCCGAAAGTCTGGGGCTCAACCTCGACGACTACGTCAGTCTGACCAGTTATACGCACCATCCCTTCAATGCTTCTTTCGTCATCGAGTCTCCCTACAAATGGCGGTTGAAGCCCAGTTACAACATCCACATCGCTGATCTGATGGACGTGCTCGATAAGGCATTGGACGCTGGCTACAACGTGGCTTGGGGCGGTGACGTGACGGGCGACTTTACGCGCACAGGACTGGCCATGCTGCCCGATAGCATCAAGCCTACACAGCAGATGCGGCAAGAGCAGTGGGATGACTGGCGCTTCACCTACGACCATGTGATGCTCATCTATGGCAAGGCCATCGACGAGCAAGGCAAGCCCTACTATATGGTGAAGAACTCATGGGGAGAGAACGGGCAATATAAGGGTATCTGGTATATGTCGCGCGACTACATGATGCTGAACACCACCTATCTGTTTCTGAACCGCCAAGCACTGCCTGACAACTTGAGTGTCATCAAGAATGGAAAACGGTTCTTCTAAAAAATCAGACTTAGACGACATGAAACATAAAATACTTTTCGTTTGCCACGGAAACATCTGCCGCAGTCCGATGGCAGAGTTCGTGATGAAACATCTGGTGAAGAGCGCAGGGTTGGAGAACGACTTCCATATTGAGTCTGCAGCAACGTCAACCGAGGAAATTGGCAATAGTGTCTATCCTCCTGCACGTCGCAAACTGGCAGAGCACGGCATCGGCTGTCAGGGCAAGACAGCCCGGCAGATGACTCGCTCAGACTATGACCGCTTCGACCTGCTGATAGGTATGGACTCTTGGAACATCCGCAACATGAACCGCATCTGCGGTGGCGACCCAGACGGGAAAATCGTGATGCTCATGGACTATACCGATAGGCCGGGAGATGTGGCCGACCCTTGGTACACGGGCGATTTTGAGGCCACGTGGCGTGATGTGTCGGAAGGATGTCAGGCATTGTTACACTCACTTATAAAATGACATGGGAAAGAAAGCAATAGTAGTAGGTGCCTCGTCGGGCATAGGACTTGAGGTTGCAAAGATACTGATAGAACAGGGCTGGACGGTCGGTGTGGCTGCGAGACGGACAGAACTGTTACAGAGTATCGGAGCAGATGCCGTAAAAAGAATAGACGTAACGGCAGACAATGCATCGGAAGCACTCCGGCAGCTTATCGACGAGCTGGGCGGCATGGATCTCTTCTTCTATGCTTCTGGTATCGGCAAGCAGAACCGGGAACTGACGGAGGATATAGAATTGGCTACCGTACAGACTAACGCAGTAGGGTTCACAAGGATGATAGGCGAGGCATACAGGTTCTTTGCCAACCAACGAAGCGGACACATCGCCGCCATCACTTCGATAGCCGGAACGAAGGGACTTGGTCCCGCACCGGCCTATTCAGCTACGAAAGCCATGCAGAACGTATATCTGCAGGCTCTCGAGCAACAGGCATACAGTCGGGGACTGAACATTCGCTTTACCGACATACGTCCCGGCTTTGTTGATACGGCTTTGCTGAGTGGTGACTTCCACTATCCTATGATGCTACGTCCTGAGAAGGTGGCGCGTGAGATTGTCTATGCCATCAATCACCGACAGCACATCCGGATCATCGACTGGAAATACCGTATTCTGACTGCCGTATGGCGGCGTGTTCCTCGATGGATCTGGAGGAGGCTGAAACTTTGATTGACAACGTAAAGAATGATGCTACTTGCATAGAAGTTATGACAGAAAAAGAAAAGATGTTGGCTGGCGAGATCTATTCAGCCGTTGACAGTCAGCTGCTCGAAGAGCTGGCAGTTGCAAGAGAGATGATACACGACTACAACAGTCTGCGCCCGTCTGAGACGACAAGGAAGCTGGAAATCCTGAAAGCACTGCTGGGGCATATTGCCGACGATGCCATCATCGTGAACCAGCCCTTCCATTGCGACTACGGAAAACAGATCAGCGTTGGCGAGCGGTTCTTCGCCAACTTCAACTTCACGGTTCTTGACGAGGCCCCCGTGACCATTGGCAACGACTGTTTTATTGGCCCGAATGTCAGCATCTACACAGCATGCCACAGCACCGACCCCGTAGAGCGAAACAGCCGCAGAGAATGGGCAGAACCTGTAACGATAGGCGACAACGTGTGGATAGGAGGCAGCGTGACCATTCTGCCTGGCGTGACGATAGGCGACAATGTGACGATAGGAGCCGGATCTGTCGTGACGAAAGACATTCCTTCTGACAGCGTGGCCGTCGGGAATCCATGTAAAGTGACAAAAAGCCCTGTTTCATCTTGAAACAGGGCTAATAGAATATTTGCATACAAATTATCATCCTTTCTTCAGGGCCTCGTAGAAAGTTTGCTGTGCCGTTCGAAGCATGTTCAGGCCACGGGGAACGATGTCGCCCAATACAGGAGTGCTGTCAACCAGCACCTCGAAGCCAACCCATACAGACTCCGGAATCGGTGTGTAAGCCTTCACCACCTTGACAGAAGCATTGGCCTCATTGAGTGCAGCCATCACCGCCTCGCGGTTCTCGTCGTTCACATCGAAGATATTGGGCATCATCAGACGAAAATACTGGTCGTCGTCACCATCGTAGAAAAACACGAAAGAACGTCCTTCGCACTTGAATTCGAGCCCAAATTCTGTTTCCTTGGGGCAGAAGCCTTCTTCCTGAAGATACTGCTTCATCAATTCCTTTAAATTCATAATCTCTGGTTTTTAGTTATTAATAATAATGTTATTGAATAAATCCGATTTTAGGTCGTCTGTTCCTATTCTCGGTATCTTCCATCTTTTGGCGGAGGTTCTCATAAGTACTGAGCACATCCTTGCTTACCGACGGATGGATGCTGCTGATGGTTTCCTCCAACAACTTCTGTGAGATGGGCTGGTCGCTAAAGGCCGCTCCCATTGCAGCATCGTTCACGATATAAGCTATGTCGCTGGCAATATAGCCATCGGTCAACTCAGCCAGCCGTTCCTCATCGATGCCCTCACACGGACGGCCACTCAGGTGCAGTTTGAACATTTCGCGACGCGCTTCCTTGTCGGGCATAGGCACATACACCAGCTTGTCTATGCGTCCTGTCCTGAGCACTGCTGGGTCTATCATGTCGGGCCGATTGCTGGTGGCAATGACAAAGATGCCTCGCTGGGCGCAGTTGTTCAGCTGACTGAGGAACTCATTTACCTCACCTGCCTGATGCTCCGCCCCCGTATTTGAGCGATTGGGGACGAAGGCATCGAACTCGTCGAAACAGATGATTGTAGGCTTGCTCTCCTCTGCTTTCTTAAAGAGGTCGGCAATTTTTCCCTGCGAACCATGCACATAGATACTGCCCAAGTCACTCGCTTTCACCAGCATGAAGTTAAAGCCCGTTTCCTCCGCGAATTTTTCTGCAAAAAAACTTTTACCACATCCAGGAGGACCGTAGAACAGCATACCATTTGGCGGCAGCAGTCTGTATTTCGCAGCTTTCTCCTTGTCCTTCAAAATAAAGATGACTTTTTGCGTGAGCATCTGTTTCAGCTGATCCATACCTGCTATATCCTTAAAGCCGTGCCCCTTTCCTTTCTGAACTTCCACTTTTGCCTCCGTAGCAGCCTTCTCGTCATCCATAGCACCGCCGCGTTGTTCAGGGCGCTGCCAGACAGGATTCTCTGGCTGTTTTCTTTCTTCCACCTCATCGGGGTTCTGCAAGTCCATCAACAACTCATCCACATCAGAGTATTGACAGGTTCCATTGGTACCAAGCCCCTTCATGAGAATTCTCTTATAACCATCACTCACCTTCAGGTCATCCAGATTCAACTGGCTCTTCCTTGTCTCCTTCACAACCTTGATACGCTCTTTTCTTTGGGCTCCGTCGGGAATAGACACATCCCAAGGCGCGCGATTCGAAATCATCGCATAGAAAAGTGCCACGGCAGAGAACAAGTCAGTACTGCTGTTGTAAATGCCAACGAATGTGGTATTCGCCTGATACCGTTCGTCCAGATCAGACGTATCAAAACGAGGGGAGCCTCCTACCCCATTGGAGATGTGGCTCATGTCAATCAGTTCTGCAGTGCCGCCTGTCTTCTCAGACAGCATGACGTTTCTCGGTGTGATGTCGTTGTGGAAGATATTGCGCTCATGCATATACTTCAGCCCTGCAAGCACATCCTTCAGAATGATCACAGCCTCATCAACGGGCAGGCTTCCTTCACGCTGCAACTTATCCGCTAATAGCTCTCCATCAAAGTAGTTAGTGACAACATACTGACATTTGCCATACTCTTCACATTCGTAAGTTCCGCACTCCACGAACGTGATGACATTCTTATGAACGATCTGCTTTGAGAGATTAATATAGCGCAGCCATCCATCTTCGTCAATCATCTTTTCAGGTGTATTCTTCAGCACGAAGATTTTCAAGAAGAAGGGATTCTCGTTTTCATCCTCCACGCGATACGTCTCGCAATAGAGACTTTCCTTTATCAGGCGTTTCACCTCATATTTACCGATATGTTGATTATTGGTTAGTACAGACATAGCATCTATATTTATAGGTTGTTAAATCGCTACAAAGATAATACATTTTTTCTTAACAGCCATATTTTTTACTGAAATATTCGTCCTCATTGCATGAAGTGAAAGCGATTTTTCATATCCAAATGGGTATAGTTATAGCATATCCTTGTTCTAATGGAATAGTTCAATGACCACGACATGCTCCACGAGATGGAATTTTAATCCTTGTTCTAATGGAATGAAGAAAGAACAATCCTGTAATCTAATGATTTGAGAAGCTGCTTATTCCCCTTGTCCTTCTTATATCCTTGTTCTCAGCCACTTATAGGGACATAGCCCATTTTTTCGCAAATGCCCACATTTTTCAATGTCAAATATTGGGGTTTTGAGCGCTCCAGGCTGCATAGCCCACTGATTAAATGTGCTAATTATTGGAAAGAAATTTGCATAATTATCATAATTTTTATGTCCTCATAAACTCTTTTGAATAAAAATTATGGATATTATGGTAATTTCTTTCAACTTATATACGTATTTCTTTCAACCGTACAGGTAGAAATATTTCGCAAATGTTTTACCTCTGTCCTTGGGTATCAATAAGTCAAAGAACGCTGCCAACGAAGAAAATATGGCAACAGTTGACAGATGTGTAGCACGGGCTACTTGTTGTTGTACTGCATGGTCTCCAATGCCTGAGAGAGAAGAGCCTGAAGGGGTACTTTGCTCTTTTCTACAGGCAGAAGCAGCTCACTTCTGAATGCCCTTTTCTCTTCCTCTGTCTTGAGCTCGGCAGGCATAGGCTTCTGACTATAATAGTAAAGTTCGCGATCACCGTCGATAGCCATCAATGTGATGAGCGACCCGATAATGCCAGTACCTGGGGTCAGGTTGAAGTAAAGCTGGTGCTGTTCATCGTCCAGTTCCCTAACCCTACTTTCAAGAATGCTATATGCTATTTCAAAGTTCTCAAAATAACTGCAAGACCTGGTAAACTCTATCTCCATTTCCTCAATCAACCTTATCTTATGGTCATCCCCCATAAACTCCCGTTTTGCAATTTCCCGAATCAAGACCTTCAGTTTCTCCTCTGTGGTTTTGCGATTCTCAATGGCAGGAATGGCCGAAGGCTCTACCAACCCCATGATGTGCTTCAGCGTGGCATAGTAGGAATCGTTGTCCTTGAATGCATCGGTATGGAGAATGACCAATCGGGATTTTGTGGCATCGTCTCGCAACAGCTGGAAAATGCGGACGAGGGGAATAAGATTCAATCCGTTGTAATCCTTTGGCCAATTATCTTGCTTGATGTTAATAGCTGAAATGCCAGATATGAACACCTGTTCAGGATGGTCGTCCTTTACTTGACGGCCATCTGGGAAATAGAAGATGACAGCCAGCAGTCCAATGAGGCAGACACCCGATGAAACCAAAATGCCGAAGAGCTTCGCATCATGTTCGGTATAGAGTCCAAGAACCGCATTGGTAGCCCAGCCAATGTGTATGACAAAGGTAAGCAAATAGAGCGTGCCTAAGGTAGTGGGCGCGATAGTATTGGCCAGCAGCTTGCTCACGATAGTACTGCGTATGCTGAATCTCAGTCCTGCAACTCTTGATATAGGATAGAGAATAATCATCAGACTGGCCATAATGCCTCCCATCATCACAGCCGCAGAACAGTTTGTCTGCAAGAAAACCACAATGCTGGTCTCGCATAGCCAGATGGCCAGTAACGCCATCCAGCAATAAAAGCCTTTACGCCTGAAGGGATAGGCCAACAGCGAGGCGGCACGTTCCTTGAATCTTATCCACCTGCGCGATGCCTTCGGGGGGACATATTCACGGAACCGTGCAAAATGGAAAGTGGACACTTTCTGGCCTTTCTCGTTGATAAAGGTATCGTGCTCGGTACAAGATGCCACACAGCGAATGCCCTCCTGCTGCAGTTTTGAGATGAGGGCGTAGCAGAAAGTATGCTCGCCCATAATATGGACGGTCAGGTCCTCAGGGTTTCCCAAACTTAGAATCTGCGCAAAGTATTTGTCTGCCAGACGCAGAAGTTCTGCTTCAGAAGCATTCTCATCGACGAGTGGGAAGGGAATGTCCTGAATCTCGCCATAGCTCTCGGCAGCCTTACGTTGCTCCTCGCTCCATCCTGAGGACGGATGATTAGTCAAGTTGATAAACATAGTACCGTTTTTATTTTATATAGAAATCGTCGATCATGTGCAGCGTATTCCTTGCACGGGTCATCGAGGTATATACCCACTGGTAAGTCTCCTTCGTGGGGTTGAGCGTGATGTTGCGTGGCACGTGTACATAGACATCTTCCCATTCACCGCCCTGCGACTTGTGGCAGGTGATGGCATATCCAAACACGCAACGTAGTGCATTGAGGTAGGGATCTCGGAACATGGCATCATAGAAAGCCTTGTTCTGCTTCTGGGTGACGCCCTTCTCCTGCATTCGAAGGATGAAGTCAACAAAGAGGGCTTGCTGTTGACTGTTGTCAAGATTCAGGCGTCCCTGATAGGCAATTTCCTCTATCAGCAGGGTTGTATAGGTATGACCTGTAAACAGCTCCTTCACCTTCACCTGACGGAAGGTGAGCCGAGCCCTCGTCACCGTCTGCGGGGCAATTTCCTCTA
This sequence comes from Prevotella sp. UBA3675, assembly GCA_002372235.1. Taxonomy (GTDB): domain Bacteria; phylum Bacteroidota; class Bacteroidia; order Bacteroidales; family Bacteroidaceae; genus Prevotella. The sequence continues at coordinate 13,556 of DFJI01000036.1, read as the reverse complement.
CGGTGACCATATCGCCGTTCATCAGTCCTGTGGGCATATTGTTCTGAATGACCATCAGTAGGTCGCCCTTCTGAATGCGGCTGTCGGTGTAGCCCAGCTTCTGGCGAATCATAGCCGACAACTGACTGCAAGCCTTGTTGCTTCGGCAGATGCAGACGGCACTGTTCAACCCCGACGCCTGCACCTTTGCCACATAGTCGTTGAGCATCGACTCCAGGTTGGGGTGAAGCAGGATGTCCTTGTACCGACGGAAGGGCAGGAATCCCCAGAGTTTCTGCGAGCCATACATCTGGCTGCTTTCGGGGGCCGCGTTATAGAGACGGCGAATCTGCTTGGAAGCATCAACAATGCCACAGACGCCCTTCTGACGCATAATCTCGGTAAGCTGGGCTTCCTGGGCGTTCATTGAAAACTCTCTGCTGAAATAGTCTTTCATCAGCGCGGGCGAGTAGTATTGCTCAATAGGAGGCAGCTGACAGGGATCGCCTACGAACACAAACTTGCTGCCTGGACGGGGGTCGTACTCCAACAGTTCCTTCAAAAGGCGACCATCGCCAAACTTGGCCTGAGTCACATCTTTCGTGGCTACGTCGGACACCATCGATGCCTCGTCGATGATATAGACGGTTTCGGGACTGGCTTTCTCATCCAGCTTGGAAGGCTCGAACACCAGAAACAGCTGGCCGTCCTTATCGACCTTAGGTTCCTCTTTCTCTCCGAACTCTTTGTTGAGGCCGTTGAAGGAATAGACCATCGAATGGATGGTGGATGTCTGCCCATTGGCTTCCGACAGGTTGGCAAGCACCTTGGCCGCACGACCGGTAGAGGCCAGCAGACGATAATGCTTACCTTTATCAGCCAGCGACTTGATGAGATAGCGCATCAGCGTGGTCTTGCCCGTACCGGCATAGCCTTTCAGAATGAATATTCTGTCATTGGACTCATTAACAAAGAGAAGAATCTGCTTCAACACATTCTCCTGGCTGGTGGTCAGCTTAATCTTCGAAATATCACTCTGCTCCATAGCAATTCTCCATGATGTACCTGGTGGAAGCATAAAGCTCATACTCGGCATTCAGATACTTGATGCACTCAATAATGTCGGGGATGCCTTGCTTCAGCTCGCCATATTTGATGGCCCCATTACCGTGAGCCAACGAGTTGCGCGACTGTCTGACGCGGTCGTACAAGGGGCGAAGCTCTCTTATCAGGAAGTCTTCCGACAATTCATCTGCCAAGTCCGGGAAAACAGCCAGATCATACTTCCAGTTCTTCTGCTGAAAGTCTGGTTCTGGAATACCGAGGATACTTGATATGAACTCACCAAACTTCTTAGGTGTCAGCTGACGTGGTCTCTGTTCACTGAACATGCTGGATACGCGAAGAATGACATACTCTTCGGCCAAAGGATAGGCCTGCATCAACATATCGTGCTTAATGGTCCAGTTGATGGCCACTTCGATGTTGCGGAAGCTATTCGTTTCCACAAAGTCCTCAGTCTCTTTATATAGCTCGTCAAGAATATTACTGATGGGCTTCACCAGTTTTTTCTTCTTCCTGACGTTCTTGTAGTTGTTTCTGAACTTTGAGATGAATTTGCCTGCCTTGATCTCTTTCAGGTCGATGGTGGCGATATATTCATCCAGTTCGGCGATAGACTTTCCCAAGTCACGGATGGCCTGATCTGTACTGGTTTCCAGTTCTGTAGTGATAGCCTCCTTCAGTTGTTTCACCTTTCCGAAGTCTTTCAGACTGCTGGCAATCTGGTTGTACTCCTGCAAACGGGCGATATTGGTGAGGTCGATGACAGGTGCCAGCCTCTCTTCGACAGGCAGTTCCTTCACCTTGTATGCAGGCCCCAACTTCTCAAAGGCACCATACATGATTGTGATGAGGCGTGTGTCCTTCATAAATCTGGAGTAGTTGAAGAGCACGATAGAGAAGAGCGGGATGGAGCGGAAGGCATGGGTCACGTCGAAGAAAATCTGGTCATCGGGTTGCAGCTTATTATAAACGACATCGAAGATGCTCCATATTTCAGCTTCAGAGAAGCCCGCCTCAATGTCAATCTGCTCAATGGGTGTAGCCAAGCCCGTTCGCTGCTGTAAGTCACGCAACCTATGTTCCAGCCCTATCTTTTCCGAATCGTCAGACACTTTCGATTGTCCGTTGTCGAGCCAGTTGATTTCCTTCGACCCGTTCTCACCCGTCGTTTCCTTGGAGGTGCAGAATATCAGGATTCTGTCTTTTGCAGTCCAGTCTTTGCACAGGTGCTCTATCAGGGCTTCCTGCACAAAGCGCACCGGTGCAGACACGACACCATTGATGTCGTATCTGCACTGCACATAGTTGTTGGTTCCTAAAAAAGAGATAAATACTTTGCGGGGCATATTTGTTTATTTTGTTAGAAAAGCTTTTACACCTTCAAAGATTGTATTTGTAATGTCAGCACCTAACTCTTTCTCTATTGGACTCCACTTCTTTCTGTCAAGCCAATTATTCCTTTCGTTCGATTTCAGCATATTCCAGTCGCTTGTTATTTTCCTGATAATGAAAGGAGCATCTTCAGGAATAATTGGAGCGATATTATTCCGCTTCTTCATATTATTGGCAAATGCAGGGATGGAGGCCAGTTTTATCGTTTCCAGATAAGACTGGATGCCAGATTGCAACGTTATCATTTCGTCAATCTTCGCCTGACATTCGTCTATTATTGCTTGAAAGGTGTCAATTCCGTATGAAGCAGCTTTCTTAAAAAGATCTATTGCCTCTTTGTAGTTCTTGTTAATCATAGCCTCACGTGCCTGATTGGCAATCTCTTCTGTCTTCTTTTTCCGTTCCATCAATAGTTCTTCTGCTCTTTCCTTAGCAAGCTCCTGTTCCTTTCTTTCTTGCTGTTTTGCCAGTGCAAGTTCCCTTTCTTTTTGCTCGCTGGCCAGTCTTAGTTCAATGTCTTCGCGCTTAGCATTGACAGACACATTGGATTGTTGCCTAATGGTTTGTACGGTTCCTAACAAAATTTGAGTAAAGGAACCCAGTTGTTTTCCCTTAGCATAGTCACTCAACCCTTGCTTGAACTCGTTGTCTTCACCCGTAATCGACATTTTCATATATTGGAATTCTGATACTCTGTCATTAGGAATGCCTCTTGCCATAGCAAAAAGTTCTGATAGTTGCGGAGAGTTGGACCAACCATTGAATTTCCTTGACATTTCACTGGTGAATGCCTCTCGTGCATTATCCAAATTGCATCTCTTGCTTTCTGAATTGAATTGCAAATCATATTCTGTTACACTCAGTTTCACTTTGCCATAACCTAAAGGTTTGCCCTGTCCGATGCTGTGATAACACTCTTCATGCTGGCAAAAATCAATAGCGGAAACGAGAGCGCCTAATTCGATAGGTCGCAGGTTGTGGAAGTGAATAACACCTTTAAAAACTGTTCCTTTATCTAAAGGTTGGATGGTTCTGCTCATATTGTCAGTACCTTCACTCCTCAAAAGATAATCAGCATTTCTTACAGGATAGCGCTTTCTTCCTGCAATTCTTACGTTTTCTGAATTCCAAGTTTGTCCTTGACCAAGATACAATGGATAATAAGAAGGATGCGGTTTAGCCAGTGCCAACCTGACGGTATTACACAAAGTGGCATTACCTTGCAGTTTGGCTGCCGTAAACGAAACACGTCCTTTCAGCGATTCGGCCTTACCGGTGTAGCCAAAGATACATTCACACAAATCGTGCTTTTCTTGACTAAGAAGCGGAAGAGGTATGCCATTATATACCGAATTGAAAGCAGGAAATTTGAACATATATGAGATGCCCATCGTGTCTATATTACCATTCTCATCATATATAAAGAAAACTGGAATTGCTTCTCCTTTACGAAGTTGCTTCTTGCGGAAATTAACATAGTCAGAAGAATTCTGATGAATCGACTCAAAGGATTTAAATACATTTTCCGGAACAGGTACGTTCTCGTTCTCGACTTCTTCAGGAAAGACAAATTCGAAGAACTTCCCTGACCAAATCATCTTTTTCTTCTTTTCGTCATACTTTTGCTTACGCACGCCAGGTTGCCCTGTGAAGACGATTGTTCCAATATTTCCACCTTGACCAAAGCATACGAATTTACGCCCACCAGCAGATATTCCATTGCCACTATCTGTTACGAAATAGTCTGTTAACTGCTCTTCATCCAAATGAGCATCACGAAACATCTGATATTTCTTCAAAGCAGTTTTGTTAGCATCAGATTTGAAATTCTTCCCATCCTGAATGAATCTTAGCAAGCCGATGTGAAATTTCCTATCGATTTCTTCTGCCGAAATACGCCAAGGCAAGCCACAATCATCCACACTGTAGCCGCTATCAGTCATTCTGAGCCATCCACAATGAACGTTATCAACCTTGACTTTTGCGCGATAGAACAAACCGTCCGTGCCATTACTCAAGTCACGAATACCAAAGCTTTGATTCTGAACTTGCGACATTTTCCCAAAGGACAGAATCTCCATCACATTTCTTATCATTCCCTTGATAGATGTTCCTGGTATGAAGTAGTGCTTTTCTCCATTTGAGTCGACAATGTTGCAAAATTCATGCACAATAGTATTGTCATCATGCACGGTGTCGCTGATGAAAACAGGAGTCCTTGCTTGAATTGTAAGTGCTAATGAGCCACTTATCCCATCTTCGAAAGGGATATCATGTGAGATCTGAGTTGCCCAGACACCTGGCAGATACGGTTGGTCGTTCACTGGCACGAAATTAAATGGTGCTCTAATCATAATGCGCCCTCCTTTACTTTAAATCCTATAAACACATTTTTTGTCTGCGTCAGTACAGGCAGTCCCTTAGGGTTATTGCCGTCTTTGTAGTTATCCTCGTCAAAGACTTCTTCCCAATAGCGAAGGAACTGAAGCTGACGGCCTCCCATACGGTTCGACTCATAGACTTTCGTCTCATTGTCAGGATTTTTTTTGTCGGCTTCGCTTACAACATATTCCTGTATGAAGTATTTGCCATCCACATATTTTATACTGTACGACAAGCCTTGAGCCTTGTTATACAGCATACCTTCTACCACAAAGGGGTTGTCACCCTCCTTAGGCAGCGTGACAGTCTCGTTTTCACAGACTAATGGCTCTTCCTGGTCACTCATCCAGAGGTATCCCTCGAATTGTAGCGACTTGATTTCGTTTATGCTAATTCTTCCCATTGCTCTTTCTCCTTATTAAATATTGTTGCTTTACCATTGAAGACACCATTTCCCCTGTTGACGCCGCCACCAAGAGGAAGCATGCCGTTTGCAATGTCTTTGAGGGCAGATTCAAAGGCAGCCCGAATATCCTTGTCTGCAAGGGCCTCGTCGGCTATCATGATGTCTATATTGAATGTCTCGCCTTTGGCATAAAGTGTCTGCTCATTGAACAGGGCACCATCGATGGCTCCTCCCGTAAATCGGTCGATTGAAACGTGGTTGAGTATCTTAGGCTGGGCTTGCTCTCTGACCTCAATCACATCAGAGATAAGGATGTTGCCACGCTGCTTGTTTTCCAGTTTGTTGGTGTCCCTGTTTTTCTCACCCTCAGAGCCGAAGATGGCTTTCACTGCTGCATTGCTGGTGCCTGTCACTTCTTCTATCGTCTTGCCGTTGAGCAGTGTGCCATCAGCTTTGATAACGGCTCCCGTCAGCTTGTTGTAATAGAACGCTGTGCGATGAGAGAGGGCCCCTTTGACCGAAGAGCCTGGAATAAGGACGGTACGTTCAATACTTGCCACGGTAGCCATCGTACCATCAGCGTTCCAAGTGATGTAAGGCTCTCGCACATAAGTCATATCGGCATGACCTTCAGAGTCGCCGAAGCCGGAACCGAAGAGAATGAAGTCTTCGGGGGTGAGATGCAGGAGCCTGTAGGATGTCCATCCCTCACAGAAAGACTCTTCTTTCAGCTTTTCATCGGCATTCTGCCAACCATTCCAAGGTGCGCCTAACAGCGATGATTTTGCAAGATACAGCTCCAACTCGCTCTTCTCGGCCAAATTCAAGTTTCGATACCGATAGTTCACCACTTTCATTTTACCAAAGCCCGAACGGCTGCCTGAGCCGATGCGGAACACAGGAGACTGAAGGATAGCAAGCAGCCCCTCGAACGCCTGACTTTCGTCCTGCGATGCCATCAGTTCCATCTCAAAGCAGAAACGTGAGCCTTTCAGCACGACCTCCTCGTCGAATTTTCCTGTGTCGGCAGCCGTGCCTTTATGGTTGATTCTTACGTGTTGGCGAATGGGCAGACGCTCATAGTTACGTATGAATGCCTTGTCCTCTTCGTCGAGCTGCGACAGGTCTGTTAGTCCATCTATCACCTTTCCATATTTGTCAAGCAACTTGGCCTCGGTCACTATCAGTCGCGAACCTTCCTGCTGGCTGCCCATTATGCTTTCTTTATCCTTTCCGAGGGCGTGGCCTATAAGGCCTGCAAGGGTTGTACCGGGAATAAACGGCAGGTCGTTGACATCGCGAACTACCAGCGAGTCGCTTTTTATACCTTTTTCTCCACTTCCTATCTGGAGTGGGGTGACTGCCTCTAAAGTAATCTGAGCCAAATAGCGATATTGATTGTTAAATTGGGTCATTGCTGTTTCTCCTCCTTTCTGCATTTCTTTGCCATTTCCGATGCTAAGTTCATTATCCGCTCACGGATATTGTATGTGTTTGTCATAAACTGTTCCAAGGCTTCCTTGCGTCCGTGCTCTTCCCATTTAGCTTTTGCCACACCGTGGTCAAGGAAAGCACGAATCATAATCGGAATATTTCCTTCTTCTGTCGCAATCATTGCAATGTTGCGGATGGAGCCCCACTGAGAAGCGAACTGTTCGCCTGTGAAACGATTCCCATAGAGGCTGACGAAGTCGTTGACGTCTTGATAAAGACTTTGCTTATCGTCTGCCTTTGTTTGCTGCTTCTTCAAGAACCGGAAGAGCAGAGAGTCTGAAGATGCATCAACGTTTTGAGGTGTTTCATTGTCCACGGGGTCATCCAGCAAAACGATTGCCTTTCCATCGGGCTTTCCGTCAAGGAATGCCGGATTATAGATGACTTTGCCAAAGCCTTCGTTCTGATAGTTGCCAACGTATGTGCTCACTGACGGACTCGAAGCACACTCCACGACGAGCACACTGCCCTTCTCTATGCCGCAGCGATCGGTATCGTAGGTATGGCGTTTCCCATTCCACGGTGAATACTGGAAAGTGCGAATCTGGCTCTTCGACCAGTCTATCTTGTCGTCTTTTCCCCAAAACCCCAAGTCGCTGGCTTTGGGCCTGAATGTGGGTTCTCCATTTTCATCCAAGAAAATCAGCCGTCCGTCGGCATATACGGCAGCATACCGTTTCCCGTCTTTTACAAACGTCTTAGCTGTCGAGGAAATCTCTTGGTAATCAGCTTTCTCTATCTTGACCAAGCCATACTGGGCAGTACGCGAATGACCGACGTTTCTTGTGCCACAGAGAGCTTCAGCTATCTGCTTGTTGGTTGCCTCGTCTAAATCAGACTCTATTTCAAAATACAGAACAAGTCCTTCTGGCAGCGACTGATAGCCGAACATTTTCCCATCTTCACTACGTCGTTTCCGTGAATCGTAAGCCGACTTGATGGCAAAGTTCTTATCAAAATCAATGGGAGTGCCTTTGCTTTCGGCAAAAGCATAAAAGCCTTCACGACACTGTTTCAGTTGCAAGCCTTTTATCTCATCAGCATCAGGATTCGGGATAAGATAATGTATATAGCACTCCTCACTGGCTTTCTTCAGCTTCGGATAGAACATCACATTGGGAACTCGCAGTCCTCGACATCTACCTTCTATAGATGGATTGGCATCGCCAAACCTTACTTTTCCAGAATGAAACACATCGAGTGCATTCACCTTCTTATATATAGAAGAAGCCACTATACCCAAGAAATTATTTCCTGGGATAAAGTCGAGGCTGAACTGATTGCCTTCTGTGCTGGAACTATGACTGATGATAACGTCGGATAGCAATGTGCATTTGAATTTCATTTTCTCCATCTTTTAACCTCCTTATTCGTTAATTGTTATGCTGCACCTGCCGTATCCGCGGTTCCTGCCAGTGCCCATTCGCTTGACCATCTGCATAGCCTGTCTCAGCACTTCCATTCCCTCGTCAGGAACATTTTTTATATCACCCTCTAAAGTGCAAGGCACAACGGTCTCTATTCTGCGGAGCGTGTTGTCCTTGGCAATGCCGCTTTTCTCGTCTATACGAGTCGAGGCAAACGTCTGGAAAAGATGAGGTGTGAGACCAGACCCGACGATGGCCTTTCCCTCAGCAAGTGTGGCATTGCCAAAAAAGCTTTCGCCTATGCGGCAGTCGCCATCGTTGGCTGGCTGCTCATCGCCCGAGATTCCGAATATTCTGTTCAACAGACTGCGGTCGCTGCAAAGTTCGTATGCCGCCTCTCTGAGCAGGCCTTTTAAGGTTCGCCCCGGAACGAAGGGAAGCCCATTGGCATCTTTCACAACCAAAGCATCCACATCGGCACCTGCAGCCAGCCCAGAGCCACAATGCCAATTGGAGAAAAATTCCATTTTATATTTTATATCCATAGTCAATCATTGTTTGTTTCTTGGTTCATAATGGTGTGATAAGCCAACACGTCGTATGCTATACAGTTGCCATACATCTCGTTGGTAAGAATGTCAATGGTCTTTGCGTCTGCTGCCGTGAAAAGCTGTATCATTCGCTTTTTGCGTTGTTCGGCTACATTTTTGCCTTCAAGGCGCAAGGTTATCCAGTTCCTGATACCCGACTTTACACCGTTTCCGTTTTCCCCGTCAAGTCGCTTGCTGAGATCTTCCAACTCGTTGACCGTGTACTTGCCTGCTTGAGGCGAACTCAGATAGTAGGGGCCAGACTTGAATAGCGGTACTCTATTAGAGTTGCCATCATCAGCGGTCAGTTCTCTGCTTACTATAGCTTCATAATTGGTTACAAAACTATCCTGAACTTTATGAAACATCAGACAGGAATCAGGAAGGTTGTCTTCGTTTCCGCGCTCCTTGGCTATGGCCTTAGTGTCTTTCTTTGCCTGTCCACAAAGTTCCTCGGCCAACTGATAGCCGTAATAGAACGGATAGGAAGATTTGATGAAGGCTATTCCAGCACAAGCGGTCAGAAAGTCCTTGCCGTCAGCAAACACTTTGTTGTCTGTTATAATACTGCCCAGCAATTTTCTGGTCTCTCTCTCGAAAGCCTCAATGAAAATCTTCACATACGCTATGGCAAGGTCGCCCCGAATGATGACCGTCATATCGTCACCGCTCAGCACCACAGGGCGAATGGGAATAATGCCGTTTTCATCAATCTTGCCTGCAAACTTCAAATTGTCGTAGGCTGCATGAGCTGCATTTTTGGTTGCTTCATCCAGTTTCTTGGAGAATTGACTAAACACCGTCATCTTCTTGCCAACCTTCTGTACGACTTTCCCCAGACCGTTACCATCGGCATGAACAATGGCAATCCAGTCATTCTTACCTGTTATCTCCTTGATGTCGTAGGCCACGTTTCCATGCAAAAGATTCGGATGTGTGAAACTCTTTTTGCACAGGACCCTTGTCTCATTAAACGCCTCTTTCTGAATGGTTGAATCGTCCAAGAAGGTCCCTTTGGCATCAATACGCGTAGCAGGCAGCCCCGTGTTGTTGGTTCGTTTGATGCCCATCAGACCAGCCAATACGCTTTTAGGAGCCTTGTTGCGCTGAATCTTTAAGAGACGTTCCACTTCATCGATGGCAGCACCGAACTGGGCATCATCATCAAATGCAGCCACAGCCTGACTCACTGTGATGCCTGGTGCCAACTGCATAATTGTTTTCGGGAAATTGCGAAAGGCTCTTTTGCAATCTTCCAGATTATTATAGACAAACTTGATGTTTCCTGCTGCACGTATCACAGACGTTCCATTTGCTTCATCCACTTCAAACTTGTCGAAGGCCGTGGTGCAAATCTGCTCCACTAACTCACTGGCACCCACAATGTGCTTCAGCTCGTTGGTTTTGAAGATGAAGTCCTGAATGCCCTGTACGGCAGCAGCATAAAGATACTTACTCATAAAAATAGATTTTTTGTTATTGATTTTTTCTTATAATTCCATTTCCGATACTCACATTCTTCCCGATACCGATGAATGGCGGCAGTGAGAGATTGGCCTTGAACCTCACGTCGAACGACATGAGCTTCACCTGCTTGTAGCTCACCACTTGCTGCTTCGTAATCTCGGTGATACTGACCTGAAGAGGCTCTTCCAAGTGGATGCCGATACCTTTCAGAAAAGAGAGAATGTTGCCAGTGAGGACATGCTCTAAGATTTTGACTTTCTCCACCAACTCGTCGGTGCTCTGATAGCGCGCATAGTTACGGCCATTCAACGGGAGCCAGTGAAGCAGCTGGTAGGAAGTCGTTGCGCTTTCTATTCCGACAGGTGTCTTCGATGCCTTTACCTCAGTCACCTGACAAAGGGCTTCACGACGGCCTATTGACATCGAGCCGTAGAGATGGGAAAGAAGCTGTCCTACAAGGTCAATGCCTTCTTCCACGCAGGTAATCGCTGCCTTGCCGTTCAGTCGTTTGTACTGCACAAGGGGATAGGAATAGCGGAAAGTATCGTCGCCAGTGTGGTTGTGATAGAGCACATGAGCCTTGTCGCCCAGACTCTTCAGCACGGCTCCGCGAAAAAGGGGTATCTCTCCATAGCTGATCTCGGTGTCATAAAATATGGTTAGCGTTCGAATATACTTTTCCATTGTTTTAGGTTTTGCTCTGCAAATATAACGATTTGTTATGTAATAGCAAAAAAAAATGTCAATTATTGAAAAAAAATTATTCTGTCCGTCTGCAACGCAACATAAATCGGTACAGACATAGCATCTATATTTAAGATAGGTTGTAAAGCCGCTACGAAGATGTACGGCGCTCTTCCTTTTGTGTTTTTAATCCTTGTCCTAATAGAATGAAGAAAGAACGTATAAGACCACGGATTTAACGGATATACGTTTTAATCCTTGTTCTAATGGAATGAAGAAAGAACCAATCGGTGACGGCATCGGATGCCTCTGGGGATTGACAGTTTTAATCCTTGTTCTAATGGAATGAAGAAAGAACTCGACGTCGCTCATAAGAAGCCCGTCATCGAAATGTTTTAATCCTTGTTCTAATGGAATGAAGAAAGAACTATGCAATGAAGACACGGGAGTTCCACTCAAAGAGTTTTAATCCTTGTTCTAATGGAATGAAGAAAGAACTTTACGGAAAGATTGGATGGGGACAGGCTCCCTCAATGTTTTAATCCTTGTTCTAATGGAATAAAGAAAGAACGAAGAAAAAGCAAAAGCTTATGATGAGGCTATTAAGTTTTAATCCTTGTTCTAATGGAATGAAGAAAGAACCTTTGATCAATGCGATCAATTCTACTCTCGTAAAGCTGTTTTAATCCTTGTTCTAATGGAATGAAGAAAGAACAAGTGCGAGGGCGAACTCTATGTGTTCGACAAGGTGTTTTAATCCTTGTTCTAATGGAATGAAGAAAGAACATTCTTTGATGCACTTTACACCCATGCTTGGGAGTTTTAATCCTTGTTCTAATGGAATGAAGAAAGAACCTACTATCAGAAGATACGCGGTCATGAGGAAGACTTGTTTTAATCCTTGTTCTAATGGAATGAAGAAAGAACTTAGTCTTTCTCGAGTGGTGCTCCGTATCAAGGCGTTTTAATCCTTGTTCTAATGGAATGAAGAAAGAACACTGAGGATACCTACAAGCTGTTTTTCACGGATGGGTTTTAATCCTTGTTCTAATGGAATGAAGAAAGAACTTTGGCAGTGATGAATCTTATGCTGGTGATAATCCCGTTTTAATCCTTGTTCTAATGGAATGAAGAAAGAACCCGTTCTCTTTACCTGTAGGCATTCGAGAGGCAACGTTTTAATCCTTGTTCTAATGGAATGAAGAAAGAACAGCTGAAAGTTAACCACACTGAGGCACAGTTGACGTTTTAATCCTTGTTCTAATGGAATGAAGAAAGAACAGGCTCCGTCCTCCTTATAGCTTCTGGACTTTTGTTTTAATCCTTGTTCTAATGGAATGAAGAAAGAACATACAGACACTGTGTGTGTCTCATCTACAGGGAAGTTTTAATCCTTGTTCTAATGGAATGAAGAAAGAACTCAAGAATGGAACAGAGAAAAAAATCTATTTGGACGTTTTAATCCTTGTTCTAATGGAATGAAGAAAGAACACATTTCCATACTGTACAACAATCGAAATAGATGTTTTAATCCTTGTTCTAATGGAATGAAGAAAGAACTGAACTGGGGTTATTCGCAGTAATCTGTATTGTGTTTTAATCCTTGTTCTAATGGAATGAAGAAAGAACAATAACATTGCGAACTTCTGTAGATATTGGGACGATGTTTTAATCCTTGTTCTAATGGAATGAAGAAAGAACTGGGCTCTTGGAGTTGGCGGTGGTGTAATACAGATGTTTTAATCCTTGTTCTAATGGAATGAAGAAAGAACTTTCGTTGCCATCCTTGGCCTTCTTGCTTTTTTGTTTTAATCCTTGTTCTAATGGAATGAAGAAAGAACGACTTTGTCGCTCGTGGCACGGTTCAACTCTTTGTTCTAATCCTTGTTCTAATGGAATGAAGAAAGAACTCTTCACATTCGGTGCTAAGACTGGCACAGTTGAGTTTTAATCCTTGTTCTAATGGAATGAAGAAAGAACAGTCCTGTAATCTAATGATTTGAGAAGCTGCTTATTCACTTTGTCTTTCTTATATCACTTGTTCTCAGCCACTTATAGGGGCATAGCCCATTTTTTCGCAAATGCCCACATTATTCAATGTCAAATGTTGGGGTTTTGAGCGCCCCAAGCTGCATAACCCACTGATTAAATGTGCTAATTATTGGAAAGAAATTTGCATAATTATCATAATTTTTATGTCCTCATAAACTCTTTTGAATAAAAAATTATGGATATTATGGTAATTTCTTTCAACTTATATACGTATTTCTTTCTACCATACAGGTAGGAATTTTTCGCAAATGTTTTGTCCCTGTCCTTGGGTGTCAATAAGTCAAAGAACGCGTCCCCACAGTCACACCACGGCTATCTTTACCGGCTCCTTCTTCTTAATTGGCGGAATATATTCTATGCGGGCATAGCACTCCGCGCAAAGAGGATAGATATTCACCCAGTCTTCACGCCTGACAACAATTTTTGACAGACGTTGGCAGGGCTATCTGCTTCCGCTTCTCCTTGTCGAACTCTTGTATTGTCAGCCCATCGATTCCACCCACCGATCCTTTAGATTTCACGGTGTTCCAAGCATCGTAGAGTGTCGTTTCCTGACAGAGAATATTGAACTGAGTAGGCATAGGCATTTACATATTAATGCCGCAAATATACTGATTATTCCCTGAACTTCCAACTATTAGGAGCCAAAAATCCAAAATGAACATTTAATCCTTGTTC
>DFJI01000026.1 GCA_002372235.1 Prevotella sp. UBA3675 | reverse complement strand
GTGGCCTGACCGTCTTTCACGAGGAATCCGTTGTAAAGTGTTATCTGACAGACCCCGCCTCGCTGTGCCAACGCCCGCATCTGATCGTCAGTGAGATTACGCGGATGGTCACACAAGACGCGAGCCGACGAGTGGCTGCACACGATGGGAGTCTTCGACATTTGCAGTGCATCGTAGAAACTGTTCTCAGCAGCATGGCTCAAATCAACCATCACCCCCAACTTGTTCATCTCAGCAATGACCTTCTCACCAAATGCGCTCACGCCACCATGCGTCTGCGAACCGCGAGCAGAGTCGCAGATAGCATTGTCGCCATTGTGACAAAGGGTGATATAGACCACGCCACGCTTCTTGAAATATTCCACATTATTGACGTCATTCTCCAGTGCCAGTCCGTTCTCAATGCCGAGCATGATGCTCTTTTTCCCGGCACACTTGTTTGCCCAAAGCTCATCGGGAGTGCGGGCAAGTGCCAGCCGCGTATCATTCTGGCTGACAATGTCGGTAATCTTGTCGAAGATGAGGTCGGCGTAAGCCTTAGGCCCTTCCACGTCGAACGCTACATTCTCACGAAAAGTCTGCCCCTCCTTCGGCTGCGGCAGATAGCACACCATGATGGTAGCATCAAGCCGCCCTTCGGTCATCTTGGGCAAGTCAACGAGAATCTTCTTGTCGCGCGTGGCGAAGTTGACTCCCTGTGGAAAGAACATCGGGGTGTCGCAATGCGTATCGAGCGACAGGATGCGGTCGTGCAGCTGCTGGGCTTCGCGATACTTACGTGCCTCGCTTATCAGCCAGCGGAACAACGGCAAGCCGTCTTCCTCCAGACATTCTGGATGCCACTGCACACCTACGAAAGGCTTCATCTCCGCGCTCTCGATGGCCTCGATCACCCCGTCGTTGGCTCGCGCTGCCACACGGAAGTGCAGACCAGGCTCACTGACAGCCTGATGGTGAAACGAGTTGACAGGGATGACCTCAGACTCATTAGCGACAGAGGAGCCGAAGTCTTCATGTATATTAACAGAGGAGCCGAAGTCTTTATATATATTAAATAAGGTAGAGCCTTTTTCAATGTTGACCGTATGAGTAGGCTCACTGCGGTCTGCATCTTGTGAGTGCTTGACGGCAGTGCTGATGTGCTGGCTCACCTTTCCGCCCAGTGCGACAGCCATTGTCTGAATGCCGCGACAAATGCCGAGGATAGGCATCTGCCGATTGAAAGCCAGTCGGGCCAGCAACAGTTCGGGCAAGTCGCGCTCACGATTTATGCCCCCCAGATTAGGGCTCGGCTCTTCCCCGCAATACAGCGGATTGATGTCGGCACCGCCACTCAGCAGCAATGCGTCAACTCGGTCGAGCGCTGAAAGCAACACTTCCCGATTGCTGGTGGGTGGCAGAATGAGAGGGGTGCCGCCAGCCTCCACCACTTGTTTATAGTATTGCTCCCCCAGTTTGCAGGTCTGCTCGCCGTAGTTACCTGTAATGCCAATGACGGGAGTATGCACGCTATCGAAGTCCGAATTGTAGATATGCTCCAACTGGGCTTCAAGATTGAAACGATTCATAGGGGTGTATGGAATAGATTATTCTTCTGTATCTTCAAAATGGACCGGAATCTCGCGCTTGATGTTCTGTTCAAGCGAAATGAGCGTCTCAGTAGCCACCACGCCGGGAATCTCCTGCAGTTGTCCGTTGAGCAGGTGCATGAGTTGCTCATTATCTCGGGCATAGAGCTTCACCAACATTGTGTAGGGACCAGTGGTGAAGTGGCACTCCACCACCTCGGGAATATGCTCCAGCCGCTTCACGACCTCCTTATACATAGAGCCGCGTTCCAACGTGATGCCCACATAGGTGCAGGTGGAATAGCCAAGCGATTTGGGATTTACGTCGAATCCGCTACCTGTAATGACATCGCTATCAATGAGTCGCTGCACGCGCTGATGAATAGCAGCACGCGACACATTGCATTCAGAAGCAACGTCCTTAAACGGAATGCGCGCATTCTTTGACAAGATACTGAGAATCTTCTTGTCGAGATTGTCGATTTTTTCCATAGGGGGCAAAGTGTTTATAGAATTATTTCTGTTAGCAAAAGTAAGCAAAATAATCGAAACAGCAAACATTTTGCACACAAAACCACCAAAATCAAGGCCCCAAAATAACAAAATGACAGGAAAAGGGCGGAAAAACACCTTTTTCTGTCATTTTCAAATGATGTATCTTATTTTTCTATATCAACCAGCTCGACATCGAAGATGAGTGCCGAGAAGGGCTTGATCATTCCGCTGTTGCGCTCGCCGTAAGCAAGCTCGTATGGGATGAAGAGCTGCCACTTAGACCCAACTGGCATCATGGTCAGTGCCTCGGTCCATCCCTTGATCACTTGGTCGGCACGGAAGCTGATGGGCTCGGAGCCGTGCTTTGAAGAAGCATCGAACACGGTGCCATCGACCAGTCGGCCCTCATAGTGTACCTTCACCTTGTCGGTGCGCTGCGGAACAGCACCTTCGCCCTGCTTCAGAACCTTGTACTGCAGTCCTGAGGGCGTGACAATCACGCCTTCCTTCAGTTTGTTCTCAGCCAAGAACTTACGACCAGCCTCGCGGTTAGCGCCATAGAGCTTGTCGGTAGCGCGCTCTTTTATCTGCTGAGTGAGGCGGTGGGCATTGCCCTGAGCTTCCTCCATAGTCATGAGTCCTTTCTCGCCCACGAGTGCAGTAACGAAGCCTGCCATGAGCTTATCGAGAGAGACCGCCTGCGTGGTGTCGGCTCCAAACAGTTGCTGATTGATGCCCTTCACCATCTGGTTAGCCACCTGCTGTCCTATCTGGATACCGGCATAGAAAGCATTCTTTTTTGCGTCAATCTTATCGGCAGTGCCCTCTTTCAAGCCTTCGATAAAGTCGGCCATATAGGCGGTATCAACCTTCAACTGCGACACCAGATAGTTTTTCAGACCGTTTGTCTGCACCATTCCGATGGCGTAAGCCACAGAGTCCACATCGCTCTTGAGCTCTACAGGCTGTACGGCTACGGCCTTCTGCTTCTTGTTTTTCTTCTCTTTTGCACTAACGGTGCCAAAAGAAGCACTCACCAGGACGGTGAGTGCTATCAATAGAATCTTCTTCATTGTTGCGATTCGCTTCATGAATGTTCAGTTCGGTTTCAGTTTACTTCACCTCCAGCAGTTCAATCTTGAAGATCAGAGCTGAGAAAGGATTCACCATTGCACCAGCCTGACGATCGCCATAGGCCAGCTCCTGGGGAATGTAAACCTCCCATACAGAACCAGCAGGCATGTGAGTCAGTGCCTCGGTGAAGCCCTTGATGTTGCGGTCGCAACGAACGGTGTAAGGTTGATTGCGCTTGTAAGAGCTGTCGAACACAGAGTCGTTGATCAGACGGCCCTCGTAGTGCATGGTCACGGTAGATGTGTCTGTGGGCACCTTACCAGTTCCCTCCTTGATAATCTTGTACTGCACGCCGCTGGGCAGTGTCACCACGCCTTCCTTCTTGGCATTGGCAGCCAGGAATGCTTCGCCGGCACGCTTGTTCTCGCCATAGGCTTTCTCGGTCTCACGTGCCTTGATCTGCTGCATGAGGCGCTGAGCCGTCTCGTTAGCCTCTTCCATGGTCATGAGTCCCTTCTTGCCAGTAGTACCGGTAACGAAGCCGGCCATGAAGTTCTTCATTGAGATGGTCTGAGTAGAGTCGTTGCCGAAGAGCTGATAGTTAATGCCCTTTACCATCTGGTTCGAAATCTGCTGACCGATCTGAATACCAGCATAGTAAGCAGCCTTCTGCTTGTTTTCGCCTGCATTGGCACCATCGTTCAAGCCCTTGATGAACTCGCCCATATAGGCAGTGTCAACACCGAGCTGCATCACGAGATAATCCTTCAGACCCTGAGTCTGTGCCATACCGATGGCATAGCTCACTGAATCGACATCACTCTTCAGATTTGCTTTGGGAGTACCGCCGTCACACGAAATCATCGTTGTGGCGACCACGGCCATTGCGGCCAGAATCATTGATTTTTTCATTGTTGTAATTATTGTTTTTTGGGGATTTTTTTCTATTGGGAGGGCTCGGAGAACTCGGAGAGCTCTTTACACCACCTCTATCAGCTCTACATCAAAGATCAGGGCTGCATAGGGAGGAATCATCTGGCCAGCGCCGCCCTCGCCATAAGCCAGGCGATAGGGAATGAAGAAGCGATACTTGGCACCTTCCTGCATGAGCTGCAAGCCCTCAGTCCATCCGGCAATCACTTGCTGCAGCCCGAACACTGCAGGCTCGCCACGCTGAACGCTTGAGTCGAACACTGTGCCGTCAATCAAGAATCCTTCGTAATGGCACTTCACCGAGTCCTTGGCTGTCGGCTTCTTGCCATTGCCTTCGCGCAACACCTGATACTGCAGGCCGCTGGGCAAGGTAACCACATTTCCTTTCTTGGCATTCTCTGCCAGATATTTCTCGCCTTCCTCGCGAGCAGCCTTTCCTTTCTCTGCACGCTCAGCGTTCATCTTAGCCTCCTGTTTGGCAAAATAGTCCTGTACGATTTGCTGGGCTTCGCGGTGCGACACCTTCAGTTCGCTTCCCGTAATCACGTCCTTGATAGACTGTGCGAAGTCGTCGATGTTCATGTCGGCAGCAGCACCCATCTGCACCAGCTGTTGTCCGATGCCCAATCCGAGGGCATAGCTTAGTTTATCCATTTTTCTCTCTTTAATTAAAAAATCGCGCAAAGTTACGCATTATTTCGGATTCAGCCATTGTTATTTCGCTAAAAATCACTATTTTTGTGGAGATTTAATAATTGAGGAAGAAAGGAATATAGCATTATGAAAAAGAAAATCGTTGTCTTGACTGGTGCCGGCATGTCGGTGGAGAGCGGTCTGCGCACGTTCCGCGATGCCGACGGATTGTGGGAGGAATATCCCGTTCAGCAGGTGGCCACCCATGAGGGATGGGAGGCCGATCCCACATTGGTGACCAACTTCTACAACATGCTGCGCAAGAAGTGCTGGGGCGTGAAGCCCAACGAGGGCCATCGCTTAGTAGCAGCGCTGGAGGAGAAATACGACGTGACGGTAGTCACCCAGAATGTTGACAACCTGCACGAGCAGGCCGGATCGTCTAAGGTAATCCATCTGCACGGCGAGCTGATGAAAGTGTGCTCGAGCCGTGACGTCGATGATCCGCGCTATCAGATCACGCTGACACAGGACAACTGCGAGGTGGCACCCGGCACGAAGGCTGGCGACGGCTCGCTGCTGCGTCCCTTCATCGTATTCTTCGGCGAGGCTGTTCCCCTCATTGCCGCAGCTGCTGAAGAAGCACAGGAGGCCGACATCTTTATCGTCATCGGAACGTCGCTCAATGTCTATCCTGCCGCCGGACTGCTCCACTACGTTCGTCCCGGCGTGCCCGTCTATCTCATAGACCCCAACCCCATCAGCGCCGGCAAAAACGTCACGCAGATTCAGAAGGGTGCCTCCGAGGGCATGCGCGAACTGAGCGCCAAACTCATGTAAGCATGAGCATTGTTCTACCGTGAGCTCGATGAATACAGTTTGGTGGCTGTCTGAAGGTACTTGGTCATAGTTGACAGGCATCATCATGAAAAATTATAGCTATTATTTTGGGAATTATAGCTATTATTCTCTCAATTATAGCTATAATTTTATTGATGTGCCGCAGATGAGTTTAGGAGTTTAGGAGTTTGGGAGTATAGGAGTTTAGGAATTTGAGGAGTATAGGAGTTTAGGAGTTTTCGCGGCTTTCAGCCGCTGGAGTTTAGACGTTAGTCTTGCTATGCAAAAGGTAACCACCAGTCTATCGTCTAAACTCCTATACTCCTAAACTCCCAAACTCCTTAAAACTCCTATACTCCTAAACTCCTTAAAACTCCTATACTCCCAAACTCCTAAACTCCTAAAAATAAGCCAAACTTGAGAAAGTTGAATTACGTTATTTTAAGCACGTTTCGCGAAGAAATGTGCTTTTTTCTTTTGGTTTTCAGCAGAATTGTACTAATTTTGCACGCCGAAAAATCAGGCCAGCCTATACACATATCGAATAGGAATAAAAGCCACAAGTGCATGCGACACGAGAAATTAGAACATGAACTGAACCTGTTATTGATGCTCACTGAGAATCATAACTATACCGTAGCTGACATCTGTAACGGACTACAGCTCTCGCGTCGCACCTTTTACTACTATATAGACTTTTTCCGCCAAGCTGGCTTCAAGATTGAACATTCCAAGCCTTTCTATCGCATCAGAAAAGACTCCCCGTTTTTCAGAAAACTCGATGAAATCGTGCATTTTACTGAAGACGAGGCCATCACCATGCGCCGTATCCTGGACCTCACAGGCGACAAGAGCATTCAGGTGGAGCGCGTGCGCCGCAAGCTGGACCGCCTCTATGACCTGAACATCCTGGACGATGTGGAGCTGAAGACGCAACTGGCCCACAACGTCTCGACCCTCTATTCTGCCATCAAGCAGCACCTCACCGTGCGGCTGGTGGCCTACTCGTCGCCTCACAGCAACACGCAGTCCGACCGTGTGGTGGAGCCATTCCTGCTCATGAACGGCAATCAAGAGGTTCGCTGCTACGAGATAGCATCCGGCAAGAACAAGACTTTCAAGCTGTCGCGCATGCAGGATGTGGAGCTCCTCGACCTGATATGGGAGCATGAGGATGCCCACAAGCAGATGCTCACCGACGTGTTCATGTTCAGCGGCGACGAACAGCAGACGGTCACGCTCCGCTTAGGCCGTCTCTCGGCCTCCATCTTGCGCGAGGAATATCCGAAGAGTGAGCGATACATAGAGCAGCAGGACGACGACCACTGGATAGCGAAGATGCCCGTCTGCTCATTCATAGGCGTAGGTCGCTTTGTTCTCGGCCTGTTCGAGGACATTGAGATACTGGAATGTGAAGAGTTCAAGACCTTTATTAAAGATAAAATCAATAAACTAAACGCAAAACAATTATGAAAAAGATTTCAGTTTTCTTCGTCGCTGTAGCCACGCTGATGCTGGCCAGCTGCGGACTTGGGGCAACAACCAACAATGCTACCAGCAGTAGCACAACCGCCACCAGCTCAGGTGCAGGCGTCGGCGGTGCTGCAGGCAACGTGCTGGGCAGCGTTCTTTCAGCAGTCACCAACGGACAGACCATTGGCAATGTGCTGCAGAGCGTGCTCGG
>DFJI01000020.1 GCA_002372235.1 Prevotella sp. UBA3675 | reverse complement strand
CGGCAATCTCGGTGACGCCGTCGCTGATGGTCAGCGAGGTCAGGTTGCTGCAAGACCCGAAGGCGCCACGACCGCACTTCACGCAAGCGGGCAGCGTGAGCTTCTTGATACCGTTGCCCCAGAAGGCTTCCTCGCCAATCTCCCTAAGGCTGGCAGGCAGCTCAAGGGCTGTGAGGTTCTTGGGCGTGCGCCCATAGGAGCCGCCGCTGAAGGCGTGCTCGCTTATAGTCTCAAGACTGTTACCCAGCGTGAGCTCGTGGATGTCGCAGTTATTGAACGCATACTGCCCTACGCTCTTCACGTTATCGCCGAGGATGACGGTGTGAAGGCTGTCGTTGTTGGAAAATGCGAAATCAGGGATGCTCGTAATACCGCCGCGAATGGCGATGCCCTCAAGGCTCTTGCCGAAGATGTTAAGCGGCAGTTCCTCAATCTGTGCGTTGAAGTCGAGATACCTGATGGCAACGGTGTCCTCAATGTAGCCCTTGAATGCTTTGGGGCGCAGGCCATTGACAGCGTAGGTCTTCCCGTCATAGTCAATAGTCGGGGGAATGGTCACATCGCCGGAATAGCTCTCTGTAAGGCTGCTCGCCACCGTGGCAATCGAGGTCTCGTCGTCGAGGTCGTACCATACGCCGTCAACCAGAACTTTCTCGCGCGTCTGACGAACGATATCATATATCATCTCGCCGAAAGGAGCGTAAGAGTGACGCTTGTCGTACTCATCACCATAGGGACGGATTACTCGCGTAGAAAAATATCCGTTGCATAAGCCGTCCCAACCGAAATCGATGTGGAAGAGACCTTCGTCATTGTAGCCGTCGATGACCATAGCATGACCAATTGTCTGTTGCGGAACACGTATGTAGTGGTCGTACGCCCATATATCGGTATATATCGTGTCGTGGCCTGCATAATAAACCGGGCGGCCGGCGCGCAGCTCTTCGCGCAATGTAGCATCCGGCAAAACACCCACGTGTTTCATACGGCCCTCGTCGTAGCCGAAATTCGTGACAAGCGCCTTGTAGGCATTATCGCTATAAGCCTCGCTGCCGTTTGCCTGGTCGTAGTGCATGTTGACGGCACAACCAACGTCATAGAGCAGTTTCTGGCGGGCTGCGTTTTGTTTGTTGTAGTCGTCAGACTCCATATTACCCCACCCGTAGGTTGACTGCGTGAAGTCGATGCTATGGTTTGCATCCCAGGCATTGGTGTGGCTGCCGTATCCTGTTTTCGGCCAGCGGTGGTAGTTCATGATTCCCGCTAACGCCGTAGCCACACAGCCTGCATTCTGGTGCCCGTAGCGGTCAATGCCCTGATCCCAGGTTGTCCTAAGCAGCGGTCCCACCTTTCCGTAGCCGGAGACGGGAGCTTTTCGTGAAACGCGGCTCATGTTCTTTCCATACTCTTCGCTATCGCGATAAGCCGCAATCATGCGGGCATACTCGCCAACGAGCCACCGGAGCCCGTCGGGCATCACGTTGTCGTCGTATGCGCCCGTGTCGGACCATCCGAGCACTTCCTGCTGAGTACCTTCGTCACCCGAAACGATGACGAAGCCACCACCCGCGACGTTGAATGCATAGACTTCCGGCGCGTCGCCTTTCAGTAACGATTTCCACGCCAGACTGACGTCGCTTGTCTTGGCTTGTGGCATGCGCCGCATACCATCGGGCAAGGGAGAAGAAACGAAGCGCGCTGCTATCTGTCGCGCAGTCTCTTCGCTCACGACCTGTGCCGCCGCGGATGCAGCAGACAAGACAGCAAAGAATAGTACTAATATTTTCTTCTGCATAACTAAAGTAATTTTATTATGGTATAATTAAAAAGTAGACACTCAAAATCATGCTCTTCGAGCGAAGATTTTCACGTTCGACAGTACGAGCAAACTCGTTCTGCGCTTTCTTAATCAAATCTTTCATTGCGCTATAATTTATTCGTGGATGAATAAGTGTTTGCGCAAAGATAGAAAAGAAAGAAGAGAATGGGCTAACGTATTTACAAAATCGACTAACAATTGTGAATATGTTAGTCGATTTTGTGTTTTATTGCTGCTTTTCCTTCCATTCCGAGGGGGGCAGACCCGTGACGGCCTTGAAGGTTCGGAAGAACGACATTTCAGTGGAGAACCCTGAGGCGGTGCTCACCTCTGTGATTTTCTTGTCGGGATGCTGGCGCAGCAGTTGCTGGGCGTACTTGATGCGGTAGGTGTTGACAAACTGCGAGAACGAACAGCCGCGCTGGCTGCGGATGCAGTTGGAGACGTAGGTGCGGTTGCTGCCCAGCGCGTCGGCCACGTCCTGCACCTTCAGCTCGCTACTGAGGTAGGGCTGTTGCTCTTCCATGTAGCGGCAGATGCGCTCTATGAGAGCTGCATCAGCAGCAGTGGCATCGCTGTCTTCTGGTTGTGCTGTATCATTCGCAGGTGCGGACTTCTGGCGTCGTAGTAGTAGAATGGTTGTGACGGTGATGGCGACAAGTAGCAGCGATGCGAGGACAAGCCACAGCCACGACAGCGACTGTCGGCTCTGAGCAGGAGCCGATAACTCCGTACCGACGTGGAGCAGAAACACGGTGGACGCTGGATCGTAATTGTTGTTTTGTTGAAGGATGCCACCTACCACCATCAGGTCACCGCTGTCGGTCAGCACGGGTTGGTAGCGCCCCGCGCTGTCCACGGGTTCGCTATAATATAAGGTGACGGGAGAGGGAGTTGAGAGATAGTCGATGGCGGCAACGTAGAAGCGGTGGTCGCCCGTGTCTTCGGGATAGTTCTCGCCATAGCCCATGATGTATGCTCTGCCCAGGTTCCTGTCGGCAAGGATGGGTGCATACCAACAGATACGTCCCCACTGGCTGCTCATGGGGATGGGACAGGTGGTAGGCAGTAGCGAGAAGTCTTCGCCCTGCACCTGTGCTATGGCTATGAGGCTATCGTCTTGAGTTACTGGTATCAGGCTGGTGTAGTCGCCTTTTGCCTCATTGCCGATGAAGCATGCACTGTGAAAACTCGAAAGAGGACATACAGGTCGCCATGTCTCAAACAGGGAAATGGTGAAAGGCTCGCCCTTCAAACGGTCGATGATGATGGTATCGAAGTCTTCGGCATGAATGTCGCGGGCACCGAATATGATGGCATTGTCCTTTGCCGTGCGGATGATGTATGGATATGAACGGTGCTGCGCCACGGGCTTCACGAATTTGCACTGGCGGCTGCCGTCATACAGTTCGATACAATCGTCATGATACCAGTTGCCGCTGATGACGATACGCCCGCTGTCCAAGGGCAACGCACCCGCGAAACACCGCTTCTTGTCCAGGCATCCGTAGCCTTTGAAACTGTGTGTGGCGGGGTCGTAAAGCTCAATGGTAAAGGTCTGTCCGATGCCCAACTCTTTCTCGTGTCCACCAGCAAGCAACACCTTCCCTTGGCCAGTAAAAGCCGCCAAGCCCTGGTCGTGGGGATAGGCTATCTGCATGAGATGCCACTTGCCGTTGCGGTAGTATTCTGCCGTCTGTGTAGGCACGAAGTTCGTGGTGTGTCCGCCAGCCGCCACCACCTCGCCACCTATGCAGAATACCGTGTGGCCGAGGCGAGGGATGTTCAGATCGGGCAGCCGTTCCACCTGCATCTTGACCATTGGGCATGGTCGCATTCCCGCTGACGCGTCTATCCTTTGGGCAACATTCGGAAGTGTTGCAAACAGAAAGGACAGGAGCGTGAGAATGATTGAATGATTTCGCCTACCGCCTACAACCCTGCCACGCGCCGTCGAGCGGGCAGCCTCAGAAGTGTGTATGTAGGTGAGAGGAGGCATGGGGGGGGAATTGGGTGATTAGATTTTCAAGAGGTCCTTGACGGAATAGATGCGACTGAGAGCCTCGAACGAGAGGCAATGTTTTTGTGGGCGTATGTGCCGCCATAACGTCCAGCCTTCGAGATGATTCCTATGGCATTGGTTTTCTCCGTCCATTCTTTTGCACTGAGACGGAAACGATTCAGTCCGGCCTGAGATTTAATTATGTCGAATTCGGCACAATTAAAATTCGGATTCATCAACCGCTCCCATATTCCAAGGAACTCAATGGTATTGCGATTGCGCAGCCAGTTAGAAAAAAAGAACTCACCATCTTTAGCCTTCAACATGTCTGTCAGGCTGATATAGTCATCTTCATTCTGCTTTATGACCGTTATCTGCGTGTTCTGTACTGTTATCTTTGCCATATTGTCTGCTATATTACAAACTTTGCGATGCGGTGCGAAGCAGCTCCATATCATAGCCGCGACGCTCACAGAGTTTCATCTGGCGTTTGAATTCTCCAGTAAAACGGATGGTGTACTTCGTGTTACTCATCCTAAGCACTGCTTAAAGAGATCATCTACGTCTTTAGCCTCATACACACGTCCTTCGTCGAGGTCGCGCAGCGAACGCTCGTATGAAGTCATGCGGCGGCGTGGCATAGTGATTTTCCCAACGCCCTTGATCATACTAATAGCTTTTTTGATGTCCTTCAACAGTGACATGTCTTCGATGTTGACCAAGAGCTGGCCCTCTGCGGGTATTGATGCTGTATTTGCCATATTGTTGTTATTAAAACTGAGTGCAAATATACACCATATTTTGCAATAATTTCACTATCCGATGAAAAAACTGAGAATAATTAACGGAAAGCTGGATAGATTACATCATGGTTTAGGCTATTTCATGACGCGATTTAGGCTAGATCACATGATGATTTAAACTAAATCGTGCTATGATTTAGGATAGATGATGCAACGGTTTAGAATAGATGGCATCACCATTTAGGACAGAAGAGCTCATGAGGCATGAACGATGACACACACACTAAACTCTACATACCAAGAAAGTTTGCAAAACATCTGCTCCATCTGCTCCGCTTTTGCAAATCACTATATATCAAACACTTACAGATGGGAGCAGATGATTTTCCATCTGCTCCCATCTGCAACCGCCGTAACCCACTATCTATCAACACACACAAAAAAAGGGTCACCGCTGTGACCCAACCTTTGTTAACCTTAAATCTAATACTATGAAAAACACGATGCAAAGATAAGTGTTTTTTCGCCACCTTACAAGTAAAATTGTAACTTTCATCGTTGTATTTATGATTAATTGACATAAATCAATGCGAAAAAGTAACAAAATCAAAGTTCCTGCGCTGAATAACGAACAAAAAGTATTGCACGAATCAGCCTTCTTCCTACTAATTTTGCAAAAAAATTCACGGATATGGGGAAAAATTCATAACTTTGCAGCTGCAATTTATATTAAGGCAATGAGTATGGAATCAAAACTTGTGATTTATAATACGCTGACGCGACAGAAGGAGCGCTTCGAACCGCTCCACGCGCCCAACGTAGGTATGTATGTGTGCGGCCCCACGGTCTATGGCGATCCGCATCTGGGACATGCCCGCCCCGCCATTACGTTCGACCTGGTGTTCCGCTACCTCAAGCACTTGGGCTACAAAGTGCGCTACGTGCGCAACATCACCGACGTGGGCCACTTGGAGCACGATGCCGACGAGGGCGAGGACAAGATAGCTAAGAAGGCAAGGCTGGAAAAGCTCGAGCCTATGGAGATAGCACAGTACTACACGAACCGCTACCATCAGGCGATGGACGCGCTGGGCTGCCTGCGTCCCTCTATCGAGCCGCAGGCCTCAGGCCACATCATCGAGCAGCAGGAACTGGTGAAGCAGATTATGGACAACGGCTTTGCCTACGAATCGAACGGTTCCATCTATTTCGACATCGAGGCTTACAACAAGAAGTATAAGTACGGAATACTCTCCGGTCGCTCCTTAGAGAACGTGAAGGATGCCAGCCGCGAGCTCGACGGCGTGGGCGAGAAGCGCAATCAGGCCGACTTCGCCCTGTGGAAGAAGGCACAGCCCGAGCACATCATGCGCTGGCCATCGCCCTGGAGCGACGGCTTCCCCGGCTGGCACTGCGAGTGCACGGCTATGGGACGCAAGTATCTGGGCGACGAATTCGACATTCACGGTGGCGGCATGGACCTCGTGTTCCCCCACCATGAGTGCGAGATTGCGCAGGCCGTGGCCTCGATGGGCCATCCGGCTGTGAAGTACTGGATGCACAATAACATGCTCACCATCAACGGCACGAAGATGGGCAAGGCATACAACAACTTCATCACCCTGGAGCAGTTCTTCACCGGACAGCACGAGCTGCTGTCGAAGGCTTACAGCCCGATGGTCATCCGCTTTTTCATTCTCTCAGCCCACTATCGCGGCACCGTCGATTTCAGCGACGAGGCGCTGCAGGCTGCCGAGAAGGGACTGGAGAAGCTCATGAATGCCATTGGCGACCTGGAGCGCGTGCAGGCTGCCGACAAGTGTGATGCCGAGACCGAGAAGGTGGTGAAGAGCCTCCGCCAGAAGTGCTACGATGCCATGAACGACGACCTGGCCACGCCACAGGTGCTGAGCCACTTGTTTGAAGCTTGCACGGTGGTGAACCGCCTCATCGACCACAAGGGCACCATCTGCCCCGACTGCCTGAAGGAGCTGAAGGAGGTGATGCACCTCTTCACCTTCGACATACTGGGTCTGCAGCCGCAGCATGCCGGTGCTGACAACAAAGCACGCGAAGAGGCTTTCGGCAAGGTCGTTGACATGGTGCTCGACCTGCGTGCCAAGGCTAAAGCCAACAAGGACTGGGCTACGAGCGACCAGATTCGCGACGCGCTGGCCAATGCCGGATTTGAGGTGAAGGACACCAAGGACGGTGCCACCTGGCGGCTGAACCGATAGTCCATCCGCCATCAGCCGCAAAGACTTTCCTGACAGAACTTACAAAAATAGCAATGGCCAAAATTCCCAGGAATTTTGGCCATTGCTATTTTTCCGTTTCAGCTTTGTCAGTTATTGTCCCGTCACTTTTCAATGATGGTGCCGTGTTCACCGTCAATAGCCGTAGCGAGCGTGATGATGACGCGGCTCACTCCTGCATCAACTGCGGCAAGGGCATTCTCAATCTTGGGCAACATGCCGCCCGAGATGGTGCCATCGGCACGGTAGCGCTCAAAGTCGGCACGGGTGATAGAAGGAATCACCGAATCGTCGTCGTCAGGATTTCGGAGTACACCCTTTTTCTCAAACGAGAAGATGAGTGTCACGTCATAGACCTTTGCCAGGGCCTTTGCAGCCTCGCTGGCAATGGTGTCGGCATTGGTGTTCAGCAGGTGGCCCTGTCCGTCGTGGGTCAGCGGTGCCAGTACGGGCACCATGCCCTGCTCAATGAGGTGTGACAGCACTTCGTGGTCCACACAGTCCACGTCGCCCACAAAGCCATAGTCAACGCCATCCTTGACGGGTCGGCGGTGAGAGCGGATGATGTTGCCGTCGGCCCCTGTCAGTCCGATGGCCTTCACGCCTTCGGCCTGCAGCCGGGCCACCACGTTCTTGTTTACCAGTCCGCCATAGACCATTGTCACCACTTCGAGCATGTCGTTGTCGGTGATGCGGCGTCCGCCCACCATGTGCGACTCAATGCCCAGTCGGGCAGCTACCTGTGTAGCCCTGCGGCCTCCACCGTGAACCAGCACCTTGCGGCCCTCGATTGCACTAAAGTCCTTCAGCAACTGTGCCAACTGCGCTTCGTCTTCCACAATAGCGCCCCCCACCTTCACCAGAGTCAGTTTCTCTTTCATATCAGTCTGTTTTGTATTATGTCAGTCAGTAGCTTCGTCCTCAGAACATCTTGCTCACGCGGCGGATGCCTTCGACCAGCGCATCGACCTCGTCACGGGTGTTGTAGAGGGCGAAGGAGGCCCGCACGGTGCCCGTCACGCCGAGGCGCGTCATCAGGGGATGAGCGCAGTGATGGCCAGTGCGCACGGCAATGCCCAGACGGTCGAGCAGTGTTCCCAAGTCGAGATGGTGAATGTCGCCCACGAGGAACGACACCACGGCATCCTTCTCCCTGGCCTGTCCGAAGAAGCGAATGTCGGGAATGGTGGCGAGCTGTTCCATGCAGTAGCGCGTGAGTTCCTGCTCATGCGCCTGAATGTTCTCCATGCCCAGCGTCTCCATGTAGTCGATGGCCGTAGCCAGTCCGTGGGTAGCCACATAGTCGGGCGTGCCGGCCTCAAACTTCAGGGGCAGCTGCTCGAACGTGGTCTTCTCCCAGCTCACCTTGTCAATCATCTCGCCACCGCCTTGATAGGGAGGCATCTTCTCCAGCCACTCTTCCTTGCCGTAGAGCACGCCTATGCCCGTAGGGCCATACATCTTGTGACCGCTGAAGGCAAAGAAGTCGCATCCGAGTTCCTGCACGTCAATCTTCGTGTGGGGAGCGCTCTGTGCACCGTCGATCAGCACTGGTATGCCATGCTCATGGGCCGTCTTGATGATGTCTTTGACGGGATTGACAGTACCCAGTACATTGCTCACGTGAGTGATGCTCACCAGCTTTGTGCGAGGGGAGAGATGAGCCTCGAGCGCCGAGAGTTCCAGCTCTCCCCGGTCGTTGATGGGAAGATGGCGCACAGTGATGCCGCGCTTCTGCGCCTGCAACTGCCAAGGCACGATGTTGGAGTGGTGCTCCATGTCGGTGACGAGCACCTCGTCGCCCTCGCTCATGAAGGCTTCGCAGAAGGTCTGTGCCACGAGGTTGATGCTCTCAGTGGTGCCCCGGGTGAAGACGATCTCGCTCGTCTTTGCAGCATTGATGAAGCGGCGCACCTTCTCACGGGCTGCCTCGTGCAGGTCGGTAGCCTGCTGCGACAGATAGTGAACACCACGATGCACGTTGGCATTCACGTTCAGATACTCCTCGCGCATGGCATCGAGCACACAGAGCGGCTTCTGCGTGGTAGCCGCATTATCAAGATAAACTAAAGGCTTATCATACACTTTCCGCGACAAGATGGGAAAGTCCTCACGAATCTTATTTACGTCGTACATCGTCAATGATTACTTACTTGTCGGGCTCTGTCAACGGCAGAGCTTGCATCCCTCACATTTATTCAGTTCGCCACGGAATCGCTTGTCAATGAGATAGTGCAGACGGTCGCGCAGCGGAACCAGTTCTATCATATCGACCACCTCGCGCACGAAGGCCACTTGCAACAGCATGCGTGCCTCTTTCTCGGGAATGCCGCGCTGCCGCATGTAGAACAGGGCAGCATCGTTGAGCTGACCTACGGTGGAACCGTGGGCACACTTCACGTCGTCGGCATAGATCTCGAGCATGGGCTGAGTGAACATGCGGGCCTCGCGCGTGGAGATGAGGTTCTGATTGGTCATCTGCGACGCCGTCTTCTGTGCGCCGTGGGCCACATATACGCGCCCGGCGAAAGCGCCGGTTGCGTGACTGTCGAGCACATATTTATAGAGTTCGTTCGAAGTGCAGTGCTGCGCCTCGTGCACGATGAGCGTATTGTTGTCAACGTGCTGCTGCTTGTCGGCTATCACGCAGCCGTTGCACACGCACTCGGCACCGTCACCGGCCAACACGAGGTCGAGCTTGTTGCGCGTCACTCCGTTGTGCAGCGTAATCACGTTGTGGCGCACCCGGCTGTCGCGCTCCTGTCTCACATAGACGTTGCTGATTCTCACATTCTTGGCATGTGTCTCCTCCAGACAGTAGAGGTCAATTTTGGCATTGTCCTTGGCCACTACCTCTATGACCTGCGTGGTGAGGAAGTTTCGGTCGTCGGCAGCATGGTCGCAGAACAGGAGCTTCACCTCTGCGCCCTCTTCTGCCACAATCAGCACGCGGCGATTCACCATCAGGTCGGCATTCCACGTAGGCGATGGAGCCTTCAGGATGTTGATGACCTGCACGGTCTTGTCTATGACCGTATTCTTCGGCACATAGACGAGCAGGCCGTCTTGTGCCAGCATGGTGTTGAGGGCTGTCAGACTGTCCTCCTCCGAACGGGCCACCGTTCCGTAGTAAGCCTTGGCCAGCTCGGCGTGTTCCTTCAGCGAACCGATGACTACGCCTTCAGGCAGTTTCGGAGTCGCGGCCATCAGCTGTTTCTCTCCCTTGTCGTCTTTTCGCTCGCCGCGATAGAAATCATCGTTGACGATGAAATAAAGCAGTGTGGAGAGGTTGGGCACATCGCACTTGAATGCCTCGTATGGATCGACAGGAATCGGCAGACGGTTCAGGTTCAACCCGTAGTCGGGAGCCATCAGCTTCTCAATGTCCGTATATTTGTAGCGTTCCACCTTCTTCGACGGAAAGCCTTGCTGCTTGAAATGCTCGAAAGCCTCGTCGCGCAGCGCGTTCATGACGGGCGACGAATGGTCGCATATCATCTGGCGGCACTGCTGATAGAGGTCGATGTATTGTCTAATACTATCTGATGTCATACTATTCTTGCTATATCGTCTGTTCAGACCCCCATCCCCCTAACTTAGGGGACTGAGTTCCTCCTTTATCCAGTCATATCCCCGTTCCTGTATCTCCTGTGCCAGTTCCGGGCCGGCGGTCTTCACGATCCGTCCCTGATAGAGCACATGCACCACGTCGGGGCGAATCATGTCGAGCAGGCGGTCGTAGTGGGTAATCACGATGCATGAGGTCTCGGGAGTCTTCAGCATGTTCACGCCCTCGGCCACGATGCGCATGGCATCGACATCCAGTCCCGAGTCGGTCTCGTCAAGGATGCTGAGCTTCGGCTCGAGCATAGCCATCTGGAAAATCTCGTTGCGTTTTTTCTCACCGCCGCTGAAGCCTTCGTTCACGGAGCGGTTGGCCAGTTTGTTGTCCAGCTGCACTATCTTCTGTTTCTCGCGCATGAGCTTCATGAACTCTCCGGCCTTCAGCTCAGGCAGTCCCTGATACTTGCGTTTCTCGTTGACGGCTGCTTTCAGGAACTGGCTCATGGGAACGCCAGGAATCTCCACCGGGTACTGGAACGACAGGAACAGTCCCTCATGGGCGCGCTCCTCCGGCTTCATCTCCAGCAGGTTCTTGCCATTAAAGAAAGCCTCGCCCCCGGTCACCTCGTAGAGCGGATTGCCTACCAGCACAGCGCTCAATGTTGACTTACCCGAGCCGTTAGGCCCCATGATGGCATGCGTCTCACCGTCCTTGATGGTGAGGTCGATGCCTTTCAATATCTCTTTGTCGCCAATACGGGCGTGCAGATTTCGTACTTCTAACATATTCTCAATATTTTAATTTATCCTACAGTTCCTTCCAACGACACGCTGAGCAGCTTGCGGGCCTCTACGGCAAACTCCATAGGCAGCTTCTGCAGCACGTCCTTGGCATAGCCGTTGACAATGAGGCCCACGGCCTGCTCGGTGGGAATGCCGCGCTGATTGCAGTAGAACAGCTGGTCTTCGCTGATTTTCGAGGTGGTGGCCTCATGCTCGAAGATGGCAGTAGGATTCTTCACGTCCATGTAGGGGAAGGTGTGAGCGCCACAGTCGGAGCCCAGCAGGAGCGAATCGCACGACGAGTAGTTGCGTGCGTTCTCAGCCGTAGCAGCGGCACGCACCAGTCCCCGGTAGGAGTTCTGTGAGTGCCCGGCTGATATGCCCTTCGATATGATGGTCGATTTCGTATTTTTTCCGATGTGAATCATCTTCGTGCCCGTGTCGGCCTCCTGATAGTTGTTGGTCACGGCCACGGAATAGAACTCAGCCACGCTGTTGTCACCTCTTAATATACAGGAGGGATACTTCCACGTGATGGCCGATCCCGTCTCTACCTGTGTCCACGACAGTTTCGAATCGACGCCGCGCAGGTCGCCGCGCTTGGTCACCAGGTTCAACACGCCGCCGCGTCCCTGCTCGTCGCCGGGATACCAGTTCTGCACGGTGGAGTACTTCACCTCGGCACGGTCTTTCACGATAATCTCTACGATGGCGGCATGCAGCTGGTTCTCGTCACGCATCGGAGCGGTGCAGCCCTCCAGATAGCTCACGTAGGCATCGTCTTCGGCCACAATCAGTGTCCGTTCGAACTGCCCGGTGTTGCGGGCGTTGATGCGGAAGTAGCTGCTGAGCTCCATCGGACAGCGCACGCCCTTCGGGATATAGACGAACGAGCCGTCGCTGAACACAGCCGAGTTCAGGGCGGCAAAGTAGTTGTCCTTATAAGGCACTACGCTTCCCAGATACTCACGCACCAGGTCGGGATGTTCCTTGATGGCCTCGCCTATGCTGCAGAAGATGATGCCGCGCTCGGCCAGTTCCTTCTTGAAGGTGGTCTTCACCGATACTGAATCCATGATGGCATCGACGGCGGTATTGCCGCTCAGGGCCAGTCGCTCCTCGAGAGGTATGCCCAGTTTGTCGAATGTCTTCTCCAATTCCGGGTCGATTTTCGCTTCCCCGTCATTGCCCTCAACGGCTTTCTTCGCGGTAGGGTCGGCATAATAGCTGATGGCCTGATAGTCGATGGGCGGCACGTGAACATGTCCCCATTTGGGTTCCTTCTGATCCTTCCAGTAGTTGAAGGCGCGCAGGCGGAACTCAAGCATCCATTCGGGTTCGCCTTTCTTGGCCGAGATGAGTCTGACCACATCTTCGTTCAGGCCCACGGGAATGATTTCCGTGTGCACGTCGGTGGTGAAGCCAAACTCGTATTTCTGTTCGGCAATGCGTCGCACCAGCTCGTTGTCGCCGGTTGTCTGTTCGTTGTTGTTTTGAGACTGAATATCGTTTTCTCTCATTCCTTGTTTCAAGTTTGCGCACAAAGGGTCGCAAACACATGTATTTTTATGTGTGAAAGGGGAGGACTGTTGCGTCCTCCCCTCATACACTCACTTATTTCTTGATGTATTCGGTAAAGTCGGTCAGGTGCATGTCGCCCTTGCGAGCCAGCGTGTCGTGCATAGCAAACGCGGCTGTCAGCTCGTGGCGTGTCTGCCCCATCTTGGCCAGCTTCAGGTATTCGCGCAGCAGTGGACGGTAGTCGGGATGTGCGCACTTCTCAATGATGAGCTCGGCACGCTGTGCGGGACTCTTGCCGCGCAGGTCGGCCACGCCCTGTTCGGTCACGATGATGTTCACGTCGTGCTCGCTCGAGTCCTGATGGCTCACGAAGGGTACGATGCTTGAGATGAGACCGCCCTTTGCCGTCGAGGGGCAGGTGAAGATGCTCAGGTAGGCATTGCGGATGAAGTCGCCGCTGCCGCCGATGCCGTTCATCATCTTCGTGCCGCTGATGTGGGTTGAGTTGGCATTGCCGTAGAGGTCAACCTCGATGGCGGTATTGATGGCAATCACGCCCAGTCGGCGAATCACCTCGGGCGAGTTCGAAATCTCGCTCTGACGCAGGGTGAGATGCTGCTTGAAGTAGTCCATATTGTCATAGACCTGCATTAGGCACTCATTCGACACGGTGAGCGAGCAGGCCGAGGCATCCTTCACACGACCATTGAGCATCATATCAATCACCGAGTTCTGAATCACCTCGGTATAGATATTGAAGTCGGGCACGTGCTTGTCCTGGCCGAGTGCGCCCAGAATGGCATTGGCCGTGCTGCCCACACCGCTCTGCAGGGGCAGGAACTCGCGTGGGATGCGGCCTTTGTGCATCTCCTCCACAAGGAACTCAGCCGTCAGGTAACCAATCTTGTCGGTCACGGGGTCGGAGTCCTTGAAGGCACGGGCCTCATCGGGAATGTTGCACTCCACGACACCCACCACCTTGTCTTTCGGAATCGACACATAGGGAACACCGATGCGGTCGCTCACCTTCTCAATCATGATGGGCTTGCGGTAAGGCGGATCGAGTGGCTCATAAACGTCGTGGATGAACTTTGCATTGGGATTGTGGAAGGCATTCAGCTCCAGAATGACGTGCTTGGCCAGACGGGCAGCCGTTGGCGAGATACCGCCGGCAGCTGTCAGATAGACGTGATAGTCGCTACCCACCTCCTCGATGTCGCACACCTCAAGGATGGCCCAGTCAATCTGACCATAGAATCCGTAGCGCAGCTCCTGTGCCATGTGGCTCAGGTGCAGGTCGTTGTAGGGAATCTCGCCCAGGTTCACGTGCTTGCGGAAGTCGGGGTTAGTGGTATAGGGGGCGCGATACTTGATGGCCTGTGCGTTGGCCATGTCGCCGTCGGTCGATTGTCCCGTCGATGCGCCGGTGAAGATGCCCACCTTGAACTCACGTCCGGCCTCATGCTCAGCAATGGCAATCTTGGCCAGCTCCTTTGTTGTTGCCTTAGCCACGCCGGCAGGTGTGAAGCCGCTCATGGCAATGTTCTCTCCGTTCTTGATCAGTGCTGCAGCCTCGGCAGCTGAAAGTCGTGTATAAGCCATTGATTTACAATTTGACTGTGATTGATGATAATTTTGCGCGCAAAGATACATAAAATTTCTTGAAAAACAACATAGTCAGATTTATTTTGGCCAAAATTCTATTTCTTGCTGATGCGTTTGCTCACGCCGATGGCTCCTGCCGGACATACGAGTCGGCAAAGGTGGCACCCCACACACTTGGTGCCTATCAGGCGCGGCTGACGGGTTTCACGGTCGAAGACAATGGCTTGATGGCCGCCGTCGCTGCACGACACCTCACAGCGCCCGCAGCCCACGCAAAGCGTCTTGTCGAACTTAGGATAGATAATCGTTTCACGGTCCAGATGGTCGGGATTCAGGAACTTTGGCAACTGCTCGCCCACGAGCTGACTGAGCCGGGTGACTCCACGCTTGGCCATGTAGCGCTGCAGACCGAGCACAAGGTCGTCGATGATGCGATAGCCATACTGCATCACAGCCGTACACACCTGCACATTGCTGCATCCCAACTGGATGAACTCCAAGGCATCGCGCCAGGTCTCAATACCGCCGACGCCGCTCAGTCCGACGGGCTTCTCTATCTGGGCCAGCTCCAGGACATGACGCAGGGCGATGGGGCGCACGGCACGGCCTGAATAGCCCGAGACGGTGCGCTGTCCGGCCACCTCGGCTTCAGCACACATGGTCACCGACTTGATGGTGTTGATGGCCGAGATGGCATCGGCACCAGCCTCAATGCAGGCCTGGGCTGGCTCCGTGATATGAATGTCGTTGGGTGTCATCTTCGAAATCACTGGAATCTTCACGCTGCGCTTCACACAGTCCGTGTATTCTCTTACCAGTTCCAAGTTCTGGCCCACATCACTGCCCATGCCCTCATATTTCATCTGCGGACAAGAGAAGTTCAGCTCCACTGCATCGCAACCGGCTTCTTCGGCCATTTTGGCCAGCGCCATCCATTCCGCGTCGTTCTGCCCCATGATACTGGCCACCACCACTTTCGTAGGATAGTTCTGTTTCAAGCGGTGCAGAATGTCGAAGTCCATCGCTACAGGATTCTCACTCAGCTGTTCCATGTTGCGGAAGCCGTAGAAGTCGCCGTGCGTGGCATTGCTGTGCATGGCATCGAAACGAGGCGACACCTCCTTGATTTCCTTCATGCAGATGGTCTTATAGAACACGCCTGCCCAACCGGCTTCGAAGGCATGGGACACCATGTCATAATTGGTGCAGACGGCGGATGAGGCAAGGAAGAAGGGATTCTCACAGCCGATGCCGCAGAAGTCGATGGCAAGAGAGGGATAGTTGCTGTCATCAACATCATCCTCATGAATGCTGCGCAGCATCTCCTTGATGCGGATGGGCCAGTTGTAGTGGATGCACGCTTGTTCGGCTCGCTCCAGGTCGTCGTCGGTACAGTCTTTCACCCAGCGCAGTGCAGGCTTATGGTTGTCGAAGCGGATGGCTCGGATGGCACGGGCCGGATCGCCCGTCTTGCAGGCTTTGGTGCAGGGAGCATCCAGGCACAGTAAGCATCTGCCAGCCTCTTCGTAGATATTCATTCTGCGTATCTTTGTTTCTTTCTGTTTCGTTTGATTGTCTTCCATTGATTCGATAATGTTTAATAATAAAATGATTCACTTTCAGCATGCCGCCCTTCAGGCTGTGCCCGTCCTACAGTATTCAGTTCGTTAAAAGATTACATAAGCTCAAATCGTTTCAGTTCAAGTAATTCAGTGGCAAATATAAACAAAATAATTGAAATGACATGATGATTTGACCAATTTCTCCCAATCAGGCATCTTTTTGCGAATTAATCAGAGAAGTACAAAGCGAATTCGCTTGTATTGATTTCCTATATTTTAAGAATCGTTTCGGTCGGATCAGCCTGCCAAAAGGCCGGGCGGTAACGACAGCGCATGCTATGCGAATTTGAATTATAGCTAAAATTTTCATAATTATAGCTATAATCGCTGAAATTATAGCTATAATTTATTTTTATTGCCTACCTTTGCCTTCATGAAAAGACTTTCGACACTGTTTTTTTTGCTGTTAATCATGCTACTGCCTGCCTTTGCCCAGAACAGGACGGACGGAGGAGAGGGGGCGGTTCTCACACCTTCGGTGAAGGTGGGAAAGGTGCTGGTGGATGGCGACTCGATTCAATACATGGAGATGTCGAGCGTCTTCGTCTATCCCGAACTTTCCTTCAAGGACAAGCGGCAACAGAAGGCATACATGCGACTGGTGCAGAACGTGAAGAAGGTGCTGCCCATTGCCAAGGAGGCCCGACAGATGCTCATTGAGACTGCCGAGTACATCAACACGCTGCCCACGCAGAAGGAACGCGACGAGCACCTGAAACGGGTGGAGGCCGCCATCGTGAAGGAATATAAGCCACGAATGAAGAAGCTCACCTTCTCGCAGGGCAAGCTGCTCATCAAGCTCATTGACCGCGAGTGCCACAGCACTGCCTACGAAGCCATCCAGGCTTTCATCGGCCCACTGCGGTCGGGCATGTGGCAGGCTTTTGCGTGGATGTTCGGTGCCTCGCTCAAGAAGGGCTACGAACCGGAGGGCGTGGACCGTCTCACCGAGCGCGTGGTGCTGCAAGTGGAAGCAGGACAGATTTGACTCCGCAGAAAACATTATTTCTTAAACATATAAATAAAAAAAACAGAGAGAAACATATCAATTATGGAAATCATCAGGAAACAGCACTTCGAGGGGGAGCGCCCCCTGTTCGAATGTCACGGAGTGCGACTGGAAGAGGTTACGATAGGCGATGGCGAGAGTGCCATCAAGGAGTGTTCCGACATTGAGGCTGAGAACTGCCACTTCTGGGGCAAGTACCCCTTCTGGCACGTGCACGGCTTCAAAATCAATAACTGTCAGTTCGATGCCGGAGCCCGCTCGGCCCTGTGGTACTCCGACCACATGACAATGACCAATACGCGCATCGACGGACCGAAGATGTTTCGCGAGATGCAACAGCTGAAGATGGAGAACGTGGTGATTAACGATGCCGACGAGACCTTTTGGCGCTGCCGCGACATAGAGGCACGCAATCTGGAACTGCACGACGGCACCTATCCCTTCATGTTCTCGGAGAACATTCGCATCGACGGACTGAAGAGTGACTCGAAATATGTGTTCCAATACTGCAAGAACATTGAGCTGCACCATGCCCAAATCGTGACCAAAGACTCGTTCTGGGAGTGCGAGAACGTCACCATCTACGACTCTACGCTCGACGGCGAATATCTGGCCTGGCACTCGAAGAACGTGCGCCTCGTGAACTGCCATCTGGCCGGCGAGCAGCTGTTGTGCTATGCCGACCAACTGGTGCTGGAGAACTGCACCTTCGACCCAGCCTGCGACCGCGTGTTCGAATACTCTGACGTGGAGGCCGACATCAGGGGGCACATCGAGAACATCAAGAACCCCACCAGCGGACACATCGTGGCCGACAGCATTGGATCTGTCACCATCGACAAGAACGTGAAGCAACCTGCCAACTGCGTGATAAAGACAAGGGGATAGGGCAGTAGTCATGAACATTATCCCAATGACATAAATCGAAAACAATTATGAAGAACATCTATGACTTTGACACACCTTTGGTAAGACGCGGCTCAGGCTGCGTGAAGTGGGATCAGCAGCCAACGGAGCTCGAAAGCGGCAATGCCGACGACATCCTGCCCTTCTGGGTGGCCGACATGGACTTCCGCACGGCACCGGCCATCGTAGAAGCCATACAGCGGCGCGCGGCTCACGGGGCATTCGGCTACACACACGTGACGGACAGTTACTATGATGCCGTCATCTCGTGGTTCGAACGCCGTCATCAGTGGACCGTCAAGCGAGAGTGGATTCAATATACCCAGGGCGTGGTGCCGGCTCTCTCAGTAGTGGTGAAGGCTTTCACGGAGCCCGGCGATCAGGTGGTGGTGCAGACACCCGTTTACAACTGTTTCTTCTCATCGGTGCGCAACAACGGTTGCGAGCTGGTGACGAGTGCACTGAAACTGACGCGTGACAGCCTGCACTACGAAATGGATTTCGACGATCTGGAAGCCAAGGTGAGCAACCCACGTGCCAAACTGTTCATACTGTGCAACCCGCACAATCCGGCTTGCAGGGTGTGGACTCACGAGGAGCTCTTGCGCGTACATAATATTTGTAAGAAGCACGGCGTGGTGGTGGTAGCCGACGAGATTCACAACGAACTGACCTATCACGGAAAGCGCTACGTGCCTTACGGCGTGGTGAGCCAGATGGACAATGCCGTGGTGTGTGCCTCGCCGTCGAAATCGTTTAATACGGCAGGTCTGCAGGTGGCCAACATCTTCTGTGCCAATGCCGAGTGGCGACAGCGCATAGACAGGGCCATCAACATCAACGAGGTGTGCGACGTGAACCCCTTCGGTGTCGTGGCGGTGCAGGCTGCCTACAACGAGGGAGAGGAATGGCTCGACCAGCTGTGCGACTACATATACAAGAACTACGAGGCACTGTGCGACTACATCGCCAAGGAGATGCCACGGCTCAGGGTGACGCCGCTCGAAGGCACCTACCTGGCATGGATAGACATCACGGCACTGGGCATCACGTCGGAAGAACTCACGAAGAAACTGCTCAACGAGGGTAGGGTGTGGGTGAACAGCGGCACCATGTACGGACCAGTTGACGGTGAGGGCTTCATCAGAGTGAACATGGCCTGTCCTCGCGCTCAACTCATGGAGGGACTGCGCCGCATCAAACAGGTTGTTGACAAGTGCAATTAGCAAATTTTTGCGCTGAAAATTTGTGCGTATCGAAAAAACTTCGTAATTTTGCCTCGGATAAAGGTAAAAGATTACATTGATAACAAGGATTCCGACTAAACATGTCGGGATTCTTTGTTTTTTGCACATCGCAAGAAAAGCGAATAGTAATAACTAAAATAAAGCAATAATTATGGCATACATGTCACAAGAAGGCTATGACAAGCTCATAGCCGAACTGAAACGCTTGGAAGGCGTTGAACGCCCTAAGGCATCAGCCGCCATCGCTGAAGCACGCGACAAAGGCGACCTGAGTGAGAACAGTGAGTATGAGGCCGCCAAGGAGGCACAGGCCCATCTGGAGTCGAAAATCAATCAGCTGAAGCAGTCTATCAGCGAGGCTAAGATTGTGGATACCTCCCGTCTGAGCACCGATTCGGTACAGATTCTCTCAAAGGTGGAGATGACCAACATGGCCACGAAGGCTCGCATGACCTACACCATCGTGAGCGAGAGCGAGGCCAACCTGCGCGAGGGTAAGATTTCAATCACCACCCCCATTGCCCAGGGACTGCTCAACCACAAGGTGGGCGACGAGGTGGAAGTGAAGATTCCACGCGGAACCATCAAGCTGCGCATCGAGAAAATCACAGTAGGATAAACCTAAAAAACGCATACCGTTATGGACATATTCAGCAAGATAGCCGCTGGCGAGATTCCCAGCTACAAGTGTGCTGAGAACGAAGAGTTCTACGCATTCCTTGACATCAACCCCGTGGCCAAGGGCCACACACTGGTCATTCCCCGTCGCGAAGTAGATTACATCTTCGACATGGACGATGATGAAATCGGTCGTTATCAGCAGTTTGCCAAGCGCGTGGCCGTGGCCATAAAGAAGGCTTTCCCCTGTAAGAAGGTTGCCCAGGTGGTGCTCGGCCTGGAAGTGCCCCACGCCCACATCCACCTCATCCCCATGAACTCAGAGGCCGACGTGGACTTCAGAAAAGAAAAGCTGCAACTCTCACAAGAAGAGATGCAGCAGATAGCCAACAAAATCTTCGCAGCATTCACGGAGCTTCGCTAAATGAAAGATGAAAAATGAAAGATATGATTAGACCTGCTGCTGGTTGCCACTTCAGAAACTAATCATATCTTTCATTTTTCATCTTTCATCTAAAAGAATATCAGATATACTTCTCCCCATACTTGATTCCCACTTCATTCACATACTTGCGAATCAAGGCTGAGGAATCGCCCTTCGGACAAATGAGCAGCACATCGCCTTGCTCGGCTACAATATAGCCGTCGAGACCATTCAGCACACCGATGTGGCCCTTAGGCAGACTCACAATGTTGTTGCGACAGTTCTCCATCAACACTTCCGACTCCTGCAACACCACATTGGCATCTTCCGTCTTCTGCATGCACTCATACATGCCATGCCACGTGCCTATGTCAGCCCATCCGAAGTCACACTTCATCACATACACATCGTCAGACAATTCCAGTGCAGCCTTGTCCATCGACAGGTTGGGATAGGCCGGATAGTAAGTCTGCACGTATTGAGCCTCATCGTCCAACGAGTATTTGCCCACCAGATTGGCCATGCGACAGGGCATGTCGGGAATCACCTTCAGGTACCACTCACGCAGAAAGACCACATTCATGAGGAACATGCCCGTGTTCCACAGGAACTCACCACTATCCATGAACACCTTGGCAAACTCGCGCTCAGGCTTCTCCGTGAACGACTGCACCTTATGGATGCCTGTGGCCAGCGTGGGCTCACCTATCTGGATGTAGCCGTAGCCAGGCTCAGGACGACTGGGCTTGATGCCCATCGTCAGGATGATATTGTTCTCGGCAGCGAAGTCCAGCCCGTCGAGCACATTCTGTGCAAAGGTCTGCTCGTCAAGGATGAGCTGATCAGCCGGCACGGCGATGATGCGGGCATAGTCGCTCTCACGATGGATGCGACGACCTGCCCAAGCAATGGCAGGCGCCGTGTTGCGACAAATTGGTTCGGCCAGCACATGCTCGGCAGGAATTTCAGGCAACTGCTGACGCACACGGCCTAAGAACAGATGCGACGTAGCCACATAGATGTGATCAGCAGGAATGATGCGTGCCATACGGTCATAGGTCTGCTGCAGCAGTGAGCGGCCTGTTCCAAAGAAATCTACGAATTGCTTGGGCCTTTCCATTGTGCTCGAGGGCCACAACCGACGGCCTTTACCACCTGCAAGAATCACACAGTAGTTGTTCTCCGCACCTTTCCGAGCAGAGCAGTTGATGTTCGATGTATCCATAAAGTTAGATTCAATAAAAAATTTAGTTTTTCAGATTTTCAGTTAATTCCTTCTTTTACGGTTGCTAAGATACGTATTATCCTTGAAACGACCAAGCATTTTTAATTTCCTTAACTTTTTATAATCCAGGCAGTTTTTGTGTGACACAAAACTTGCGTAGTTTGCTTTTTTATATTACATTTGCCAGTAGAATGAAACGATTGCTCATATTGCTGTGCCTGCAACTGGCGGTTTTCACCACTCAAGCCATGACAGACAGTCTGCTCATGGCGCAAGTGGCACATACTGGCGTGTTGCTGAAGCAGATGCAGTTTGACTCGGCCTTGGTACAGGTGGACAGGCTCATGCCTGTAGCGAAGCAAAACCATAACATGCTGGCACAGGCCACGCTACATGCCGTGGCGGGGATGGCGCTGTCACGCTCTCACCAATTAGAGAAAGGACTGCAGGAATACATGCGCTGTGCCGACATTGCTGAAGAGCACCATCTGCTGGTGAAAGCCATGAACGAGAAGACCGGCACCCTGCTGACATTGTTCTCGACCGTATATGGAGAGCTGTCGTTCAAATATCAGGAACAGGGCAATAAGGTCGAAGCACTGCACTACGCACGCATAGCACTGAGATGGGTCTCGCACGCCAAGTCGCCCGAGTCACGAGTCATTGTCATGGCGAGCATCATGCCGGCAATAGCGGCCAACAAGGAATGGCGCACGGCCTACGAGCTGATGCAACAGGCATTTGCCGATGCTTTACAGCTGGAGCAATACGACTTTGCACTGGTCATGGCCACCTACCTGATGACGGGTGAAGACGAATGCTTCGGGCACGGACCTTACGACAGTCAGTGGATGCAACAGGCCGACAAGATTCTGCCGCAGGCTACTACCCAACAGGCACGGCTGCGATATGAGCTAGTTAGGCGAGCGCTCGTCAATAAATATGACAACAGGAAAGAGAATGTGCAGGA
Organism: Prevotella sp. UBA3675; assembly: GCA_002372235.1. Taxonomy (GTDB): domain Bacteria; phylum Bacteroidota; class Bacteroidia; order Bacteroidales; family Bacteroidaceae; genus Prevotella. The sequence continues at coordinate 4,076 of DFJI01000020.1, read as the reverse complement.
TAATCAGACGAACGACAGTGGGCCAACCGCAGAGGACACGATGACGGTGGCTACGCCCAAACAGGATGCCGTTGCCGGAAGTGAAGAGCCTCTGTCTGTGAACGAAGAAGAATCGACTGACCACACATTCCCTTTATTATGGGTCGTGGCCGGGACGGCGCTCTTCATCATCGCCTTACTCTTATGGCGCAGGCGTGCCAAGAAGGCACAGCAGAAGACGACAGAACGACAGATGGACGAGAAATACAGAGAGGGGCAGGAATATGAGCGCAACCGCCTGGCCCGTGAACTGCACGATGGAGTAAGCAACCAACTTCTGGCCGTAGAGATGAAGCTGAGCACCGACGGACTGAGCACTGATGCCATGCAACTGCTCGACGAAAGCCGTGAACAGGTGCGCCGCGTGTCGCACGAACTGTTGCAGCCAGAGTTCAGCCGCACCACGCTGCCACAAGCATTGGCCAACTATGCCGACGAGATGAACGGTGTGCGTGGGTGCAACGTCACTTTCACTGCCACACCTGCCGATGACGACTGGACTTTCATACCTGCCACCACAGCCTTAGACCTCTATCGCATTGTGCAGGAACTGGTGGCGAATGCACTGAAGCACTCAGGAGCCTCGATGATTTCGGTGGGGCTACATCATGATGGCAGCAAGGGCGTGATGGTCATCGTAAGCCATAACGGAGAGAACAAAGACACCCAAGCCAACGGTTCGAACGGCATAGGAATGCGCAACATTAAAAACAGGGCTGAGATGCTTGGCGGCAAACTCGAACTGATGCAACATCAGTATGGAAGAGTGGCAAAACTCGTCGTTACCATGGGATAGAATTCTCTGAATGCAGGAAATCAGCAGGGAAAAGCCGAAAAATCACGGATTTCCACTATTTGTGAAGTTCGTTTTTCTATGTAATTTTGCAACTGAAATTATCCAAGAGTGTATCATGAATCAAAATATAGAAAAAAACAGGCTGGAAAACATTAGCGTGGCAGTCGTTGACGACCATGAGGTGGTACTCGAAGGCTATAAGAGTTTTCTACTGAAACACAGCGTAGGAAACGTAGAAGCATTCACAAGTGCCACTGCAATGCTGAACAGAACACCTGACCGCAGTTTTGACGTGTTTATCCTGGACGTGGAGTTGCCCGACCTGAATGTGACCGCCTTGATAGAGAACATCAGAGAGCAACAACCGAAGGCCAAAATCCTGATTAACACCATTCATGAAGAGATGTGGGTCGTCAACCGCATGATAGAGAACAAGGTTGATGGCGTGATGTACAAAACGAACCAACTGGATCAGCTGTTAGAAGCCATCATCGCCGTGCTCGACGGCAAAAAGTTTTACTGCCCGAAGTTCCGAAAGCTGATGAACAAGCTTCAGATGCAAAACGTAGTACTTACCAAGAGGGAGATAGACGTGGTGCGCTCCATTGCCATGGGACTTTCCACGAAAGAGATAGCCCACCAGTTGTTTATCTCAGAGAACACGGTTGAGAGCCACCGACAGAAAATATTCGAGAAGCTCGGTGTGCGCAATATGGCTGAACTCATTGTGAAAGCAATCGCCGATGGTTACATCAACGTGAAGATTCCAACATAGAGCTACATTATTAACTACCTAAAAAACATACAGCTATGAAATTACTTGAAAATCTAAAACAAAAAGTTCAAAGCATTCCTGAGTTCTCCGACGAGCACTATCCTATTGCCGGCTATGTGGCCGCAGGACTGATCAGCGCTACTGGCCTATGGCTCGTCTATGAGGTGATTGCCAACGATGCGCTGTCGTTTAGTGCCGACTGGAACATGTTCGGCAATGCTTTTGGCAACCTGTGCTTCTGGATTGGCTTCATCTGTGCCATCGTGTTCTGGGGCCGGTGGGTACACTGGTCATCGACTCCCGTCATCGTCAAGCGTGACCGCTACACTGGCGAAGTGCTTGATGTGAAAGAAGACTATGACATCACCGAGCAGGGATTTGCCAAGATTCTGATGCCCATCATTGGCCATTTCATCGTCGAGCCCATTATCTACGGTGCACTGATCTACTACCCCGTACAGTGCATCATTGCCTTGGTGGGCACCATCTTCCCCTACATCATGTCGCTCATCATCTTGGCCATCGTGGCCGGCTCGTGGGCATACACTCGCGTGGCTACGTTCCGCTACCACTCAGCCGTACTGGTGGCACTGTGTGTGCTGCTCACTGTTGCCTTTGGCTACGGGGCCTACAGCATTCACAACAGCTACGCCCCTCACCCCATTGAGTTGGCTCCTGGCGACGGTTCCTCGAACATAGAGCAGACCAACGAGCAGGGGGCTGTCACTAATGACGAACAGAAAGTAGAAGAGCTCGCCACAGACAATACGGAGAACATGACTGAAGAAGTTGAGGAAGCAGGAGGAACGGGCGAAGGACTCTTCGGTTCACTGCCTGAAGGCACCAGCGTTTACACTGGCGTGATGGAAGGCTTCACTATCGAAATGACTTTCGAGAAGCAGGAGTCGAACATCAACGGCACATTCAAGGATGTAACGAATGGTTACAGCATGCACCTCGATGGCGAATCGACTCCAGGCATGGGTGGCGACATCATCTTCTATGGCAACATGGATGGCAGCAACTGGACATTCAACCTCACCGGCAATGCCAGCACAATTACCGGACAAGCCGATAACGAGGGCAACAAGTTCAATCTCTCGTTAGAAAAGAAGTAAGAGAAACAGAAAAAAAGTAAGAGACTTAGAAAAGAAATAAGAGACTCAAAAAAAGAAATAAAAGAAATAAGAGAAACAGAATATCTTTTTTACCAATAAACTATTAATTCAAACAACAATGAAGACAAGAAACTTTTTTCTGACTCTAACACTGATGCTGCTCACCATAGCAGTGTTTGTGTCATGCAGTGACGACAGCACCCCATCGGGCGTTGTCAAGACCTATTTCAGTGCGCTGAAGAGTGGTGACTATGCTAAAGCCGTCAGTTGCACCAACACTCCGGAGGCTTATGCTGAAAACAAAATGAAAAGCTATGAAAAGAGGATGAGCCATGACAATCCCAACACCGAGCTAATCAAGAAAGGTAAACTGGAAATCGTCTCAGAAGAAATAAACGACGATCGTGCATCGGTTCAGTACTCCTTTTCCATAGAAGGAATGAATATCGGGCAGGAGTTGCAACTCGAATTCATTGACGGCAAATGGAAGATTGACGATTAGATACTGGTTATTCTCTGCAACAGTTTCCCCCATTCTGACAAGAAAGCATCAGAATAGGGGTTGTTGTTGCAGACAAGCAATCTGTGTGTGTATTTCTTGACCGTCGGTACCGAAACACGTATGACAAAAGCGGTCAAAAAAGCTGAATCACATATTTTTTTAGGCTAATCTTTTGCAGTTTCAACTTTTCTTCTTACCTTTGCAAACGCTTTCAGAGCCCAGATGGCGGAATCGGTAGACGCGCTGGTCTCAAACACCAGTGGGGCAACCCGTCCCGGTTCGACCCCGGGTCTGGGTACACAAGCTCAAAAAAGCAATCCCTTGCAAGCGAGAGGCTTGCAAGGGATTTTTTGTTTTTTGACCTACATCAAAGAAAGGCTGATGTTTGCCATAAACAGGAATTATGGACTTGTGCGCGGCCACAAAAGTGTATATCTTTGCACCGTCAATCAGAAAGATTGGCTCTTCAATAGAGTATTAAAAGGTAAAAAGATTATGTTTTTAGACGAACAGACAACAACCACGCTGTTGATAGTTGTCATCGCAACCGCACTGAGCATCATCACACTGATGCATACCAACATCAGGTAGATAACCCCTGAACCTCACGCATGACGCGGAGGAAGTTTCCACCCCAGATTTTCTGAATATCGGCCTCACTATACTTGCGAGCCAATAGCTGACGGGTGAAGAGCGTAAGCTCGGAGGCATCAGCCAAGCCCGGCACGCCACCATCGCCATCGAAGTCGGTACCAAGTCCCACATGATCGATGCCCATGACCTGAATGGCATGGTCGAGATGACGCATGGCATCAAGAATTGTGGCCTGACCGTCTTTCACGAGGA
>DFJI01000045.1:836-15631 GCA_002372235.1 Prevotella sp. UBA3675 | reverse complement strand
AAAGTTAAACTAAAGTACTGCGGAATTTAGGGTAATCTTCAAACTTTCAAATATTGATGTAAACTTTCTATACTCTTTATCCATTTTGCATTATTTAATTTGCATAATTCAAATTGAATAATTATCTTTGCAGCATCGAAATAAGTAGTAAATTGTATGGAGAATCCTTTTGTGCTGGTAGGCAAGATCAAGCCCGAATATTTCTGCGACCGAGTTGAAGAGAGTGCAAGACTGGTACGCCAAGTTACAAACGAATCCAATGTTGTGCTGATTTCACCTCGCCGAGTGGGGAAAACAGGTCTCATAGATTTCTGTTTCGACAAACCAGAAATCCGCCAAAACTATGTCACTATCTTCGTTGACATTCTGCGTACTTCCAGCCTCAATGAATTCATCTACTTGCTGGGGCGCAATGTCTTTGAATCCATAGGGTTGCGCAGCCAGAAGATGATGAAGCGCATTGTGGCAACCCTGAAGTCGCTCAATGGCAGTTTTGGCTATGATCCGATTAACAACATACCGACTTTCGACATCAGACTTGGAGAAATCAGAGACCCTGCTTATACGCTTGAAGAGATTTTCAGCTGCATTGAACAGTCAGACAAGCGCTGCATCATTGCCATAGATGAATTTCAGCAGATTGTGAACTATCCCGAAAAGCACATCGAAGCACTGCTACGCAGCCATATTCAACGCATGACAAACGCTAACTTCATTTTCGCCGGCAGCGAGCGACATCTTATGTCTGAAATGTTTCTTGACTCAGCTCGCCCATTCTATAACAGCGCAGACGTAATGATTCTCGATCCTATAGCCGAAGACAAATATACGGAGTTTGTTCAGCATCACTTTGACAACAGCGGCAAGCAGATTAAAGCAGAAGCCATTCACAGGGTATATCAAGCCGTAGAGGGCAACACCTACTATCTACAGAAAGTTTTCCACGATTTGTTTGCAGAAGCTGACCCTGCATCTTACTGCGATGAGGGGCAGGCTGAAAGGGCCATTCAGCAACTCATTGACGAGAATCATCACAAATACAGCGATATTCTTTCAAGGCTTAGTCTGCCTCAAAAAGAACTGCTCTATGCCATCGCTCAAGAAGGACGCGCTACGAAAATCACTTCAGGCGATTTCATTCACAGAAACCATCTGAAATCGGCCAGTAGTGTTCAGGCGGCAGCAAAGAAACTATTGGAATACCATATCCTTTCTACCGACCGCAACGAATATTACGTTGACGACCAACTGATGAGACTTTGGCTAATCAGATGAATCAGCATCGCCTTTTTCTGTTTCTTATGTTCTTATGTTATTATGTCTTCAAAAACCTCAGTTGTTATTATGTCTTCAAAACTCTCAGTTGTTATTACTTAAAAAAATGTAAAACATATATCTATTAGAAGAGTTTTGGCTACTTTTGCATCGTTTTTTCGAGTGAATCGATGAATTTAACTAATATTGCAAGATTTATATTCAAGCAGCGCATGCAAGAACTGGAGCGCCACTTGAACGAGGGAGAGGCATTGCAGCGCAAGGTGTTAGCCCATTTGCTGGAATGCGCCAAAGACACTGAATATGGCCGCAAACACTTGTTTGACGCCACAAAAGACTACTGCTACTTCGCAAAGAATGTTCCTGTAAATACTTATGAGGAGCTGAAGGGCGACATCGACCGCATGCGACAGGGCGAGCGCGACGTGCTGTGGCCAGGCCGCGTGAAATGGTTTGCCAAGTCGAGCGGCACCACCAACGACAAGTCGAAGTTTATTCCAGTTTCGCCCGAAGGACTGAAGCGCAACCACTATCAGGGCGGAACCGACGTGGTGGTGCTCTACCTGCGCAACAATCCCCAAAGCCGCATGTTCGACGGGCGCGGACTGATCCTGGGAGGAAGCCACACGCCCAACTATAACCTGCCGGACTCGCTGGTAGGCGACCTAAGCGCCATTCTCATTGAGAACATCAACCCGCTGGTGAACCTCTTCCGGGTACCATCGAAGCAGACGGCGCTGCTCTCCGACTTCGAGGTGAAGCGCGACCGCATAGCCCGCGAGGCCATGAACAAGAACGTGACCAACCTGAGCGGTGTGCCTTCGTGGATGCTCTCGGTACTGAACCGCGTGATGGAACTCACGGGCAAGACGCATCTGGAGGAGGTGTGGCCCAACCTGGAGGTGTTCTTCCACGGCGGCGTGGCTTTCACGCCCTATCGCGAGCAGTACGAGCAGCTGATCACCTCGCCCAACATGCACTACATGGAGACCTATAATGCCAGCGAAGGATTCTTCGGCGTGCAGGACGACCCTGCCGACAAGGCCATGCTGCTGTTGCTCGACAACGACGTGTTCTACGAATTCATCCCGGTTGAGGACTTAACTTCGGATCCCATCCCCCTCTGGGCTGTGGAGACGGGCAGGAACTATGCGATGGTCATCTCTACTGCGTGCGGACTGTGGCGCTACATGATTGGCGACACCGTGAAGTTCACCTCAACCAATCCCTATAAGTTTGTGATCTCAGGCCGCACGAAGAGTTTCATCAATGCCTTCGGCGAAGAGCTGATCGTAGATAATGCCGAGCAAGGACTGGCCTACGCCTGCAAGAAGACGGGAGCCGTGGTGAGCGAATACACGGCAGCGCCTGTGTTCATGGACAACAAGGCCAAGTGCCGCCACCAGTGGGTCATAGAGTTTGCCAAGGCACCTGCCGACCTTGCCGACTTCGCTGCCACCCTCGACCGCAAACTGCAGGAGCTGAACAGCGACTACGAGGCCAAGCGTTTCAAGGACATCACCCTGCAGCCGCTGGAGATCATTGAGGCCCGACAGAACCTGTTTAATGACTGGCTGAGAAGCAGGGGAAAACTGGGCGGACAGCACAAGGTGCCACGACTGAGCAACGAGCGGAACATAATAGACGAACTGATTGGAATGAACAAATAGAAGCTATGACGAGAAGCCATCTTAGAAAAGAAGTGACGAGACGGCCCCTCTTCCTGAGGAACTTGGGGTGGCTCTCTGTCGTTCTTACGCTCTGCCTCGCCTCATGCGCCCGTATGGGCAACCCCGATGGTGGATGGTATGACGAGACACCGCCCAAGGTGGTAAGCTCGGAGCCTAACGACCGTGGCACCAACGTCACGGCAAAGCGCATCACCATCAACTTTGATGAGTACATCAAGATTGAGGACCCGCAGAACAAGGTGATTATCTCGCCTCCACAACTGGAGATGCCCGAGATAAAAGCCGCCGGCAAGCGCATCATCGTGAACCTGCGCGACTCGCTCAAGCCGAACACCACTTATACGGTGGACTTCAGCGATGCCATCTCCGACAACAACGAGGGCAACCCGATGGGCAACTACACGTTCACTTTCTCTACAGGTGAGCAGATTGACACGCTGCAAGTGGCCGGCTATGCACTCGATGCCTCTAACCTGGAGCCCATCAAGGGCATACTGGTAGGTCTCTATCCCGACAGCACCTTTGCCGACAGCACGTTCCACAAAGTGCCGCTGCTGCGCGTGTCGCGCACCAACGGCAGCGGCTTCTTCTCCATCAAGGGGGTAGCCCCGGGGCGCTACATCGTGAGAGCCTTGCAGGATGCCGACGGCGACTTCGTATATGGACAGAAGAGCGAGGCCATCGGATTCCTCAACGACACCATCGTGCCTGGCACTACGATGGCCATCCGACAGGACACCATCTGGAGAGACCCGCTCCACATCGACAAGATCACGCAGACGGACTATATACGCTATCTGCCCGACAACCTCTCGTTGCTGTGTTTCCAGGCCAAGCTCACCGACCGCTATCTCATCAAGAACGAGCGCAAGGATCCCGAGAAACTGGGATTCTTCTTCAGCTACGGCAACGACTCGCTGCCCGTCATTCGCGGACTGAACTTCGACGAGAAGGATGCTTTCCTCACTGAGGCTTCGGAAAAACGCGACACGATCTACTACTGGCTGCGCGACACGGCACTCGTCAATCAGGACACTCTGCGCATGGAAGCCACCTATCTCATGACCGATTCTACCGGCACGCTTGTCTCGAAGACCGACACCATTGAGGCTCTGGCCAAAACGCCATACGCCAAGCGCCTGAAGGACAAGCAGAAGGAAATAGAGCAATGGGAGAAAGAACAGGAGAAGAAGAAGAAACGCGGCGAGCCATACGACAGTGTGCGTGCCCCCGAGTTCCTCACGGTGAAGATCAGCCCTATGGGACAGATGGCCCCCAATCAGAATGTGTATTTCGAATTTCCCGTCCCGTTGGACTCCTGCAACATGGATGGCATACACCTCTATTCCATGATTGACTCGGTGTGGTATCGCGCACCCCATCTGTTCGAACAGGTGAGCCTGCGGCGATATGTACTGAAAGCCGAGTGGCGACCTGGCATCGAATACAGTCTGGAGATAGACAGTATGGCTTTCATCAATATATTCGGCAACTTCAACAAGCCCATCAAGCAGGGACTGAAAGTGATGCCCGAGGACCGATTCAGCACACTGATGGTCAACCTTACCCACATGCCCGACAGCGGCACGGTCTATGTGCAGATGCTTGACGGCAGCGACAAGCCCTCACGCTCGGAGAAAGTCATTGACGGCAGTGCCGAGTTCTACTACGTGAGACCAGGCAAATACTATCTGCGTGCCTTTGTCGATCTCAACGACAACGGCATTTGGGACACGGGCGACTATGACAGTGGGCGACAGGCCGAGGATGTGTTCTACTTCCATGAAGAGGTGGAGTGCAAGGAGAAGTGGGACGTAACCCGCAACTGGGACCTCACCTACCGTCCTCGCTATCAGCAGAAGCCGGCTGCCATCACCAAACAGAAGCCCGACAAAGACAGACAGGTGAGCAACCGCAACGCTCAGCGTGCTGCCGAGAAAGGCATCACCTACGTGCCAAAGAACAAATAGAATGAAAGGAAAAACAGTATAAAGGGAAAAACGGAACGCTTATGAAACGATGGCTCTTTATCATTCTTTCCGCCCTCTGCATTCAGAATGCCTGCGCACAATGTGGCATAGAGAACAAGGCATTCCAGGAGGGCGAATTTCTGGCCTACGACCTATACTTCAACTGGAAATTCGTATGGCTCAAAGTGGGATCTGCCAGCATGTCAACCGTGAAGTCCACCTATCAGGGGCAGGAAGCCTACCGCGCCAGCCTCATCACCCGAGGCAACGAACGGCTCGACGGGCTCTTCGTGATGCGCGACACGCTGGTGAGCTATACGGATATGGAACTGGCCCCACTCTACCACCGAAAGGGCGCACGCGAGGGTAAGCGCTACTATGTTGACGAGCTGTGGTACACCTACCCACACAATAACTGCCACGTGAAGATGCACGCCATATCATCGCGCGGCGAGCATTTCTGGCAGGAGCATGAATACAAGTCATGTGTATATGACATGATGAGCATCTTCCTGCGTGCCCGTAACTTCAGTGCCGAAGGCATGAAGGTTGGCGACGTCATTCCAATGCCCATCACCGATGCCAGCGAGCTGAAGAACTCCTGGCTAAAATATCGCGGTAAGGAATCGTTCACCATCGAAGGCACCGACGACAAGTTCCGTTGTCTGGTATTCTCCTTCATTGAGCATGAAGACGGACAAAACAATGAACTCATCCGTTTCTACGTGACCGACGACCTGAACCATATTCCAGTTCGCCTTGACATGTTCCTTTCTTTCGGCTCGGCCAAGGCTTTTCTCAGAACTTATCAGGGAGTGAGAAGTCCACTCACATCTAAAATCAAGTAAGACTCTGCGTGATTCTGTGGCACAAATTCACAATGCCCAAAATCAGTAGGATTTAGTGTGATCTTGTGACACAGAAACACGCAGAAGTGTGCAGTTTACTCGAACGGTTTGGCGCTCACGCACTTCAGATTCTTCTCTAATTGTGCCGTAGAGCTGGCTCCTACGAGTACGGAGGTGACCCCCTTCTGATGCAGAATCCATGCCAATGCCATCTCGACGAGGGTCTCGCCCCGCTGTTGTGCCTGTTCGTTGTAGCCCTTGATGCGCTGCAACAGCTCGTCGGTGAGCATGCTTTCCTTGAGGAACTTCCCCTTCGACATGCGCGAGTCTTCAGGAATGCCGTTCAGATAGCGGTCGGTGAGCAAGCCCTGTGCCAACGGCGAGAAGGAGATGAAGCCCACGCCATGCTCCACACAGAGGTCGAGGATGCCCTCTTCCTGCGGGGCGCGGTCGAGCATGTTCAGACGACCTTGATAGATGAGACATGGCACGTCGCGCTCCTTCAGATACTGGAAGGCGAAACGAGTGGCCTCAAGCGGCCAGCGCGAAATGCCCACATAGAGCGCCTTGCCACTACGCACAATATCAACAAGTGCCTGAAGTGTCTCCTCCAACGGAGTCTCAGGGTCGTAGCGATGGGAGTAGAACAAATCCACATAGTCTAAGTGCATGCGCTTCAGACTCTGATCGAGCGAAGCCATCAGATACTTGCGCGAACCCCAGTTGCCGTAAGGACCGGGCCACATGTCGTAGCCTGCCTTGGTCGAGATGAACAGTTCGTCGCGATAAGGGCGGAAGTCATCGTCCATCAGCCTGCCCATCGTGTCTTCAGCCGAACCGTAAGGAGGGCCGTAGTTGTTGGCCAGGTCGAAGTGGGTGATACCGTGGTCGAAGGCATAGCGCGTAATCTCACGTGAGCGCTCATAGGGATCAATGCCCCCGAAGTTATGCCAAAAGCCCAGCGACACCTTGGGCAGGAGCACACCGCTCCTGCCACAATGCTCGTAACGCATGCCCCCGTCATAGCGCTGGGGGGCTGCAAGATATTGTTCTTTAATCATTCTGCTTGGGAGTTAAGATTAATAGACCATTTTCTCTAACCAGTAGCACACGATACCAGCCAGATAGCCTGTAAAGGCAATCCACGTGATTTTCTTCATGTACCAGCCGAAAGTAATCTTCTCCAGGCCCATCACTACCACGCCTGCAGCCGAACCGATGATAAGCATTGAGCCACCCACACCGGCGCAGTAGGCCAACAGCTGCCAGAAGATGCCGTCAACAGCCATAGGACCGGCCTCGGTCACAGGATACATGCCCATGCAACCAGCCACCAAAGGCACATTATCGACAATGGATGACAGCACACCAATGATGCCGTTGATGAGGTAGTAGTTGCCGTGGAAGGCTTCGTCGAGTCCCTGTCCCAGCATGGTCAGCACGCCGACAGTCTCTAAGCAAGCCACAGCCATGAGGATGCCGAGGAAGAAGAGGATGGTATCCATATCGATGCGTGACAGCATCTTCGACACACGTTTCTGCGTATTGGTATTGTCGGCGGTGTCTTCACTCTCCTGATGAATACGGATGTAGAATATCTCGGTGACCGTCCACAGCACGCCCAGCACCAGCAGAATGCCTACAAACGGTGGCAGATGGGTGATGGTCTTGAAGATGGGCACGAAGATCAGGCCGCCCACGCCCAGAAAGAAGATGATTTTGCGCTGTCCCTCAGACAAGTCGTTCGACTCTGCCAGCACAACAGTTTCTTGCTGCGGCACCAATTCGCCTTTCAGCGAAAGCGAAAGGATATAGGCAGGAATGGCCATCGAAACGAGAGAGGGGATAAAGATTTCAGTGATTACGCCTGCTGCCGTAATCACGCCCTTGTTCCACAGCATGATGGTGGTCACATCGCCAATGGGCGAGAAAGCGCCACCGCTGTTGGCAGCAATAATCACAAGCGATGCGTAGATGATACGATCGGTCTTGTCGCTGACCAGTTTGCGCAGAATCATAATCATCACGATTGAGGTGGTCAGGTTGTCAAGAATGGCCGAGAGAATGAAGGTCATGAAGGCAATGCGCCACAACAGTACTTTCTTGCTTTTGGTCTGCAGCGTGTCACGCACGAAGTTGAAGCCACCGTTCTGATCGACCAGTTCCACGATGGTCATGGCTCCCATCAGGAAGAACAGCGTAGTGGCCGTACTGCCCAGGTGATGTTCAATCACAGTGCTCACGGTAGAGGCAATCTTGTCGCCCACCGCCCCTTCGATATAGCTTCCGGGGTCGAACATGAACAGGGTCCAGCAACCCACGAACATCAGCAAGGCTATGGCCGCCTTGTTAATCTTTGTCAAGCTCTCAATGGCTATGCAGAAATAGCCGAAGATGAACAGCGAGACAATACAAATAGTTAGTGTTGACATGTTTTTATTAGTTTTTTTTCAATTATTGGTTGTTGTTTGGTTTCAGCTTCGATTCAGCCAGACAGATTCCCGCTCCATTCCAGCACATCACTGCTCACGTATCTCCTCGCTCTTGATGCCGAGCGCCGCCATGAGCGAATAGCCTAAGATTTCCTGCCGGAAGCAGCCGCCCTCACGAGGTTCCATCGTGAACACCGTGATGCGCTTGCCGTCAAGCAGCTCGGGCGAGTCGTTGTCTATTCGCCGGAGCGTGTCATGCACTGCACTGTAATGGCGCTCGTCGGCCACTACCATCACGCGCTTCACCTCTTTCTGGGTGCAGGCCAGTTGCAATGTCTCCACGATGAAATCGGACTTTGTGGTGAGCTGTTCTACGGGGAGCGCCGTCAGCGAGAACTCACCGAGATGGTCTTTGAAAGCCTTTCCGTTGAGTTCCTTTTCATAGTGAGCGGGCACGAAGTTCTGCAGTGCCTGCCGCCCTTTGTCATGAAAAAGAACCACACTCGTGTCGTGCTCGCCCTCGCGCACTCCTCCGTCGAGCGCCAAGCAGTCCAGCCAGCGAGCCATGTCGGCAGGTGGGATGCGCCGCCCGATGATGCGTTCGAAATTCACTATCAGATTGAAAGCCACACTGTCGGCATAGTCGGCATCGACCAGCACCACATTCTCTGTCCACACGATATTGTTCATAGCTGCAAAGATACATACTTATTTCCCGATAACACAAATTTTACATTCTGCTTTTTTAAAAGATTGATATAAATCAAGTTAAAAATCATATTTTATGGGCTAAAAATCAAAAAAAAAGCGCTTTCACTCGAAAATACACATTATCTTTGCCGCGAAAAAGCAAAAAATGCAAAAAACATAAAAGCTATGAAAAGTATTTTAGAAGGACGTCCCGCCCTGAAGGCGGAGATTGAAAAGATTGCCGAAGTGGCCGGCTACCTGTGGCAGAACGGTTGGGCCGAGCGCAACGGCGGCAACATCACCGTGAATGTGACCGACTTGGTAGATGACGAGATTCGCAATCTGCCTGCCATCAGCGACGTGAAGCAGATTGGTGTGACGCTGCCTGCCCTGAAAGGTTGCTACTTTTATTGCAAAGGTACGGGCAAGCGCATGCGCGATTTGGCTCGCTGGCCGATGGACAACGGTTCGGTGATCCGCATTCTCGACGACTGCGCCAGCTATGTGATCATTGCCGACAATCCCGTGATGCCCACTTCTGAGCTGCCCAGCCACCTCACGGTCCACGCCCATCAGATTGAGACTGGCTCACCCTACAAGGCTACCGTTCACACCCACCCCATCGAGCTGGTTGCCATGAGCCACAAGCGCGAGTTCTTAGGCAAGGACGTGCTCACCAAGATTCTCTGGTCTATGATTCCTGAGACCAAGGCTTTCTGCCCGTTAGGCTTAGGCATTGTTCCCTACACGTTGCCCGGTTCAAACGAGCTGGCCGATGCCACGCTGAAGGAGCTGGAAGAATATGACGTGGTGATGTGGGAGAAGCACGGCGTCTTTGCCAAGGGTCTCGATGTGATGGATGCTTTCGACCAGATTGACGTGCTCTCGAAGAGTGCCAAGATTTACATCAACGCCCGCGCTATGGGCTTCGAGCCTGAGGGCATGAGCGACGAGCAGATGGCCGAGATGACACGCGCCTTCAATCTGCCTCGCTAAGCCGACGCACAACATTTTTCTGAAAAGCAGGATAATCATTACAAAACAAAACAACTACTGACTATATACACATCAGCCTTTAAGAAGGCAGAAGCGTTCCCAAACGATGAAGTTTTGGGAACGCTTTCTTTTTTTAAGTATAAGACAATTTCGGACGAGTTACTTCTTCTTTCAGAAGCCGATGCGGCGGTACAGCATGGAATGTTCGTTCCACTCCAGCCTGTCCGTATCGGCCTTTACCACCGTGTGCTCTGTTTGTTTGCCTTGTCCGAAGATGCGCAACTGGGCAATCTGAGCCACCGTGCCGGCCAAAAGCTGCATGGTGCGTGCGTTGACGGCATACTGCTGGCGGTTCTGATAGATTTGTTCTATGCACTGATTGGTGACGGTCTCAGCCTCGGGCTTAATGTCGAGTCCAAACTGTCGTTTGAGCAGATAGCGGAAGATGAGCTGCAGTTCGTCGAGCTTGAAGTCTTCAAACACGATAATATGGTTCGAGGGAACGACGCCGTTGTGCACCAGGTTTCGCGCCACTGCATCGCTGTCGCTATTGCCTTTAGCTATGACCACAGCCAGTTTCATGCCCAGCTCCTTGCGTTTGTTCTCAATCCAGAACTGCAAGAAGTCGGTGTTGTAGTTCTTGTAGTTGGGCGAGTCGAGGTCAAGGAAGAGCATGCCGTCAGACGCTTTGAGCAGTGTCTTCTCTACGATGGCCATCTGGTTGGTGGCATTGGCAAACTCTTCGATGTTGAGTGTGCAGAAATGATTGGTGGGAAGGAGCCCTGCTCCCTGCATGATGCAGCACAGGATTTCAGCCACGGTGCTCTTGCCCGTCCCCGTGTTGCCCAAGAAGTTCCACGTCATATCGTCAACGGCCAGCGGTGTCTTGCTCACATAGCTGGCCCTGAGTGTCACCACATAGTCGTTCAGTGCCTGCTTCACATTCTCCAGTCCGGCCAGTTCGTTCAGCCGTTCCAGCGCATTAGTGATGATGGCCTCGTCCCAGGTGAGCAACTGCTGTCGGCTCTCCACCTCGGGAATATCGTCTTCTGTGATAGTGATCAAGTCTGCTTTCGTAATCTCTCCGGCAGGAATCTTATACAGCCGGTCGCTCACCGAGGGGATGATCTTCGTGGTGAGCAGTCGGGTGATGAAGCGGCCATTGCCAAAATGTTCGTCCTTATTGCTATAGGCGTTGATCACGTATTGCGTCAGTTTCTTCTCGGCCTCGGGCGTAATCTCGTACTGTTCCCTCTTCATCACGAAATGCCCTATCTTGAGCAGTTGCTCAGGCGTGTAGTCGTTGAAGCGGAACACGTAAGAGAAGCGCGACTTCAGTCCGGGGTTCGATTGCAGCAGATGCTCCATCTCAGCCGTATAGCCGGCCAGGATCACGATCATGTTGGTCTGCTCCATGCTGAGGTAAGTGAGCAGTGTCTCTATGACGCGATGGCCAAAGTCCCTGCGGTCAGGATCGTTCACGAACAGGTTGTAAGCCTCGTCGATGAACAGCACGCCACCTGCGGCACTCTTGATGGCATTGAGCGTGTTCTTCTCCGTATCGCCCAGGAACTGTCCCACCAGCTTCGAACGGTCCACCTCTACCAGATGTCCCGACGAGAGCACCCCCATGCCGTGATAGATTTCGCCTATCAGCTCGGCCACCGTGGTCTTACCCGTACCGGGATTTCCCGTAAACACCATGTGCATGGGCGGCATGTGATTGAACAGTCCCAGCTCCATGCGCCGCCGGTTCAGGTTCACCAGACTGGCGTGCGCCATGATGCTCTTCTTGATATTCTCCAGTCCCACAAGCGACTCCAGCCGTTCTATGGCCTTCTTCGGGTCGCGATGCCGCACCTGCGGAATGTCTTCCACCTCAATGGTCGAGGCCGTCAGCACATCATCCTTCACCTCGTTGTCTTTCACCATCCTGCTGATGAGCGACGGAATGATGACGTCGTCAACCGTGCGGTGGGCCAGATGTATGTTGTCAAAGTCGGTGCCGCGCATCTTGTGCTCGTAGGCAAAGTATTGCGACAGCTTCTCAAAAGCCTCATCGGAGATGTAATAGCCGTGATCAAAGGCATAGTCAACGGCCACCTTGGTCAGCGCCTCAGGCGTGAGGTCGTCGAAATGGAAACGGTGTATGAAGATGTCCTTGGCCGCCTGACACGAGTTGACCAGCTGTATCAGCTCGTCCTTTGGGCCTGACAGCACCACCGTCACCGAGTGGTCGGTCTTCAGCTTGTTGGCCAGGATCTCAATGCCCGTCTGTGCCAGCAGTCCTTTCATGCTCAGGTCCTCGGCCCCGCTGATCAGGATGAGGCTGTCCGAAGCCTTTTCTATCTCTTCATTAACAAGCGTGAAGCCCGACGAGGGGTCGAACATCTTGATGGCCGGTATCTCTTTCCATTGCTTCACCCCACTGTCTATGTGCTGCAGATGCTCGTAGAGCCTTCGTGCGGCAGTGCGCTTGCCCGTGCCGCTGTTGCCCATAAACATATAGCCATAGTGCTGCCCCTGCCCCACGTATTCGTTGATTTTGGAGTACACTCTCTTCTTCTCCAGCATTGCCAGATATGTCTCCAGATTCTCGGGCAGTGGGCTCGAGCCCTTCTCCATCCCGATGTGCAGTTCCATTTCCTCTTTCAGCCGGCTGAGTTCCTTCTTATTGCTCAGATAGTTCTCGCCTTCCCTATCACCCCTATAGTCGTCTAACAGTGTCTCCACATCTTCCAGTAGCAAGCCACAGGTCGTGGTGCCGTCAGGCTCGTTCAGATAGGTTTCGGCCAGGAGGAGCTTTGAGAAAATCAGGTCGTTCTGACAGACAGCATAGTCCACGGAGTCCTCATCATACAGAGTGAGCAAGTCGTCTTGTATCTTCCCGTATGTGGTCAGTGCAATCTTCTTCGAGTTCGCATCCATCGAAGAGAGATGATCCGTTATATAATCCATCAGGATACGGTCACGCTCATAGATTGTGCAGTCCTCTATCTCGGTGAGGAGCTCCCCCAAGGTCATGTTCCTGTAGTCCGTCTCCATTTTCATGCTTTTAAATTTTGGTGATAGCTGTTCAATACTTTGGTGATAGCTGTTCAATACGTTAGATGAGTTGTGGCAGGAAGCACGAGATGACCAGCACCACAATGCCGCACACGAGCACGGCGATGGTCTTGGGCGAGCAGCCCTTCCACTCCTTCAGGATGATGCCCCACACGTTTGAGAACACCACGTTGAGCGCCATCAGGATGCAGAACGACAGGGTCATCAGTGTCGGGCTCTCCGTGAGGAAGCCTTTGCCCAATGCCAGCCCGAAGAACTGCGAGTACCACAGTGCACCGGCCAGCAGGCAGAACAGCAGGTTATTGCCCCACACAGCCGTCTTCTTATAGTCGCCCCACGTGCCGTTAGCCTGATTCTGGTAGAAGCAGTAAATCATGTTGGTGATGAAGCCGCCAAACGTCACGAGGAACGTGGCGGGCAGCGTGCGGAACATCGGGTCGGTCAGCTCGCCGAAGTTGATGTCCTTGCCGAACTCCAGACCCACGTTGAAGCAGCCGCTCATGAAGCCTGCCAGCAGCGCGATGGCCAGTCCCTTCGGGAAGTTGAAGTCCTTCACGGCCTCTCGCTTCTCCTCCTCGCTCAGGGCTGCCGACTTCATGCCGCCGGCCACGCCGATGATGGCGATGCCCAGCAGTGTGACCACCACGCCCAGGATAACGGCAAACGTGAGCGACGAGAGCGCATTGAGCTCAGGGAAGAAGATGTTCAGCAGCACGGGGCCCATGATGGTGCCCAGTCCGGCGCACGTTCCCAGTGCGATCGACTGTCCTAAGGCCACGCCCAAATAGCGCATCGACAGACCAAACGTCAGGCCGCCAACGCCCCACAGCACGCCAAACAGGATGGTCATCCACACATTGAACGACGGAGCTTGCGCAAACAGCCCAAACAGCGACTGTCCTTCAGGCACAGCCAGCAGTGCACCGAGGAACGGCAGCACCAGCCAGGCAAACACGCCCTGCACTATCCAGTACGACTCCCACGACCAGTCCTTAATCTTATTGATGGGTACATAACAGCTGCTCTGGCAGAAAGCGCCGACAGCGATAATCAAAAGTCCGATTACGATTTCCATGACTTAAATAAATACGGTTTTAATAATTGTTTTTGGGTTCTACGGCTACAAAAGTACAAAAAAAATTGGAACCACGCAGAGTTTTTTAGTTTTCTTCTCAAAAAACAAGCTATTACTGTAGCCTGAAAGTCACAGGAACATGCAACCGGGCGCGCACTATTTGACCGCCAGGATTTTTTACAGTCTTGAATCCTACACTATATGTGCATGATGGAAATTCCGGAGCCTGATCTAAATAAGCAGCATCTCGCGGGCTCTCATCTTCTTCCATCCAGCCCTTCACTTTCAGTGATTGCGCCAGCAGTTTCTGCTTTTTGGAGCTTTTTTGCTTTTGGGTACCCTCTTGTTTGGGGGTTCCTTCTTGCTTCTGGGTTCTTTCTTCTTTTTTGGGGGGCTCTTGTTTTTGGGGTTCCTCTTTCTTAGCCATGACAGCATCCCAGCCCACGAATTTAAGGAACTCTTCACTGAAGCACTCCGGATTTTTAGCATAAACAAGAGTGCTGCCCTCATCCTCATCCGACTTCAAATAACGCGAACTGCTGCCAGCGAGGGCAGCCTCACCTGACATACACTTGGCGCAATCTCGATTTTTTTGCAAGATTACGCTAAAATATAGCTCTATTGTTTGGCGCAATCCGGCCTTTTTGTTAACTTTACGCCAGAATATAAATGAAGCAATATGGAAAAATCATTCAAGATGAATTAGGAAAAGGCAGTCCTCAATCCAAGAATCCTAAATTCCGCAGCACTTT
>DFJI01000045.1:0-678 GCA_002372235.1 Prevotella sp. UBA3675 | reverse complement strand
CTGCGTTTAAAGACAAGCAAAATCATCAATGGCATGGCAAAGATAAGCATAAAATCTGAGAGAATCACTCCTTTTGGAGAAATATTTCACGTGAGAGAGCTGTTTTCCCGTTTTGTAGGTCCTGTTATCGACAAAGTACTGGGTCTCCGATGTACGTCATTCGGCTACCAGTACGGCGAGATTGCAGGTTCGCTGGCAAGCGTCTACTTTTGTGGCGGTGACTGCGTGGAGGACGTTACGAGCCATCTGATGCCCCATCTCTCGCTGCATCCCGCACTTCGCACATGCAGCTCTGACACAATCCTGAGAGCGATTTCAGAACTGGCCACGGCTGCCTAAGTCCTTCATGGCAGAGAACACCGTATTCCTGCTGCTGACGGCTATGATACGCCGCTCGGCTATGCCGCTTGCCATAGCAAGAACTTCTACAAGTTCCTTATGGGCAGGCTGGACACAAAAGCCTTCGGACTGAAGAAGACAAGCCGAATCAAAGCCTTCGTGTTCAAGTTCTTTGCAAGCAAAGCGGCATAGCCGAGCGCATCATCAGCCAAGTGGATAAGAACGGCAAGGCACTATCAGCTGAATATATACACGGACAACAAATCATATCAGAAACCTTTTGCATTCACTGACGGCTAAGAAACCGAATTCGCGGGTTAACGGCAGCATAAAGCCCCT
>DFJI01000040.1:95479-134394 GCA_002372235.1 Prevotella sp. UBA3675 | reverse complement strand
CTTTCATGATTTAATTTCGTAACTTTGCACCCGTAAAGCGTTACGCATGGGAAAAAATTATAGCTAAAATTCGAACAATTATAGCTATAATCCCGAGAATTATAGCTATAATTTCACAAGAGACAATAGCCGCCAAAGCGTGGCGGACTGTCAATCAAAGTTCAATATAATACCATTCAAAAAACACATGAAGTACAAATTGAGAAAACAAACAAGAGAATTCCTGCCCTCGGCAGGACAGTATGTGGCGAGGGCCGTGCATCTGAACACGCTCGACACCGAAACGATTGCGCAGACCATCCAGACGAACTGCTCGCTGAAGCGTTCGGACGTGCTGGCCGTGCTGAGCGAGCTGGAGGACGTGCTGGTACACTCGCTGCAGCGGGGCGACATCGTCTGCCTGAACCATCTGGGCCGGCTGAAGCTGGAGATTGAGGGGCGGCCCGTGGCCTCGCCAAACGACTTCGACCCTGCCGAGCACATACGTGGCGTGCGCCTGCACTTCATCCCGGAGAGCCGCAACGGCACGCAACGCCTCTACGAGGGCATAGAATTCAGCCGCCTCACGTGAAGTAGAATATGTACACAAAGCCTCCAAGGACGGACGACGGCAATTATAAGTTCCTTTCTTTTAGAAACCGTTTCAGCAGGAAAGTGAGAAAATACGGAAAAGTATAGAACAGGCCGTTCCAACCGATGTTCTTGTAACCCAGTTTCACTCCATATTTCACATCGGGATAGGACTCCCACTGAATGAGCTTATTCAGCGAGGCTGTCGCGCCGTCCTTGGCCTTTACCTCAACGGGCACCAGAGAATCTGCATCGCGCACAAAGAAATCCATTTCAAGCGAGGGATTGTCGTGCTTGTAGAAATAGAGCTGTTCGTAACCCGACTTGCGGAGCATCTCGCCTACGATGTTTTCATAAATAGCCCCTTTGTAGGTGCCAAAATTCTTGTTGGCACGCAAGTCCTCTTGAGCTTCCTCGTCAAGCGAGCCAATGAGCAGCCCAGTGTCGTGATAATACAATTTGTAGAACTCGGCATCATAGTTGCCCTTCAATGGCAGTTCTACGTTGTTCAAACAATAGCATACGTTGACGACTCCTGCTTCCTTTAGCCATTCCACTGCACCGATGTATTCACGGTTTCTGGCTCCCTTGGCAATCTTTGTAATTTGATATTTCTTGTTTTCTTTGGCCAGGAATGTAGAGATGTGACTATAGACGGCAAGAATCTTCGATTTGTCAGTATGTTTCGCGTATTTGGTGATATCTTCTTCATAGTCCTTCAACAATTGGTGCTGTAACTTCAGGGTTCCTCCGTAGTGTCCGTTGTCAACAAACATCTTCACCACCTCTGGCATTCCTCCAAGGCTCATATATTCGCGAAACACGTTTGTCATTGCATCCAGCTCCAACTGTGAGAATGGCTGTAGCTGCTTCATGTGTTGATAAAGGTCTTCTATCTGTTCTGCCGAATATCCCTTTGCCCACAGGAACTCCTCAAAGTCCATCGAGTGCATTTCGAAGTCCTCTTTGAAACCGACGGCATTGCTCTCAATCTCTTCATAATAGATGCCCATCAAAGAGCCAGAACAAATGACATCGTATCGTCCATCCTGGCAGAATGACTTCAGCGAGGTAGCACAATCGGGGCATTTCTGCAATTCATCGAAGAAAAGCAGCGTTCGGTGTGGAATAAATTTCCATGAAGGTTCCAGCAGCGAGATGTTCTTGACAATCGTTTCCACCTCATATCCACTATCAAAGATGGTTCTGAACTTTTTCTGTAGTACAAAGTTGATTTCGACAACCGACTCATAGTTGGTCAGGCCGAAAGCTCTGATGGACTCTGTCTTCCCTATCTGACGGGCACCTTTCACTATCAACGGCTTCTTATTGGGACTGTTTTTCCAGTCCTGAAGATACTTGTCAATCTTTCGTCTAAGTAGTTTCATCTCTCAAAAAATCACATTTTCGACCGCAAAGATAAGCAAATAATCACATTTTCGGACATAATTAAGGATGAAAAATCACATTTCCGGCCACAAAGATAAGTAAATAATCACATTTTCAGACGTAATTAAGGATATTTGACGTTCTTCTCGCCCTGAATCATGTGCAAAGTTACAGACTTTTCAAAGTCAAAGTGTACTGTTTTTACTGACTTATTACAAATAACAACTCAAAATGTTGACATTTTCGGACTAATTGCTTACCTTTGTCAGGTCAATTGAGGAAATATGTAATAACTATCTGACTGAAACGAAAGGAACTGTATAATGATGAACAAGAAGTCTTTCACCTGGGGTACCATCGGTGCTATCATCTTAGGGCTGGCTACACTTTATGGTGTTTATCTTCAGCATCGCGACGAAGAGCGGAAAAGCGGAGGAGCTTTTGAAGCTCGCTTCCATGAAAACAGCGTGTCGGCCGACAGTCGCCGAACCATCGTCGTGTGTACCGACAATGCGAACAATGAGCTGACCAACGTGTCGGTTTCGCCCACTATTAACAATCCTTCGCGCTATCCGCTCCCCGGCTTCTCACTCGAGCTGCACGTTGATGCCTACAACATGGAACTCACACCCACCGACTTCTATCCCATGTCGCGACTGGGCGAGAACGAGTTTGTGTTCACCTATAAAGACGACAAACTGCTCAACCAGCACTTCACTCCTAAGGCATTCCAGTCGCTACGCATCAAGCAGGGACGGTTGGGCCGCTGCACCATACACACGACTGCCACCTACGAAGGTACTGAGCACCCCTTCGTTTACGACACTGACGTGTGGCTGCTGTTGGTGCCTAATACAAAGCATCTGCCATTTGAAAACTGGAGACTGTCGTGCAAGAAAGCCATCTATGAGCATGTAGAGACGGGGCTCATCTATGACGAATATTATTTTGACAGTCAGGGGCAGACCTATCACGACTTCGATCTCTCGCTGTCGGTGCCTGCTAATGAATCTGTAGCACAGACCACGACACAGGACCCTGCGGAGCCTGCTGCAACGCCAAGCCCGGTACAGAGCATTGCACCAAAGCCTGCAATCACGAAGTCTGAGACCTCAAAGCCGATAGCCCATAGTCCTACAGTTTCAAATTCTGTAAGCACTGTTCCTACAGCCACTGACACAGTTTCGGTCAGCCGTTCTCCTAATCATGCTGAGTTGAGGCTGATGTTCCCCATCGTGAACGACACGACTTATTATATATATGCCTTAACCAATGCGACTAAAGATTCGCTGCGACGGATAGACTGGCTGCGCGTTACTCCGCCCTATAAGAACCAATATGTCATCACGCTGAACTCACCCACCGACACGCTTATTTTCTTGCAGGCTGCCCCCGACATGCGCGAAAACATCGAAGCATCGCTCACCGACGATGGATTCATTCATATAAAGAATACCTCAAAAGAACCTGTTGTAGCCTTCCTGCATCTGTCAAACGGAAGCCACACCACACGTTTGTTCGACTACGAGACGAAAAGTTATACTTTTTCTTACGGCAACAACACCCGCGTAGTAAGCATCGATGCTTATCGCTACGACATGCCCGACAACAGGTCATGGTGGGACAAATGGGGTGATGTGCTATCCTGCGGTTTTGGCGCATTATTTTTTCTTGCAGCTGCCATCTTTGGAATCTACATGATGACAACAACAGAAGATGCTTTTTCTTCTGAATGGTGGGAGTCACTGGGATGTGTGGTTCTATTCGTTTTCTTTGTAGCACTATTCATTTGGTTAATCTTTGAAACTTGGCCCTAACCGTAACCAGATACTACATCATTAGTAACCTATTGCTGTAGGTGGTTGCCTCGCCAAACGACTTCGACCCTGCCGAGCACATACGTGGCGTGCGCCTGCAATCCCGGAGAGCCGCAACGGCACGCAACGCCTCTACGAGGGCATAGAATTCAGCCACCTCACACAGTAGTGGGCGGCTGAACGCTCTGACTGCCTTTTAAGCAAGTCCATTTCTTTCAAAAAAATCACATTTTCGACCGCAAAGATAAGCAAATAATCACATTTTCGGACATAATTAAGGATGAAAAATCACATTTTCGACCGCAAAGATAAGTAAATAATCACATTTTCAGACGTAAATAAGGATAAATTCCCAGTTTTCAGACATCAAATTGCACTCAGGCATTCTCTTTTTAATACGTTTTAAGAAGGAATGCACGCTGATTTTAACTTTTTATCGCTATTTTTGCATCATGATTTATAAGACTTTATCAACGATTGAACGATGTTAGCTAAAACATATAGTGCAGCCGTAATGGGGTTAGAGGCAACCACCATTACCATAGAAGCCAACCTGACGAGGGGAGTCATGTTCCACCTGTCAGGAATGGCTGACACGGCGGTGAAGGAAAGCTATGACCGCATCAGCGCTGCGTTACCTAATATTGGGTTCAAGACCCCGACTGCCAATCTGACAATCAACCTCTCGCCTGCTGACCTGAAGAAGGAAGGAAGCGGATTCGACTTGCCAATGGCCGTGGGCATACTGGGGGCTGACGGCCAGATTGACTGCAGCCACCTGCATGAGTATATGCTGGTAGGGGAGCTCGGACTTGACGGCCAGCTGAAGCCCGTCCGTGCCGTTCTCCCCATAGCCATCAGAGCCAGAAAGGAGAAGTTCAAGGGGCTTATCGTGCCAAGAGAGAATGTGCGCGAAGCGGCCATAGTGAACAACCTGGAGGTCTATGGCATGGACAACCTGTCTGACGTAGTGTCCTTCATGAACGGAAGCACTTCATACGAGCCAACGGTAGTAGATACGCGCAAGGAGTTCTACGAGCATCAATACAGTTTTGACCTCGACTATGCAGACGTCAAGGGGCAAGAGAGCGTGAAACGCGCGTTGGAGGTGGCATCGGCTGGCTCACACAATATTCTTCTGATTGGCCCTCCCGGATCAGGAAAGTCGATGATGGCCAAGCGCTTACCGTCAATACTGCCACCGCTGTCACTGGCTGAAAGCCTGGAGACGACACAGATACACTCAGTGGCAGGGAAACTGGGCAACAACGTATCGCTGATTACCCAGCGCCCTTTCCGCAGTCCGCACCACTCCACCTCCCAGGTGGCAATGACTGGCGGAACTGCCAAAGCCACGCCGGGTGAGATTTCGCTGGCCCATTTCGGGATTCTGTATCTCGACGAGCTTCCTGAATTCTCGAAGGCTACGCTTGAGGTGTTGCGCCAACCGTTAGAGGACAGGAAGATCACGATTGCCAGAGCCAATTACACCGTGGAATATCCATGCTCGTTCATGCTCGTAGCTTCAATGAACCCTTGTCCCTGCGGATATTACGGCGACCCCACTCACCGCTGCGTTTGCACTCCCGGCCAGATTCAGCGATATACATCCCGCATAAGCGGTCCTTTGATGGATCGCTTCGACCTGCATGTGGAAGTGCCCGTCGTGCCCTTCAAAGACCTCTCGAAGATGCAGCCCGGCGAGCCGTCGTCGGCCATCCGTGAGCGTGTCATTCGTGCCCGCAACATCCAGACCGAGCGCTTCAAGGCTTTCAAGGGCGTTCATTCCAACTCGCAGATGACCGAGCGCATGCTCCATGAGTTTGCCGAGCCCGATGCCGCCTCGCTCGACATGCTCCGCATGGCCATGGAACGACTGAAGCTCTCCGCCCGTGCCTATGGCCGCATCCTGAAGGTGGCCCGCACCATCGCCGACCTCGAAGGCTCCGAGAAAGTACAGAGCCAGCACATTGCCGAAGCCATCGGGTATAGGAATCTTGATAGAGGAGACTGGGCAGAAAGAGGAATATAATTGTGAAGGATAACCTTTTTATAATATTATAAGGTATGGACGAACAGCAAAACATCATCATCTATCGTACAGCGGATGGCCGGGCATCGGTAGCACTCTATGCCAAGGATGGCAAGATATGGCTGAACCAGCAGCAGATGGCAGAACTTTTTGCCACCTCGAAGCCAAACATCAGTATGCACATAGCTAACATACTGAAAGAAAATGAGTTATACAAAGATTCAGTTGTTAAGGAATTCTTAACTACTGCTGCTGATGGAAAGAACTACAATGTGGTTTTCTACTCTTTGGAGATGATCATCGCAGTAGGTTATCGTGTGCGCGGATTGAGGGGGACGCAGTTCCGCCAATGGGCAACGGAACACTTGATGGAATATCTCGTAAAGGGATTCACAATGGATGATGAGCGTCTGAAGAATCCTGATGGCAGACCCGACTACTTCGATGAACTGCTGCTTCGCATTCGTGATATTCGCACGTCAGAGAAACGCTTCTATCAGAAAGTGCGCGACCTTTTTGCACTCAGTAGCGATTACGACAAGACGGACAAGGCCACGCAGATGTTCTTTGCCGAAACGCAGAACAAACTGCTTTATGCCGTCACCCATCAGACAGCAGCAGAACTAATAGTTGCCCGTGCAGATGCTAATCAGCCAAACATGGGTTTAACCACATGGAAGGGTAACATAGTGCGCAAAGGTGATATTATCATTGCAAAGAACTATCTGCAAGACAATGAGATTGATTCACTAAACCGACTCGTTGACATCTTCCTGACCAGCGCGGAAGAACGGGTTAAGGGCCGACGTGATCTGACACTCGACTATTGGCGCAAGAATGTTGACAACCTTCTGACTTTCCAAGAAAAGGACATTCTGCAAGGTAAAGGCTCTGTATCCAATACCGAAGCAGAAGAAATCGTGCGTAGCAGATACGACATCTTCAATGCCAAACGTAAGCAACTTGATGCCCAGATAGCCGATGCAGAGGACTTAAAGATGCTGGAGGATTTGGAGAAAAATATTGTTGCAAAAAGTAAGGATGGCAACAATAGCAAATAAAAACAGAAAAGTATGAAATATTCAATAGCACCATATATTTATCCCATTATGGTTGGCAATGACTGCGTTGGTCAAGGGTTTGTTGCTGATGGTTTCTTTATTACAGCAGCGCATGTGGTAAAAGATAACCCAAACTGCTATATTAAGATTGGAGATCATAAAGTAATGTTATGCAATTACAAGTATCAGTATGGAAGAAAAGTAATAGATGCATACTATATAGGAAAAGGGGACACATATAAAGATCCGAAACAGATAGATGTTGCTTTATATAAATTCAGCAGCAGCAACAGTTCCCTGCATTTAAATTTACATAAACCTAAAGTAGGCGAAATTCTGAATAGTTGTTGTGTAGTACCTGCATTTGATACAACAACAAATATATATCACAATGAATTTTCCGAAGAAAATGCTATGGTTTTAAAGGCTGAAGAAGGTAACTATTTTTATTGCGAATGTGAAAGGTTTTGTGGAAGTAGTGGTAGCCCTTTGCTTTGGGAAAATCAAGTAGTAGGTATTATGCACGGAGGTGATGATAATGGCTTGATATGTGCATTCCTTAAAATTGAATCTTTTATTTTTGACATAGATATTACGGTAGAATATGATAAGTCCGAAATCATTCGCAAACTACTACCATGTGGAGCGGATAGAACAACAGCAATAATAATTCTATATGCTTTAAATATTGATATTACTATCATGGGAATAGATCTTGTAGAAGAAGGTATCTATGAAACAGGATATTACGCTGTATTAGACAAACTCCCTTTTAAAATAGACGAATTGTCGAAAGTGGAAAGGGAAGTTTTGGATGAATATTGTACTTGTGTAGTACACCAAACTATGTGACAATGAACAAATATCTAAGGTCAATATGATATGATAAAACGAAGAGAAATACGAAATAGTACAGCGGAGTTCCTAATATTCCAGGCTGAGAGCAGGGCCGATGGCATTGAAGTCATGTATGCAGAAAAAACTGTTTGGTGTACCCAGGATGCCATTGCAATACTCTTTGACAAAAGTCGTACAACAATAACAGAACATCTGAATAACATCTTCAAGGAGGGTGAACTTCAGAAGGATTCAGTATGTCGGAAATTCCGACGAACTGCTTCTGATGGTAAGGAATATAACACTCAGTTCTACAACCTTGATGCCATTATCAGCGTGGGCTACCGTGTGAACAGTATTCGAGCCACACAGTTCAGACAATGGGCAACCAGTGTACTGCGAGACTATGCCATACGCGGATATGTGCTGGACAGGAAGCGCATGGAGAATGGAACATTCTTAGATGAAGACTATTTCGAACATCTGTTAGCAGAAATTCGAGAGATTCGTCTATCGGAACGACGGTTCTACCAGAAGCTCACGGACATCTATGCAACCGCAATTGACTATAACAGGGATGCTCCTACAACAAGACTGTTCTTCAAGATGATGCAGAATAAGATGCACTATGCTGTCCATGGTCGTACAGCCGCAGAACTGATAGTGGAAAGAGCCGATGCAGAGCAAGAGCACATGGGGCTTACATCTTGGGAGAACGCACCTGACGGGAAAATTGTCAAGACAGACGTGTCGATTGCCAAAAACTATCTGAAAGAGATTGAACTGGCAGACATGGGACAGTTGGTGAATGGCGTATTGGAATTGGCAGAAAGGATGGCGAAACGGCATATCCCAATGACGATGGAAGACTGGGCAAAGCAGATAGACACCATCTTGGCTGCTGGTGGCAATGATGTGCTGCAAACGGCAGGTTCAGTAACAGCTGAAGAAGCTAAAGAGCATGCAGAGACGGAGTTTGAGAAGTACCGCATCATTCAAGACCGTCTTTTCCAAAGCGACTTTGACAAATACCTTGGTACACTGCCTTTTGATGATAAAGACGAATGACATGGCTGCAATTAACAAACGAAAAGCGGACCCTAGAATCCCCGACCGTATCGACCTGCATGTGGAAGTGCCCGTCGTGCCCTTCAAAGACCTCTCGAAGATGCAGCCGGGCGAACCATCGGCCGTCATCCGAGAAAGGGTATTAAAGGCTCGTCAGATTCAGGAACGCCGATTCCAAGGGCAAAAGGGCATACATTGCAATGCACAGATGACCGAGCGAATGATTCATCAATATGCCGAACCCGACGAAAGTTCTTTGGACCTCCTTCGGATGGCGATGGAACGCCTGAAGCTCTCCGCTCGCGCATACAATAGAATATTAAAAGTCGCCCGCACCATCGCTGACTTGGAAGGATGTGAAAGAGTTCAGAGCCAGCATATCGCCGAAGCGGTAGGCTATAGAAACCTTGACCGGGGTGACTGGGCCGAGAGAGGAGTTTAGTTTAATAGAGGTTTTTGCATATATAGAGAAACAGAAAAGACAATCTTGCTAGTATTCAGATTAGAAGGCATCAAAGGACTACTCCTTGTCGTGGTGGAACAGGACGCCGTCAGGGAATTGATTCCTGCATAAAGAGTAAGAACAACAAAAGAATAAAAAATATGAGTCATACTACAATTATTAGAAATAGACTACGCATTCTGATAATCTTTTTATCAGTTTTCGGCGTGGCTTTGGGGCAAAAGGCAGGTTTTAAATCTATGTTTGAGTCCGAACAGCAGATTCGCAGTTACTTTGCCAACAACATCATGTTGTTAGATCCGCTTGAGGGGGAATACGATATTGATGGCGCTGGTGAGTATGTTACACCATTTGTACACCAGTACTACCCACATAGCAAATACAAACTTTATATTGTCTGCAACAACAACCAGTTTAAAGTTTATGCAAAAGCAGATGGCGATTTTGATGAAAGCAACTTCAGAATTGAGCCAGTTGGCGAAACAAATGCCTATTGGATGTACTATCATTCAACTGCCACGCGTATTTATCTTCAGGACAATCTCCATTTTTCAGCAAATTTCAAACTTGACCATGCTTCTGCCAAGGAGTTCACAGGTAACAATCGCCTTTCCCCATCTGTAAGTATTCTTCTTACAAATGATTGTGTAAAGGTTTATCCAACCGCAACCATGTATGCCAATGCAGCGAGGAAAGCACAAGAAGAGGCAAAACCTACAGAATGGACAGGTACTGGATTTGCACTAAACAATAATTATGTCGTTACAAACTACCATGTAGTAGAAGACGCGAAGACTATTTTTATTCAGGGTATTAATGGTGATTTCAATCACAAATACAGTGCAGACGTGGTGACAACAGACAAGTACAATGATTTAGCTATCATCAAAGTAAAAGATGTAGACATTTCGTCTGTTAGTATTCCCTATGCTATAAAAACGGGAACATCAGAGGTTGGAGAAGAGGTCTTTGTGTTAGGATATCCCTTAACATCAACGATGGGTGAAGAAATAAAGCTCACGACTGGAGTTATCAGTTCAAAGACAGGATTTCAGGGAGATGTATCAATTTACCAGATTTCTGCGCCCATTCAGCCAGGGAATAGTGGTGGTCCGCTATTTGACAGCAAAGGTAACGTGGTTGGTATAGTTTCTGCAAAGCACAAAGGTGCAGAGAATGTTGGCTATGCCATCAAGACCTCATATCTGAAGAATCTGATGGAAAGTACTGTTTCGACAAACATTCTTCCACAGACAAATAGAATGGGTGGGCAAAATCTGAGTGGAAAAGTTAAGTTGGCAAAGAATTATGTGTATTACATAACATGCTCAAGTAGAGGTTATTCAAGCTCATCTGCTAACTACCATTCGAATTCTCTCCCAAAACAAGTACCTATTGAAAGGACTCCAATTAACGTTAACACAATCATTCAACGAATCCTTTCCAATATGGTTCCTGTATCTGGAGGCGATTTTATTATGATCAATTTTGAAGGTACAGAAGAAAAGATTAGTATACCCAACTTCTCTATTGGCCGGTATGAAATTACTCAGGAGGAATGGCAGGCTATAATGAAGACGAATCCTTGCAATTCTTCTGGACAAGTTGGGCCAAAGATTCCAATTTTCAATGTATCTTGGGAAGACTGTCAGGAATTTATTAAAAGATTGAACAATATTACAGGGAAGAAGTTCAGGTTGCCAACTGAAGAAGAATGGGAATATGCAGCAAGTGGAGGACAAGAAAGTCACAACTACAAGTTTTCAGGAAGCAATCAATCTGACGCTGTTGCATGGTATTCTTCTAATTGTGACAAAAAGATTCATAATGTTGGCGAAAAATTGCAAAATGAATTGGGGTTATTTGACATGAGTGGCAATGTAAAAGAATGGTGTGGCGATATAATTGACAATTCTAAAATACAAACTCTTAGGTGGACGCCAGGAAACAGTCGTATAATACGCGGCGGAAGCTGGTTAAGCGGATCCCAAGAATGTGGCGTTTCCGTAAGAAACTTTGTTTCACCCGACGTTAGAGACGTGGGGGTAGGATTCCGTATTGCACAATGACCTGTTATATTTAGGCGACCCGTATTTCCATTTAAGAACATCGCCTACAAGTGGCTACATGTTAGCCCTGACATTTGTTTTTGTTTAACATTTTGCTGTTACATTTCATTCCTACTAAAATATAAATATGATTATAGGTAAAACAAAATCAAATATAGGATGGGAGATAGAAAATCAATATGAGATTCTATCTCAGATAATAGGGTATTTAGCTGAGCATTATCAAGACGAGGCTCTTGATTTAGAGAAAGAAGTCGATAAAATTTACAACAACTTTTCTGATAGCGATTACGAAACATTCTCAAATGAAACTCAAGGACTTGGTGAAGAACTTGATAAACGGTTTGCCTATAGTTATGAGGCAAGAAAGATCCTTTTTTGTGCAATCTTCTCATATTTTGAGTCAATGTTATATGGGATAATTAAGTATTATAAAATACCAAGAGGAAAGGCAAATCAACCTAGCCAATTAATAAAAAAGATATGCGAAGAATATGATAGGAGATCTTCTTATCATCTGTCAATTTCGGAAGATATTAAGAATACCATCTGCAACAAATACGGTCTTTTAAGGAATTACTATATGCATGGTTTATTGGATAGGGGTATGGATCGTTTAATTGCATATGTTCAATCAGAAGAGAGCATTAACGACGGATTTGAAATCAAGGACAATGATTACCTTAGAACCGCATTAAATACAATCAAAACCTTTCTTGAAAGCATAGAAGATGCTTACGCTATGAAGCAGAGAGAAAACAGGATAAAGGAACAAAGTTGCTTATGACAATATTTCAAGAATTGCAAGATCTTTCATTAAAGATGAATGAGGAACATTCTGCCCGCAATGCCCGTATGGAACTTGAAGCCAAGACGGGCAAGCCCGTAGTTTCACCGTTGAATGCCAAAGACGATCTATTGCTGAGTAATAAGGAAGGGAGAAATAAAGAAAAAGGCGAACAATGACTACGACTTCATAGCCAGCATATCGCCGAAGCCGTGGGATACAGGAACCTGGATAGAGGAGGCTGGGCAGAAAGAGGTATATAATAAATAAATTGTTCTATCTATTATGGAAAAAGAGATTCTCGATGTGATTTCCAAACTTGTCACAAACGATACAGCAAAACAATACGCTGACTTTTGTGACTGGAATCGTAATGATACTGAGTACAACCACTATGTTAGTTCACAAGTCTTTGCCAACCTGAATTTCAAGAAACAGTTGGCAAAAAATATCGTCACTTCTGTCTTAAATGGAAACGATGATAACTATTTGGGGTATCAGTTAATGAGTAATTCCATAGATGTCCGTTTGCGCTCACTAATTAAGTACTATCTATCTGTTGAAATACTTGGTAATCCAGATTTGTCTGAAGAGATTATTCGTAAAGCCATATCAAACTTTTCGCTTACTTCATGGATTGAAGGTTGGGGAATTTCAGATGAGTCTGATGAGGCTATTGTAAAGATGCGACCTCAGGATTCCTTGTATCAGGGTTATCGTTTATTTGTGGTCAATATGCTCTGCTTTACTTCAGACAAGTTTGTCCTTGGCTTCAGGACTGACAGTGGCCCCGTCCGTTCACCAATGAAGTACTATAAGGGCTGCAAGCCATTAGGGGAAAAAGTGTCTAGCGCAGGAGTCGAATGGAATACTATTTTGTTTAACCGTTCTCTAAGCGATGACCACATTGCCATATTCAGCAACCAGCTTGATGGTGAAGGCACAATAGAAATCTGCGATTGGCTATGTGATAGTAACCAACGTGTCATTTTTAGATGCAACTACTAATTGTAAATAAGGCATGGACGAACAAGGAAATATTATCATTTATCAGTCGGAAGACGGTGTGGTTCGACTGGATGTTAGATTAGAAGACAAGACAGTTTGGCTAACCATAGACCAAATGTCGGAGCTGTTTGGTAAATCGCGTTCAACAATTAATGAACACATCCTTAATATATACGAGGAAGGAGAGTTGGAAGAAGAGGCAACAAAGAGAAAAATCGGAATTTCCGATTTTTCTACGAAACCAACTAACTTCTATAACCTTGACGTTATTATTTCTGTTGGCTACCGGGTGAAGTCAATTCAAGGCACTCGTTTCCGCCAATGGGCCACAGAACGGCTGCATGAGTATATTGTGAAGGGATT
This sequence comes from Prevotella sp. UBA3675, assembly GCA_002372235.1. Classification (GTDB taxonomy): domain Bacteria; phylum Bacteroidota; class Bacteroidia; order Bacteroidales; family Bacteroidaceae; genus Prevotella. The sequence continues at coordinate 120,930 of DFJI01000040.1, read as the reverse complement.
CGCATTGGACGATGAGCGACTGAAGAACCTCGGCGGTGGCAGCTACTGGAAGGAACTGCTTGACCGCATCCGCGATATTCGTTCTTCGGAGAAGGTGTTGTATCGGCAGGTGCTCGACCTCTATGCGACGGCTGTTGACTACGACCCGCGTTCAGACACCTCACGCCTGTTCTTCAAGATAGTGCAGAACAAACTCCACTATGCTGCACTATGCTGCCCACAGGCATACGGCAGCGGAAGTCATTTATGAACGGGCTGATGCAGACAAGCCCTTTATGGGTTTAACCACATTTAAGGGCGAGTTACCTTGTCTGAATGATGTAAAGATAGCCAAGAACTACCTATCTGCTGATGAGTTGAAGATTCTGAACAACCTCGTTTCTGGATACTTCGACTTTGCAGAAATCCAGGCATTAAAGCACCGGCCTATGTATATGGAAGACTATGTTCGTCAGCTTGACAATAACATTGTGTCAATAGGTGAAGAACTGCTGACCGATGGAGGCTCCGTAAGTCACGAAGAAGCTTTGGAGAAAGCTGTTGCAGAATATCGCAAGTACCAAGTAAAGACACTTTCTTCTGTTGAACAGGCTTATTTGGAAAGCATTAAAGGCATTGAAAAGAGAGTAAAACGTGGCAGAAAGAAGGAATGAAAGTAGGAATTAACAAACGAAAAGCGGATTCTATAATCCCCAGCAGTATCGACCTGCATGTGGAAATGTCATTCAAAGCCCTCTCGAAGGCTCAGAGAAGGTCGAGTCCATGCACATCGCCGAAGCTATCGGGTACAGGAACCTGAATAGAGGCGACTGGGCAGAGAGAGGGTGACTTTCTGCCTCATTTTATATAGGTATTGTTTCATCTGTTTAATATTTTGTTGGTTGATTATTGATTTTCCTTTGGTATCTGAAGTTCCAGGTCAGAGCGGTGTGCATAGATATGCGGCGACATGATTTCGACGCCATTCGAGTGGAAGACATCGAGTATGTTGTGATGCAGGTCGGAATAGATAAACGGCAACTGCTGATAGTCTTTGGTATAGGCATTTAGCTCATACTCAACGTAGAAATCATCCAGTGCGGTGATTAGCACGAAAGGCTCGGGTGACAGCCTGAGGTTCTTCGTCTTATGGGCCGCATCGAGGAGCAACTGCCGAATCTTCTGCCACGGCATGTCATAGCCTATGGTCACCTTAGTGTGAACAATGATGCCGTAGTCCTGGGCCGATGAAGTGAAATTGGTGGTCTGCGCCCCCAGCAGGTTTGAGTTCGGAACGGTGATGACATTGTTCTTACGAGTGCGGATGCGTGTCACCAATACCGTCTTCTCGAGCACGAATCCCTCTGTATCGCCATATTTAATGAAATCGCCTACACGGAACGGACGCATATACGTCATCACCATGCCTGCCATCACATTGCCGATGATGGACGACGACCCCAGCGAGACGATGATGCCAATGAATACCGACACGCCCTGGAACACCTCTGAATTGCTGTTGGGCAGCAGCGGCCATATCATAACGAGCATGAACGAATAGCACAGCAGTCGCAATATGTAATAAGTAGGCTGCGCCCAGTCAGGATAGAATCCGCTCAGCTTCAGCCGCCCGGATCCTATCTCGTTCATCAGGTAGTGCAGTCCCTTCACCAAATATCGGAAACATAAAACAATGATGATGATCTGGATAAGGTCGGGCAGGAATCCCACCACCGACCTGACAATGCCCGTGAGCGGGTTCCACACGTAGCCGAAGATAGTGTAGGTCAGCGACTTGGTCTCGGGGAACACTACAAACACCATGGGAATACAGATGAAGAGCAGCAAGAGGATGATTAAGACACGCATGACATTGAAGGCGGTCATGAAGAGTACGCCCATGCGGTGAAGATTGAGCAGTTCGTAATCTTTTACGGTGATGTGCCTGCTGCGGCGCAGCAGGGAGCGCACCACGCGGAACCGCCATCGCCTGTAGCACCAGTTGGTACACCATATCAACAGGGACATCACCCCAATGATAGCCACCACATACAGCACCCCCTTCACTTTCTGCTGTAAGCCGTATTTTGCATGCAGCTGATTGATTTTTCCTTCAATAATCACCTTGTATTCTGCCCCCAGCAACTGCCGCGTGGAGTTCTGCCATAGCGCATCGTTGTCTGTCAGGCTGATGATCACACGGGAGCCCGACATGATATCGGTGGTATAATCGCCCTCAAAGACATAGACACTGTCTGGAATCAACTTCATGCTCTTCCCGGCAGCCAGGATCTCCGTGGCTATCTCCTTCACACGGGCCTCGGGCTGCATGCCACCCTTACGATTGTAAAGTCTGAACAGTGTATCGCCATCAACTATAAGCGGCACTCCAGGCATAAACATTCTCAGCGAGTCGATGCGGGCCTTGCGACGAGCCACTCGCAGCGAGTCTTCACGTATGCTCTTGCCTGTTGCCTCCAGTTGTTCTTGCATCAGGATACCCTGCATTTTCAGTTCTCGTATCTGATTCTGTAGTGCCTGCACCACCGAGTCATTCTGCACCGGCAGCGAGTCGTAACTGGCGTGGCTCTCTTGCGCGTTCACCGCACACATTGCCACTATCGCAGACAAAACGAGTAATAGGATTCGTTTCATAGTCATCATTTTTTATGTCTTATCGTGCAAAGAAATAAAAAACTTTGCAGAAACAGGCAAAAAAGGGACTTAAAACATATTAAATGGAGTTTTTTTTCTTAATAATTGCTTAATTAAGGATTCACATTTGGCCGAATCATTTCTTTTTCATACCTTTGCAGCCGACTTAGAAAAAGAGTCGGCATAGCTCAGTTGGTTAGAGTATCACCTTGACATGGTGGGGGTCCTTGGTTCGAATCCAAGTGTCGACACAAAAAAATCGCAAGTAGTCAGCAATGAACTACTTGCGACTTTTCTTTTTACTCTATGCAGTTGAGCGCATTGAGCGTGCGGGGATAGCCGATGAAGGGGAGATTGGAGGAGAGGACGGCAATGAGCAGGGCTTTGTCGTTGCCTACGTGGTAGTTGCCTGCTATGTGGCCCTTCAACTGTGGCTCACAACCGCCCTGTGCAGCAAGGAAACAAAACGTGATCAGCTCGCGCATCTTCAGGTCGAGTCCCGTGCGGGTATAGTAGTCGCCAAAGCAGTTGTCGGCCAACCAGTGGTTGATGTGGCGTCTGTCCTCAGGGCCTGACTTCCAGAAGTCGCGCATGCCGTCGCCGAAGCAACCCACCTGCGCCTCGGTGCCAGCCTCGCGGCGGTTCTGCATCGTGGTGGTCTGCTGCGAAGCCAACGGCAGGGCGATGCCACGAGCTGTGAGAATCTCGTTGGTGGCCGTCAGGAACGGACGGACACGCCCCATGCCTAAGTAGGCCGTGGCCTGATAGACGATTTCCTTCACCTCGACAGGTGTCACGCCCTTGTCCAGTGCTTCGGGCAACATCTCGCGGTATGCGTCGATGCCCTGACAGCCTAAGAGCGTGGCCAAATAGCAGACATAGCGCGTGTGGTCATCAAGGCGCGCCTTCACCTGCTCCACTACCTCGCCGAAGGCAAAGGCATCGAAGCGCTGCATATAGTCAGAATCGGTCTGGCCGAGCAGTGCATGGCTGGCAGGCAGCTTATCATATTCAGCATCTGAGACAGGCTCCAGCCACTCGTTAGAGGCACCTTCCTCCACTTTAGTCATATAGGTAAGGTGCTGCATCCATGAGTCTTTAGCGGCTCCGTGCCAGTGCTTGGCTTCGGCAGGAATAGCCACCACTACGCCCGGGCGCAACACTACGGGCTCCTTGCCCTCCTCGACATACCAGCCACGGCCCGCCACACATACGAGCACCTGCACCGACTTGTGGTGGATGTGCCAGTTGTTGCGGCATCGCGGCTCGAAGGTGACGTTCACCAGACCGTTCTCGCCACCTAGCGGAGCCAGATAGCTGTTACCGATGAAATACTTGGCGTAGGCAGAGTTCAGCTCGCCCTTCGGCCATACGTTAAAATCGACGTTCTCTTTCATATTTCCTTGTGCTTGGATGTTCGCTACTGCCATGAGCAGTGCGATGATGATAGTTGTTATAATTCTCATTTACTTATCTGAAATAATTGGTGGGCATTCTTCCAAAGAATCATGTCTTTATAGGGTGCGAGGTCGGTCTCCGCCGTGAGATACTGCTTCATGCGCTGCAGGCTCTGTGTGAGCACCTGCGGGGCTACATAGGGATAGTCGGAACCGTAGAGCAGATGATGGGGCTTGGTGATGGTGAGCAGCATGCGAATGACCTCTGGCGAGTGAGCGCCGGCAAGATCGTAGTAGAGGGTTGCAAGATTCGCCTCATAATCTATCGAGCCCACCATCTTGTTCTTCTGCATCACGGGCGTCAGCGACTTCATGCGCGGTATGGCTAAGGGCAGGTAGGCTCCGCAATGGGGAACTATTACCTTTATATTATTATAGCGGGCCAGCACGTTGCGGCTGATCATGTTTGTGACGGCACGTGTGGTCTCAGAGAGATATTCCTGCATGGCAAGTGGTGTCTGCTGCATCACCTGACGGTTCACCGGCTCGGGCCGATGGGGATGCAGTATCACCACAGCCTTCCGCTCATTGAGCACGGCGAAGAGCGTGTCCAGTTCTGGTGCACCAAGGTATTGCCCTTGCACGTTTGTTGCCAGTTTGATACCGTCTGCCTTCAGCGTATCGAGGGCATAGACGGCCTCGCGGATGGCTGCATCGACATCGGGCAACGGCAAGGCAGCACAGAACAGGAAGCGTCCTGGATGCTTCTGCTTCAGTTTTGCAGCCGTTTCATTGCATTTCCTAATGACAACGCTCCCCGTCTTCTCTCCTTTAGAAAGAGATAGTGAGTGGCCCTCTGGCTGTGGAGCCGCCATTGTTAACACCGATGTTTGCACGCCTGCTTCGTCCATCCATTTCAGATGCGCCTCGGCATCATACTTCGGCAAGGGGAATCCCTCGTCCATCAGTCGTCCCTCATTCGTAAGAGCCGATAAAAACTCAGGGGTGATGATGTGACTATGCACATCCATCACGCCCTGAGCCAATATCATTACTTGTGACAGGAAAACACATGCACTGAGTAAACAATATCTAATCATTCCTTTTCACACTAAGCTTTTTCTACAATCTATACGCTCCCCCTCTTTTTGAGAAAAAGGACGGAGATGCGACTATTCCATCGAGTGTTCCCATCCGCCACGGGTGTCAATACCAGTGGCATCGGCGAGTTGCTCCAGACGGGCCACCTCCTCAGCCGTCAGTTGAATCTTGGCAGCCTCAGCAGCCTCAATGACGTGGCGCTCCTTGGTGGCTCCGATGATGGGCATCGTGCCTTTGGCGATGGCCCAGGCAATACCTATCTGTGAGCACGAGGCACCATACTTCTGGCCGATGGCCGTCATCTCATTCGTCAGCGCTTCCAACTGCGGTAGCACAGGGTTGTATTTCTTGCCGCGATCACTCTCTTCGGGCAGCGGGTTCTCCTTATTATACTTTCCGGAGAGTGCGCCCTGTTCCAATACCATGTAAGCCCAGAACTCTATGCCGTTGTCCTTGCAGTAATCGAGTACCCCACCCTTCTCTGACGAGCGATAAAGCAGCGAGAAGTGATTCTGCACGGCACTCACCTTGAATCCTGCCTCGCCCAGTATCTCGTTGGCACGCTGAATCTCCTTGATGTTGTGGTTCGACACGCCTACGCGCTTCACTTTGCCTGATTGCAGCAGGGGGATCAGCCCCGGCGTCCAGCGCTCCACGTCCATCGGGTTGTGAATCCAGTAGATGTCGATGTAATCGCAACCCATGCGCTCGATAGAGGCATCGGCCATTTTCTCCACCGAGTTGTCATAGAGCTCGGCAATCTGCGGGGTGAACTTCGTTGAAATCTGAACGTCCTCACGCCGCTGGAGCGGATTTGCAATTCCCGACTCCTTCACCAGTGTGCCAAGAATCTTCTCCGATTCGCCCATGCCGTAGGCCGTGGCCGTGTCCCAAAGGCTCAGCCCTGCCTTCATAGCCGCATCGAATACGGGCTTCAGGTTCTCCACGTCTGTCTTACTACCAAACACGGTGTCGCCACCGAATGCGCCTGCGCCCCAGGCCCAGGTTCCTAATGCTATCTTTGCCATAATAATCCTATTATTTTGATTTGATGATGCAAAGTTATCAAGAAATGACCAAAGACACCTTACATGATTTACTGATAATATGACCAAAAATACAGATTCTCGATTTTCGATTGTCGGCTTTACCGACTCTCCTGCAATTCAGCCAGAACCATCTGGCGCACTACTCAAACAGATTTCAACAGGCGGCGCGAGAAGTAGCGCACAGGATACCACACGGAGAGGAATCCTACTGCCAGCACAGTGACGAAGACGAGCACCACATCCCAGAGATGTACGCTCACAGGATAGGCATCGACAATGAACGACCCTGCACTGGAACCGAGGGCAATGACCCCGAACGTCTGCTGAATCCAGCAGAGCAGCAGCCCTACAACAAGGCCGATGACAGCTCCGAGAGCCGAAATCATGCGCCCCTCGAACAGGAATATCTGCGTGATTTGTTTGTCGGATGCGCCGAGATTGCGCAGTGTGACCACATCGTCGCGCTTGTCGATGATGAGCATGGAGAGCGAGCCGATGATGTTGAAACAGGCCACGACGAGGATGAACGTGAGGAAGATGTAGGCAATGAACTTCTCGACCTTCATGATGCGGAACGTATCGTCCTGCTGCTCGTAGCGGTCCTTCACAGTGTATTTGCTGCCTGCGATGCGCTGCATCTCGCGCTTCACGGCCTCGAAGTCGCTGCCGGGCTTCAGTCGTAGTTCGAGCGAGGAGAGCATGCCCTGCTGGTCAAAGATGCGACGGGCGAAGCCTATAGAGGTGAGCACATAGTTCTTGTCGTACTTGGCCTGCATCACCGAGAAGAGCACACCGGGCGAATAGAGCTCGTCCTGCACGAATCCGTCGGCAGGATCGGTGATGTCCACCTGTCCTTCGCGCCGGGGGGTATATACCTGCAGAGGCTCGTCGAAACGGTAGCCCGTGCCCAACTGTTCGGCCAGGCGTATGCCCAGGATGCCGTAGTGCAGGTCGGCAGCATGCAGTTCGAAGGTGCCGTCGCCACAGAGAATCTCGCGAATGTGGGTAAGCTGGTCGAAGTTGTCGTCAACGCCCTTGATGGTGACCATCGCCTGACGGTCGTGATAGGTCACGAGCGCCATGTCCTCCACACACTCGGTAGCCACCTCCACCTGTGGCAGCTGTCTGATCTCGGTCAGCACGGGGTCGTCGGCTGGTGCCGTCTTCCCCTCTACGGGTGTCACCTCAAGCTGTGGGTCGAAGGCCGTGAAGAGCGTGGCCACGAGGTCGCTGAAGCCGTTGAAGACCGAGAGCGTAACAATCAATGCCATCGTGGCCACCGCGACACCCACTACTGAGATGCCGCTGATGACGTTGATGGCATTTGTTGATTTTTTAGAAAAGAGGTAGCGCCGTGCTACGTACAGTCCAAAGTTCATCGTCAGGACTATTTCTTGAGCAGTTCGTCAATACGTTCTATATAGTCGAGCGAGTCGTCGATGAAGAACCTCAGCTCGGGCACGATGCGCAGCTGATGGCGCACGCGCTGTCCGAGGGTGTATCGGATTTGCTGATTGTTCTTCTCGATGTTGGCCAACAGCTCCTCGCCTCGCTCTGAGGGGAAGATGCTGAGATAGGCGGTGCAGATGCTCAGGTCGGGCGAGATCTTCGTGCGTGTGACCGACACCATCACACCGTGCATGGCGCGTGTCTGTTCTTGGAAAATCACGCTCAGCTCCTTCTGTAGCAGTCGGGCTATTTTGTTCTGTCTTGTTTCTTGCATAATCGTTGAATTTTTTGTTTCAGCTGCAAAATTACCACTTTTTTTTCAAAACGGGCAGTTTTGCAGGTTTATTACCACCTTAAATATTATACCTGTCAGGAACAGTCAGAAACTGATTGTAATGGTATTTTCTTCAGTTTCGGCTATCGTGACAGACTGTTTCAGACTGTAGATGCCTCCCTGCTGTGCGCTGTAGTAGCGCAGCTGTAGCGACTCTTCATCCGAGGATCGGAACACGGTGAACGGCTTGCCCACACTGCCCGTGCCCCGGCATTCGCTACCCACGAAGACAGCCACAAGATCGTTGCCGTCAGGGGTGAAGGGCAGCTGGTCCGACAGGTTGACCGTCAGCTTGTTCTGCACAGGAAATTTCTTGCATCCTTTGAGCAGGGGCGGCACGAAGTCCTTGATGTTGCCATAAGTGAACTCAGGCACGAACTTCTCTACTGCTCCAATGGTGAAGAGCTGCTTCAGCGCAGTGCAATAGTACTGGAGATCGAACCTCACATTGCGGTCGGTGCTGTTGCCGTCAATGCGCAATACGTAACGCACGGCACCGTCGTCGTAGAAGTTGGGAACGGCCAATTGCGTTCTGCGCTCACCACCGATGAACACCGCCATGCGGTCGGCCTCTGTGGAGTGGGCTGCCAGCTCGTCCTGCAGCGTCACCGTCACGTACATGGAGTTCTCGTAGAGCGACATATTGAAGTTCCCCCAGTCGGGGGCAGCATCGTTGCCAGTCAGGTCAACGCTCCATGCCGGTCTGTCGGCATGTTCGAATGTATAGCCTGCGGATGGCGGCATGGTGGTGGCCAGCCCGTTTTCAGTTCCGGTTTGTTCATCGGTGTCGGTGGAACAGCCCCACGCCGTTGCGAGGACTGCCACCGTCATCAGTATCTTTACTGTTTTCATCATCATTATGAATTACTGAATCACTTGTTTCTTTCCGTTATAGAGATATACGCCACTGCGCTTCGGTGCCGTCGGCAGCTTGATGCCGTCGAGAGTGTACCATCCCTGCTGGGGCAGCTTGTCGGTCTTGACGAAGCTGATCTGCGTAGGCTGAGCGGGCGAGCCACTGATGCCGTTGGCTTCGTAAGTCATCATTTCGCCAGTGGTGGCAATGGTCTCTCCGTCGCGTATGATGGCGAAGGAGAGCGGTGCCTCCACGTCGCCAGCGATGCTCAGATAGAAGAGGGAGCCCCCCACGGTCCCCCCTAGGGGGGATGAAGTGCCGCTTTGGGTCTTCCCCCCCAGGGGGGACAAGAGGTGGGCTGCGGTGGCTTCACCCACCTGCTCGCCTCCAGCGTAGGCCACCAGGCGGTCGCCTTCCTCCAGGGCGATGCCCGTTGCCTCAGCCACCACGGTCATGGTAGTAGCAAAGCGCACGGCACGCTTAGGAGCCCTGCTATAGTCGATGAAGGCCGTTCCAGGCTCGTAGAAGGGATAGGCGAATTTCACGGTGTCCTCCTTCTGCCGGTAGAACATGTATCCTTCGCCCGGCTTCATGTATTCCAAGTTGCCCATCCACTCGCCGCTGCCTTTACCGTCGGTCACGAACATGGCGAACTCATGCTGGTTCTTCACCACGTCGCCAGGCATAGCCTCGTCGAAGTAGTCGGTCAGGGCCGTTGTCACAGGCAGGTTCACGAGAGGCGTGTAGCCTATGCTGTTCCAGCCCTTTGCCACGGTGACGGTGCGGTCCTTCAAGCTCTCGAAGGCCCTTCCCCAGATGTCTATCTCATGGGTGTTCTGCACCATCACGCGGTAGCAATGGCGCTGCGAGAGTGCAATGTCCTTGACGTTCGCGCCTGTGGAGCTGATCCACTTCTTGCCCTTATATACCAGCGTGAGGCCCTCGGTGTCCTCGGTGAGCATGTCGCCTTCTTGCCAATTAAATCCGCTGAGCACCTTCGAGAGGTTCTCGAACTTGGCGTTATAGACGTTGAACGACACCCAGTTCCAGCCATTTGCGAGGGCAATCTTCTGCATATACATGTCGTCGGCACGAAGATGAACGGGATCGTTGACAGTGCCCACGATGGCCTGATCGCCAAAGTCGATGGTTTGCGATGACGACAGCAGCATCGTCTTGCCCGTAGCGGCATGCCACAGTCTGAAGAACAGCCGGGTGGTCTCGGTAGTGTCGTTATAGACAGTCATGAAGAGCAAGCTTCTGTTGGAGCTGGCTTCGTTCTTCACCGCACTGACACCCATGCAGCGTCCGTCCTCGTCGAACACGCCCACCATGTCGCGTGCATCGGTGACGAGCGTGTTGCCCACATAGACCTGTGCCACAATGTTCATGGAGTAGCGCTTCATGTCCTGCGCTACGGCCCATTCGGGCTTCTGTCCCTCTACGGTCAGTTCCAGATACATGGGGTCTGTCATGTCTTCTTCGTCGGTGAGGTAGATAATCTGGTCGTAGAAGCCCGGCTCCAGATTCTTGCTGATGGTGAAGGTGATTTCGTCATCACTCTGTGGATCGACCACATCGCTCATTTTATCGACAGTGAGCCAGTTGGGCAGATTCTCAATCGTGTAGGTATGAGCCTTGCCGCCTTCATTCAAGATGGTGGCGTTAACATTGAAGTCCTGTCCGGCCTGTATGGTCAGCTTGCGTTTCTTGCCGAACAAGTACCAGTTCAGCGGATTGCGGTTCACGTAGAAGCTCTCCGTGACAGGCGATCCCATGAAGTTGCCGTTCTTGTCGGGTATGCTGTTCAGCGTGACATAGACGTTGCGCTTGTTGATGCGTGTGTCCTGCTCGTCGATGTTCACCATGAGCTGGTTGTCGCGTCCCACGAAGCTGAAGTTGAGCTTGCGCAGTTTCTCGTATGCCTGGACAGGAGCGCCTATAGTGGGATCGATGTGCGCCAAGATGTCGCTCACCGGATTGACGAACACGCTGTCGCGCTTGCCGGTGTCGTTGCCGTTGTTGTCGCGCTTCACCACTTGGCTCAGGGCGTTGGGTTGCAGGGCAAGTCCGCCGACCTGTTGCTGTTCCTGACGGGCAAAGTCCATATAGACCAGCAGTCCGCGCTCTTCTCCGCCGGGCGACTTCGTGGCATAGCGCTTGATGAGCGTTGTGGGCAGGGCCTGCTCGAAGAGGGCCAGTCCGTCGATGTGTCCCGTCAGGGCATTGTCCTGCAGCACTTCCGGCTGGCCTTTCTTTTGCCACACCATGTTGCCGAGGTAGAAGCGTGTGCCGACCATGCCGCCCAACGAGTCGGTGGCAAACTGTGCCTTCGCTTCATTGTCAATATAGATGGTGGCCACGTTGCGCGAACGGTTCACGGTCATGGCATAGTGATGCCAGTTGTTGTCGCAGAGGATGTCGCCTAAAGCGAACTCACGACCATTGGTGCGATACAGCAGTGTGTGGCCCTCAAAGCCTATGAAGAACTTGCTGGCGGCTCCCTCTTCGTCGGCATGACCCGATCCGTTGGCCAAGAGTGTACCGTTCTCCTGTGCCGTCTTGAACCAGAACATGAGTGTGTAGTCCTGTTCGTCGTCGCGCTGGAAGAGGTCGTGGCGCAACCGTAGTCCCTTGAACTGTCCGGCCTTGCGTGTCTCGTTGGCATCTATTTTCAGCGACATGCCTTCCGGCTGTGCCCATGAAGCCCCGTGGAGCATCAGGTGGGCCCCCTGCGACAGGTCTTTGGCCTCGTTGCCGCGACCGTCGTTCATGGGGTAGTAGTCGGCCAGTCCTAATTCGTAGCCGGTGAGCAGCTTATTGCCGTAGCGGTTGAGTGTGGCCAGGTCGAGTGCGCGGTACCACAGGCGGGCCTGCAGCATGCGTCCCTTGTAGTAGGAGTCTTGACCCGAATTGATGGTGCTGGCATATCCGAACACCAGCGGTCCGTAGCCGTTGTAGCTCACGCTGTCCCACTTGCCTATCAGACTGTCGCCGTAGAGCATGACCTGCTTGCGCTCCTTGTCGAGCACGAGTGCCACGCGCTGGAAGCCAGTACCTTTCAGCGGCTTGTCGCTTTGGAAGATGTAAGGTTTGTCACCGTTTTCAATGACCACCGACAGATGCTTGTCGGCACGGAGCCACAGCTGCAGATGTCTGCCCTCAGTGCCGTGCGAGAAGATGGGCATGGCCTCATCGGATTCGTCTGGCTTGATCATCATCTCGATGGTGACGTTCTTGTTGCTGAAGTTGCGGTTGGCCTGCGAGCGGGCATAGCCGTTGCCAGTGAACTGCAGCGACGGGGCTTCCTGGATGGCCGTCTCGTTGGTCTCGCCCACCACATCGAAGTTAGTAGTGGCCTGCAGATAGTTATATTCTATATCCTCGGAGAAGTCGAAGATGATGTTGTCGCCTGCCCATAGGATGCCGCTCTTGGGCTCGGGCGAACCGAAGAGCTGCGGTCGGCGCGTGTCCTTCACGCCGCTGAGCACCTTCGATTCTGAGGTGAGGAACGCATTCCCGTTCCTGCAGAAGAGTACGGCCCTCAGGTCGTAGCCCTTCTCCATGACCTGTCCCTCGCCGAAGAAGCGGGTCACGATGTTGCCGTTCTCAGGAATCATGGCCTTCGTGCCGCTGGCAGCGCGGTAGAGCGTAGAGTCGGCATAGTAGCCACAGAGGTTGGTCCAGTAGTCGTCGCCGCGTGTGGTCTCCTTGTACTGGAACTCAATGTGGTCGAAGTTGTGCTGGTTCTTGTCGAAGCCGCCGATGACCACAGGCAGGTACCAGCCTTTGCCCTCTTCGAAGGGTGCGTCGCAGTTCATGATCCACTTGTCGCCGGGCGTGGTGATGGTGATGTTTCCTGCCGTGTGCAGGTAGTGTACGTCGAAGGCCACCTCCTGATAGGTGTTCACGTCATCCAATGAGATGAGACCTATCTTCAGTCCCTCGTAGTCGAACTTCTCGCCGGCATAGACCTCGAGGGTCTTCTCCGTCACTTGTCCCGGATGCACCTCTATGGTGCGCATGTTGCCGGTGAGCGGCATGCCGTCGATCATCATCTTGGCACCGTCGGGATTGGCTGTCTCGTTCTGATAGAGATTAAAGAAGGGATGGGCGATTTCGGGCTGCTCGCTCTCGTTGGTCAGATAGAGCTTGAAGCGGGCGGGCTCGCCGAAGGGCACGCCGCTCAGGCTCTGGCGGTCCATCTTGATGACGGGATTCTCAATCTTCTTCGTGCGTTCGTCGAGGATGGTGCTCTCCTGATGGAAGAGGGTCTTACGCTCGCCCTCCCACGGACGGCAGGTAGCACCGCCACGGGTGCGATAGACGAAGCTGCGCGGATAGCTGAAATTCCTCACATCGATTCCCGCCTTCATGTGGTCGATGTTGTAATCGGTGAGATTGTTGAAATTGTTGTTGTAGAACACGTCGAGCTCGTTGCTGCTCTCCAGGTTATCGACCATGCTCTTCACGCGATAGACGTCGAAGTTCAGGTGGCTGCGCCTGTCCATGCTGATGGCGAAGCTCTCGGTGCGGCTATACGACTTTGTCTTGGTGTCCTTGGGTGTCACGCCGAAGCTCACAGCCGGCACGAGTCCGAACTTAAACACGAAGCCCACGCACTCGATGTTGACACTCATTCCCTCGGCTCCTTTATCCTTTTTCCCGGCAGAACCCTTGAGGATGCTTCCTAAGAGCTTGGCCACCACGGGGCCCACGATGGCAGCCGCCCCGGCCAGTCCGTCGCCTGCAGAATTGTCGAAGTAGCCTGCCGTTCCGGCGGTGATGGGGCTCACGAACGAGTTGGTCAGCGAGTAGTCGCTCTGGAACGTCTCGCTGTAGTTCAGTGCCGAAGCACCATCTACATCGAAGTTCTTCACCAGGTCGCTGCTGCCCACACTGAGCTTCTCGCGCTCGTTCTGGGCAATCATCTCCACCCACTTCAGCATCGTCTGCTGATAGCGGGCCACCTCGTCCACGGTCTCAGGACTTGCTTCGGGAGGCAGAATCATCTTGTATTTCGTGCCAAAGTCTTCGTTGTCCTTATCGACAAGTGAGAGATAGACCGGCTTTTTCGTGGCGTTGGCCTGAGCCTGTGCCTCGCTCTCTGTGCCGGTGAACATGAGCGAACGGATTTGCTCTGTCAGTTCGGGCAGCAGCTGTTTCATGATGTAGTGCTGCGAGTGGATGAAGGTGGAGTTGAGCACCGGCCCGTAGGTCACCACCTCGTCGCGCACCAAGTGGAGCAGCTTGTTGTTGTTGTCCAATCCCTGTGCAATCTCCACCGTGCGTCCTGATGCCAGCTGTCCGCCTATCAGTCGGAACACGCTGTCGGGGATGGCGCGAATGGCCGTAGCCGGCGACACGACGATGTTCTGGTTGACACCGATATAGAGGTCGCCGTCGGCACCGATGAGCATCGGGTCGGCACTGGTCGAGATGTCTTCCTTGGCCGTCATGGTGTAGGTGAAGGCACGCTGTCCGCTGCCCGACCACACCAGGTCGATGGAGGTGTCAACGTGGTTCTCAGTACCGTTGTCGAAGCCGCCCACGCCGCCCACACCCATAGGTGCAGCCACCACGCCGGTGAAGGTGTTCAGACCTGTGCCAATGCCCAGGTTGATGCTCAGTCCGGCACTCCACTTCATGTCCATCGTGTAGGTGTACTTCAGTGTTGAGCCTTTGGAGAGCGTGGCTTTCGACTTGCCGCCAGGCGGGTCGCGCAGCACGTCGAGGAGCTGCGGCGTCGAGTAGCTCAGGATGTCCTTTGCCCCGGTGGCGCGCTTCACCTGCAGCACATAGCCCTTCAGGGGCTCGGCCTCATAGTGGGTACCGTCCATGAGCAGTGTCATGGTCATGGTCTGCAGGGCATCCTTGCCCGTGAGCAGGTAGGGCTTCTGTGCTATATCCATCACGTAGGTACCCTGACCCAGCGAGTCGAGCCGCACGGTGTCGCGGTGCAATGCATCGACCATGCCGTTGTGGATGGTCACCAGACCGCCAGGCAGACTGACCACATCGACGGTGTCGCTCTTCACATTATTATTGTAGTAATATTTCTCCGAGGCTGAGATCCATAGCGGATACTTCTTGTCGATGCTGAACACAGGGTAGCCGAACGTATATTTGGTGTCGAGCGAGTCGCGCTTGCCCTTGGGCCAGTTCTGCTTGCGTGTGCCGTAGGCCAGTGTCAGCTTCTCCTTGTCACCCGAGATGTTCTTGAACGAATAATACTGGTCGCCGAAGAAGTCGAAGTTGGCAAAGCCCTGCTGCTTGTACTCTATGAGCACGGGCGAGTGATAGATGCGGCTGTACTTGGCATGGTATTTCTCCACCACTTTGTCCTTTTTCTGGCCGTAGCCCACGGTCTCCCATGCGCCTTTGAGGGTGTCGATGTGCAGGGTGATGGAGTCCGTGAGGTCGAGCACGTCGCCCACCTGTCCGTCCTGGAACAGCGTGGGGTAGCCCTTGGCGGTGATCTGCTGAATCTTCCACTTCACGGGTGGCAGCAGCACCTCGTATTCGCCCGTATAAGGGTCGGGCGTGACCACCATGCGGTTGATGGTGGTGTGCACCTTGGTTTTGTATTCGTATTTCTTATCGTTATTGTTGGCCTGCTCATGCAGGAACACCTCGTCGCGCGTGGTCTTGTTGCGGTCATTGATGTCGAACACCAGTCGCGAGGCGTTGTCGCCCTCTAAGGTGAAGACCATCTGCAGGTCGTCGCCCAGGTTGTTCTTCGACAGGGCGTTGCCAAGGGGCTTTTCGCCCTCGGTCTTACCACCCACAATGCGCCCGATAAGTTTCACACGGGTCTGGTCGTAGAACTTTACTTCGGCATCGTCGATGGTGATGCTGTAGGCTTTCTGCGTGTCAGGGTCGTTGTCCTTGGCGTGATAGAAGCCGTTGCGCGAGAACACGTGTCCGTCTTTCACGGCCTGAATGCTGTCGTGGTCGCCCGGAAGGATGCGGAAGGCGAACTTGCCTTCATGGTTGGTGGTCACACGTCCGCTGGCGCTATGCACCTCATAGCCATCGACCTTGAACGACACGCCCTGCACAGGGATGCTCGTGCCCTCGTATGTCACGTTGCCCGAGAGCTTCACGCTGTTTTTCACCTCGATCACGCGGTTCTTTACCACGTTGTCGCCGGGGGCAGTGCCGAAGCTGACGGTCAGGGGCTCCTGATTCATGATGCCCACGACACTCAGCTGATAGCTGGTCTCGCTGCTGTTGACGTAGGGCAGGTTGCTCAGGCGGAAGTAGCCGCTCTCGTCGGTAGTGGAACTTACCTCCTGTTTGTTTACGGTGGTCACAACCTTCTTGCCCGGTATGCCAGTGCCGCCGAGGAAGCGCAGGTGGCCCTCCACAGAGGCCGTCTGATAGCACATGCCATCGACCTCCTCGGTCTCGTCATAGTGATCGCCTTCGCAGCTGGTCACGCCGCGCACCTTATATATGTATTGGTGTACGGGAGAGGTCTGCTTGTCCTCATACTGCATCTCGGTGATCTGGCTCTTCAGCAGTTTCCAGCCGCCGTTCTCTTCCGCGTCAGAGGCGGACTTGTCCTTACGCCACACCTCGTAGTAATCTACCGGCTCGTCGGTCTCGTTGGCCCAGGTGAGCAGGGCCGAGGTGGGCAGGGTCTGCACCTGAAGCGATTTCTGGTCGATATGGCCCAGGTTCTCGTAGTAGAAGGTGGGAAGTTCTGGCTCCGTCACCACGTCGGCCTGCTTGTTGAAGTCCATGAGGGGCACCACGTTGCCGTCACTATCCTTCGTCCACTTGTCGCCCAACAGGGCGATAATCTCATCAGCAGTCTTGCCCGCCACGTTACCAAAGCCTGAATATTGGATGGTAGTCATGACAGGCACTACCTTGTTGTTCACCACATGCCAGTTGTTACTGCCTAACGCTGCAACAAGCTCTTCAGCGGTCTTACCGCCCACATGGTTCATTTCACTCCAGCCTGAGGTCTTATAGGTCCAGCAGTTCGTACCGCCTGCTGCTTGACTATAGGTATTAAAATATGCACCCGTATTCGTGCAGTTGATATAGTTACCATTCTCTAAGCAATTAGCTATGTTTGTGCCAGCGGAAATACTTATAAAGGCAGCACCATATCTGTAATATTCATTGGAGGTGTTATCGATGGTTCCGTCAAACAGACAGTTATTTATAGTCACCCAGTTAGTACCATTGAGGCCGAGGAACCCTCCGGCATACCTATGGGTCGTGGTAATGTGGGCTGAGACATGACAGTTCTCAATGGTCAGGTGGCGATCGTATGCGCCTGATGGTATAAAACCTACGATTGCCCCTATCTCATTACGGCCTTTGATGCTGCCTGTTACCTTCAGGTTGCGTATGGTGGTATTGCTGATGGTCCCATGGAACAGGGCTGACAAGTTTTCATCGCTTGAAATGTTAGCATTGATAGTATGTCCGTTTCCGTCGAACGTACCGCGATAATACTGACCATCTTGCTTGCCTACTATCTCACTGACGGTAATGTCGGCATTCAAGATGGCATTCACGTCGCTGTTGCCGCCTGCCGCCTTGACTTTGTTGACAAAAGTGCTCCAGTCGGCGGCAGAGCTGATGTAGAAGACACCGTCATGCTCGCCTGAAGCAAATGAGTACAATTTTGTGGCATGGCAGTTGGTGACTGTCGATGCTGTGCCGCGCGTCCAGGTGGCGCAATTGTCCACCTTGGTATTGATGGCTGTAGGCGAAAACAGACAGTTCTCGATGGTTGCCGTTGTACCTGTATCTATCCAGCCGATGAAGCCGCCGTTGCTGTGGCAATTGGCACCCTCGAAGCTGCCGTCAAACACACAGTTGCGTATTGTAATGTTGCTACCACCACGCACAATACCCAAGAAGCCGCCGTTGGTGGCATCGCCATTTACGCGGCTGGTGACGGTGGTCGACACGCGACAGTTCTCGACAATGAGGCTACCGTTGGCATCCACACAGGCCGCCAGACCTGATGCGAACTTTCCACCGGAGATGACGTTGCCTGTGACGTGCAGGTCAAGGATAGTGGCATCCTTGACATGGCTGAAGAGACTGGTGTTCTGTGCATTGTCATCGATGTTGACGTTCAGTGTGTGGCCGTTGCCTTCGAACACGCCACAGTAGGCCTCGTCGGCAGTATGGCCGGCAACTTTCGAAACGGTGATGTCGGCTTCGAGCGATGCATTCACGCGAGAAGCCCCCTTGGCCGCTTCCACCTTTTCACAGAAGGCTGTCCAGTCGTCGGCCGTGCGGATGGCCATATACCCTTGCCTCTCTCTGGACAGAGGCGACTGGGCAGTGTCAACCATCAGTTCTATCTTGTAGTTGACGCATGAGCGCGAGAGTTGAATCGTCTTCGCCAGGGCAGTCATCTCGTCGGCAGTCAGCACGTAGGTGGTAGAGTCTACAGCGGCTCCGTCGCGGTTGGTGGCGCTGACAAGCATCTTCAACTGTGCGCGGTCATCCCAGACGGCTCCATTCTCATTGGCATACTGCCATTTGACGCTGACGGTGCGTGCAATCGTGTCGGCCCACTGGGCCGTGTAGTCTTTTATGCGCAGCAGGTGGAGCATGTTGAGCGGACAAGACGCTGTGGCCGCTGCGGCATTGTTGCTCAGTCCCCACAGTTGCTGGGCTGAGCCACGCACCACCATGTACTTCACCGTCAGGTCTCCGCTACCATGGAGCAGTTCAGTGGTGAGCGCACTGGTCAGTGTAGAATCCTTGTAGGTGTAGTTGGTCTGATCGCTTTCCAGCATCATCGTCCCGATGGTCTGCAGGTCGGCATCCTGCCCCGTGAGCGAGCGCATGACGAGGAACTGGTCGCCCTCCACGACATCGGCATAGTCGGGATCCTTTACTTCCCACTTCAGCTCCACGGCTCCGGCATCGGTGAGCACGCCATGCGTGTGGAATCGGAGCACCTCAGCCGTGAGGTTGCGCGGATAGTGCATCGTCTTGTCATCTTTTACCTCATGTCCCAGTACAGTGAGGCCGTTGACCAGTGTCGCGTTCAGTTTCAGGTTCTTGTGCTGCTCAGTGGCCGGAATCATGATGAAGCCGGCGAAGGTGTTTTTAGGAAGCGCGGTGCCGGCGATGGTCTTTGTGTTGCCGTTCTCGTCGGTATAGGTGCCGCTGACCCATGTCACGGCCTTAGTGCAAGAGAACGGTATCTTCAGCATGCCTTCTTCGCCCTTATTCGTTCCTGGCACAATGTCGTAGGTCTCGAATTCCACGTCGGTCAGCGGCATGCTACCTTTGGGTACCACCTGATTGTTTGACTCTACCCAGTTGTCGCTGCCCAGTTTCATCACAAGTTCGCTGTTCATCATCGAGCCCACATCCTGAGCCAGTCCTGTGCGGTAAGCCCAGTTGTTGCTGCCCTGATTGGGAGGAAAGGGAATAGATTCGTCGCAGCACAGTCCCACCCCTGTAAAGCCTTCGTATGTGCCCTTCTCCAAGCAGTTGGTCATCACGACAGGTGTGCTCCAGCTTACCGTGGCCACGAAAGCGGCTCCAAGTGATGTTCCGATAAGCTTACCGTCGAAAAGACAGTTCGTGATGGTTGGACGAGCTCCCCAAACACCGTCTATCAATCCACCTGCATGTGTAGCACTTTTAATTATAGCAGATACCCGGCAGTTACTAATGGTTATGGTGGTGCCGCCATTGGTATAACCGACCAACCCAGCCGCATTACCATTACTTTCGATGCTGCCAGTGAGATGCAGATTCCTGATGGTGGCATTTTTAGCGAATCCAAAGACTCCTCCATAACTATTTACAGAGATATTCGCATTCAGCGTGTGGCCGTTTCCGTCGAAAATTCCCATAAAGGGATGGCCGCTGTCTGGCCCTGCAGGATTACTGATGCTGAAGTCAGCCGCCATGATGGCATTGACCTCTGCGTTGCCTCTGGCATTTTCGACTTTCTGCCGGAACTCATCCCAGTCGCTGCTGGAGCGCAGCACGTAGAAGGTCTTGCCTTCAATAATGGTGGTTTCCAGATCGGCCCATGCCTGCTGCGGCACGAGCATCGCCACAGCCGTCATGACCGTTGCGGCCACCATTTGCAGCCATCGCCGCCAGCTGGAAGTGGTTCCCACCAGTTGCGGCTGTTGCGCCATTTCGCTTTTTGTTTTCATTCTCATGTTCATGGCTCAGTATTGTTATGATTTGTTGTCTATAATTTGAGTCGGTTGCGTCTTGACCTTCCAGTAGAAGAAAGACGACAGGAGGGCAACTGTGAGGACTGCCGTCAGCACGTATGAGAGCGTGCGCGGCAGACCGAAGGCGATGGGCGACACAAGGACGAACGCCGTGCAGACCACGGTCATGAAGAGGGCTGGCACCAGTGTCATCCAATAGAACTTGTGCTTGCGGGCCAGATAGACCGTGCATACCCAGAGCGACACAGCTGCCAGGAACTGTGTGCCCCAACCCATGTACTGCCAGATGGTGCGGAAGCCGTCGGGACTGGCTATCTGCCACACGAGCATGAGCAGCGCTCCGCCGAAGACACAGCCCAGCACAATCCACACGTAGGCCGCCGGACCGTACCACATGCCCATGATGGCACCGAAGATGGGGCCCGTGCCGGCAATGTTCAGGAACTGTATCATGAAGATGCGCCACGTGGGCAGCACGATGTAGTCAACGCCGTCGGCCTTCTCGATGGCTGGTGTAGGACGGCCGTCGGGACCGAACACGCGCTCGGCCACACGGCTATAGACAGAAAAGCCCAGCAACAGGACCGCTAAAGAGATAAGGAACGTAAGCATCTTGACTATTGTTTCGTTTTTGCATTCAGTTGGTTAAACTTTGGCATTTTTTACCCTAAAATTCATTTCATATTCACATTATATGATTCGGGTGCAAAAATACAAAAAAAATACCTAATATAATAACAAATGGCACAAAATTACGAAAATTATTCATGTTGAGGGAAAGCCCTGAGACGGTCATCTGATAAGAATTTGCGAGGCCGGGCATCTTGCTTTTTCGCAAAAGTATGAAAGTTAACATCTCTGCCATCGACGAGTTTGACAGACAAGCGCATAATCTTGCAAAGAAATACAAGTCGTTGAAAAACGACTTTAGGGCTTATAGGTAGGAACTTATAAAAAATTTTAGCTATAATTTCAGAAAATATAGCTATAATTCCATAAATTTTAGCTATAATTTTTCATGATGGTGCTTGTCATCTATGGCTAAGTTCCTTAAAACTGACACCAAAGCCGTATTCATCGGGCTTGCTTTTTTTTATTTCTCCCATTTCAAGTTTCGCGGATGATGTTCGAGCACGGCCTCACGCAAAGTGGTGTCGGAGAGGTGGGTGTAGATTTCGGTGGTGCCTATCGACTCGTGGCCCAGCAGCGCCTGAATGACACGCAGGTCGGCTCCGCCCTCGAGCAGGGCCGTGGCAAAGGAGTGGCGCAGCGTGTGGGGCGAGATGGTCTTCTGGATGCCAGCCTCATCGGCCTGCTGCTTGAGCATGATGAGAATCATGGTGCGGGTGAGATGGGCTCCGCGACGGTTCAGGAACAGGTAGTCTTCCTCGCCGGGCTTGATTTTCAGCGAGTTGCGCCAAGGCATGTAGAGGTCTATTTCGTGGAAAGCCATCTCGGAGACTGGCACTAACCGCTCCTTCGAGCCTTTGCCTAAGATGCGCACGAACTGCTCCTTGCGGAAGATTTGCGAGAGCTTCAGGTTGACGAGCTCAGACACGCGCAGCCCGCAGCTGAAGAGCACCTCGATGATGGCACGGTTGCGGTGGCCCTCGGGCTTGGAGAGGTCGATGGAGTCTTTCAGCCGATCGACCTCAGCGGGGGTGAGAAATTCGGGCAGATGCTCGCCCAAGACGGGCGATTCCAAGAGCTCGGTGGGGTCTTGGTCCAGATAGTCGTCGAGCACCAGGAAACGATAGAACGCACGCACGCCGCTCAGGATGCGACACTGCGAGCGCGGCCCTATGCCCACGTCGTGAAGTCCAGCGGCAAAACGCTGTAGGTCACTGAGTTGCACATCGAGCACATGCAGGTTCTCGCCCGCCAGGAAAGTCAGCAGTTTTTCAACATCGTGCTCGTAGGCACTGAGCGTGTTGGGCGACAGTCCGCGCTGTAATTTCAAATATCTGAGGAATTGTTGTCTAATATTTTCGTTCGTTTTTTTGTCCGCTCCCATTATTTTTATTAATTTTGCGCGCAAATATACAAAAAAACTTAGAAATCCGCATGAAAATACTAATTATTAACGGTCCGAACCTTAACTTACTGGGGCAGCGCGAACCGGGTATCTACGGCAAGAGCTCGTTCGACGACTATCTGCCCACGTTGCGGCAGCGCTATCCCGACGTGGAGATAGACTACTTCCAGAGCAACATTGAGGGCGAGCTGATCGACAAGCTGCAGGAGGCCGGTTTTCTGGCCACTCCCGTGTGCGACGGTATCGTGCTGAACGCCGGGGCCTACACCCACACGAGCATTGCCCTGCAGGACTGCATCCGCTCGCTGAAGTCGCCCGTCGTGGAGGTGCACATCTCGAACGTACACCAGCGCGAGGAGTTCCGCCACAAGAGCTACATCTCCTGCGCATGCAAAGGCGTGATTTGCGGATTCGGTCTGGACAGCTACAGGCTGGCGGTGGAGGCGATACGACAGATAACTGAGAACTAAGAGCTGAGAACTGAGAGCTGAGAGCTGAGAACTGAGAGGTATGGTTACAACTAAACATAAATATGAACATCTGAGCGGAAATGCAGCTGATACCATTTCAGCAGGCACATCTAACCATACCTCTCAGTTCTCACCTCTCAGTTCTCAGTTATCTCAGCCAGACGACTACCTCCTCTCCCATATCTCCCCCGAGCCTCCTTACCTCTACCGTCTGTGGCGGGCCACCAACATTCACCTGCTGCACGGGCGCATGGCCAGCGGACACTTGCAGGGACGGCTGCTGAAGATGCTGGTGCAGATGATCAGGCCCAAGAACATACTGGAGGTGGGAACCTTCAGCGGCTACTCGGCCATCTGCATGGCAGAGGGGTTGGACGACGACGGGCACGTCTATACATTCGAGATCAACGACGAGCAGGAGGACTTCACCCGACCGTGGATTGAGAACTCGCCCGTGGCCGACAAGATTACGTTCATCATAGGCGACGCCATCACCGAGGCTCCCCGACTGGGCATCGCCTTCGACATGGCTTTCATCGACGGTGACAAGCGCACCTACGTGGAGACCTACGAAACGGCACTCGCACTGCTGAACAAGGGGGGATTCATACTGGCCGACAACACGCTGTGGGACGGGCATGTGACCGATCCGGCCTACGCTCACGACCAGCAGACGCAGGGCATCGTGAGGTTCAACGACCACGTGGCTGCCGACACAAGGGTGGAGAAAGTGATCCTGCCACTGCGAGACGGGCTCACACTCATCCGAAAGAAATGACAAGAGACATTCGGTAGCAAAAAAAATTGGAAAATCATGAAAAAATACTTCCTCACCATCATATCCATCATCCTCTTTCTGGCGGCAGTTCTCATGCTGACACCCATCGGCGAGCGATGTGCCACACTGCTCACGCTCACTCCGGCATCGGAACTGGCATGTCTGAAGTTCCCCGATGCCTATAATGAAGGCGAACAGCTGCTGAAACACGGCAAAACGGAGGGCGTGCGCCAAATCATAGAGGACGGAAAGGCGCAGGCCAAGGACAGCAACGAGTACTATCGGTTTGAGGTGCTGAACATCAAGTACTACTACTATACCATGCAGACCGACTCGTTCATGGCCTGTCACAAACGCATTCGCAACTACATAGCCCGCAACTCCCACAAACGCGATGCACATCTGAGTCTGCTGGAACTGGAGTGTGAGATGCAGATGGGAGTGTATGAGACAAAGGTGACGGGGCGTATGGACTCGGCACAGGTTCACAACATGAAGGCGCTCGAGATGGCTAAACGACTGGGCTGCGACGATGACTACCGGCTGCTCATTCTCATCAACATAGCCGAAGTGTATAAGCAGCAGGGACGCTACGACCAGAGCGTGACCTACTACCGCGAGGCAATGGAGCTGGGCGACTCGGCGGGGATGTTCTATGCCACACGCATCACGCTCGACATAGGCATTGCGTCGGCTTACGCAGCAATGGGCAACTTCGACCAAAGTAACGACTGGTGGGAGCAGGCAGCCCAACTAAAACAGCACATGGACATCACTGAGCTGTTCCACTATCTGAACAACCGGGGCAACGACTACTATCTGCAAGGCAAGTACCGCGAGAGCCTCGAGTGCTTCCTGGAGCTCGACTCTACCATAGCCAACGACCCGAACCTGCTGTGGGAACGCATGTTCGAACGCTGCAACCTGAGCGATGTGTATATCAAGCTGGGACACATAGACAAAGGCAAGGCCATACTGGACGAGACACAGCCTTTCTTCACCGAACAGCAGCAGCCCATACCGCTGTTCTATCTCATCACACAGCGCATAGAGGTGGCTCTGGAGGAAGGACGGATTGCCGATGCCGAGCGGCTGGCAAAGGAAGACCCCATACCGGAATGGATGATACCCTCACAGAAGCAACTGCGCCGAAAGGTGCTCATGCGACTGTATGAACGCACCGGACAATGGCAGAAGTACAGCCAACAGCTGAACGAATATATGCTGCTGCACGACAGCATAGCCAACGACAATACGAAGATGCGATTCTCCGAGGCACTCATGCACTACGAGCACGAGAAGACTCTGCTACAGAAACAGCGACAGCTGGAAGAGAAGGAACAGTCATTCCGATGGGCCGTGGCCCTGCTGCTGCTCTCCTCGCTCATCATCGTGCTGCTCATCATCATCACCGTGCTGAAGCACCGAGAGCGACAACTGCGCGAGGCCGAGATGCGCAACAGCATTGCCAAACTGCGCATGAAGACCGTGCGCAACCGAATCACGCCTCACTTCATCAGCAATGCTCTCGCCGCCGAGATCATGGCGCAAATGGACGGCAAGGAGGTGAACCTCGACTCGCTCGTGCAACTGCTGCACCGAGGCATTGAGCACACGGACATTGAGCAGTCGTCGCTCAGCGAGGAGCTGGAGTTCATACGCTTCTACTGCAGCATTGAGAGCCACTCGGTGGGACCCGACTTCTGTCTCAGCATCAACGTGCCTGAGGGGCTCGACACCGACAGCGTGAGACTGCCTTCGATGGCGGTGCAGATACTGGTGGAGAACGCCATCAAGCACGGACTGAAGGCCCGCAGGCCCGAACCGGGCAAGAAGCGCTGTGTGTGGGTGAACGTGAAGCCGCAAGAAGAAGCCACACTCATTGAAGTGATAGACAACGGAGTGGGACTGGCCGAGGAACGGCAGAACAAAGAGCGAACCGGACTGCGCGTCATGCGACAGACCATCAACCTGCTGAACGATCAATACACGCAGACGCATGGCCGAAGAACCGGCAAACCGCTCATGGACTACGGACTGGACAACTACACCCACCCCGACGGACAGCGCGGATGCCGAGCCTGGCTGTTGCTGCCCAACAACTTCGACTATATCCTGAAGAATCAAGACGATAAAGATACCCCCCACGAACATAAGAT
>DFJI01000040.1:64177-95426 GCA_002372235.1 Prevotella sp. UBA3675 | reverse complement strand
AATGTTTTGAACATGGAAGTGAAACGACTTGTAAGAGCTTTTGTCGTAGATGACGACCAGAACTCAACCGCCCTGCTACTCAAGCTGCTGAAAAGCTACTCAGTAGAGATTATCGGCACGGCCACCGATGCCACTGAGGAAGTGAGCGACGAAATCATAGACAAAGAACCCGACCTGCTGTTTCTCGACGTAGAGATGCCATCGATGTCGGGCATAGACTTCTGTGCCACGATTCGCCCGCAGGTGAAGCCCGACATGAAGGTGGTGTTCTACACCGGCTACGACAAGTACATGCTCGAGGCACTGCGGCAGCAAGCCTTCGACTACATGCTGAAGCCGGCCAGCAAGCAGGAACTGGCCAAGATAATGACCCGCTACTACGAGAACCGACTGAGCAACATTCAGCAGGCCGTTCCCTCGGAAAGCACGATCATGCCCAACGTGATGGTGGTCAACCAGTTCAATGAGCACACCGTGCTGCGCTTCGATGACATTGCCTTCTTCCGCTTCGACGGCGAGCACCGCATCTGGGAGATCGTCACCAAGGAGGGCAAGAATCACCAGCTGCGCCATCGCACCACTGCCGACACCATCCTGGCCTATTCGCGCTATTTCGTACAGATACACAAGGGCTACATCGTCAACGTACAACACATCAGCGGCGTGGTGGAGAACCAATGTAGGCTCAGACCGCCACTCGACAACATCACCGAGCTGCACATCAGCAAAAGCTTCCGATCCAGCTTCATGTCAACATTCTATAATCTATAGCTCGGAGGACTCAGAGAGCTCGGAGAACTCGGAGGACTCAGAGAACTCGGAGAGCTCGGAGAACTCAGAGAACTCGGAGAACTCAAAAAAAACACATCATTTTATTTTATTTACAAACTAAAGTTTAATTATGAAGAAATTCTTCAAAAACATGCTGGCAGTTGCCGCCTTGCTCGTGGCGGGCGCAGCAGCCGTGACGGCACAACAGATGCCGCCCATCCCCGTCGATAAGGACGTGCGCATGGGAAAACTGGACAACGGACTCACTTACTACATCCGTTTCAACAACTGGCCCGAACAGCGTGCCGAGTTCTACATCGCTCAGCGCGTGGGCTCTATTCAGGAGAACGACCAGCAGCGCGGTCTGGCCCACTTCTTGGAGCACATGTGCTTCAACGGAACGGAGCACTTCAAGGGCAACGACATCGTGAAGTGGTGTGAGACCATCGGCGTGAAGTTCGGACGCGACCTGAACGCCTACACCTCGATAGACCAGACGGTCTATAACATCTCGAACGTACCCACCACACGCGAGGGCATCGTGGACTCCTGCCTGCTCATCCTGCACGACTGGGCCGACGGCCTGCTGCTGGAGCCGGAGGAGATTCAGAAGGAGCGCGGCGTGATTCACGAGGAGTGGCGACTGCGCACCAGTGCCACCATGCGCATGCTGGAGCGCGACCTGCCTCAGCTCTATCCCGGCTCGAAGTACGGTCACCGCATGCCCATCGGCCTGATGGAAATCATCGACAACTTCAAGCCCCAGGTGCTGCGCGACTACTATGAGAAGTGGTATCGCCCCGACAATCAGGCCATCATCGTGGTGGGCGACGTTGACGTGGACAAAGTGGAGCAGAAGATCAAGGCGCTCTTCGCCCCCATCAAGATGCCGGAGAACCCCGCTCCCGTCGTGGCTGAGCAGGTGCCCGACAACAACGAGCCCATCTTCGTTGTGGACAAGGACAAGGAGATGCAGTACAGCATCGTGGAGGTGTTCTTCAAGAGCGATCCCATCCCCGAGGAGATCAAGACCAACATGCAGTACCTCGTCATCGACTACATGAAGGATGCTGCCATCGGCATGCTCAACGACCGCATGGCCGAACTGGCTCAGAAGCCCGAATGCCCCTACCTGCAGGCCAGCGCCAGCTACGGACAGTACCTGTTCTCGAAGACGAAGGATGCCTTCACAGTCGATGCCCTGCCCAAGGAGGGCCAGACCGAGGCTGCCATGAAGGCCGCCTTCATCGAGGCTCGCCGCGCCGCTGAGTTCGGATTCACCGCCACCGAGTATAAGCGCTATCAGCAGAATTTCATGAGCCAGCTCGACAAGCAGTACAGCAACAAGGACAAGCGCTACAACAACCAGTTCTGCCGCCAGTACGTGAACCACTATCTCGACAAAGAGCCCATCCCCTCGCTCGACGACTACTATCAGGTGATGAAGCAGATTGTGCCGATGATGCCCGTTGAGGCCGTCAACGAACTGATGAAGGAGTTCGTGACCGCTACCGACTCGAACATGGTGGTGCTCAACATGAACCAGGAGAAGGACGGAGCCGTCTATCCCACGCCTGAGAGCCTGAAGAAGGCAATGGCCGAGGCACGCGCCGAGAAGCTGGAAGCCTACGTGGACAACGTGAAGGACGAGCCCCTCATCACCGCCCTGCCCAAGGCCGGAAAGATTGTGAAGGAAGTGGCCGGCAAGAAGTTCGACTATAAGGAGCTGAAGCTCTCGAACGGCGCTACCGTGGTGCTCAAGCAGACCGACCTGAAGAAGGACCAGGTCATCATTGCCGGCGAAGGCTTTGGCGGCTCGTCGCTCTATGGCGAGAGCGACTTTGCCAACATCAAGATGTTCGACGATGCCATCGAGGCCAGCGGACTGGGCAACTTCTCGCACACCGAACTGGAGAAGGCACTGGCCGGAAAGATTGCCAGCGCCAGCATGATGCTCGGCACCGACCGTATCAACATCACCGGCTCGTCAACTCCTAACGACGTTGAGACGATGCTGCAGCTCGTCTATCTCTACTTCACCAAGATCAACAAGGACCAAGAGTCTTACGACAACACCATGAAGACCACCGAGCTGATGCTGAAGAACAAGCTGCTGCAGCCCGAGGCCGTGTTCAGCGATTCGCTCACGCTCACCGTGCAGAACCACTCGAAGCGATTCGCTCCGATGAATGTCGATGACCTGAAGCTGGTCAACTACGACCGCATGCTGCAGATGGCCAAGGAGCAGACGCAGAACGCCGCTGCCTTCACCTTCACCATCATCGGCAACTACGACGAGGCTAAGCTGCGCCCGCTCATCGAGCAGTATCTGGCTTCGCTGCCCGGCGATGCCAAGACCGTGAAGAAGGGTAAGGACGTAGAGGATTCGTTCAAGGGCGACGTGAAGAACAACTTCAAGCGCAAGATGGAGACCCCGAAGGCTATCGCCGTGATGGTATGGAAGAACGACAAGATGAAGTACACGCTCGAGAACAGCATTCGCGCCTCGATGGCCGGACAGATTCTCACCATGCTCTACACCGAGAAGATTCGTGAGGAGGCCAGCGCCGCCTACTCAGTGATGGCTCAGGCCGGACTCTCGCGCGACGACTACCGCACCGTAGGCTCCGTGCTCGTATATTGCCCCATGAAGCCCGAGAAAGGCGACATTGCCGTGAAGATCATGGGCGATGAGGTACAGGGACTGACCAAGGCCGTTGAGTTGGAGAAGCTCAACAAGGTGAAGGAGTACATGCTCAAGGCCATCGACGACGAGGCCAAGACCAACAACTTCTGGATTCGCCAGATCAGCCGTCTGCGCGACTACGGAGTGGATTTCTACACCGACTACAAGAAGACCGTGGAGGCTCAGACGCCCGAGACCGTCATGAACTTCATGAAGGAACTGCTCAAGGGCTGCGACCGTGCTGAGGTCATCATGCTGCCGGAGGAGTAAGGGAGAAATCCTGAATCCATAAAAAAAGAACCGCAGGTGTCACTCGCGACACCTGCGGTTTTTTTATTAATTGAGTTCTGTTTTTTAAAAAGACGGGCGTTATCCCAGATACTTCATGAGCACCTTGGCATAGCCGCTCTCGCGCAGCTTGGCGATGCTCTTCTCGCGAATCTGGCGCACGCGCTCACGGGTAAGTCCCATCTCGGTGCCTATCTCTTCAAGTCCCTTCTCGTGGCAGCCAATGCCGAAGCACTCCTTCACGATGCGCAGCTCGCGCTCCTTGAGCACCGAGCGCAGCACGCTGTCCAGATCGGCAGTGAGCGACTCATAGTCCACATGCTTGTCGGTGCGGCTGTCCTCGCCCGAGGAGAGCAGGTCGGCCATTGAGTTGTCCTCGTCTTCGCCAAAGGGGGCATCGATGCTCATGTGATGGGCATCGGCCTTGATGGCCTGCTCAATCTTCTCGCTCTCCACGCCAGTGAGCTCCTCGAGCTCGGTGTTGGAGGGTCGGCGACCGTGCTTCTGCTCAAAGCTGTTGATGGTCTGATTAATCTTGCTCAGGGCTCCCGTCTGGTTGAGGGGCAGTCTGACGATGCGGCTCTGCTCGGCAATAGCCTGCAGGATGCTCTGGCGAATCCACCACACGGCGTAGGAGATGAACTTGAAGCCGCGCGTCTCGTCGAACTTCTCGGCAGCCTTGATAAGCCCGATGTTGCCCTCGTCGATGAGGTCGGTAAGGGTGAGTCCCTGATGCTGGTACTGCTTGGCCACACTGACCACGAAGCGCAGGTTGGCATTGATGAGCTTCTCTTTGGCTCGCTGAGCCTCTGGCCCGCCCTTGCGAATGGTCTGGGCCAGCTCTATCTCTTCGTCGATGGAGATGAGAGGGGCGCGACCTATTTCGACAAGGTACTTGTCGAGTGCTTCACTGGAGCGATTGGTAATGCTTTTTTGTATCTTTAACTGTCTCATATCTCTCGGGTTATCGTTATCTTCAATACACTGCCTTTTTTATTAAAGTGCGCAAAATTACCAAAAACTATGACAACTCATATCAAATCATGCAAACAATTAACTTATTTTATATAGTCATCGTCCCTGATTCAGTTTTCTATTGGCTTTTTGCCAGCGATGTGTAGAGGCTGGCAAAGCGACTGGCGGCATCGTTGTTCTCGAATCGGGTGATGTAGTCGCGGCTGCGCCTGATGCGCTCTTCCCTGCCCTCGGCCCCTCGCTGCAGCTGGCGGATGGCGGCGGCCATGCCCTCGGCATCGTCGGGCGACACGTAGAGGTTGTCGGGGCCGCCTGCCTCTTCCAGACAGGAGCCCGTGCAGCCCACCACTGGCAGCGACATGCTGACGGCCTCGATGATGGGGATGCCGAAGCCCTCATAGCGCGAGGGATAGACGAACACCTCGGCACCGGCATAGATGGCTGGCAGGTGATCGTCGGGCACGCCGTGGAGCAGATGCACGCGATGGCTGAGGTTCTCGCGCCGGGCCAGCTCAACAATCCTGCGCGTGTATTTGGTGGCCCGCCCCACCAGCACCAGACTGACATCGCCCGGCAGCCAGTGCAGGGCTCTGACGGCCAGCAACATGTTCTTGCGCTCCTCAATAGAGCCCACGCTGAGCACATAGCGGGGGGGCAGTCCGTAGGTGTGGCGCACTTGTTCGATGGCGGTCGGCATGATTTCGGCTGAGAAGCGCGGAGCACAGCTCTGATAGATGAGGTCGATGCGCTCCTCAGGTATCTGCCCCAATTCGGCAATGTCGCGGCGGGTACACTCGCTGATGGCCACGATGCGGTCGGCCTCGCGCAGGGTCTTGAAGAACTTGTGGCGGTAGATCTGGGCGTCGATCCGGCTGTAATACTCAGGATGGCGCATGAAGATGAGGTCGTGAATGGTGACCACTGAGCGGATGCCGGTCTTGCGGATGCCGACAGGCAGTTCGCCCGACAGTCCGTGGAACACCTGCACGCCATCGGCCTGCAACTGGCGAAGAATGCCGTGAGAGCGCCAATATGCCTTGTAGAGGGACGAGAAGGGAGAGGGAAGCGTGGAGAGAGGATAGACGAAGTGCAGGTTGGGGCGCTGGGCAACTTGCGTGCGCAGTTCGTCGCGACCCTTGTCGGGTGCATAGAGCCGCAGGTCCAGACGGTCGTAAGCAGAATCCCCACCGACAGCACGCGCAAGGCTGACATTGGCCAGGTCGTTGGCCAGTGTGCGGCCATAGCTGCCCAGTCCTGTACCGTTCTTTACGATGCGCTTGGCGTCGAGTCCGATCGTTAACTGTCGATTCATGGCTGCAAAGTTACGAAAAAACGAGAGAAGAACAAAACAAACGCATCACAAAAAAAGTCCGCTGCAACTCTCGCGAGCTACAGCGGCACAAGCCTATGTTTAACTAAAAATCCTTTTTCAGTCAAAACAAATCTTCGGCGTTTCTTTAGTTTCGATTCCGCTGCTGTCACGCATGACAAGCAGGGGAGGAATCTCACTAAATTTTTACCAAAAATTTGAAAGTTTAAATGGGAGCTTCACAGCGACCACCTGTTATCCTACAGTTGAAAACTTTCTTTTACCAATAACTAAAAACCTAAAACTATAAATATTACTACTAACCTAAAACAATCTATTAACCTTTTGACGATGCAAAGGTAATGCGATTTTCCGGACCTCGCAACATTTTTCATGCGATAAGTGTAGAAAACTACATTCTTCTTGACGTAAATCAACCTGTTGTGTGCGGAAACAGCCGCTATATCAAGAAAAATTATAGCTAAAATTTTGGTAATTGTAGCTATAATCCGCAAAATTATAGCTATAATTTATGGAATATTCGTACCTTTGCGCGTCTATGAGAGTTCTAATCGTAAGCACAAGTGACTGCAATGGCGGTGCGGCTGTGGCTGCCAACCGCCTGACTGAGGCGCTAATCAACAACGGCGTGAAAGCCCGCATGCTGGTTTGCAAGAAAGAGAGCGACGCGCTCTACGTGGCTACAGCCGGCACCAGGAGCGCCAACTACAGGCATTTCCTGTGGGAGCGCGGTGTCATCTGGCTGAAGAACCGCTTCAACCGCAAGAACCTGTTCAAGGTGTCGATTGCCAATTCCGGCACCGACATCACGAAGACGCGCGAGTTCCAGGAAGCCGACATCGTGCATCTGCACTGGGTGAACCAGGGCTACCTGTCGCTCAAGGGCATTCAGAAAATCCTGATGAGCGGCAAGCCCGTGGTATGGACCATGCACGACATGTGGGAGCTGACGGCCATCTGCCATCATGCCTACGACTGCAACCGCTTCGAGAGCGAATGCTGCCAGTGCCCGTTCCTGCAGCATCCTGCTGACCACGACCTCTCCTACCAGGTGTTCCAGCAGAAGAAGAGGCTGTATGCCGAGGCCAGCCGCCTCACGTTTGTGGCCGTGGGCGAGTGGCTGGCAGCACGCGCCAGGGCAAGTGCGCTGACGGGCGGCTTTCCCATCAAAGTGATTCCCAACTCCATCTCGCTTTCACAGTTCACGCTCATCGACCGCACTGATGCACGCACGGCCCTCGATGTGCAGGAGCCCTACGTGCTGTCGTTCGGGGCTGCCCGCATCGACGATCCCATCAAGGGCTTCAGCCATCTGCTCAAAGCCCTGCAGCTGTTGCAGAGCCAGTTCCGGAGCCATGAGGTGCGGGTGCTGCTCTTCGGCGGCATTCGCGATGCCTCGCTGCTGGAGCAGATTCCGTTCAGATGGACGCATCTGGGCTATGTAGGCGACGAGCATCAGCTGTCGGCCATCTATTCGGCATCGAATGCCACCGTCTCGTCATCGCTCTATGAGACGTTCGGACAGACATTGGTCGAGGCACAAGCCTGCGGCAGTCTGCCCGTGGCCTTTGCAGGCAGCGGACCCAACGACATCATCGTCCACCGGCAGACAGGCTTCCTGGCCGACTATCTCTCAGCCGAAAGCCTGGCCGAAGGCATGGCCTGGGCCTTGAGGGCCAACGTGAGCCCACGCGACTTGCGCCGAAGCGTGATGCGACGGTTCGGCGAGAGCGTGGTGGCCAACCGATACATTGAACTCTATCATTCACTTTCCAATAGCCAAGTCTGATATCAATATGGTACGCTTCACCATCATCACCATCACTTATAATGCTGCCGCCGTGGTTGGCCGGACGCTCGAGAGCGTGCTCAGCCAGACCTACGAAGACGTGGAACATCTCATCATCGACGGTGCTTCGACCGACGACACCCTACGGCTGGCCGAGGACTACAAGCAGCGGAGCGACGAGAGCGGCTGCGGACACAAGGTCATCATCAAGTCGGAACCCGACCAGGGCATCTACGACGCCATGAACAAAGGACTGACGCAGGCACTGGGCGACTACGTGGTCTATATGAATGCCGGCGACTTCTTCCCGGCTACCGACACGCTGGAGCAAATCGTACACCGCTGCCGGCTGAACGAGCTGCCCTCAGCCGAACTGCCTGCCGTGCTCTACGGCAACACGAACATAGTAGATAATGAGGGCCGCTTCCTGCATCCGCGCCGTCTGCAGCCGCCTGAGCACCTCACGTGGCGCTCGTTCCGTCAGGGCATGCTGGTGTGCCATCAGGCTTTCTATGCCCGCACCGACCTGGCCAAGAACCTACAGTACGACACGCACTATCGCTATTCAGCCGATGTGGACTGGTGCATACGGGTGATGCGCGAGGGCGAGCGGGCCGGTCTGCCCTTCTATAATATAAATATGGTGGTGGCCAACTACACCGAGGAGGGAGCCACCACGCGCCATCACCGCGACTCGCTCCGCGAGCGGTTCCACATCATGTGCCGCCACTACGGCAGGCTCCACACCGTAGCCATGCACCTGTGGTTTGTGCTGAGAACCGTGCGCAACAAAGTCTTTCAGTAAAATTACGCTTACTTTAACATAAAAAAGTGAAGAAACTACGATTACTATTCGTAACTTTGCGTTTCCAGCGCGAAGTTACTTGCACTCGGAAGAAAAAACAAACACGTTTGTTTTGTTCTTCTCTCGTTTTTTCGTAACTTTGCCGCGTTACAAACGCTATTTATATAAAAATTAAACTATCGACGAACATGAAAAGACTGATTCTGAGTGCCATCATGATGGTGGCCGCCCTGAGCTTCACAACCACAGTGAATGCGCAGGAAGCAAAAAAGACTGTAAAGAAAGAGTGCTGCAAGAAAGCCGCCGACTGCTGCAAGAAGAGCGCCGACTGCTGCAAGAAGAGCGCCGAGGAGTGCTCCAAGTGCTCCGAGACCTCAAAGTGCTCTAAGTGCTCCGTGTGCTCTGAGAAGAAGGCCAACTGCTCTGAAAAGAAGGCAGACTGCTGCAAAAAGAGCTCTGAGTGCTCCAAGACCTCCGAGTGCTCCGAGAAAAAAGCCGAGTGCTCCGAGAAAAAAGCCAAGCTCTCCAAGGCTGCTTCTGTAAAGAGCGCTAAACTGACAGCCGCTCCCTCGAAGAAGCTGAAGACCGAAAAAGTCAAGGCACAGCCAACACAAGTGCAGAAATAAGCACAGAGGGATATGCCGAATCCCACTTTTGCACTCACACTGCTGAAATGGTTCCATGATAATGGTCGCGAGTTGCCCTGGCGCAACACTCGCGACCCTTATGCTATATGGCTGAGCGAGATTATCCTGCAGCAGACGCGCGTGCAGCAGGGATGGGCCTACTGGGAGCGATTCATGCACCGCTGGCCCACCGTAGAGCAACTGGCCGCCGCCACCGAAGACGAGGTGCTGCGCGAGTGGCAGGGACTGGGCTACTACTCACGGGCACGCAACCTGCACTTTGCTGCCCGGCAGATTGTGCAGATGGGGGGCTTCCCTGACAGCTATGAGCGCATTCGCGCGCTCAAAGGCGTGGGCGACTACACGGCTGCAGCCATCGCCTCGATGGCTTTCAACCTGCCCAGGGCGGTGGTCGATGGCAATGTCTATCGCGTGCTGGCCCGCCACTTCGGCATCAGCACCCCCATCAACTCCACCGAAGGCAAGAAGGAGTTTGCCCTGCTGGCACAGGAGCTCATGCCCGAGGAGGCAAAGCTGGCAGGCGCCTACAATCAGGCCATCATGGACTTCGGAGCCTTGCAGTGCACACCGCAGTCGCCTCGCTGTCTGCTCTGTCCGCTGCAGGAGACGTGTGTGGCGCTCAGCACGGGCCGCATCGGCGAGCTGCCCGTGAAGCTGCGCAAGATGGAGGTGAAGGAGCGCCGCCTCGCGTATATATATATAAGGTGTAGGTCGGCAGCCGACCGTGCCGCCCACAAGCCCGCACTCACGGCCATCAGGCGCAGGGGCAGCGGCGACATCTGGCAAGGACTGTGGGAGCCGGTGGCGCAGGAGGACATGCCGAACGTGGCCGAGCCGCTCGTGCTGGTGAGAAAGAACGTGAAGCATGTGCTCACCCACCGCATCCTGTACTGCGACTTCTACCTGCTTGAGACGGAGCAGAAGCCGCCATTGCCCGACGGCTATGAGTGGGTGAGCGAGCAGCGATTGGACGACTATGCCCTACCCCGCCTCATCGAAATCTTACTCGACTCGTTGCCCGACTGACTGAACATTTCACCCAAGTCGCAGCCGTCAGGCATCCGATTCGTTGAATAAAAAGGGCTTTTCGTTGAAAAAATTGGTTATTTCCCGATTTTTTCTTTTACTTTGCAGGAAAATTTTCGTTATAGAATATATATTATAGCAACTCGCTTATGAAAAGAACAATGACAATAGTGCTATCGGCACTGCTACCCTGCATGATGGCAGTAGCACAGACACTGAACGTGCAGGTGGGACAGGTGATCTACCAGATTCCATCGGCACAGGCAGGCGACATGATGTACCAGAACGGGCAGACCGTCACCATTCTGGACAAAACTTATCAGCTGAGCGAAGTCACTCAGATGTATTTCGACAACACTGCCGTGACCGACAATCTGGTGAGCGTGGTCTATAACGGCACCTCGGCACAGGTGTTCGTGGCCGGCAACATTGCCCGCTACGTGACCGCCAGCGTGAGCGGTGCCCACGTCACCATCGACCAGAGCACCGATGTGGCTACCGAAATCACCTACGCACTGAGCGGATGGTCAACCGACGGCAGCTTCTACATGTCGGGCTCTTACAAGGCTACGCTGGAGCTCAACGCACTCACGCTGACCAATCCTTCGGGGGCTGCCATCAACATTCAGAACGGCAAGCGCATCGACGTGAG
Source organism: Prevotella sp. UBA3675 (assembly GCA_002372235.1). Taxonomy (GTDB): domain Bacteria; phylum Bacteroidota; class Bacteroidia; order Bacteroidales; family Bacteroidaceae; genus Prevotella. Next base: position 84,457 of record DFJI01000040.1, on the reverse strand, counting down.
CGTGAAGAAGGACACCGAGAACACGCTCACCGACTGTGCCAACGGCTCGCAGAAGGCATGCTTCGTGATCAAGGGGCATGCCGAGTTCAAGGGCCACGGCGTGCTAAACGTGAACGGACTCACCGCCCACGCCATCAAGACGGGCGAATACATGACGGTGAAGAACTGCACCATCAACGTGCTGAAAGCCGTGAAAGACGGTATTCACGCCAATGAGTACTTCCTCATGAGCAGCGGAACCGTAGGCGTAAGCGGTGTGGGCGACGATGCCATACAGGCCGAGATCGACGGCACCACCAACACGGGCGAGACCACCGACCATGAGGGCGAGGACAGCGGCAACATCTACATAGAGGGCGGTGCGCTCACGCTGACCACCACTGCCGCTGGCACCAAGTGCCTGAAGAGCGACAGCACCATCGTGGTGACCGACGGCACACTCACGCTGAACGCCAGCGGTGCCATCGACACGAGCGACTCGTCTGATCTCAGCTACGTGGCTGGCATCAAGGGCGGAAAGTTCGTGCAGAACGGCGGCAGCATCACCATCACCGTGGCGGGAACAGCCGGACGCGGCGTGGCAGCTTACGACATCGTCACCAACGGTGGTGAGCTGACCATCAACAACAGTGCTGCGCCCACCACCATATCGAGCGACGTGAAGTCGGCCAAGGGCTTGAAGGGACTGAACATAGCCCTCAACGCGGGCACCATCAGCATAACCATGACCGGCAATGCCGGCAAGGGCATCAAGGCCGGCGACGGCACACAGTCGGGCGGCAGCTCATGGAGCAGAGGAGGCAGCGCCTTCTTTGAAGAGTTCTCCGAGCTCTCAGAGAACTCCGAGCTCTCCGAGCCCTCAGAGAACTCCCAGAACTCCGAGCTCCCCGAGTTCTCCCAGAACTCCGAGCTCCCCCAGCTCCCTGAGCCCTCCCAGTTCTCCGAGCCCTCTGAGCTCCCCCTCTTCATGGCTCCCGGTGGCGGCCCTGGTGGCGGTGGTGGCGGCCCTGGCGGTGGTGGCGGCCCTGGCGGCGGCTCTACCTGGACCAACATCACCGGCTCCTACACACAGGGCTTGGCCGACGGCACGGGTCCCACGCTCACAGTGAGCACCAAAGGCAGCGCCTACAGCTCTTCATCGGCCAAGGCCATCAAGGCCATCTGCGCCGTCACCATCTATGGCGGCACGACCGAGGTGAGCACAAAGACCGACGGAGCCGAGGGACTGGAATCGAAGACCTCCATCGACATTCAGGGCGGCCAGCACTACTTCGCCACCTACGATGACTGCATGAACACAGCAGGAAAGATCTACTTCAACGGAGGTGTCACCGTGTGCTACTCAAACGGCAACGACGCCGTTGACTCGAATGCAGGCACCACAGGAGCCATCACCATCGGCAATGGAGCTGTATTCGCTTATACCACGAAGGGCGCGCCTGAGGAAGGATTCGACTGCGACAACAACAGCTACATTCAGATCACGGGTACGGGCATTGGCATCAGCGCCGGAGCCAACCAAGGCGGAGGCGGCGGTTGGGGCGGCGGCTCGAGCAGCACCATCTCGAACGCCAAGCAGGGCTATGCTTTCTTGACCAGCACCATCAGCTACACCAGCGGTCGTTACTACACGCTGGCCGACAACTCGGGCAACAATCTCGTGACCTACAGTTTCCCGGCATCGTGCAGCAGCTCACTCTCACTCATCACGGCCACGGGCATGGTGAAGGGCTCTACCTACACGCTGAAGTATTCGACCACCGCCCCCACCGATGCCACAACGGCATGGCACGGACTGTATATAGGATCGAGCGCCAAGGGCACCAACAGCGTGACCAGCTTCACAGCGAATTAAGCAAGAGTTCTCGGAGCTCTCCGAGAACTCCGAGAATTCCGAGAGCTCAGAGCCCTCCGAGAACTCCTAGAACTCCCAGAATCCCAAGAGCTCCGAGCCCTCCTGAGCCCCCCGAGAGCTCCGAGAACTCCCAGAATCCCGAGAACTCCCAGCCCCCCTTCGGTAAAAAGACCATCAGGATAACAACTGGAAAAAGCGCGTTCCGAGTCTTCGGAAACGCGCTTTTTCTGTGTTTTTAGTATAGTATTAATTTAAGGTAAAGAGGTTGGATGAAGTGCAAAGGTAAGTTTTTTTTCTCTGATGACAAAATTTAAATGCCACTTTTGTCATAAACTATTCGACTTTTCCAGAAATTCGCTGGGCTGCAAGCCAAATTCCTTCTTGAAGCAAGTAGAGAAATACTTCGGATCCTTAAAGCCCACCTTGTAGGCCAGGTCGCTGACGCGCAGGTCGGGCTGCGTCTGAGCCAAGCGGCGAGCCTCCTTCATGCGGATGTCGCGAATGAAGGCCGTCACGTTGAGCCCGGTGATGGAGCGCAGCTTGTTGTAGAGGGTCGAGGCACTCATGCCCATATCGCTGGCAAAGGCATCACGGTCGAACTCACTGTCGCCCAAGTGGGCATACACGCAGTCGATGGCCTTCTGCAGGAACAGCTCGTCGGCAGTGGGCGAAGCCACACGCGCCTTCAGACGGCTCTCCTCCACGGTCTGCGCCTTGAACTCACGACGAATGCGCTTGCGGTTCTCAATGATGTTGCGGATGCGCAGCTCCAGATCGCCCATACGGAAGGGTTTGGTCACGTAGTCGTCGGCCCCGATGCGCATCGACTTCTCGCGGTCGCTCTCCTGTGTCTTGGCCGTGAGCAGGATCACGGGCAGATGACTCGTATTGGGATTCTCCTTGATGCAGCGCGTCAGCTCGTTGCCGTCCATCTCGGGCATCATCACGTCTGAGATGATGAGGTCCAGCTCCTGTTGCTCCACCAAGCCGAGCGCCTCCTTTCCGTTGTGGGCGGTCGTCACATGATAGCGGCTACTGAGCAGGGTCTGCATGAGCATGAGCAGCTCCACGTTGTCCTCAACCAGCAGGATGCGATAGACGTCTTCGTCGGGCGACTCCTCATCAGTCTCCTTTCTGACGGGGGCGGGCTGTGGCTTCACGGCATTGAAGTCGAGAATAAAGCTCTGTGGTTTGTCGAGGTCTATCTGGTAGGTCTCGTCTATCTGCGACTTGGCAAACGACTCCTTGGTGATGGGCAGCGTCACGACAAACGTGGTGCCCTTGCTCTCCTCGCTCTCACAGTCGATGGTGCCGCCATGCAGATAGACGAGGTCGCGTGTGAGCGACAGTCCGAGCCCAATGCCCGTCGTCTTCATCTTGCGGTAGTTACCGTCGTAGAAGCGGTGGAACAGGTGCTTCATCTTCTCCTTAGGAATGCCGATGCCACTGTCAGCCACGGTGATTCTCACCTTGTCGTAGTTCTTGCTGGTGCGCACGTTCAGGCTGACGGTGCCGCCCTCTTCGGTGAATTTGGCCGCATTCGAAAGCAGGTTATAGATGATTTTATCGAGCTTGTCGGTGTCTATCCAGCCCATCATGGACTGCGGCTCACAGTCAACGGTGAAGCGAATCTTCCGCTTGGTCATGAGCGGTTCCAGACAGAGGGCCGTGCGACTGATGTACTGCATCACGTCGCCCCGGGCCACCAGCAGCTTCAGTTCGCCCGACTGTGACTTACTGGTCTCCAGAATCTCCTGCAACAGATGCACCATGCGGTTGATGTTCAGATTGATGAGCGCATAGTCCTGAGCAAAGCGAGGCTCCTCGGCATTCATGCGCTCCACCGAGGCCGAAATCACCGTGAGCGGAGTGAGTAGCTCGTGGCTGATATTGGTGAAGATGCGGTCCATCTGTAGGCGGTTGCGAATACGCACGCTCCGACGATAGGCCGCCCGCATCAGAAGGAGCAGCACCACAACGAGCAACACGGTCAATATAATGAGTAGAACCATCACTGTTTTATTGCAAATAATCAGCTGCGAAGATAGTTATTTTTGCGCAAATGCCGAAAGTTATGCACTAAAAAAGTCGCCTCCAATGTTTAAAATACGTGATTTTAGGTCTAAAATGCGCGATTTCACCGATTTTCAACCTAAATTCACATTTTCAAAACATGTTATCCGACATATTTTCACTACCTTTGCGGCACAAAATGATTTTAATGGTTAAGGTTTATGGTTGATTAATTTAACTAAAAATAGGAGCCTCGCTGTGAAGCGCGGCTCCTTTTGATTTTTGTTAATAATCCATAACACTGTTAATTAACCACAAAGCAGCAATGCCGTTCAGGGAAAGAATTGTAATTTTGACCCATTCAAACAAAACTATTTAAAATATCTATTAGTCATGAAGAAAATGTTTTTTGCCGTAATGGCACTTGTCATGCTGTGCGCCTGCAAGGGCGAACGCGAGTATCTGGAGTTCCGTGGACTGTCAATGGGCATGTCGGCCAAGGCCATGTGCGACTCGTTGCAACTGAAAGGCTTCGAGCTCGACACCACACTCACCGACGACCAAACCATCGTAATGAACAATGTCAAGGAGTTGTGCCGACTGGACATCGTGCAGCACAACGACACCATCACCGACATGATTGAGAGCTATGCAGCCACTTACAACGACTCTACCACTGGCATATACAATCGGCTGCACAAGGAATTTACCGACCTTTACGGATGGGCCAACATGAAGCACGATGCCGACCTGCACAAGGAGGCTGACTTCCGCACAGGCAAGGGCGGACTCACCCTGATCCTGCACAACACCTACACCCCCACCGTGAGCATTCACTACACCACAGAGGAGAAGTAAGCCCGAGGGCTTACTTCTCCTCCCATTCAGTCCCAATCAATCCCAGTTAGTCCCAGCCAGTCCTAATTAGTCCCAGCCTCTCCCAGTCAGTCCCAGCCTCTCCCAGTCATCCCCCATCTCCTCCCTTTTCAAAGTGCTGATAGTCCTTCAGCGAGCGCCATGCCCCACCCCAACGGAACCCGCGCTCAGTGAAGAGCCGCCACAGCAAATCGCCTCGCTCTATCTTATAGCCAAACTTGCGGCTACGGTCGGCATAGGCGCGCCCCGTAGCAGGCTGCACGTGCGAGCCCTTCACGCAGGGATTATAGAGCGGATTCACGTCGATGGCCAGCCCCTGCGCGTGCTTCGACAACTTCGTCGTGCCGTTTACAGCCCTGAAACAGAAGCACGACGTGTTGTTGGCCTGCATGGAGCGCTCGTCGTCGGCTCCATAGTCGTCGATGAGCTGCATGCGCTCTATGGGATAGCCAGCCTCATACAGCTGCTTGAAAATGTCAAGCAAATCCTTCGCAATCAGCCGATTGCACACTAATTCACCCCTGTGTACCTTTCCCTTGGCATCTACATGCAGCACCGTGAGATAGCGCAGCTCAGCACGACTCACAGTGCATCCCTTGGGATAACTCTTGCCCTGCATACGCTGAAAAATGCTATCGCTCAGCTCGTGAATGGCGAAACCGGCAGAGGAACCGGCACTACAACCGCCATCAGACGGCATGCAACTGTTATCAGACAGCGCTGAGGAGCAGACGCTGCAACCGCCATCAGACGGCATGCAACTGTTATCAGACGGTGCGACTGACATTTGTGCCATCACGTTCATGCTGAGGGCGAAAAGGAATACGGAAAGAAGTTTCTTCATAAGTTCAATCTTATCTTAACTGCATTTTGCACGGCAAATTTACACATTAATATCAAAACAGCCAAAAGCGACACATGGATTTGAACATTTTCAGCCTTGAAAACAAAAAGGTGATGCCGTAATGGCATCACCTTTCTGTTATATAACAGGATCATTTTGTTTCCTTTAAGCCTTCACCTCTTCCTTGATGCTCTTGCCCATGGTCAGGTAAGCCACAGGAGCTGCAATGAAGATAGAAGACAGCGTACCGAATACCACACCCAGAATCATGGCAAACGAGAACGAACGGATGCTGTCGCCGCCAAGAACGAAGATACACAGCAGCACGATGAGCGTTGTCACTGAGGTGTTGATGGTACGGGCCAGCGTCTGGTTGAGCGACTCGTTGAAGATGAGCTGACGGTCGCGCTTTCCATAGAGCTGGAAGTTCTCACGGATACGGTCGAACACCACTACCTTATCGTTGATAGAGTAACCAATCACCGTCAGGATAGCACCGATGAAGGTCTGATCAATCTCAAGCGAGAAGGGAACGATGCCCCACAGAGCTGAGTAAAGACCAATCACCACCAGAGCATCGAGAGCCAGTGCAACGATGGCACCCGTAGAGTAAGCCAGGTTGCGGAAGCGTACCAAGATGTAGATGAAGATGGCAATCAGGGCGATGATGACCGAGATGATGGCACCATAAGTGATGGTCTTAGCCACCGAAGGACCTACCTTAGCCGAAGAAATGATGGAACCGCCCTCGCGAACATCAGGATTCTTGAAGTCCTGAATGTTAGCCTGACTGATGTAACCGTTCTTCTTCAGAACCTCGTAAAGGATGTTCTCAGCCTGATCGTCCACGTCAGGGCTGTTCGACTCAATATCCCAGTTGGTTGAGATACGCACGGTCTTGCCGTTGGTACCCAGTGCAATCACGCTGGTGTTGGCAGGCTGTCCAGCCTTCTCACCGATGGTGTTGACGAAAGCGCCCTGTAGTGCTGCACGCACCTCCTCAACATGTGTCTCCTTATCGAGTGTCACCACATAGTTGCGACCACCCGTGAAGTCAATGCTCTGGCTCAGGCCACGAACGAAGAAGCAGCATACGAATACCAAGGCAGCAACGCCCCAGATGGCGAATGTCTTCTTATACATGCCCATGAAGTTGAACTTCGTGTTATTGAAGGTATCCTTGAAGATGACGCCCTGGAAGGTGAGCTTCTGCCACTTGTCCTTCTTCATGCGGTTCTCATAGACCAGACGGGTCATGAACACAGCGGTGAAGAACGACACAGCGATACCGATGATCCAGGTTGTTGCGAAGCCCTTCACAGGACCTGTACCGAAGTAGAGCAGGATGATACCTGTGATGAGTGAGGTAAAGTTAGAGTCGAAGATGGCCGAGAAGGCGTTCGAATAACCCTTGCCGATAGCCTCTTTCACATTCAGTCCGCGACGCAGCTCTTCCTTGGTGCGCTCGTAAATAAGCACGTTCGCATCGACAGCCGTACCCAGCGTCAGCACAATACCGGCAATACCCGGCATGGTCAGTGCGGCCTGGAATGAAGTCAAGATGCCCAATGTGAAGAAGAGGTTGAAGAGCAGTGCAATATCAGAAATGATACCGGGAATGAAGCCGTAAAGCAGAATCATGTAGATCATCAGCAGCACGAAAGCCACGATGAACGAGATAATACCCTGCTGAATGGACTGAGCACCGAGCGACGGGCCCACCACTTCTTCCTGCACGATACGGGTAGGAGCCGGCATCTTACCAGAGTTCAGCGTGTTTGCAAGGTCCTTGGTATCCTCGATGGTGAAGTTACCTGTGATCTGCGAACGACCGCCGTCGATCTGTGTCTGGATGCGAGGAGCTGAATAAACAGCATCGTCGAGCACGATAGCCACGGCCTTGCCGATGTTCAGCTTTGTAATCTGCGACCAGCGGCGAGCGCCATCGCTATTCATCTCCATTGAGACAGAGGGGTGACCCATCTGATCGAAGTCGTCCTTTGCGCTGGTAATCACATCGCCCTCTAACGGAGCACGACCGTTGGGCTCGGTAATCTTCAGGGCATAGAGCGCGAACACGTCGCCGTGGGTGCCAGTTCCGAAGTCCTCGGCCTTAGCGCCCCAGCGGAGCTTCAGCTCTGCAGGAAGAATCTGCTGGGCCACTTCTGAGTAGATGATCTTATTAACATCAGCAGTATCGCGGGCAAGTGCATAGCCTACGATAGCGAGGCCCTGACCCTGAACGGGCTGGAACACAGCGAAGAGCGGGTTCTGCTTTTTGGCCTCTTCCTTGGCCTGGGCATCCTCTTTCTTGTCGCCCTTGGCCAGCTTTGCGCTGAAGGCTGATGTAGCGGTAGCGGCGGAATCAGAGGGCTCGGAGGACTTGGAGAGCTCAGAGTTCTCAGAGGGCTCTGAGGTCTCGGAGTTCTCGGAGAGCTCGGAGTTCTCATTGCTCATCACTGCTGCATAGCGCGAGTTGAGCTGAGTGAACAGAGGAACGATTTCCTGTGAGTTGTAGGTCTCCCAGAACTCAAGGTTGGCCGAACCCTGCAACAGCTTACGAACACGCTCGGGCTCTTTCACACCAGGCATCTCGACCATGATGCGCGACTGGCCCTCCAGGCGCTGGATGTTGGGCTGAACCACGCCGAACTTATCGACACGCTGGCGAACCACGTTCTCAGCATTGTCAACAGCCGACTGCACCTCAGCTCTCAGGGCAGCCTCGATCTCAGCATCGGTTGACTGTGTGCTCACCTTGCCCTTCATCTGCTGGGTGGCGAAGATTTCAGCCAGGCCGCGTCCCTGTGCGTTCTGCTTCCAACGGTTGATGAAGAGTGAGATAAAGTCGTCCTGACTTGTCTCCTCGTCCTTTTTGGCCTCAGCCAGCGACTTCTGATAGGCAGCATCCTGCTTGTGGTCGGCCAGTACGTCGATTACATCGGGAACTGACACTTCCATAATCACGTTCATACCACCTTTCAGGTCCAATCCGAGACCGATTTCCATCTCCTGGCACTGCTTCAGCGTATAGACGCCGAGATAGACTTTCTCGTTCTTCAACGAATCGAGATACTCCTGTCCTGCTTCAGCGCCCATAGCCTCTGCCTTGTTCTTGTAATGTTTAGTCACAAGTCCGAAGGAGAGATAGAAGCAACAGAGCAGCACAAGTGCCACTGCAATTGTCTTTACTAATCCTTTGTTTTGCATTGTTTTTTTATGTTATTTACTGATTTTATGCAAATTAGCCTGCAAATATAGCTATTTTTTTACGTTTCGAAAAATTTCCACCCTATTATTGCACATTTTTTAAGGTTTTTCCCTCATTTCCCATCATTTTGCCCTCATTTTCAGCCAACAAAGCAGCGGATAGTGGTCGCTGGCATCCATCTTATTATCGATTTCGCAGACGACGGGCTCAAAGTGGTCGGAGCACATCATGTGGTCTATGCGGACGTTGAATCCTTTCCTGTTAAAGGAGAAGCCCAGCCCTCGGCCTGCCTCAACGAAACAATCGTTCAGTCCTTTGGCCATTGTATGTCGGGCGTATGAGATGGGGGTATCGTTGAAGTCGCCGCACGAAATGACGGGATACTGCCGATGGTCCTCAATATACTGGTGGATGATTTCCACGTGACGGGCCCTGATCTGCATGCCCTCGCTCAGTTTCGCCATCAGCGCGAAAGTCTCGGCCTGTACGGTGTCGCGTTGCATATCGCCTTCGATCATCTCCTGATACCGGTTGCGATCGCTCGCATTGAGGTGCGAGGTCTCCAGATGGCTATTAATCACAATCACGGTGTCGGTTCCTATTTTCAGGAAATAGGCCACCGAGCCGTTAGTGGGCGACTCATAGGGAATGACTTCTCTCTTGAGGATGGGGAAACGAGTGTAAAAGCCCACATAGTTCTTCACTTTCGACTTGCCCACGTTGAACGTGTCGGCATATTCGAAATATTCGCCCCAGCGCTCAAATGTTCTCTGATTCCTCTCATCGTTGTCCTCCTGAATGCAAACGATGTCGGGACGTTTCGACTTCAGATAGCTAAACACGGTATCGAAGGCATGCTCATACTTATAGTTGCCGCCATATCCGCACACGTTGTAGCTGATCACGCAAAGCGACTCCTCCGGCACTTCCGCGCGGGTGTGCAGGGGCATATAAATACGAATAGGTGGGAAAGCCAAGAGAAATCCCACAATGGGAATCAGCAACCGCCGCCAACTGAGGAACGCCCAGACTGCGACAAACAGCAAGTTGGCCACCACGGTGAAGGGGAAGACCATGCCCATGCAGCACAGTCGCGGAAACTGCACAGGCGAAAGATGGTCGCTATAGCCAGCCAAGAGCATCAAGACAATGGTCATGATGTTGGCCCCCGCAATGAGGTTCAGGAAGAAGGCTTTCAGGTGTTTCATCAGTTGTCGCGACTTGCGTCGAAGAGTCGCTGCTTTTCATCCTTCGTCAGACTGTCGTAGCCACTGACGCGAATCTTGTCCAGAATCTTGTCGATCTCGGCCTGGCGCTGCTGCTTGCGCGCATTATACTCCATATCGGTCTCCTGTCGCGGCTGCGGCCCGGGCTTCGGCTTGCGCCTTTGCCACGCGCGCTCGCCAAAACGGTCCATGAACTGCCGCACATCGCTCAGGTCGAAGTCCTGATAGGGATGGCGTTGCCAGTAGCGAATGAGCAGGAAGCCAAAGAGCATGCCGCCCAGATGCGCCATGTGAGCCACTCCGTCGCCAGCCGAGTTGATGGCTGAGAACAGCTCGATGCCGGCATAGCCTATCACGAACCACTTGGCCTTGATGGGCATAGGCAGGGGGAACACGAACATGCGCTCTTCAGGAAACATCATGCCGAAGGCCAGCAGAATGCCATAGACGGCACCCGAAGCACCGATGGTGAGACTATAGCTGCCCATGAGGAACTGCACCAGCTCCTGACACACTCCGGCACCTATGCCGCACACCAGATAGTATATCAGGTAGCGCTTCGGCCCCCACATGCGCTCTATCACACAGCCAAACATCCACAGCGCGAACATATTAAAGAATATATGCGTGAAGCTGCCATGCATGAACTGATAGGTCACGAACTGATAAAGGTGGAAACCGGGCGAGCCAAAGAAATGCAGACCTCCAAAATAGGAAATATGGATGCCGTACATCTGGAGCACGAAATCAGCAGCAAAAACCAAGAAATTGATGATGAGCAAATTCCTCGTTACAACAGGTATATTCTGTAACATTCTCTTTGTTTTTGATAAATAACGTTTGTGGTGCAAAATTACGAAAAATATCCGTCTTACCACTCAAAAAGAGGCTTTTAGCACTTTTTTTTCAACAAAAAATGCATTTTTTCGTGTTTTTTGCTTGTTTTCTGAATACTTTGCCTTATATTTGCGTCAAATTTTTAAAGTAACTCTATTTTTACACTTTTAAAACTTACAAGAATTATGAACAAAACAGAATTAGTTGAGAAAATCGCTGCAGGTGCAGCTATCTCAAAGGTGGATGCAAAGAAGGCTCTGGATGCTACGATTGCTGCCATAAAAGAAGCTCTGATTGCTGGTGACAAGGTTTCACTGGTCGGCTTTGGCACATTCGCTGTGAACGAGCGCCCCGCTCGCGAAGGCATCAACCCCGCTACTAAGGCTAAGATTAAGATTGAGGCCAAGAAGGTTGCCAAGTTCAAGGCTGGTGCCGAGCTGGCTGACGCACTGAACTAATTTGTCGCAGACGATAAAATACGAAAAGCGCTTCCCTCGAGAGAAGCGCTTTTTTTTATTTGGTGCCGCGAGCGGGACTCGAACCCGCACAACCGTTTCGGGTCAAGGGATTTTAAGTCCCTCGTGTCTACCATTCCACCATCGCGGCCCAAAAGACGGCTGCAAAGTTACGAAAAAAATTGAATATCGAAGATTGTAGATAGATTTTTTTTGCTTCTGACCTGAAAATCTCACAAAAAATCTGCCATCTTCTCTTCCGCAAGTCAGTTCATCACCGTCAGTTTCACGTCGTCCACGCTCACCATATACCGCATGAGCGGTTCGCCTTCGGCACCCTCGACGATGGCTCCTGTTTCCAGATCATAAACTCGCTTACAGTTGTTGCACACCACCTGCGCCTTTCTGCCATTCCATGCGAGGGGATAGACACCCGTGCAGGTGGGGCAGGCGCGGTCGTAGGCCACGGGGCCGTTGAAGTTGGTGCGCCCCACGATGAGCCCCACCTCATTGCTGGCTCCCATCATATAAGGCACGTTGCTCTCTATCTGGGTTTCTATGCGGTTGCGCTCTTCCGGAGTGTCGGGGTTGTTAGTCACCACATAGACGTAGCGATAGGATGCGCCCCGCTCTCTGTCCATCTCCACCTTCGAATAGGTGAACACATAGGTGCCGGGGCTGTTGTAGGCCGCCATCAGCATGCTCGAGGGGTGCATCTGGAAATAGAAGTGGAACCGACAGGGATAGCGACGACTGATCATGCTGTTCTCCTTCGTGCAAGAAGCGACCAGCAGGGGAAGCGCCAGCAAGAACAGGGCGCGAATCCAGGAGATACGGAGAATAGACATAGCTCTATGGTTCCTCCTTCAGCAGCAGCTTCTCAGCCTGCTCGGCACGCCCGAAGCCGAAGCCGCTTACTACTTCGTGCATGAGCTCCTCGATGCGATCGTTGCACAGATTGCCGATACTGCCTTCGTGAGTGTGGTGAATATTCTTGTTCGGAGTGAAGCGGCCTGCCTCGATGTCGAGCCCCACCTTCTTATAGGCATCGCGGAAGGGCATGCCCTCAGCGGCCAGGCGGTTCACCTCCTCTACTGAGAACATCGGGTCGTAGCGCGAATCGTCCAGGATGTGGTCGTTCACCTCTATCTTATTAATAATGTAGGCGGTCATTTGCAGACAGTCGCACAGCTCGTCGAAGGCTGGCAGGAACACCTCCTTGATAATCTGCAGGTCGCGGAAGTAGCCCACGGGCAGGTTGTTCATCATCATCGTGATCTGATAGGGTAGCGACTGCAGCTTGTTCGACTTCGAGCGAATGAGCTCGAACACGTCGGGGTTCTTCTTATGCGGCATGATGGAGGAACCCGTGGTACACTCCTTGGGCAGCCGTACGAACCCGAAGTTCTGCGAGTTGAACAGGCAGGCATCGAAAGCCAGCTTCGCCATCGTACCGGCGATAGAGGCCAGCGCGAAGGCCACGTTGCGCTCGGTCTTGCCGCGCCCCATCTGTGCATACACCACGTTGTAGTCCATCGAGTCGAAGCCCAGCAGGTCGGTGGTCATCTGCCTGTTCAGGGGGAACGACGAGCCATAGCCGGCAGCCGACCCTAAGGGGTTGCGATTGGTCATCTTGTAGGCGGCCTGCAGGAACAGCATGTCGTCGCACAGGCTCTCGGCATAGGCACCGAACCACAGGCCGAAGCTGCTGGGCATGGCCACCTGCAGGTGGGTATAGCCGGGCATAAGCACGTCCTTATACTGATTGCTCTTCGCAATGAGCTCATCGAACAGGTCCTTCACGCCGTCGGCCACCCGTCGCAGTTGGTGACGGGTGAAGAGTTTCAGATCAACGAGCACCTGGTCGTTGCGGCTTCGGCCCGAGTGTATCTTCTTGCCCATGTCGCCCAACTTGCGGGTGAGCATCAGTTCCACCTGCGAGTGTACGTCCTCTATGCCGTCTTCAATCACGAACTCGCCTTTCTGACAGAGCGCATAGATGTTTCTCAACTCTTTGAGCAGCACGGGCAGCTCGTCCTTGCCAATGAGTCCTATCGACTCCAGCATGGTGATGTGGGCCATCGAGCCCAGCACGTCGTAGGGAGCCAGATAGAGATCCATCTCGCGGTCGCGACCCACGGTGAAGCGGTCAATCTCGGCATTCACCTCATAGTTCTTTTCCCAGAGCTTCATATTTTTGACATTTTATGGTTTCGACTATTGACTTTTTTCAGCAAAGGTCACTCTCAAATTCTTTCTAAAGTGCCCATACAGTTCAAAATATTTATCCGTTATCAAAATATAGGGGTTTTGCCGAATTCGTTCATTTACAAATCAATTACGATGCAATATAAATTACCTTTCCTCTGCGCTGTATATGGTCGATGAGGGCAGAATTGTCCAGATTGCTGAAGAGAGACACGTCGCAGAAATAGGGCAGGGACGACTCTGACAGCCGATACATCACATCGGTCAGATCGTCCTGCGTCAGCTCGTCGCCAACCAGCGTAATGTCCACATCGGAGAAAGGCTTGTTGGTGCCCTTGGCCCGCGAGCCATAGAGCACCACCTTCTGCAGATGAGGCGTTTGTGCAAAAATGCTTTGCATCAGTTGCAGTTCGCCTTCCTCCATTCCGTACATCATTCCATTAACCCTTTCATCTTAGTTTCAAACTGATTGAACAGAGGCAGATAGGTACCGATAATCTTCACTATGGTGGCCTCAGCGGTCTTGCTGTCGTAATGGTGGGAAGAGAGATTACGGTCTTCTATTGACTTCATCCAGGTCCTGTCAGCAATCAGTCCGTTCTGCAGGGCATACCTGATGGCATCGCGAGAGCCTTTGATCTCGGCATTTCCCTGATACTCCGCATAGTCTTTCATCACGTTCCATGCCAGTTCATGGGTATATTCAAACCGCTGAATGAGACCTTCATGAAGCAAATCTTCCACTTTCCGATCATATCCCTGATTAGCCGAGACAAGCTCTGCTGCTTCATTCAGCAAAGCGAGCGCCTTGCAGTAGTTCTGAAAACGTTGCTGCCAACGGATGTCCAAATCTCCCATATTTTACAGACCATTCACAATACTACACATAGGGAATCTGCGCCAGTGCGTCAGCTATCTTCTCCACGCCGTCCTGCAGAGGTCCTGCCACCATGCCCTTGAGCATGAAGGGGATGTCGGCATTCACGGTGACCTTCATTTTCGAGGTCGTCTCAGTGACGGGCAGCACCTGAATCCAAAGGTGGAAGGGCATGGGCGAGTCCACGCTCTCGAACTTCACGCACTTGGGCTCCTCACGGTCGCAGATGCGGATAGAGATCTTGCCTACGGGCGGCACCGAGACCGACACGGTGTCCTTGTCGAAGGTGAAGTCCTGCACTTTGTCCTCAGGCACGCGGTCGCGCACTTTTTCCAGATTCGACAGGTCGCTCAGATTCCGATATACTGCCTCCTGAGCGTAAGGCACTTGCTTGATTGAGCTTTCAAATTTTGCCATAGCCTATACTCTCCACTCGCTTGGATTCTTTCTCCACTCGGCCAGCACGGCCTTGTCTTCGTCTTTGATATATCCCGTCTCGGCGGCCTGCTCCAGCACGGCGTCGTAGTTGCTCAGCGTCAGCAGCTGCACACCGGCCTCGCGGAAAGCCTCTTCGGCCACGGGGAAGCCGTAGGTGAACGAGGCCACCATGCCCACCACCTCTACGCCATATTCGCGCAGCGCGGCCACAGCCTTCAGCGACGAGCCGCCTGTAGAGATGAGGTCCTCTACCACGACCACCTTCGCATCCTTCTTCAGCTCACCTTCCACCTGGTTGCCCATGCCGTGGTCTTTCGGCTTCGGACGAACGTAGGCGTAGGGCAGTCCCAGCTCGTCGGCCACCAGTGCGCCCTGGGCGATGGCTCCAGTAGCCACGCCGGCCACGGCCTCGGCCTCGGGAAATGCCGACTGTATGAGGTGGCACAGCTCCAGCTTGACAAACGAGCGCACGTCAGGGTAACCCAGCGTCTTGCGATTATCAGTATAAATGGGTGATTTCCAACCGCTGGCCCATGTAAACGGCTCGTTGGGTTGCAACTTAATGGCCTCGATGTCCATCAGTTTTTGTGCAAAAAGTTTCTGAATAACAGTCATATCTTATCTCGTTGTTATAATAATTGGGGCAAATATACACAAATTTCGCGACTTACGAATCAGGTTGACAGAGATTTTAAATTTTCTTTAGAGGAGCTCGGTCTGGGCGCTTCTTTTTCTTGCTGCAACCGAATCACGGTGCCATCTCGCCTAAATCATCTCACTGTCTAGCCTAGACAGTGATACTGTCTTGCCAAGACGGTATCGTTGTCAGGCCAAGACTGTGGTGTTGTCTTGTCGTGGCGACATTGTTGTCAGTCCAAGGCGGTGTGTTGCACTATGATTTGGCTTGTCCCAGCGTGAGCACGCTGATGCGGACATCGGGAATCCGGCTCAGTTGCAAGGCGCAGGCGGTGAGGGTGCTGCCCGTCGTCACCACGTCATCGACCAGTAGCAGGTGCTTGCCCTCCAGACCGCTGGCACGACGCAGCCTGAAGGCATGCTCCACGTTGGCACGTCGCTCCGAAAGGTGCAGGTGGGTCTGGCTGCTCTGGAACGAGGTTCGTTCTACCACCTTATTTAATATAGGCAAGGCGGTGACGCGACTGATGCCACAGGCTATACACTCGCTCTGATTGTAGCCGCGATGCCATCGGCGACGGCGCGTCAGCGGCACGGGAACGATGGCGTCGATCGAGTCGAAGAAGCCGTCGGCATGCAGGGCGGCGGCCATTTGCTGGCCCAGGTCCTCGGCCACGTCGGACCGTCCGCGATACTTCATCTCGTGCATCATGCGAGCCATCTCGGTGTTGGGCTCATAGAAAAACCAAGCAGCGGCCCGCTCTATGGGGAAGAGTCCCCAGAAGAGGCGGGCCAGCTGATTATCGTATGGCTGAAGGGAGTGGAAGGTGAAGGGAAGGTGCTGCAGGCAATGGTTGCACAGGGCATGCTCGCCGACCGATAGGCGGTTGCCGCATCCGGCACAGATGCGCGGCGAGAAGAGGTCGAGCAGACTACTCCAGAATGGCTTCATCGAGGTCGGAATCGTCGTCAATGGTCATGCACTGTCGGATCACATCGGTCGTGAAGCCACGGCTCACGGCCCACTTCATGAGCTTCATGTTCAGCTCGTATTCGCTCCGGGCGGTGGTGTGCTTCCGCTTCTGCTGCAGCATGGGGCGCAACACGCTCACATAGTCGCTCGTGTCGATGGCATCGAGGGCCTCGCGCGCCACTGCCTCGTCAATGCGCTTCATCCACAAGGCTTGCTCCACCTTGCGGCGCCCCCAGTGATTGTAGTACACCTTATCGCGCACAAAGGCGGCGGCATAGCGTGCGTCATCGACATACCGGCCTGCCACCAGGCGCTCCATGACCTGTGCCTGCGCCTGCTCGTCGAGTCCCCACTGCCGCATCTTCTGCAACAGGTCGTGCTGACAGTGCTCGCCTTTGGCACAGAGGGCAGCAAGGCGCTGCATGGCCTGCTGTTCGGTGATTTCCTTCTCCATATTATATTTATATAGGTGTTGTTCGGGGTTAGGGCTGGGTTGCTTTCAGGAACCGATGTTTGCCAAACTGGTCGTTCATCAGGCGGACATCGGCAAAACGGTGCTGTATGAACAGTTCACGGCAGTCTTCGGCATAGTGGGCGTTGAGCTCTACATAGAGTCGTCCGCCGGGCCGGAGGGTCTGCGCGGCATAGTGGGCAATGGCGCGATAGAACAGCAGTGGGTCATCGTCGGGTACGAAGAGTGCCTGATGGGGCTCGTGTTCCGTCACGTGAGGTTCCATCTCGGCAGCCTCCTGCAGGCAGATGTAGGGGGGATTGCTCACCACGACATCCCACTGCACATCGGCCCGTTCAGGGCTGAGCACGTCGCTACGGTCAAGGGCGAGCATATCGCCCTGCACAAAGCGCACACTGATGCCCAGCTCCCGGGCATTAGCGCGGGCAATGGCAAGGGCCTCGGCAGAAATGTCGCAGGCCGTCACTTCGGCGGCAGGCAGCTCAGCCGCCAGCGTGCAGGCTATGCAGCCCGAGCCAGTGCCAAGGTCAAGGACCCGCAAGGGAGAAGAGAGCTCCGAGGCCTCCGAGAGCTCTGAGGCCTCTGAGTTCTCCGAGTTCTCCGAGAGCTCCCCCACTATCTCCTCGCACAGCTCGTAGGTCTCCGGCCTTGGTATCAGCACTCCCGCTGCCACCTGGAACTGGCGCGGTCCGAAGTCGGCCACGCCCAGCACATACTGCACGGGCTCGCCGCTGAGCAGGCGCTGCTGCATTTCGCTCAGTCGCTGCCGCTCGTCCTCAGAGAGGCTCGACAGCCCATCGCACAACAGCTGTGCCATCGACAGGCCAAAGCCCACCTCCAGCACCATTCGCGCTATGGCTCGCGCCTCACCGGCATCGTAGCGCGCGGTGAGCGACTGCCAAAACTGTTCGTAACTCATCATGGCTGCAAAAGTACTAATTTTGTGACACTATGACAAACATACGGCGCTTTTTTCTGTCAGAACTCCACATAGGGCTCCAACTTCCGCATCACTTCGGGAGGGAAATCGCGCAACAGCCGCAAGTCCGACAGACTCTTCAAGCGGCCATGCGTGCGACGATAATCCACGATGGCCCGCGCCTGATAGTAGTTCAGATAGGGATGACGGCGCAACTCGTTCACACCGAGGCGGTTCAGGTTCATCCTACGCACCCCTGCCGCACTGTCTATCCGCAGATAGCGCTTCGCCTGAAGCGGAAAGCCGTCAATCTCATCGAGCTGCTCCACACTGGCATAGCCGCCCAGTTGCTCCCGGTAAAATACTATTTTCCGAGCGTAATGGCTGCCGATGCCCGGCACGCGCTTCAGCAGAGAGGTGTCTGCTGCAGCCAGGTCGATGGTCTGTCCGGGCATCAGTTTCTTCGGAAAGAGCAACGTGTCGCGGCTATCCCTCTTCTCGTTCTTCTTTTCCTGCACCAGAAGGGCAGCAGGCTGATAGTCGGACGAAATCTGGATGTAGGGTTCCAACTCGCGATACTCCTTCTGCGTCAGCCCATAGGTACGGGCAAAGTCTGTCTTCGTGCGGTAGATGCCGCCTGCAGCCCTGTACTTATAGATGTTGCGAACCTGCCAAGGCTGCAAGCCCAGGCGGCGCAACTGAATAGAGTCGGCTGTGTTGGGATCAAACGGGAAACGCTCAGCGCGATAGACTTCCGTCTGACTGGATGTTGAGGAACTGGGGGAGGTATTTTGGGGGAATGCTCCGTCTTTCCGCTCATCGGCAGCATGGGGTGCGGCTGTTTGCGACGGCGCTGCCTCGGCCACGGCTCCGCCTTCGTCACTTTCTCCCGTCACGAAGAGCAGGCACAGCAAGAGTACGGCCACAAGCAGGAAGGTGAGCAGAATCCGTCGGTCTGACCGATGAAGATAGAAGAAAGAAGTGGGTTTCATAGAATGCCGAACTGATGGAGGAAGATAAGGGCAATGCACAAGGGAACCACGAAGCGCACGGAGAACTGATAGATGCGGAAAAAGCGCACGGAAACGGTTCCGTTGTTGGTAAACTCATCGTGCAGCAACTGCTGATTGACGAACCATCCTACAAACAGACTGGTGAGGAAAGCGCCCAGCGGCAACATGATTTGTGCCGTGATGTAATCGCAGAAATCAAGCAATGACATCCCGAAGAGCGCAATTCCATCGACTGCTCCCACACTCAGCGAGCAGCCTATGGCCAGCACCGAACAAGCGATGGTCAGAATCCACGCGGCCTTCCCTCGGGAAAGATGCAGCTCCTCAGAGAAGAAGGCCGTGCCAATCTCGTGCATGGAGATGGTGGAAGTGAGGGCGGCAAACACCAAGAGGGCATAGAACAGCACACCAATCACATAGCCCACTGCCGGCATCGACGCAAAGGCTTGCTGAAACACATTGGGCAAGGTGATAAAAATAAGCGAGGGACCCGAGTCGGGTTCCACGCCTACGGAGAAAGCTGCAGGGAAAATCATGAGTCCGGCCAGAATGGCAATGAGGGTGTCGAGCAAAGCAATCTGTCCTGCTGAACGCAACAGGTTGGTGTCGCGCTTGAAGTAGCTGGCGTAGGTACACAGGCAGGCCGTTCCCAATGAGAGCGAGAAGAAGGCCTGACCGAGCGCTTCGAGCATCACGCTACTGCTCACTTTCGTGAAGTCGGGCTTCAGCAGGAACTCCACACCGGCCATAGCGCCGGGCAGCGAACACGAAGCGATGACAATGGTCACGAGCAGCACCATCAGCAGAGGCATGAGCAGTTTCGATGCCCGCTCAATGCCTTTCTGCACGCCTCGCACAATCACCATGTGGGTGATCAATATGAAGGCAACGGCCCACAGGCAGGGCTTCAGCGGATGCGACGAGAAGGTGCGGAAGTAGTCGAGCACATAGTTGGCATCGCCACTGAGATGGCCTGCTAACGAGGCATACAGATATTGCAGGCACCAGCCGGCCACCACGGCATAGAACCCGAGGATGATGGTAGAGGTGAGAATGCCTAAATAGCCCACCAGCTGCCACAGCTTCTGCTTGCCGGAGATGTGGTGATAGGCACGCGCTGCATTGGACTGCGAATGGCGACCGATGATGAACTCGCTCACCATGCCGGGTATGCCCAGCAACAGAATGCAGCCAAAGTAGATGACGATGAAGGCGGCTCCGCCATTGTGACCGGCCATAAACGGGAAACGCCACACATTGCCCAGACCGACGGCTGAGCCTGCCGTAGCGAGGATGATGCCCAGCTTGCTACCGAAATTGCCTCTGTTTGCCATTATATCCAACCGAATTGATGCAGGAAGATGAAGAGAATGCAAAGCGGACAGACGTATTTCACCAGAAAGAGATAGAGGTGGAAGAACGTGCCG
>DFJI01000040.1:0-64031 GCA_002372235.1 Prevotella sp. UBA3675 | reverse complement strand
GCAGGAATATCTGACCCGTCACGAAGTCGAAGATGTCGAACAGTGACATTCCGAAGACCTGCAACACATCGTAGCCGCCCAGCGACAACGAGCAGAACATGCCAATGACCGAGGCTGAGGCTACGACCAGGAATGTTGCACGCTTGCGAGAGATGTGCAACTCTTCTTGACAGAAGGCTGTTGACACCTCGACCAGCGACATGAGCGAGGTAAGGGCCGCCAATGACAACAGACTGTAGAACATCAGCGAGATGACGTAACCCACCACGGGCATGGAACTGAAAGCTTGCTGGAACACATTGGGCAGGGTGATGAAAATGAGCGAAGGGCCGCTGTCGGGACTCACGCCCACCGAAAAGGCGGCAGGAAAAATCATGAGTCCAGCCAGAATGGCTACGACGGAATCGATGATTCCTATCTGAATGGCCGATTTGCCCAGATTGGTCTGACGGGAGAAATAGCTGGCATAGGTACAGATGCAGCCCATAGCGATAGACAGCGAATAGAACGACTGCCCCAATGCCGAAAGAAACACATTGCCATCAATCGCACCCCAGTTGGGCTTCAGCAGAAACTCAACGCCCTTGCCTGCGCCAGGCAACAGGCACGAAGCCACGACGATGATGAGCAATAATATAAATAAGGTGGGCATGAGCACCTTCGAAGCACGCTCAATGCCTTTCTGCACCCCATGCTCCACGATAAGGTAGGTCAACATCATGATGACGACCAACCAGAATATCGGTTTGCCGGGATGGGAAGAGAAATCAACGAAAAACTGCTGGAAATATTGTGGATTGCCATCTAAGTGGCCAATGAGGCCCGACCAGATGTAGTGCAGGCACCAGCCCGACACTACGGCATAGTAGCCTGTGATCAGAAAGCCCGTGAGCACGCCCATATAGCCGATGAGCGACCAGGCCGTACCGCCCGACATCTTGCGAAAGGCGCGCGCCGTGTTGGAATGGGCATGTCGGCCTATGATGAACTCATTGATCATGCAGGGAATGCCCAGCAACAACACGCAAAAAAAATAGATAAGTATGAAGACGGCACCGCCGTTCTCGCCCGCCATATATGGAAAACGCCACACATTGCCCAGTCCTACTGCCGATCCTGCCGTAGCAAGAATTATGCCCAATTTGGACGCAAACTCACCTCTTTCGCTCATTGCCATCTTTCATCTTTTCTTGAAAAACATTGCAAAAGTATAAAAATATTCTTACTTTTGCATCAAAATTGAAAGTAAAGATGAAAAAAATCGCCTTTTATGCAAGAAAATACAAGTTTTCTGTCATTTGCATTCTTCTCATCTGGTATCTCTCCGTCTGGTTCATTCCTCCCCACACACCGCTCGACAATGTGAAGTTCATGGACAAATGGACTCACTTCATCATGTATGGCGGCACTTGTTCTGTCATTTGGTGGGAATATCTGCGCAGCCACACCCGTCTCAACTGGATC
Organism: Prevotella sp. UBA3675; assembly: GCA_002372235.1. Taxonomy (GTDB): domain Bacteria; phylum Bacteroidota; class Bacteroidia; order Bacteroidales; family Bacteroidaceae; genus Prevotella. The sequence goes on along the minus strand of DFJI01000040.1, from coordinate 62,567 downwards.
CGTCTCTTCCTTTTAGCCTGGTTGGCTCCCATCATCATGAGCGGCTGCTTAGAGCTCATTCAGGCTTACTGCACCACCAATCGTGCCGGCGAATGGCTCGACCTGGCTGCCAACGCCACCGGCTGCACCATCGGAGCCGTCATCGGGTTCGTCATGAAGTATACAGGGATTGTCCGAGCACCCAGTGATTTGACTAATTCCCATAAATGACCGAACAAAATCGTCACAAACAACCGAAAAGTTGTTGAGCTGCTTGCGTAATTCGATGGAAATCAGTATCTTTGCAGACAAAAGGAGTAATAAAGCGAATAAGGATGCAGAGAGAGTACAAACCAAGAATTGTCGATAAGCTGCTTACACGTAAACAGGCTGGCAAGGGAGCGGTACTGATTGAAGGCCCGCTCAGTTCCTTGAAAGACTGATTTCTCTTAATGGCAGAAGAAAGGGCTGAAATTGTTGTCTTATAAATTATTTTTTTCGTACTTTTGCCGAAAACTTAAAACTGAACGCTGCATGAAACGTATTACATATACTATCCTTTCACTTCTCTTCATCGCTCTAAACGTGCAGGGGCAGGCAACACCCAACAAGGAGGTGGTCATTGAGCAGATGAACTATTGCATCAACTCGCTGACGAATATCTCGCAAAATAAGTCGGTAGACGTGCTTGACCATGAGCAGGACCAGTTGCTGAACAACCTGACCATGGAACAGATGGCAGGGCTGCAAGAAGTGGCCGAGTTCAGGAAGCAGCTACTGCAAAGCCTGAACAGCGTCAGCATGACGCAACAGGAGAAGGAAGTGGTGAGAAGGATGCGCAATAATACGCTGGGCCGGCACATCTGGAATACGGCTGCCGACTTCATCAACCGTCCGGCGGTGACGGGAGCTCTGTTGAGCATAGCCCGCACTACGGTAGACTACCAGTTGGTGGGCTATGGGCAGGGGCAGGAGGAACTGAAGGCACTCTGGGAGCTGAAAAAAGTGCAGATGAACGAAGTGACCACTCTGCGTAAGGAGGCACTCGAACTGGTGTTCAGACTCTACCAGCGCTTCCAGCTCGACGAGCGTGACCGGCTGACGGAGGCGTCGGCACTGCTGTTCAACCAGATTGTGAACGAGCCAGACAACAACAAGCGCATCAGACTGCTGCGCGACAACTTCACTCAGTTCAAGAACCTGAGCGACTACTACTATTTCCTGGGCATGGCCTATATCGATGTCAATGACTATGTACATGCTCGGCCACAGCTGGAACAATATGAAGCACGCTGCAAGAGGGCGCCCATCTTCCGCTATAATGAGAAGCTGGGCTGTGTCTATCTTGCCAGACTCATCTTCGAGCAGAAGCTGAATAATGCTGAGAAGCAGCGACTTGTGGATGAAGTGCTCCATAACCTGCCCAACAACGGCGCGGCACTCATCCAGTGCGCTATGGTTCTGCTCAATGACCTGAAACAGGAGGAACGCGCCATCGACTTGCTGCGCAGCGGTGTCGACAATTCCCAAGTGACTGACCGCGATGCCATTGTGCTGACGCTGGCCCAGCTGATGCCGCGCATCAAGGCAATGCCCGCGATGGAGCAGCAGGTGAAGGATGCCGTCTACAAATGCGACGACTTGACACTGAACAGCTACATAGCCTTCGTCGTGAACGACCATCAGCCCAACATCTGGGAAGCACTTCCGGCTTTCATCCAGATTGACGATGCCTTTCACCGTCCCTGGTATTTCTTCGGGAAACATTTTAATGGCGAGTTCCGGATGCTATTACCAGCCAACTTTTCGCTGGACAGGCAACAGTTGGCGGTCTACTGGGAACGCAACGAAGGGCAGCACCTGTACATCACCGAGGGCGAACCGAGCCTCTCCATGACCATAGAGCGGGAAGAGGTGTTCGACGAGGTGGATTGCTTCCAGAAAGATCCGTCCATGATGTACCTCTTCCTCTCGTCGGTCGACGGCAAGGATCTGCTTCAGGTGAAGCCCCATCTGGACTACGATGCCATTCAGAAGAACGAACTGCCGGGCATGAAGGAGCTGTCGCTGAGCGATGCCGACATTGCTTCAATCATAGAATTCTGTAAGAAGCACGAGCCAGAGAAAGGATGCACTGTGCTGAATGTCAGGAAAGGCGGCGCACAAGGCTCGTTTGAGAACGACAGCATCAGTTTCGAGGGCGACACGCTGCGCTACACTCCCCGGCTGACCAGTGAGGAACGAACGTTGTTAAGGGTCATCTTTGCCGACATGCCGCAGACCATCGTCACCTTTGCTGTAGACAGTGATGAGCAGAAACTGGACATCTATTCCGTTGAGTCCAACGGGCAATTGTTCTATAAGGACAAGGCACCTGAAGCCATAGGCGCCAAGACTCTCGCTTGGTATGAGGAGATATGGCACTGGCTGTGGGGCATCCTGGTGTGGCTATGGGAACTCGTCAAGGGAATAGTTGTGTGGCTATGGCATTTTATTTGGGGCGTAGCAGTATGGTGTTACAACTATGTGATGTCATTTTTTTAGAAAAATGATATTAGAACCTTAAAATACAAAGAACTAATGAAGAACTTTACTATTCTATACTTGAGCATTCTGGCCTTTGCCCTTGCCTCTTGCGGTGCAAGCGACGATCCCAATGCTGAGATGAACACGCAGTTTGCTGTAGACGTTGCAGACAGCACGCACGTTCTTTCGCCAAGGACTTATTCCTATTTGCAGAACTATTCACTGCCTCTTGGCATCAAGGCTGCCGTGGTGACAACCAACAGTATTGACGATGCCGAGATGGGAAGGTATGCCGACAACCTTTTCGACCAGTATTGTGAGAAGCAGTACAGTGGCAACACTTTCCGCCAACGCGGTGTGCTGATTGTGGTTTCAGAGAGTCCGCAACTCATTCAGGTTCGTGTAGGCAAGACCTATGCCGTCTACTGCCGCATGCATGGCTCGGCTGCTGGAGAGAGCTACCTGAACATGCAGGAACAGGTGGCAGACCGGGGATTGGATGAAATGTGTCCCATTGCCTTGAACAATGTGATGAAAGACATTGAAGACTGCCGGCACTTGTCTTGGTATCAGAAGGTTGCTCTTACCCTGTCGTTTGCACGTGTCGAACAGCTCATGGATGACTTGGCAACACCATCTGAGAGCCTTTTCAACCGCTTCTATTTCCGTCCGTTCCAATTCCTTCTCGGAGGCTTGCGCGTCTTGTCGGGCAGCTGGATGATGGCCTTCCTGATACTTGCCTTGGGCTATACGCTGCTTAAAAACTATGTTGAAGACAAGCTGAAGGTGTTTGTGATGAAGAAAGCAAAGCAGGATAGCAAAAGCGAACAGGACTATTCAAACAATCTGAAAGACTACGGACTCATGCTTAATGCTGGTCTCTTCGTTGTGAAGTTTCTGCTTACCATCCCTACGCTGGCAGCCATTTCGGTGCTCTCCACTTCGCGTACAGAAGATGTCATTGCGTTGCAATACGCCCATATACCGTCGGTCGACATCATTGGCAGCACTATGCAATGGACTAATGAAGCACCGGGATTGGGAATGGTGCTGATGCTGATGTGCATATACTATCTGAAGTTTCTGTTGTGCGACAATGGCATGTTTTCGGTGGCACACTGTTCTGACAGGAAGCAACAGCAGCTGATTAGCAACAATGCTGCTCGCGTCATGTGTGATCAGATAATCAATTTGGGCTACAACCGTTATGTCATTTCGAAGATAATAAAACTGCTGTTCAGTGTGCTTACGGTGTTGCCATTTGTACACAACGTCCATGAGTACAACCACGATGCCAACAACTACGACCCTAACGACCCCAACGATGACGGGAAGCCGAAGAAGCGGCCCATTGACTTTTGCTTCTATGACTCGGACTCTGATTTTTACCGTCAGTCTCCGTTGCTGGCCATCATGGTCAACACCCACCGCGAGGCACTCTGGCTCACAGCCTTCTTAGGCATAGCGGCCATCATGCTGTTTTCCTATCCTTATGTCATCTATTTCTTGGTTCTCTGGATAGTACAGTTCGCCATTAGGGCTATTCAGGAGGTACGGTATGTGATGAAGCAGAAAGGCATGTCGGGCGACATGCAGCCTATGCGCCTTTTCGACCAAGTATGGCTCACCAACCTTATCTTTGCCATATCAATGGGCGTACTGTTGGCCATACTGGCTCCATCATATCAGGTGAAAGCCATGGACAAGGTTGAGGAAGTGGCAAAGGCCCTGCCCGATGATTTTAGCGGCCTCTACTTTGTGCCTAAGGCTAACGGAGCCGATGTAAAGGGAACTACGGCGCGCATCATGCAGACTCCTGATGGCGGCTACTACATGCAAGTGTACAGCGACAAGCCCATGCGGCGTTTTGAACTCACACTCGACCGCGAGAAAGGCATCTTCCATTGCGATGTGTTAGGCGATGGATATATCACTTACGATGAACAGACAAAAAGCTTAAGAATAAATTTCTCTGATCTATGGATATTAACAAATTGATGGGCATGATATGCCTTTGTGTGGCTATGACACTCTGTTCCTGTTCTTCGAATGAGAAGAACGCATCGGCTTCTGTCTCAAGGGAAGTCTACGATGAACTGCAGAAGAAGTACGACATGCTGAAAGAGTCTGTTGAAGGAACGCTTTCGGCTAACGAAGAGGCTCAGTTGGAACTGAACCGTATCATGGTGGAGTTGAACACTATCACCGGTAGAACCATTTCGTTGCAGAAAAATGTGGAAAGTGGTGTGGGGGAAGACAACAAGACAACCGCAGAGAGAATTTCGGAGTCGATAGCTGAAATAAAGCAGCGACTGAACAGTGTGGCGGCTTCAAACACCAATGCCAACAAGCAGACGCTGGCACTCGTCGAGAACCTGAGGCAGACCATAGCACTGAACGAGCAGGAGATAGACCGTCTGAACACGGTCATACAGGATAAGGATCAGCAGATAACGAACCTGGACAACCAGCTGTCGAGTACCAGCGCACAGCTGGACCAGACGCTCCTGGAAATGCAGCAGAACGAAAAAGCCAGTTGGTTGCAGATGGGCGACGAGCTACTGAGTACTGCCGACCTTCTGCCAAACGTGAAAGGTCACGGTAACATGAAGCCTATCAAACAGGCCAAGCTCACCATTATCAAGCGTGCCAAGGCCGCCTATCAGCAAGCTTACTCTTTGGGAGCAGCTGAAGCCATCACCAAGATGAAGGAAGCCGACCGCAAATATAATGAGGCCTACAATCGATAGGGTGCAAAATAAACAGGACAGCCTATCATTATAGGCTGTCCTTCCAGAGGCAATAGGGGTTCTGGCGCAGGTGGGAGTTATAGAAGCGGCGGTCGCCCGTCACTTCCCGCCCGATGAAATCGGGCTTTTCGTAGGGTTCGTCAGGTGCCGACAATTCCACTTCGGCCATGACGAGCCCTTCGTTGTCTCCGTAGAACTCATCGACCTCGAAAGTGTGGGGACCTGAAGGAACCAGATAGCGAGTCTTGTCGATGATGCCCGGCTCGCAGAGGCGGAACAGATGCTCGGCCTCATCGAGCGTGATTTCCTTCTCAAACTCATAGCGCGACAGACCGCCATCGAGCGAGGGTCCCTTGATGGTGAGAAAAGCACAGTGGTCACGGAGCCGCACCCTTACGGTGCGCCCGTGACCACTGCAGATGTAGCCCTGTTTGATGCGGCTGTGGCTGACGGCCTGCCGCTTGTAGCTGTCGGAGCTCACAAGGAACTTCCGTTCAATCTCCATTCCGCTCATATCAGCTGAACGTGGCGATAGCCCAGATCATGTAGACCAGTGCCAGGCCGATGAGTACGAAAAAGATCCACTTAACGATTTTGTCGCCCTGCTGGGCCTGTTTTTCAGCGTATGCCTTCTGTTTGGCATTCTGATGTTCAGGATTTTTCTTTGCCATAGTTATGTAGTTTTAAAAGGTTACTCTTCATTGACGGGGAACTCCATGAGGTAGGCTTTGATGAACTCGTCAATCTTGCCGTTCATCACACCATCTACGTCACTGGTCTGATAGTTGGTGCGGTGATCCTTCACACGCTTGTCATCGAACACGTAGCTTCTGATCTGACTGCCCCACTCTATCTTCTTCTTGCCAGCCTCAATCTTGGCCTGTGCCTCCAGTCGTTTCTTCATGGCACGGTCGTAGAGCTGCGATCGAAGCAGGGCCATGGCTCTTTCCTTGTTCTTTGGCTGGTCGCGCGTCTCGGTATTCTCGATGAGGATTTCCTCTTCCTCGCCCGTATCGGGATCGGTGTACCAGTAGCGCAGACGCACGCCCGACTCCACCTTGTTCACGTTCTGACCACCGGCACCGCTGCTTCGGAACGTGTCCCATGACAGCTTGGCGGGATCCACATACACCTCAATGGTGTCATCGACCAGTGGGGAGACGAAGACCGATGCGAACGAGGTCATGCGCTTGCCCTGCGCATTATAGGGACTGACGCGCACTAAGCGGTGCACACCGTTTTCCGACTTCAGGAATCCGTAGGCAAACTCTCCTCCCTCAATCTGCATCGTCACACTCTTGATGCCAGCATCCTCGCCATCGAGCAGACTCGAGATGGTCACCTTATAGCCGTGAGCCTCAGCCCATCGCATATACATTCGCATGAGCATCTGCGCCCAGTCCTGGGCCTCGGTGCCGCCAGCGCCTGAGTTGATTTTCAGCACGCAGTCCATAGGGTCTTCTTTCTGTCGCAGCATGTTCATGAGTTCCAGCTGCTCTATGGCCTGGATGGCCAGCTCGTAGTCGTGGTCCACCTCGGCCTCGGTCACCATTTCCTCTTTATAGAAATCGAAAGCCAATTGCAGCTCGTCGGCTTTCATTCTCACGTCGTGATAGCTATCAATCCATTTTTTGATGCCTTTCACTTTTTTCATCTGTTCCTCCGCACGCTTTCGGTCTTCCCAGAAGTCAGGAGCCTGCGTGCGCAGGTCTTCTTCTTCGAACTCCATTTGTTTCTCGTCTATGTGCAGGTAGTGGTACAGTTTATCCGTGCGGTCAAGCACGTCCTTCAGTTGGTCTTGGGTTATCATAATGAAAAATAATCAGTTATTTCTTTATCTCCGTAATCTCATAGCTGTCGATGGTACGCTGCTCCTGGTTCACGTTCAGTCCTACGGCAAAGATGGGACGGGCATCGGCAGCATAGCGCACGGCATAGTTCTTGCGCTTGACTTGCTCTGCGGCCTCCTCGGCGGTCTTGCCGTACTTGAACTCCAAGATGTAGATGGCATCCTGCATCTTCAACGCGATGTCCATGCGACCGTCTGAGGTCTGCTCCTCGGCAGACACGTCGGCACCCACACCGACCATCAGCGCATAGAACAACGACTGATAGAACTGCTCGTTCTGGTTCTTCGAGGTAATGCTGTAGGGGATGCCGGCATACCACTTGCGGACCGACTCGAGGAACTGCTCGAAGGTGGTTTTCTTTATATACAAGTCCCAGTAGGCATTATACATCATGTCGCGACTGCCCACATAGTCCTCCATGTAATACAGATAGAGTGAGCGGGCAAAGCCAGTATGCACTTCTTCATTGGGGAATCCCAGCCGATAGCGTTTGGTTATCGGATTATACCCCTTGATGGTGAGATAGCCGCTCTGGAAGAGCACGGGTATGGGGTCGCTGATGCGCTCGGTGGGGGCATCGAAGGTCTCAATCGGCACCTCCACATGCTCCAGGTCGGTCAGCAAGAGGTGCTTCACCTTGAGCAGATTAATCAGTGACGAGGGCGTGCCCGTAGAGAACCAGTAGTTGTCGATGAATCCTGTGTCGAAAGCATAGAACAGGCTCCAGGGATTGTATATGTCGGTCATCTTCAGCGAGAAGTGATAGCCGTCGTACATGCGTTTCAGCTCGGCCACGGTCTCGTCGTAGTTCATGGGTATTCCGCCATACATGCCGGAAGCCTCGCTGAGCCACTCGATGTCGGGCTTCAGCTTCGTGAGCAACTCTTCCTCGGTGATGCCGCAGATGCCTTCGTACCGAGGGTCGAAGGTAAGGATGCTGAGGTTGTTGAGCTCGCTGAACACTGACAGCTGAGAGAACTTAGAGATGCCCGTGAGGAACACGAACCGCAGGTAGTCGCTCTGTCCCTTCAGCGGCGAGAACAGGTTGCGGATGCGCTCGCGTATCTGGTCCTGCAGCTCGGGCTTGTGTATGCTGTCGAGCATCGGAGCATCGTATTCGTCAACGAGAATCACTACCAACTGTCCCGTTTGCCGATAGGCCGCCTGAATGATGTTAGACAGTCGGGCATCATAGTTATATGGATCAGACACTGTCTGCACGCCCCATTTCTCTTCTTCCCATTTCAGAATATTGTCGATAGTGCCGTGCAAACGGGCCAGCTCATAATATTTGCCCAAGCTCAGGTCAAGTCTGATGACGGGATATTTCGTCCACTCCGTCTCCATGCTGTCGATGGCCAGACCCTTGAAGAGCTCTCTCTCGCCTTCAAAATATGCCTTCAGCGTAGAGATGAGCAACGACTTGCCGAAGCGGCGCGGGCGGCTCAGGAAGAAATGCTTGCCTGCGGCATGAGCCAGCTTATACACATACTCCGTCTTGTCCACATAAACGGCGCGCCGCTCTATCATGTCGCGGAACACCTGAAGTCCTATTCCGTATCGTCCTTTCTCAGCCATGCGATTGTCTTGCTTTTCTTCTATGCTTGCAAAAATAATCATAAAAAACGGACTAACCAAAAAGTCAGTCCGTTTTTTGTCAAATCTGCTATTTCTTTACCTCCTCAATCTCATAGCTGTCGATGGTGCGCTGCTCCTGGTTCACGTTCAGGCCTACGGCAAAGACGGGACGGGCATCGGCAGCATAGCGCACGGCATAGTTCTTGCGCTTGACTTGCTCTGCGGCCTCCTCGGCGGTCTTGCCGTACTTGAACTCCAAGATGTAGATGGCATCCTGCATCTTCAACGCGATGTCCATGCGACCGTCGGAGGTCTGCTCCTCGGCAGACACGTCGGCACCCACACCGGCCATCAGCGCATAGAACAACGACTGATAGAACTGCTCGTTCTGGTTCTTCGAGGTAATGCTGTAGGGAATGCCGGCATACCACTTGCGGACCGACTCGAGGAACTGCTCAAAGGTGGTTCTCTTCGATCGCAGACGGACGAAAGCAATGTTCATCTGGTCGCGACTGCCCACATAGTCCTCCATGTAATACAGGTAGAGTGAGCGGGCGAAACCATTATATACCTCTCCGTTGGGGAATCCCAGCTGATAGAGCTTGTCATAACCGTTATACCCCTTGATGGTAAGGTAGCCGCTTTGGTAGAGCACGGGTATGGGGTCGCTGATGCGCTCGGTGGGGGCATCGAAGGTCTCAATCGGCACCTCCACATGCTCCAGGTCGGTCAGCAAGAGGTGCTTCACCTTGAGCAGATTAATCAGTGACGAGGGTGTGCCCGTAGAGAACCAGTAGTTGTCGATGAATCCTGTGTCGAAAGCATAGAACAGGCTCCAGGGATTGTATATGTCGGTCATCTTCAGTGAGAAGTGATAGCCGTCGTACATGCGTTTCAGCTCGGCCACGGTCTCGTCGTAGTTCATGGGTATCCCGCCATACATGCCGGAAGCCTCGCTGAGCCACTCGATGTCGGGCTTCAGCTTCGTGAGCAACTCTTCCTCGGTGATGCCGCAAATGCCTTCGTACCGAGGGTCGAAGGTAAGGATGCTGAGGTTGTTGAGCTCACTGAACACTGACAGCTGCGAGAACTTAGAGATGCCCGTGAGGAACACGAACCGCAGGTAGTCGCTCTGCCCTTTCAGCGGTGAGAACAGGTCACGGATGCGCTCGCGTATCCGGTCCTGCAGCTCGGGATTGTGTATGCTGTCGAGCATGGGCGCATCGTATTCGTCAACAAGGATCACCACTAACTGCCCCGTCTGTTGATAGGCCGTCTGGATGATGGTCTTCAGGCGTTCGCCGTAGCGGTAAGGATCGGGGATATCGGTAATGTTCCATTTGTTCTCATATTCTTTCAGCAGTCCTCCCACAATGGCATGCACCTGTTCGAATTCGTAGTACTTGCCCATGCTCAGGTCGAGCCTGATGACGGGATATTTCGTCCACTCCGTCTCCATGCTGTCGATGGCCAGACCCTTGAAGAGCTCTCTTTCGCCTTCAAAATATGCCTTCAGTGTAGAGATGAGCAACGACTTGCCGAAGCGGCGCGGGCGGCTCAAGAAGAAATGCTTGCCTGCGGCATGAGCCAGCTTATACACATACTCCGTCTTGTCCACATAAACGGCGCGCCGCTCTATCATGTCGCGGAACACCTGAAGTCCTATTCCGTATCGTCCTTTCTCAGCCATAGCGAGTCTTGTATCTTTTTATTCTGCAAAAACAAATGACTAACCAAGAAAAAATTTACTCCTCGTACATCTTGTCTATTTCTTTCTTGTAGTTCTCGTTGAGCACGCGGCGCTTGATCTTGAGCGTGTTGGTGAGCTCGCCGCGCTCCAGCGAGAAGTGGTGGGGCAGGAGCGTGAAGCGCTTCACCTGCTCGTAGTGGGCCAGCTGCTGCTGCAGGGTGTCGATGCGCTCCATCATCATCTGATGTATCTGCTCGTTCTGGCAGAGGTCCTCGCGCGACGAGAAGGGGATGTTGTGCTCGCGTGCATACTCCTCCAACAGAGAATAGACGGGGATGATGAGGGCCGAGACGAACTTGCGCTGGTCGGCGATGATGGCCAACTGGTCTATGTACTTATCTACGAGCAGCTTCGACTCGATCATCTGCGGAGCGATGTACTTGCCGTTCGAGGTCTTGTAGAGGTCCTTGATGCGCTCCTTGAGGAACAGCTCGCCGTTCTGGATGAAGCCCGAGTCGCCCGTCTTGAAGTAGCCGTCGGCAGTGAACGACTCACGGGTGATGTCGTCGCGGTTGTAGTAGCCACGGGTGATGGTGGGACCCTTGAGCAGTATTTCGCCCTCTTCGCTGATCTTCACGTCGAGCCCGTCGATGGGGAATCCCACCGAGCCTACGGTGAAGGGCTTGCCGATGCGGTCGCAGCTGACGGTGGCCAGGCTCTCGGTGAGGCCGTAGCCCACGTCCATCATGATGCCGATGGAGTGGACGAACTCCTCAACGTGTGGCGACACCGTGGCGCCTGCCGTGGGGAAGAAGTGGGCATTCTCCAGTCCCAGTTCCTTGCGCACGAGTGAGAACACGGTGCGGTTCAGCATTTCATATTCCAGATGCAGGCCCACTGGGGGCTGCTTGCCGCAGGCCAGGTATTCTATGTTGTGCTTGCGGCCCACCTTCAGTGCGTGCTGGAACAGCTTGCGCTGCAGGGGTCCGCTGTTTTCTATCTTCTCCTGTACGCCCATATACACTTTCTCCCAGAATCGCGGCACCGATGACATGCAGGTGGGATGGGTCTCGCGCATGCTCTGCTGCACTTCCATAGGCTTTGTGTTCACGATGAGCCGCGCGCCCACGGTGATGCACAGTATTTTCCAGCCCTTCTCAAAGATGTGGGTGAAGGGCAGGAAGTTCAGCACGCGGTCGTTCTCCGTGACGGGCACGCACTTGTGATTGGCCTCGAAGGCGGCATGATACTGCCCGTGGGTGAGGATCACGCCCTTCGAGTCGCCCGTGGTGCCGCTGGTATAGAGAATGCTGGCAATATCGTCGAAGGTGGCGCTCTTCTGCAGGTTCTCCACCTCGCTCTGTCGCGGCAGTCCCTCGACGCTCTTCAGCAGGTCGTCGAAGTGTATGGCCGTGGCATCGCCTTCATCGATGTGGACGGCAGGGTCATATACAATGATTTTCTCCAGCGTCTTGCACAGCGAGAACACGCGGCGTGCCTTCTCGTACTGCTCCTGTTCGCCCACGAAGAGAAAGCGCACCTTGGCATCGCTGATCATGTACTGTATCTGCTGTTCCGAGCTGGTGGCATAGAAGGGGATGGTGACTGCACGAATGCCCCAGGCGCCGAAGTCGGTGAAGAGATACTGCACGCTGTTCTGCGAGAACACGCCTACATTCTCCTGCACTTTGATGCCCAGGTTGAGCATGGCGTTCGACACTTTCTTGACCATAGCCGAGAACTGATTCCACGAATACGATTTCCATTCTGTTCCGCCAAAGTCCTTGTAGATGAGTGCTTCACGGTCGCCCAGTTGGGCTGCCACATCGTGAACGAGGTGGGACATGTGCGAGTTGATTTGCTCCATAGTTTACCTTACTATAATAGATTACACATTGGTGCAAAATTACGGCAAAATATGCAGAAATCCAAATTTATTGCTCACAATTTAGCTTTTAACCATTTTCTTACCGTGCTGAACGCGCAGGCGTGCCCCCTGTCTGGCGGGTCGTCCAGACAGGTCGAAATCCTGCGAATCGCGCATTGCTGGAACGGTCTTCACTGCGCGGATGCCGCTGAGCGCGGTACTCTTCAGGTCTATGTAGTCAATGTCGGGCATCCATCCTGCAGAGTTCGACAGACGAATGATGTTGCGCCCCTTCTGCAAGGTGATTTTTACCTCCTTTTCAGCCACTGTTGCCCATCCTCCGCTGTTCAGGCTGAGGGTATGCACGCGCTGTCCGTTCACGTCAATTCTGACACTACGGTTCTCACCGGCGATATAGGCAATGGTCATGTCGTACTCACCGCCTTCGTTCGAATAGACATCGCGGAACTGCAGGTCGTTCTGCTCGCTCATTCCCAGCCATCCGGCCTTCAGTCCGCAGCTGCAATAGTCGGCATACTCGTATATGCCTGTTTTCTCCGTCTGGTTGTTCTTCAGTTCCTGATAGTCGCTGATGTAGGCCGTCTCAGCCTCATAGCGAGTGCGCTCCAGCCGGGTGTCGGCCTCAACCATGTAGATGCGTGTGCCATGAGCCGGTATGGTCACCTCATACTTCGCGCCAAGCTCGCCCATGTCTTTCCTCTGGAAGAGGTCGCGCAGCTTGACGGTGCCTGTCAGGCAGAGATCGGCAAACTTGACGGTGGCCTTTCTGGCGGCATCGTTGGGATTATAGATGGCAAAGGCGCGCTTCGTTCCACCAAGTGTCTCAACGTCCTTTACCAGGATGTAGCACCCGTTCGACAGTCCCACGACATAGGCTTGCTGGTAGAGTGGATCCTGATTGAGGGCAATGAGCTCCTCGTTCTTCAGCAGCGCCAGGGCCGTGCTTTTAATGGTGGTAAGGTCACATCCTATGAGCAGCGGCGAATTCATGATGCACCACATGCCGAAGTGAGTCTTGTCCTCCTCGGTGGTCATGGAACGTCCCACCTCCAGCATGTCCATGTCGTTGAAGTGCCCGTCGTAGCAGTAGGCACTCATGTAGAGGTTTTCCTTCAGGATGCCTTTCACCGATGCCCATCCGTCCCATATATCGCGAGTGGTGCGCCATGAGAAAGCCACGTCGTGCACCCACGTTCCCGGATAGTCCCATCGGCACACATTCAGCCGCACGTCGTCGCGCCCTGTGGCCTTGATGGCATTGCTGATGGCAGTATAGCGCTGTTGCGGATCGAGTGCCAGATGCTGCGTGTTTTGCGGCGCGTCGCCTCCGCAGAAGTCCACCTTGATAAAGTCGAAGCCGCACTCCTTGAAGTAGAAGTCGGCATCGCGCTGGTCGTAGTTATAGAAGCCCACGTTCACGCTCAGGTTATCACCGTTATACATATTGCCGCAGGTGTTGGCACCTGCATCGCTGTAGATGCCGGCCTTCAGGCCCTTGGCGTGAATATAGTCGGCCACGGGCTTCAATCCGTCGGGGAATCGTGTGGGGTGAATAATCAGTTGTCCTGTCGTGGTGTTACGTCCGCCGAAGAATCCGTCGTCAATGTTGATATGGTCGTAGCCCACGTCCTTCAGTCCCTTTTCCACTATAGCATCGGCCTGTCGGCGAATGAGTGCGTCGTTGATGTTCACGCCGTAAGTGTTCCACGAGCTCCATCCCATCGTAGGGCCGCCCTGAGCCATTGCCCCAACGGTGGAGCATAGCAGACTGAGGGTCACAAAGAATTTTCTTTTCATCGCTGTCATAGTTTTTTTTAGAATTATAGCACATTCTGAGTGCAAAAATAATACATTTTCTTCAATCACAAGAGGGTTGCCACTTTTTTTCAGGTTCATCCGACAAATGCATAGGTCATAGTCGCATCGATTTAGCCTGAATCACAGAATCATCTTGGGCATTTCACGACGCGATTTAGGCTAAATCACAAAACGATTTAGCCTAAATCGCGTCATGAGTTAGCCTAAATCGCAAGATGGTATAGCCAAGATGGCGGCATGAGCCAGCCTAAATCATAACGCGACACAAACAGAAACTGGCGACATTGCGTTAATATTTTTTAATCAGCCCTCATTTTGGCGGTTTTTTCGTAAGTTTGCCACATGAAACGCATCTGCCTACTATTTGCGCTCCTGGCACTCTGTGTTGTCACGAACGCTCAGACCAACTACCGTCAGCGCCAGCTGACTATGGATAACGGACTATTGTCGAACGCCGTAAGAGCCATCATCCAGGACCGGCGAGGCTTCATCTGGATGGGAACCGACAACGGGCTATGCCGCTACGACGGCACACGAGTGATGAGCTATCCGCTGCCCGAGACGATGACCTCGCAGGCTGTCACCGCTCTAGTGTGCGACCAGAACGACGACCTGCTGCTGGGCACCGCCGACGGTGTGGTGCGCTTCACGTTTGCCGACGAGCAGTTCACCCCCTTGCCCATCGAGCAGCTGACGGCTCCCGTGACCCATCTCTCGACCGACCTGAGCGGCAACCTGTGGATTGCCACCGACGGACAGGGCATCCTGCGCCTCTCGCTCACCGACGAGGAGCGCCCCGTAGAGGACTACAGTCTGAACGCCATCGGCGGCAAAGTGAGGCAGGTCTATACCGATGGCAACCAGCAGCAGTGGGCTATCGCCCAGACGGGCATGCCGGCCCTGTGGTTGCTGAACAAGTCGAAGAACATGTTTGAGCCCGCTGCCAGACAGCCGGGAGTGGTGCTGCGCTCGGCCTCGTGCATGCTGCAGGCCAGCGACGGACGACTGTGGCTGGGCACCGACGAAGAGGGACTGATGTGGATTGACGAGAACGGCGCATTGTGCGCTCTGCCCAAGACCGACATGGTGCACCACCAGCACATCCGCACGCTCAACGAGCTGTCGCCCGGCCAACTGCTGCTGGGCTGCGACGACGGCGTGTGGATCTTCAACACCCATACCAGCGAATACAGTCTTTACCTGCCCCTGCGCTTCGTGACCAGCGTAGCGCTCGACTATGAAGGTGGCCTGTGGATAGGCGCGGCCTATGGCGGAACCACCTACCTATCGCCCGTGGCACACCGCTTTGAGAGCGTGGCCGCCGGACTCACCAGCCGTTTTGCCGAGGACCGGCAGGGGCGCGTGTGGACCACTCGCGAAGAGGGCGGACTGAACTGCTACAAGAATGGCTCTACTCCCATAGCCGACTATCCCGGGCGCAACCAACTCAAGGACATCAAGGCGCACGCACTCTGCATGGACGGCGACGACATGTGGATAGGCACCTTCAGCGATGGAATCTATGTCTTCTCAACGCTGAATGGCAAGCTGCAACACCTGGAGTCCGCCGATGCTGCCCACTCGCTCTTTGACCCCAACTCATGCACCCTGCTGCGCGACAGGCAAGGCAACATCTGGGTGGCCACGATGCAAGGACTGTGCCGCTACGACAGGAAGAAAGAGTACTTCGAACAGATGGTGAGGGTGCAGTCGGTACCCATCGACATCAAGCAAGACAACGGCGGGCGCCTCTGGGTGGCCACGCAGGGCAGCGGCGTGTGGAGCTACGACCCTAAGGGCAGCGGCGAGGTGAAGACCTATCACCACGACATCAACGACCAACAGTCGCTGAGCGCCAACCTCGTAAACAGCCTTTTCATCGACGGGAAAGGCACCGTATGGGCGGGCACACAGGGCGGACTGTGCCGCTACGACGCAAAGAGCGACCACTTCACAAGGGTGGCGCTCGACCTGCCCCGACTGGCCATCACTGCCATCACCGAGAACCAGGGCACGCTCTGGCTCTCCACCGACCGAGGCATCCTGCGCTATACAGCCGACGAGGGCATGCAGCGATTCACCCGACAGGACGGACTGGACAGCGAGCAGTTTCAGCCCAACGCCGTGCTGAGAGCCAGCAACGGGCGCATCTACTTCGGCACTATCAACGGCTTCAACACGTTCTATCCCCACAAAATCAAGGTCAACCAGCAGTCGGCACCCGTGTTCATCACCGAACTGGAAATCAACAACTACCCCATCCCCGTGGGCAACTGGCATCTGCCGCAAGCCCTCTCCATGACCGAGAAGCTCGACCTGTGGTACAACGACAAGGCATTCAGCCTGTCGTTTGCCTCTCTCAGCTACTGCTCGCCCGAGAAGAACATCTATGCCTATATGCTCGAGGGCTTCGACAAGGACTGGACCTACGTGGGCAACGACCACAAAGCCACCTACACCAACCTGTCGCCGGGCAACTACACCTTCCGCGTGAAGGCCACCAACAACGACGGTGTATGGTCGGATCAGGTGGCCACGCTGAAGATTGAGGTTCACCCGCCCTTCTGGTGGAACATCTATGCCAAGGTGTTCTATGTGGTGCTCATCATCGCGCTCATCGCCCTGTTCATCCGCTTCCGCCTGTTCATGACCGAGCGTCGCCACCGCAAGGAAATCGAACAGCTGAACGCTGCCAAGAAAGAGGAGATGCGCAATGCCCGCGTGGAGTTCTTCACCACCATCGCCCACGAGATACGCACCCCGGTGTCGCTCATCATCGGGCCAATGGAGCAACTGAAAAAGAAGATTGCAGAGAGCTCCGAGAGCTCAGAGAACTCAGAGAACTCAGAGCACTCCGAGCGCTCCGAGCTCTCCTCTCTCTCCTCTCAGTCCTCCCGTTCCCTTCTCGACACCATCGACCGCAACGCCCATCGCCTGCTGGAGCTGGTCAACCAGCTGCTTGACTTCCGCAAGGTGGAGCAGCAGAACCATCAAGACCTGAACTTCGCCCCGCACAACATCAAGAAGCTGCTGCAGGGGGTAGCCGCCAACTTCGAAGCCACCTTCGAACAGCGCGGCTACACGTTCAACGTGCAGTATCCCGACGACCGCTTCACAGCCGTCATCGACTACGACGGCATTGTGAAAGTGCTGACCAACCTGCTCTCGAATGCCAACAAATACACGCGCTCCTACATCGAGCTCAGCTGCAAGGTGAATGCCGAGCAGAAGCGGTTCCGCATCAGCGTGTCCGACGACGGACAGGGCATTGCGCAGAGCGACATTGAGCACGTGTTCGACCCCTTCTTCCAGGCTCGCAACAACAAGCCTGGAACGGGCATCGGCCTGAGCATCGTGAAGAAAATAGCTGAACAGCACCACGGCACGGTCAGCGTGGATTCTACATTGGGGCAGGGCACCACGTTCATCATAGACCTGCCCATCGCGCAGGCTTTCAGCGGTGAGAACTCCGAGACCTCCGAGCTCTCAGAGAACTCAGAGCACTCGGAGCACTCCCAGCTCCCCAAGCCCGTGATGCTCATCGTCGATGACAACGAGGACATGCTCACCTTCCTCGTCACCAGCTTCATGGACCGCTACGAGGTGATGCACGCCGCCGACGGTGCCGAAGCCCTGAAGATGCTGGAGGAGTCGCTCGTGGTGAAGGACGGAAAGACGCCCACATCGACCGTAGATATCATCATCAGCGACTGGATGATGGCCAACATGGACGGACCCGAGCTGTGCAGCCGACTGCGCCAGAACGCGGCCACCTGCCACATACCCTTCATACTGCTCACCGCCAAGACCGACAGCCAGTCGAAGGTGCAAGCCATGCAGGCTGGCATCGATGCCTACATCGAAAAGCCGTTCGCCCTGAAATATCTCGAAGCATGCATCAACAACCTGCTGCACCGGCAGACAAGGCCGCAAAAAAACTAAAAACAACTTAAAATCGGCCCTCGTATCATATATTTTGTTTAATAAAGTGGTGGAAATGAACGCTTTTTGAGGATTTGTGCTTAAATTTGCAGCCGAATTTTAATTTCGTGCATTCAGAATGAGAAAATTATTCCATGTGCTCTGCTGTATGATCTGCGCTGCCGTAGTGCTGACCTCATGCAAAAAGAAAGAGGAGACACAGACGGCACTCTACAACGACACCGCTATCACCGAGTTCACATTGGGCGGTCTGACCCAATACACACCGGGGACCAGCAATGTTGTGGCCACACTGACCGGATCAAACTACAAGATGGTGATCGATCAGGTGAACTCAACGATATACAACCGCGACTCACTGCCCATCGGTACCGCCGTGAGCAGTGTGGTGTGCACGGTGAAGGCGCTCAACAGCGGCATCATTCTCATCAAGAACATCAACGACGACAATTTCGCACCTTATGATGCAAACACTGGCATCGACTTCACTCAGCCGCGTACCTTCCGCGTCAACTCGAGCGACGGTAGCGCTTCACGCAACTACACCGTGACCCTGAACGTGAAGAAGACTGCCGACAAGGCTTTCGCATGGCAGGAAAAGGCCGACGTAGATATGCTGAAGGACAACAGCCGGCTGCGACTGGTAACACTCGGACAGGACCTCTATACGTTCGGAGTGAAGAACGGAGCCGTCGTCTTCGGCAAGTCAACCGACCAGGGAGTCACATGGAAAGCCATCACCCCCGACCTTCCCACACCTGTGGCCGCAACCGTCTGCGAGAACGTCGTGACCCAAAACGGCACCATGTACCTGCTGAACAACGGCGAGCTCTTCAAGTCGGCTGACGGCGAACACTGGCAGAAGATTGCCATGACTGGCACCCCGGGACTGACGCAGCTGTTCGGTGCCGGCACAAAGGAGCTGTTCGCACTGAGCAACGACGGCGGCATCAAGGCATCGGCTGACGATGGTGCGAACTGGACCTCGGAAAAGATTGCAACAAACGCTGCACTGCCCACCGCAGGCATCACTTGCCTGTGCTACCCATACCAGCAACTGGCCCACACCGACTATATGCTGATGGTCGGCAACGACGGCAAGCAGAGCGTGGTGTGGCGCAAGATAAGCACCTACGAGGGCAACAACAAGGGCGGACAGTGGGTGTGCCTGGAGTATGAAACCACCAACAAGAGCCGACTGCCACTGCTCACACAGCCCTCGCTGGTGCAGTATGTCGGTCTCATGATGGCCTTCGGCCCCGGCACAGAAGCCTATCAATCGAGCGACCAAGGCATCACATGGGGCGCTAATGCCACCTACAAGCTGCCTGCCAATACCTACAGCGTGGCCACCGACAGCTCAGGACGCCTCTGGGCCATCGGCACTAACGGAAAGGTCTATCTGGGAAGCTTCGTCTGAAAAGATGTTCATCTAAAGGGAAGTTCGTCTGAAGTGAAGCTTCGTCTGAAAAAGAAAAATGTAATCACGCACGCGCGTACACAAAATATTAAGGTAGGATAAAGACATGAAAAAGCTCGCCGCACTCATCTGCCTGTGGCTCGTGGCCGGGACAGTCACGGCACAGGACGAGCCCGAATACAGGCTCGAGCTGGGCGGCGGAGTGGGACTCATGGCCTACGAGGGCGACTTCAACAGCAACCCGCTGAAAGGACTGCGCCCCACAGGAACACTCATCGTCAAATTCAAGTCCAACCCGCGCGTGGCATGGAACGTGAATCTGGGCTACGGCTCACTGGCCGGCTCGTCGTCAAAGGTTAGCACACACTATCCGGGACTGGCCGAGCACAAGGCCGATTTCAAAACTTCGCTCGTCGATCTGGGCGTGCGCTTCGAGTATAACTTCTGGGCCTTCGGCACAGGGCGCGAATACTTCGGCGCAAAAAGGCTGACACCGTTTATCGGCATCGGATTGGGAGTGGCCTACGGCAACTGCAAGCTGACGCAGGACGGCGCAACAACCACGAAGGGAACACTGGTAGGACAACTGCCCATCGGCATCGGACTGAAATACAAAGTGGCCACACGGCTGAACCTGGCTGCAGAGCTGATGATGCACTTCACGGGCGGCGACAAGCTCGACGGGGTGGACGATCCCTACGGGATAGAGAGTAGCGGACTCTTTAAGAACACCGACTGCTACAGCACACTCTACGTAACCCTCACCTACGACCTGTGGGCCAAGTGCAGGACGTGTCACAAGGAATAAATAAGCCGGGCCAAGGCAATTATGAATCAAGAATTATGAACTACAATTTAGATAAAGACCGTATCCCACAGCACATTGCCATCATCATGGACGGCAACGGACGCTGGGCAACAGAGCGGGGAAAAGAACGTAGCGCTGGCCATCAGGCCGGTGTGGAGACCGTGCGAAGAATCACCTCGGAGTGTGTACGCCTGGGAGTGAAATACCTTACGCTCTACACCTTCTCCACCGAAAACTGGAACCGCCCTGCCGACGAGATATCGGCACTCATGGGACTGGTGCTCACATCGCTCGAAGACGAGATATTCATGAAGCACAACGTGCGATTCCGCGTCATCGGCGACACGAAGCGACTGCCTGACGACGTGCAGAAGAAGCTGCAACAGACCGAAGTGAACACTGCCGGAAACTCAGCCATGACCCTGGTGGTGGCACTGAGCTATTCGAGCCGATGGGAAATCACCAATGCCGTGAAAGAGATAGTGGCTGAGGGAATGGAGCCGAAGGACATCACCGAGGAGACCATCACACAGCACCTCACTACCAACTTCATGCCCGATCCCGACCTGCTCATCCGCACAGGCGGCGAGTTGCGCATATCCAACTACCTGCTGTGGCAGATTGCCTACTCAGAGCTGTACTTCTGCGACACCTACTGGCCCGACTTCAGCGAAGAAGACTTGCACAAAGCCATCGCCAGCTACCAGAATCGCCAGCGCCGTTTCGGAAAGACCGAGGCTCAGGTGGAGAATGAAAAGTGAAGAGTGAAAAGTGAAGAGTGAAGATTTTGCTACCGCTATGGTAAACAGGATGCTAATCAATAATTAATGGATGAAGTATATATCAACATATCATAAGATGAAGACAAGAATGAGAACGAAGACCATGCTGCTCTGCACGGCGCTCTTCATTCTCCATTCTATGCTGTTCATCCCAGAAGCCTCAGCACAAGTGGAAGTCTCCTACGCCAGCGCGCCACGCCACGTTGAGATAGGCGGAATAGCCGTTGAGGGCATTGAGGGCTACGAGGACTTTGTGGTCATCGGACTGTCGGGACTGTCGGTAGGACAAGAGATTGACATCCCGGGCGCCGAAGTCACCGAGGCCGTGAAACGCTACTGGAAGCACGGACTGTTCTCGAAAGTGAGCATCACAGCCGACAGCATCATCGACAACAAGGTCTATATGACCATTCACCTCGCCATGCGCCCGAAGATTACCGCCATCAACTACTATGGCGTGAAGAAGAGCGAGCGCGAGGACCTGGAGTCGAGAATAGGCATGGCCAAGGGCATGAGCCTCACCAAGAACCTCGTTGACCGCGCAAAAATCCTGGCTAAGAAGTACTTCGACGGCAAGGGCTACAAAAACGCCATCATCGACATTACGCAGCGCGACGACGTGACGGGCAAGAACCAGGTGGTGATGGACATAACGGTAGATAAGCAGTCGAAGATGAAGGTGAAACAAATCATCTTCGACGGCAACAAACAACTGACCGACAAGAAGATCAAAGGCAAGATATGGAACAAAGGCTACTTCGGCAAGATTCACGAAGCAGGCAAGTTCTACAGCCTCTTCAAGTCGAAGAAGTTCACCGCCGAGCGCTACAACGAAGCCAAGCAGAAGTTGCTTGAGCGCTACAACGAGCTGGGCTTCCGCGATGCCACCATCATCGAAGACTCGGTGTGGACGGTCGATGACAAGCACCTGAACGTCTATGTCAAGATAGACGAAGGCGAGAAATACTATCTGCGCAACGTGACATGGGTGGGCAACACGGTGGTGAACACCGACTACCTGAACCACGTGCTGGGCATGAAGAAAGGCGACGTGTATAACCAGAAGTTGCTGAACAAGCGACTGCGCGAAGACGAGGATGCCGTGAGCAACTACTACTACAACACCGGCTACGTGTTCTCAAGCGTTGAGCCGACTGAGGTCAACATCGTGGGCGACTCCATCGACCTGGAGATGCGCATCGCCGAGGGTCCGCAGGCCCACCTGAACAACGTGCGCATCTTCGGCAACGACCGACTCTACGAAGAGGTGGTGCGCCGCGAACTACGCACCAAGCCCGGCGACCTGTTCTCGAAGGATGCCCTCATGCGTTCGGCCCGCGAAATTGCCTCAATGGGCTACTTCGACCCTGAGAAGGTGGAACCCGACGTGCAGCCTAACTATGAGGACGGCACCGTCGATATCAACTGGAACCTGCAACAGAAGTCGAACGACCAGCTGGAGCTCTCGCTCGGCTGGGGACAGACGGGCATCATAGGCCGTGTGGGCGTGAAGTTCACCAACTTCTCCATGCGCAACCTGCTGGGCAAGAACAAGCTGCACCGTGGATTCCTACCCGCCGGCGACGGCGAGCAGATCGGCCTGAACTTCCAGACCAACGGACGCTACTACAGCTCCATCAGTGCCAACTACTCTACCGGATGGTTCGGCGGCAAGCGCCCCAACGCCTTCAACGTGGGCGTTTACTACTCAAAGCAGAGCGACGTGTCGAGCACCTACTACAACAACTCGTGGATGAACTCACTCTACGGCTACTACGGCGGCTACGGCACTTACAACAACTCCTACTACAACAACTACGAGAACTACTACGACGACAACAAGTCGATTCGCCTGTTCGGTGCCTCTATAGGATGGGGCAAGCGTCTGCGCTGGCCCGACGACTACTTCCAGCTGTCGGCCACACTCTCCTACCAGCGCTACATGCTGAAGGACTGGCGCTACTTCCTCATCTCGAACGGCAACTGTAACAACCTGAACCTGGGCATTGCACTGACACGTACCTCGACCGACAACCCGCTCTTCCCGCGCCACGGTTCCGAGTTCACGCTCTCAGTAACGCTCACGCCGCCCTGGTCGCTCTTCGACGGTAAGGACTATGCCAACCTGGCTACTGCTGAGACCTACAACAGGAACCGCGAACAGTATAACCAGGAGCAGCAGCAGAAGTTCCGCTGGATTGAATACCACAAGTGGAAGTTCAAGACCCGCACCTTCACCGCACTCACCAACGGACAGAAGTGTCTGGTGCTCATGACGCGCATAGAGCTCGGCATACTGGGCTGCTACAACAAGAACAAGAAGTCGCCTTTCGAGACCTTCTACATGGGTGGCGACGGCATGAGCGGCTACTCAACGAGCTATGCCGAAGAGACCATCGGACTGCGAGGCTACGAGAACGGATCGCTCACCCCCTACGGAATGGAGGGCTATGCCTACGACCGCATGTCGCTGGAGCTGCGCTATCCCTTCATGCTGGGCAACACCACCATCTACGGTCTGGCCTTTGCCGAAGCCGGCAATGCCTGGCACGAGGTGAAGGAGTTCAACCCCTTCGAAATGAAGAAATCAGCCGGTGTGGGCGTGCGCATCTTCCTGCCAATGGTGGGCCTGATGGGTATCGACTGGGCCTACGGCTTCGACAAGGTGTATGAAGGCACAGCCCAGGAGAAGCGAGGCGGCAGCAACTTCCACTTCGTGCTCGGACAGGAATTCTAACAGGAAAAAAGACATGCTACCACACTCTCACCCGAGTAGCTATCCTGATTATAAACTAAAATTGTAAAGAGATGAAAAAAAATCCGTTTATGAAAAGAATGATGACATTAGCCCTGCTGATGATTCTTCACTCTTCATTCTTCGCGCTTCACACTGCTGCGCAGAAGTTCGCACTTGTCGATATGGACTACATCTTCAAGAACATACCCGCCTACGAACGCGCCAACGAGCAGCTGTCACAGGTGTCGCGCAAGTGGCAGGCCGAGGTCGATGCGCTGAGCACCGAGGCACAGACCATGTATAAGAACTACCAGAACGAGGTGGTGTTCCTCTCAGCCGAGCAGAAGAAGGCCCGTCAGGATGCCATCATGGAGAAGGAGAAGCAGGCTGCTGAACTCAAGCGCAAGTACTTCGGCCCCGAAGGCGAACTCTTCAAGAAGCGCACATCGCTCATGTCGCCCATTCAGGAGGAAGTGTATAATGCCGTGAAAGACATTGCCGACCTGCGCGGCTATCAGCTCGTGCTCGACCGTGCCAGCGACCAAGGCATCATTTTCGGCTCTCCGAAAATCGACATCAGCAACGAGGTGCTCCGCAAACTGGGCTATTCCAACTAAGGAAAATAAACCTTCGCCCATTTGCGCAGTCTATTAAAAGAAAAAACATCCGCCTATCGAAAAAATAGGAAAACAAGTAATCACAAATAAAAAAAAGAAAAAAAACGACAATGAAGAAACTATTTTTAGCACTGATGATGCTGCTCCCTATGGCAGCAATGGCACAGGCAAAGTTCGGCCACGTAAACACACAGGAGATCATTCAGCTCATGCCTGAGTTCACCACGGCTCGCAACGAGATCGAAGCACTCACCAAGCAGTATGAGGCCGACCTGAAACAGATGCAGGACGAGCTGCAGAAGAAGGGCGAAGCCTTCGAGAAGGAGCAGGCCACACTGCCCGACAACATCAAGCAGCGCCGCCAGCAGGAACTGCAGGACATGTATCAGAAGATTCAGCAGAGCTATCAGGACAACCAGCAGGCACTGCAGCAGGCTCAGAGCGAGAAGATGCAGGGCATCACCACCAAGATGCTCGACGCCATCAAGGCCGTAGGCACTGAGGGCGGCTACATCTACATCATGGAGATGGGTTCTGGCATTCCTTTCATCAACACCACCCTTTCAACCGATGTCACCGCTCAGGTAAAGGCAAAGCTGGGTCTGAAGTAAAACAGACGGCAAAGAATAATAGCTAAAATTTAAAGAATTATAGCCATAATTTTCGGAATTATGGCTATAATTTTTTTTCGTCCTTCAGCCATCGCTCTGCCATCAGGTGACAAGCATTCGCATGAAAAATGCGAAATCAGATGCTGAAAAACAAGCAATAGAAACTTGAGAGATGGAGAAATAGAAAGAAAAACTTGCAAGCATCGGGATTTTCACTTAACTTTGCACACATTATTAAAGACAAAAATATTATTACGATTTATGAAGAATAGAAACTTTAATAAGAAATGTGCAATGCTCGTTGCATTGTTTGCGATTCTCTCTTTCACAGTACAGGCGCAGACAGCGCTGCCTACGAACACTGACACTCAAACAGAGACCCAGCCTGTGGTGCGTTTCGGCTACCTCAGCTACGACCAGGCACTGAAGGGCATGAAGGCATACGTTGCGGCGCAGGAGCAGCTGCAGCAGCAGCGGGCTGCATACGAGGCTGAAGCAAAGCGAGTGGAGGATGAGTTCAACCAGAAGTATGAAGCCTTCCTCGAAGGACAGAGCGAGTTTCCGCGCACCATCCTGCTGAAGCGCCAGAACGAGCTGAAGGAGCTCATGCAGCGCAACATAGACTTCAAGACCCAGGCCCGACAGGACCTGCAGACGGCTGAGGAAGAGGTCCTCAAGCCCATCAGGGCTAAGCTGAACGAGACGCTGGCCTCCATCGCCCGCGAGTTCGGGTTCGCCCTCATCATCAATATCGACACTAATGCCTGCCCATTCATCGACCCCACAATGGGCAAGAACATTCAAGAACTGGTGACTGAGTATCTGAACAAGAAGTGAGAGCTCGGAGGACTCAGAGCTCTCAGAGAACTCAGAGAGCTCAGAGAACTCCGAGCCCCCCAAAATAATAACTGCACAGACATGAAAGCGCTGAAACCGATACTGAGCAAAGAGCCCGGACCCATTGGGGTGTTCGACAGCGGCTACGGCGGACTGACCATCCTGCACGGCATACGCCAACTGCTACCCCAGTACGACTATCTCTACCTGGGCGACAATGCCCGCGCCCCTTACGGCCCTCGCTCCTTCGACGTGGTCTATGAGTTCACCCGTCAGGCCGTGCGCTACCTCTTCGAGCGTGGCTGCCAGCTCGTCATTCTGGGCTGCAACACCGCGTCGGCCAAGGCCCTGCGCACCATTCAGCAGAACGACCTGCCGCAGTGGGATGCCGACCGTCGCGTGCTGGGCGTGATACGCCCCACAGCCGAGGTCATCGGACAGCTCACCACATCGCGCCACGTGGGCGTGCTGGCCACCGAGGGAACCATCAAGAGCCAAAGCTACAACATGGAAATCAAGAAGCTGCACCCCGACATCACGGTGTCGGGTGTGGCGTGTCCTTTCTGGGTGCCACTGGTTGAATATAACGAGGCCGACTCGCCCGGTGCCGACTACTTCGTGAAGAAGCGCATCGACCAGCTCATGCGGCTCGACCCCGAGATAGATGCCGTCATCCTGGGCTGCACGCACTATCCGTTGCTCATGCCTAAGATTCTGAAATACATACACCCCGGCGTGCGCATCGTGCCACAAGGCGAATATGTGGCCGAGGCGCTCAGCAGCTACCTGCAGCGCCACACTGCGCTGGAGCAACGCTGCTCAAAGGGTGGCGCAGTACACTATCTGACCACGGAGAATCCCGACACCTTCAGCGAGCACGCACAGATATTCCTCCACGAACCCATCGACGTAGAGAACATCACCCTCGCCTGACCAAAAAATCACCCTCGCCTGACCAAAAAGGAACTAATCATACCTCTCACTTTTCATCTTGCATCTCTAACCATATCTCTCAGTTCTAATCTCTCAGTTCTCACCTCTCACCTCTCACCTCTCACCTCTTACCCCTCACCCCTATGCTTCTCCCCCACTACTACGACGGCCTGATTGAGGCCGGATGCGACGAAGCCGGACGCGGCTGTCTGGCAGGGGCGGTCTATGCTGCCGCCGTGATTCTTCCGACCGACTACCACAACGAGCTGCTCAACGACTCGAAACAGCTCAGCGAGCGCCGTCGCTACCAGTTGCGCGAACAGGTGGAGCGCGATGCGCTGAGCTGGGCTGTGGGCATCGTAGGCCCTGAAGAGATTGACGAAATCAACATCCTGAACGCCTCTATCCTGGCCATGCACCGCGCACTCGACCAGCTCACGCTACGCCCCGAGGCCATCATCGTAGATGGCAACCGCTTCAAGCCCTACAAGAACGCCCACGACGGTGAGCAAGCGCTGCCTCACACCTGCATCGTGAAAGGCGACGGAAAGTATCTCGCCATCGCTGCCGCCTCTATCCTGGCCAAGACCTACCGCGACGACTACATGAACCAACTGGCCGAGCAGTATCCGCAATACGACTGGCGCTCGAACAAGGGCTACCCCACCCGCAAGCATCGCGAGGCCATCAAGGAGTTTGGCATCACCCCCTATCACCGGCGGTCCTACAATCTGCTGGGCGACAGCCAGCTGTCACTTCAGTTTGAGGAATAGAAAAAAAGAAACGCAACCAATTACAAGTGTAATCAGTTGCGTTTCTCTTATGGTTGGACGACTCGGATTCGAACCGGGAATGACAGAACCAAAACCTGTAGTGTTACCATTACACCATCGTCCAATCGCTGTCTTAGCGGCTGCAAAGTTAATACAAAAAAATGGAATTCTGCAAAAACTCTTACGGATTTTTATTTTTTGCACATGAAAAAACGAAAAAAACGTGCTGCCATCTCAGTTGAGACAGCAACACGTCTTTTTTATAGAGCATTTTACCCTGCACTGCTGTTACTTCACGATGACCTTGCGAGTGGTGCCGTCGGCCATACGGACGATGTTCAGTCCGCGCTGCGGAGCCGAGAGTCTGCGCCCGTCGAGCGAGTAGCGTGCCTGTGAGCTGGTTGTCTGGTGCTTCGTGCTGACCGTTTCTATGCCGTTGGCACTGCCATAAACACTGATGCTGGCCTTGGCAGCGTTCACCACGGTGCCGTCGCTGCCGATGAGCAGAGCTGCCACATAGATGCAGCTCTTCTTCAAGGCGTTCTTCAGCGTGGCCTTCGTGGGCAGCGCGATGGTGTAGCTGCTGGTGTTGTCGGCATTGAGCACGGCTCCGTTCTTACTGTTCACGTAGGAGCTGGCGATGGCCACGTCGTTGAACACCAGTCCGGTGACGGTCGATTTGCCGTACTTGCCGCCATTGGCGAAGACGGCGAGGTCGGCGGGCAGCTGGCTTGCGTTGTACTGAGCGTAGTTATTGCCCTGATTCCAGCCGCTACCAGTGCCGCTGAGACTGTCAGCTATGAGCACGAACTCTATCTTGTAGGTCTCGCTGAACAGTGGGTCAACGAAGGCAGTGGCATCCACCTTGGTGGAGTCTTCATTCCACTGTCCGCTCACCGTCACGTCAGCCAGTGCCGGAATGGCCAGCTCGGCGTTGCAGTCGTTCAGAATGTCGCCGGCCATTCCATAATAGGGATCTAACTCGCCCTTGCGGTCAATCATGCAGGAAGGTGCGCCTGAGAAACTCAGACGGGCATAGGAACTGGCACTGATATACATGGCGTCGCTGCTGTTGAACTGGTGGACGGCTATGCCGATGAAGCGGTCGCCGAGGTTCTTGCGCATCTTCTCCATGCCCACGATGCCGCGCGGACACCAGGGACAGCCTGTTCCGGTGTACTCCTCGACGACGAGGTTGCGCTCAATGAACTTCTCCAGTGTGTAGAGCGTGCCTTGAGCGGTGGGATTTGCGGCGTTGTTGGGCTGTCCGTTCACCTTGGTGATGGTGACTGTCTTCTGCTTGATGCTCTGCACGTCGTCGGCCTTGAAGGTGATGTTCACGTTGCCTGTTGTGTTGAAGGCGATGGGGCTCTGCAGCGTGACGTGCTGCTCGGCAGAGGCCGTGCCGTCGGTGGTGATGGTGTAGTCCAGACTGCTGATGGCGGTGGAACCTTCATTGGTCACTTTCAGGTTGGCTGTGACCTCCTGGCCTGTCTGAGCATAGACGTTGCCAAAGTCTTCAGCTGTAGCCACGTTGTCGGCAAACTCACCGTTGAGCAGCACCTGTAGGTACAGTCGTCCGAAGCCCTGACCGTTCATGTCACTCCACGTTGGAACAGCCGTGTTGGTCCTGATGATGAGCGTGTTGGGTGCATCGCTGTCGGCTGTGATGGCAATGGGGAAGGCATCGTTCGTGGTGCTCACCTTCGTGACGGTGAAGCTGTAGCCCACGTAGGCACCCGTTGACGGGATGTTGTAGGCCTCGTCGAGCTGCACTGTGGCCAGACCGGTCTTTGACTCGATCATGTCGTCGGTCACGTTGACCAGACGCTCTGTGGTGGTCTCGTCAAGGGTAGTTGGCTTGTTGGTACTCACCCAAGCCTTGATGTCTTTCACGTTGGTGGCCAGCACGTAGAAGCGGATGCTCTTGATGGCCTTTCCGCCGGCGATGGCATGGTTGCCGGGGATGAAGATGGCGCAGTGATAGGTGTCGGCTGAGTTTACGCCCAGTCCCGACACTGAAGCGTCGGCCTGTGTGTATCCCCACCATACGGAGTTGCTCTCTGCGGCCTGTGCGGGTGCGCTCACCTGATGGCGGAGCGGGCTCTTGGCCAGTTGTTGTGCTGTGGAACCAGTGACTGACAGCAGGACTGCTGTCAAAAGGAGTAATGCTTTTCTCATGTGCTAAATCCTTTCTCTTTTTATCAGTAAAACAATCTATCCAGTTTGAATTTCGTGGCAAATGTATATATAAAATAATAATCTGCAAAGAAAACCCGTCGTTTTCTTTGCAGATTCCGTTGCTTAATGACTTAAATAAGGAAAAAACAGCCTTACTACTTCACCGTGATGAGGTAGTAGTTCTTCTTGCCCTTCTGAGCCAGCAGATACTTGCCGTCAATCAGGTCATCGGCGGTGACAGGACGGTTCTGGTCGGTCAACTTCTCCTTGTTCAGGCTCACGCCGCCGCCCTGCACCATCTTGCGCATCTCGCCCTTGGAAGGGAACACGGGTGCCACGGTGGTGAAGAGCTCAATGGCAGGCTGGCCCAGCTGGTCGCGCGAAATCTCGAACTTCTCCACACCGTCGAACACGTCGAGGAAGGTCTGCTCGTCCAGCTTCTCCAGCGCCTCCTTCGTGGCCTTGCCGAAGAGGATGTTCGAGGCTTCGATGGCCATGTCGAGGGCTTCGCGCGAGTGCACCATCACGGTCACCTCCTCGGCCAGCCGCTTCTGCAGCACACGACGGCCCGGATCCTGCTTGTGCTCCTCAATGAGGGCATCGATAGTGGGCTTGTCGAGTGAAGTGAATATCTTGATGTAGCGCTCGGCATCGTCGTCGCTCACGTTCAGCCAGAACTGATAGAAGCGGTAAGGCGTGGTGCGCTTCGGGTCGAGCCAGATGTTGCCGCTCTCGGTCTTGCCGAACTTCTTGCCGTCGCTCTTGGTGATGAGCGGACAGGTGAGTGCAAAGGTCTCCACGTCGTTGCCCAAGGTGCGGCGTATGAGCTCGGTGCCGGTGGTCATGTTGCCCCACTGGTCGTTGCCGCCCAACTGCAGCTTGACGCCCTTGTGCTGATAGAGGTAGAGGAAGTCGTAGCCCTGGAGCAGCTGATAGGTGAACTCGGTGAACGACAGTCCGTCGCGGGCCGTGCCGTTCAGTCTCTGCTGCACGCTCTCCTTGGCCATCATATAGTTCACGGTGATGTGCTTGCCCACCTCGCGTGCAAAGTCGAGGAAGGTGAAGTCCTTCATCCAGTCGTAGTTGTTCACCATCTCGGCATAGGGAGTGGCCCCCTCTACGGCCCCCGAGGGGGCTTCTTTAGTCTTACTACCTATAGTAGCCCCCTCGGGGGCTGAAAGGGGGTCCGGCCCGAAATCCAAAAATTTCGCCACCTGTGCCTTGATGCACTCCTGGTTGTGGCGCAGTGTCTCGTCGTTGAGCAGGTTGCGCTCCTGGCTCTTGCCCGAGGGGTCGCCAATCATGCCCGTAGCTCCACCCACGAGGATGATGGGCTTATGTCCGCAGCGCTGCAGATGTCGCAGCATCATGATGCCGCAAAGGTGACCTATGTGCAGTGAGTCGGCTGTGGGGTCGGTTCCCAGATAGGCCGTCACCATTTCTTTCTGCAGGAGTTCTTCCGTGCCTGGCATGATTTGTGCCAGCATTCCGCGCCAGCGGAGTTCTTCAACAAAGTTCTTTCTCATTCTTTTCTTTTTTCTATATTGAGTTTTGTTTACTATAATTTCTTCTTGTCGGCCCGTGCTTTGCTGACGGGCAGCGATAGAGAAATCGCTAAATGGGGTTGGTGTTCTCGAACGTCACCTGATAGGGCCACTGCTCGTTGTTCTGCGCCCAGTCGGTCGAGGGCTTGCCACTGGTCCAGGGATGGCTCCAGTGCTGCGTGGGTGCTCCCATCACCACGAAGAAGAGGTTCTTGCAAGCACCGTGACCCGAGGGGATGGTGAGCTCAGCCGTGCCTTCCTTGTCGGCCTTCACCTCACCATAGACGCGTGTATTGTCGTTCATCAGTGCCACGAAGGCATAGCGCCATCCAGCACGTTCAGGATAGACATAGCGGTAGCCCTCGGCATCGGTCAGTCCCTTAAACGTGGCCTTGACCACTGTTCCGGCTTCCACTCGCTTCATGTTGGTGATGTGATAGCCGTAGTTCTGTATGCAGTGGGCCGAGTCAGGCTGATAGGTCTTTGTCGCGCTATTGACGAGCTTCAGGCGGTTCACGTGCTGACCTATGCGGTGGGCGGCCCGCTCGCGCACGCCGTCGATGTCCCATGTGGCCATGCGCATGTAGCCCTCCATGAGCTCATCGTTGAACTGCTGCTGCGTCATGCCGTTCATGCGGATATAGGTCTGTATGGGGTCCTCGTAGCGCTGTGTCTCGCGCCACATGCGGCCTATGAAACTGCGTCCGTGCTTCATGGCCCACCAGTCGTGAATGTAGCAGCAGGCATAGCGCCAATCTTCGTGCAGCATGTTCAGATGGTGCGAAGCGAGGTGCTGTTCGAAATACTCGCCGTCGGTGAACTGCCTGTCGGGGAATATCTGGTAGGCTTGCCAGTCGGCACAGCTCTCCCACCATCCGTTGTCGTTGCCGCCGCCCCATCCCCAGCGCCATCCCCGGTCGTAGTGTCCGGCAGCATCGGAGCCTAAGTCGGCTGATACGAGGTACTGGAACGTGTGTCCCACCTCGTGAGCGATGGTGTGGCCGCCACGTGCGGTGGCCGCCCAGGGGTTGAAGTGGCCCAGTCCCGTCTGGCTCCAAGTGCCGTTGGCCTCCTGTCCGTCGGTGCCGGAGGCATCGGCCCGCCACTCGGCCTGATAGGGAATGTAGAGCTGCACCTTATACTTGTCGGTGGTCGATGCGCCCGGCACGATGAAGCCCAGGTCGTTCACGTAGCAGTCCCAGCACTTCTCGGCCACGTCGAGCACGTCGTAGGCATTGGCTATCTCTCCGCGCGAGGGGAACTTGATGTATTTGGGATTGCTGCCATAGCGCACGTCCCAGAACACGGCAAAGTGCTCGCTCTCCAGGGAGTGGGCGAAGTTATAGCCCGAAGTGGCATTGGCATTCTCATAGTTGGTGCCGCTGTAAGTATTGGGCTTCAGCAGATAGCGCCCTGGATTCTCAAACAGCATGTCGGCCTTGCCGGCAGTCATGTTGAGTACCTTCTTTCCGGCAGGGCTATACACGGCCACCTGCGAGGTCTTCACCTCTATGGAGTCGGCCTCGGCAATGCGCAGGGCAGCATTGGCCTGAAAGCGGTTATCATAGCGCACCCATAGTGTGTCCTGAGCCTGAAGGATGCATGTCTGGGTCAGGAGCAACAGGGAGAATATCATCTTTTTCATCTTACTATCATCTTTTTACCGTTCACAATATAGATGCCGCGCGACAGCCGCCCGTTGAGCATCTGTGGGGTGCCCAGTCGGCGACCGCTGAGGTCATAGACGCTCTCGTCGGCCACAGCATCCTCGTCCCTGACGGTTGCATGCTGGATGCCCGTCAGCGTGAGGTCCTCGTCAATGCCGTTGATATAGAAGCGCATGGGCAGGTTATTGGTGTTGCCCACAAACACCACCCAGTTACGGAAGGCTTTCACCTCCACCGAGTCGGTTGACTCATAGAAGTGGCCGTTATCGTCCATGCAGTAGAAGGGGCG
The DNA here is from genome assembly GCA_002372235.1 of Prevotella sp. UBA3675. Lineage (GTDB taxonomy): Bacteria > Bacteroidota > Bacteroidia > Bacteroidales > Bacteroidaceae > Prevotella. The sequence goes on along the minus strand of DFJI01000040.1, from coordinate 29,347 downwards.
ATTGACGTAGTACAGCCGATGCGCACCGTCTTTCTTCGTGTAAGTGCCTGAGGCACGCATGCGCACATTTCGCTCGGCAGAGCTGAGCGACTGATTGTCGGGAGCAGCCTTCGCGCCCAGCATCGACACATTATATATAATATAGGCCGGTCCGCTGACCTGCGCACTGCCATAGGGCAGCGTGGTCTTGCGGCCCTTGGGAATGTCGGGCTCTCGCGTGGGCTTCACGATGTAGTGTGCGCCGCTGTTCACCACCACTTCGTCGGTGTTCAGGTCGATGAGTTCAAAGTCAATCTGCGCCCACTCGCTCTCCGATGCTCCGCTGTAGCATGCCAGCAGCGTGCCTTCGCCGAAGGCATCGAGCACCTGGCGACCCGACATGCTGACGGGCAGTGTCAACGGGTTCCACTTGTTCAGCTGGAAACCGTAGCGCAGAGCCAGCAGTCCGTGATCCACGGCGTAGGGAGTGAACGTGGTGCTGTCCTCACTGAGGGCAAACTTCTGCGGCACTACCAGTCGCATTTTCTGAATGTCGCTCATGGGTAGTGTCTGCCCGTCGAGCGTGAGCGTATTGCCCTGCTTGCGCATCATGATGCTCTGCGCCGTGCTCGTGGCATGATAGCTCACCTCGCCGTCGGTGGTGGTCACCACCAGGTTGCGTGCGTTCTGCAACCTCGTCGCACGCTCGCTCTGAGCCGAGGCACAGACCGACGTTGCGATGAGGAGAGAGGCGATGAATAGTTTCTTCATTTTAGTTCAATTTTCTTTGTCTTACTGGAGTTCGGGAGTTACTTTACAAAGAATTTCTTGCCGTTCTTGATGTAGAGTCCGGGCTTGAGCACCTGCACCCGACGGCCTGAGAGGTCATAGACCACGCTGTCGTTCGGCTGCTCGCCGGGTTGTGCTGCCGTCAGTTCGTCGATGCCGTCGGTGACATAGTCCTTATCGGCACGGTCCATCATCTGGTTGAGCGACATCATCTCGAGCAGCGAGATGGCACGGTCATAGACGATGAAGTCGTCGAAACGGGCATCAGCCGAGCCCCAGAACGAGCCATTGCCTAAGAACAGCTGGTCGCAGGCTGCCAGATGGTTGACGATGAGATCGTAGTTGAAGCCGCCTTTCGCCGTGACATCCGTACCGTTGAGCGATCCGTTGTACGTGTCGCTGTGAGCGCTTGCACCGTCTATGTAGATGGTGACTCCGGCGCTCTTGCTGCGCGAGAAGGTGATCACCACATGATGCCACTGTCCGATGCCCAGGTCATTGAAAATCACGGTATTGGGGTTGTTGATGTCCAACCAGTTGGTGCCATCGTTGAATCCTGCATAGAGGTTGCCTGTGAAGAACAGCTTGGCCGTTCCATTGGTGCAGCCGAAGAGGGTATACCACACGTTGTTGTCGGTGCGCTTCACGAAGAATGAGATGGTAGCGCCGTTGGTCAGTTCCTTTCCCTTCAGGGGGTTGGGAATGGCCACATAGCTCTCCTGGCCGTTGGCACCGAAATTGAGGTGAACCACGCTACCGTTGCGCAGAGCCTCGGTGTCTTCTATCTTGGGCAGAGCGGTTGTGCTCTTGCGCAGCAGCTGTGCCGTCTGCGAGTTGTCCTTACGGTTGGTGAGAGCCGATGCGTCGTCGAAGTCGTAGTGTGCCACGATGTCGTTGGTCCATGTATCCACAATGGGTTTGGCATTGGTCTCCGACTGAACCTTCACGGTGAAGCTCTGCTGCCAGAAGTAGTTGCCGCAGGTGAGACGTGCGGTCAGGTTCACGTCGGTGTTGGCTTCCAGTCCGATGGGGTAGTACTTGCCCTCGTTGCTGATGACCTCAGGTGCGCTGCTGGACCACTGCAGCTCCACATCGTCGGCCACGAGTCTCATTCCATAGAGGTCAACATTCTTCTTCACTACCTGAGCAGCCTTCACGGGCATCTTCTGATAGTTCAGCTGCCAAGCCAGTGCGTAGTCGGCCCGATACTTATAGCCCCACACGTTCACGCCATTGGTGGCAACGGCTGAGAAGGTGACGGCCTTGATGGTGCGGTCGTCCATCTGCTGTTCCACAATCACGCCGTTGTAGGTGTAGGAGCCCAGTTTGATGGCAATATAGCTGGTGCCCTCGGTCACGCTCCAGGTGCCGGTGTAGGCGCCCGTCACCTTTCCGTCCTCGGTCAGTTCTATCTCTACGGGAGTCACCTCCTCCATGTGGGCATAGTCCATCTTATACTTGTGCATGAGCAGCTGGTATGTGCCAGCCACGTCGGCCTTTGCCACGAGCTGCTTGCCAGCTATGTCGGCATTGGTCGTGGTCTCGCCGTTGTAGGCGAAGGGAGCAGCCACCAACCATCCGTTCTTGTTCAGGAACATCTGGTGTACACGCACGGCATGGAAGCCGAGATCGGGATGACCGTCGTTGAACTTGGTGTGATAGACGAGCATGGTCTGGTCGTCCTTGGTGGTCATGAAGCTGTTGTGACCCTGTGCGGTCTCGCCCGTGGTCATGAAGCCCCAGTTGTTGTAAGCACCCATGATTTTCACGCCACGGTTGTCGGTTCCGGCACCGTAGTTTTTCACGTAGCTGTCATACACGGCTGAGCGCCCTGCAATGTCCTTGTAGGGGCCGTTGGGCTTGCTGCTGCGGAACACGCGCATCTCATAGCCGCCGTCGGGGGCATAGCCGCCGTAGCTCACGAAGAGATAGTAGTACTGGCCTATGCGGTCGATGTAGGCACCCTCGCCCGACACATAGTAGCCGCCGCCCACACGGGTGCCGAAGTAGGGGTCGCTGTTGGTGCTCGTGGCGTAGGTCACGTCGTAGTCGCGCAGTCCGTTCTGCTCGTTCAGCTCCAGCATCCACAGTCCGCCGCTCCACGAGCCATAGACCATCCACAGCTTGCCGTCGGCATCGTAGAACACGCAGGGGTCGATGGCATGTGGCCAGCTGGGCTTCGAGGTGTGGGTCCATGTGCCGCTGTAGCGCGAGGGCATGGCCGAGAGCGAGCCGAGGGCCACACTCAGGTCGGTCTCCTTGTAGCTGTGCGAGCCGTTGTCGAAGCCGGTGATGACCACGGGTCCCTGATACAGGTAGGGGCCGGTGATGTTGTCGCTGGTGAGCAGTACGATGCTGGAGTGCCAGCCCTTGCCGTTGATGCTCTGATACATGCACCACTTCTGCATCGTGGGGTTCCAGATGATGTCGGGAGCCCACATGTTGCCGTCTATGCCCCAGTCGGCATCGTTGCGGCCCGACCAGTTCATCGCGTTGAAGGCCGGCATGCTCACCTCCTGTCCGCCCTTGCTGACGGTGGTCACGGCAGGCGTGACGAATGCCTCTGAGGTGGTGGCGCTGCTCTTGGTGGTGGTGCGCCACGTCAGGCCCTCGTTCGTCCAGTTCTGGAAGTCGGTGGTCCAGGCCGTTCCGCGCATGGTGCCCAAGATGTAGTAGCGGCCCGACGCGGGTTCATAGACCACTGAAGGGTCGTGAACGCTCGTTCCAGCCTTCGATGTGTTCTTAATCATTTGTTTGGCCTGTGCCGAGGTGATTTCAATCTCCTGAGCAGTGGCACCCATGAAGGGTAGCGAGGCCAGTAGCAATGTAAATAGTTTCTTCATCGTTTTGTTATGTGTATTTTTATATGTTTTCTTCTCGGAAGTTGCTGTAGTTCAGACAATAGTTGCGTAATCTGTTAAGTTCAATTTGCAAAAATAAGGAAAAAAATGCGAAGTGACACTATTTTTTAATAGATTAACGCATTGCAGGCTTGCATTTTCGCTCGGTTCATTGTACCTTTGCAACCGAAAAACGAATCAATACGATTGATAATGAGACGTGTAATAGGTATTGGCGAGACTGTGCTCGACATTATTTTCAAGGGCGAACAGCCGCTCCAAGCCGTTCCGGGCGGCTCGGCATTCAATGCCATCATATCGCTGGGGCGCGCTGGTGTGCCCGCTTATTTTATCAGTGAGACCGGCAACGACCGTGTGGGCAAATGGGTGAAGCGCTTCCTGCGCGACAATGGTGTAGATAACAGCGGCGTGTGCGTGTTTCCCGACTCCAAGTCGCCCCTCTCGCTGGCTTTCCTCGACGAGCAGAACAACGCTGAATACCTGTTCTACAAAGATCATCCCCATGATCAGCTCGATTTTGTGTATCCCGAAGTGAACCCCGACGATGTGGTGATCTTCGGCTCTTTTTTTGCCATCAACCCCGTAGTACGCCCGCAGGTGGCCGGATTTCTCGACTATGCCCACAAGCACGGAGCCATTCTCTACTACGACCTGAACTATCGCGCCAGCCACAAGAACGACCTGCTGCGCGTCACCCCCAACATCATTGAGAACCTGGAACTGTCCGACATCGTGCGCGGCAGCGACGAGGACTTCGAGATCATGTATCGCAAGAAAGATGCCGACTCGGTCTATCGCTCCGAAATATCGTTCTACACCAAGAAGTTCATCTACACCCGGGGCTCACAGCCCATCGAGGTGAGGGCCGAGCAGGGCTTTGCCAAGCAATATCCCATTCGTGTGGAAGGCGAGGTGGTGAGCACCATCGGGGCTGGCGACAACTTCAACGCCGGCTTTGTCTTCGGACTGCTCAAGGAGGGCATCACCCGTGAGAACATAGAGCGCGGACTCACAGAGGCGCAGTGGGACAGCCTCATCGACTACGGCATGCGCTTCTCCGCCAACGTGTGCCAGAGCTTAGACAACTACATCTCGCAAGAATTCGGGAGAAGCCTTCAGTAAATAAAAGTTACTTATAAAGCAATTAAGATATGAAAGAAATCACAAACAAAATTTTCTATGTCGGTGTCAACGACCGCAACAAGACGCTCTTCGAAGGTCTGTGGCCCCTGCCCAACGGCGTGAGCTATAATGCCTATCTCATTGACGATGAGAAGGTGTGTCTGATTGATACGGTCGAGGTGGACTTCTTCATGCCGTTCCTTGAGAACATCCGCGAGGTCATTGGCGACCGTCCCATCGACTATGTGGTGGTGAACCACATGGAGCCCGACCACAGCGGCTCGCTGGCCCTGCTCCGCCAGTTCTATCCCAACATCCAGATTGTGGGCAACAAGAAGACGTTCGACATGATGGCCGGCTTCTACCGTCTCACCACCGGACTGTGCGAGGTGAAGAACGGCGACAAGCTCTCACTGGGCGCTCACGAGCTGCAGTTCGTGCTCACCCCGATGGTACACTGGCCTGAGACCATGATGACGCTGGCCTCGGCCCCCCTTTCGTCCCCCGAGGGGGACACAATAGCCCCAAGTACAAAAACTATAGAAGCCCCCTCGGGGGCAGTAGGGGGGGCCACCATCCTCTTCTCCGGCGACGCCTTCGGCTGCTTCGGCGCACTCAACGGTGCCTTCGTCGATGAGCAGATGAACTGCGACGAGTTCTGGCTGGAGATGACCCGCTACTACTCCAACATCGTGGGCAAGTACGGCACGCCCGTGCAGATGGCCCTGAAGAAGCTGGCCGGTGTGCAGGTCGATTACATCTGCTCCACCCACGGTCCCGTGTGGCACGAGCATGTGCAGCGCGTCATTGGCATCTACGACCGTCTGTCGCGCTACGAGGCCGAGCCGGGACTGGTCATCTGCTACGGCACCATGTACGGCAACACCGAGCGGGCTGCCGAGGTCATTGCCCGTGCTGCTGCCCAGGCCGGACTGAAGAACATCGTGATGTATAACGTGTCGAAGACGCACCACTCCTACATCATTCGCGACCTGTTCCGCTATCGCGGTCTCATCGTGGGTGCTCCCACCTACAACACGGGGCTCTACCACGAGATGAACGTGCTGCTCGACGAGCTGTCGCAGAAGGACATCAAGGGTCGTCTCTTCGGCTGGTTCGGCTCGTTCAGCTGGGCCTCGAAGGCCGTGAGCGAAATCACGCGCTGGAACGAGGAGAAACTGAAGTTCGAGCAGGTGGGCCAGCCCGTAGAAATCAAGCAGGCACTCAACGACGACACCATCGCCCAGTGCGAGGCCCTGGGCCGCGCAATGGCAGAAGCGCTCCTTGATTAATTGAGAGTTGAGAACTGAGAGGTATGGTTAGTTTTGCTGCACAAAGGTTATTGCAGTTCTAACCATAACTCTCAGTTCTCATCTCTCAGTTCTCACCTAAAATAGCCGCTACCTCTTCCAGGGTGGCGGCTATTTTTATATAGTTGTGCCAGTCCTTGCGCGTCACCCCTTTGCTGTGCAGGTCGTCTAAACAGGCGATGAGCGAGTCCCAGAAGCCCTTCATGTTATAGAGCACGATAGGCTTGGCGTGATAGCCGAGCGTGGCCGCACTGGTCACGGTGAACAGCTCGTCGAGCGTGCCGATGCCGCCGGGCAGCACGATGAAGGCATCGCTCTGTGCCATCATCAGGTCTTTGCGGTCGGTGAGGTTCTCCGTGGGAATGTGGACGTCGAGCCAAGGACTCAACTTGCCCATTTCCTCAATCTTGCGGGGCACTATCCCAATGACCTGTCCTCCAGCTTCCTTTGCTGCCTTGCTCACACTGTGCATCAGGCCCGCATCGTGGCCTCCGAACACGATGGTGTGGCCGTTACGCGCGGCCCACTCGCCCAGTTCACGGGTCATGGTGAAGAAATCGTGGTCAATCTGATGATTGGCCGAACAAAAAATACATAGCTTCATGTCTTTTTTCCCATTTTTTTTATTATATTTATAGTGGGGTTTGCTTACTGCCACATGATCCTTTGGCAGGAGGCGCACGTCCTTTTGCCAGTAGCCAAACAGCCGTTCGGCAGCAGCCGCGTACCGCCAACCGCCATCGGTTGCACCGCCAACAACGATGTATCACCCCGTCATCCAACGAGTATCGCCCCGTCATTCAGGCTCGCTGATATGGTGATTCGCCCTGAATCGCATCGCGCCAAAGGAAGGCATCAGTTGCAAAAGTACGAAAAAAACTGAAAACTATTTATTCCTTTGTAGAAAACTTCTTAACTTTGCCCCCAAATATCATTACTAACCAATAATTCTGACATTCTCCTTCACAAGAACAAGCAATGGGACAGTTTTTTTGAATGAATTTGTGGAATTCATACTAAGGTTGTCGGAAATTTATCGTATCTTTGCACACAAACTATTGAGAATGAAGACATTTGAGGAACTGGGCGTATGCGAGGAGATTCGCCGCGCCATCGAAGAAATGGGATTTGTGCAGCCCATGCCTGTGCAAGAGAACGTAATACCCGTGCTGCTGGAAAGCCGACAGGACACCATCGCGCTGGCTCAGACCGGCACCGGAAAGACGGCTGCCTTCGGCATACCCCTGCTACAGAGGGTGGCCGCCGCCATCGCCCCCCTGGGGGGGAGAATGAATCCCACAGATGAAAACAAGGAGCGGAGAACGGACTCCACAGACGAAACTCTTTACCCCCCCAAGGGGGGGACAGGGGGGGCTTTGGGGGCCCTGGGGGCCTTGGGGCCTTCCGCTTTGGTACTCTCGCCCACCCGCGAGCTCTGCCTGCAGATAGCCGACGACCTGCGCGACTTCTCGAAGTACATGGAGGGCATTCACATCGAGGCCGTCTATGGCGGTGCCGCCATCGAGCAGCAGATGCGTGCCTTGAAGAAAGGGGTGCAGATCATCGTGGCCACACCGGGCCGACTCATCGACCTGAAGAACCGTGGCTATGCCAAGCTGGAACAGGTGAGCAACATCGTGCTCGACGAGGCCGACGAGATGCTGAACATGGGCTTCTCCGAGGCCATCGAGGAAATATTCCAGTCGCTGCCCGAAGACCACAACACGCTCATGTTCTCGGCCACAATGAGCCGCGACGTGGAGCGGGTGGCCAAGAAGTTCCTGAAGGACCATCAGGAGATTGTGGTGGGAAGCCGCAACGAAGGGGCCGAGAACGTGAACCACATCTATTATATGGTGCAGGCCAAGGACAAGTATCTGGCCCTGAAGCGCATCGTGGACTACAACCCGCGCATCTTCGCCATCATCTTCTGCCGCACTAAATTAGAGACGCAGGAGATAGCCGACAAACTGATTAAGGACGGCTACAACGCCGAGGCGCTGCACGGCGACCTGAGCCAGCAGCAGCGCGACCTGACCATGCAGAAGTTCCGCCAGCACCTCACACAGCTGCTTGTGGCCACCGACGTGGCCGCACGCGGACTGGACGTCAATGACCTGACGCACGTCATCAACTTCGGACTGCCCGACGACATTGAGAACTACACCCACCGCTCGGGCCGCACTGGACGAGCCGGCAAGAAGGGCACCTCCATCAGCATCGTACACTCAAGGGAGAAGCACAAGATTCGCAACATTGAGAAGGAGATAGGCAAGCAGTTCGTGGAGGCTGAAATCCCGAAGGCCGAGGAGATATGCAAGAAGCAACTCTACAAGGTGATGGACGAGATTGTGAAGACCGACGTGAACGACGACGAGATAGCGCCCTTCATGCAGGACATCAACCGCTACTTCGAATACATCGACAAGGAGGAGATCATCAAGAAAATCGTGTCGCTGGAGTTCGGAAAGTTCCTGGCCTACTATGCCGATGCGCCCGAGATAGAGGCTGTGAACTGGAAGAAGGAGGAACGAGAGAGGAGAAAGGAGAAAGGCGGAAGGAGAAACGACGACGGAGAGAGGAGAAAGAATCGCGCTTCGGGTGCCGCACGGAAGCCGGAGAAGGGATTTGCCCGCCTGTTCATCAACCTGGGCAAGCGCGACGGGTTCTATCCGGGCGAGCTCATGCAGACCCTGAACCGCTATGTGGGAGGCCGACAGGAGGTGGGCCACATCGACCTGCTCGACACCATCAGCTACTTCGAGGTGCCTGAGAAGGATGCCTTGAAGGTGAGCACACAGCTCACGGGCATTCGCTTCAAGGGGCGCACCGTGCGCTGCAACAACGAGGACGACGGAGCACGCAAGCCCCAGAGAGAGAACAAGGGACGCAGGACAAGAAACGACCGCCGGAACGAAGGCAGAGAAAACAACAACGGTGACTGGCGCGAACTGATGCGCCAAGCCACCGAAGATAATAGGAAACATAAGAAGTCACGCACGCCCGAATTGCGTGGTGAAGAGCCTGACTTCTCCGAAGAAGGATGGGCTCGCAGAAAGCCTAAACGTAAGAAATAGACAACATCGTAAGATCGTCAGCGGCTGTGCTGTCAACACCCAGGTGATGACTCACAGCCGTTTTTATGTGCTTCACCACCGCGTGCGGCTTCACGTCTTTCTCAGCTATCTTGCGCAGGTGCAGTGCGAGTCGCTTCTCGCCAAAGGCTCCCTGCTGCTGGTTCAGGGCCTCGATGATGCCGTCGGTATAGAGGAAGAGTGTGCTGCCGTGCTTCAGCTGCATTTCCTGCGTCTCAAAGTCCCAGTCGGTGATGCCCAGCGGCACGTTGGCACTGATGTCTATCTGCTCGGCCTCGCCGTCAGAAAGCAGATAGGGATGCAGATGTCCTGCATTGCAATAGGTGAGCCGCCCGGTGCTGAGGTCGAGCAGTCCGGCAAAGAACGTGGCATACATGTGCTGCTCGTTGATGGCCACGAGCGACTGGTTCATCTCATTCATGATCACACTCAGTTGTTCGTGCCTGTTCACCGTGGTGCGGTAGGCCGTGCGCGTGATGAGCATGGCCAGGGCAGCTCCCAAGCCTTGAGTCGATACGTCGCCTATGCAGAAATAGAGCTTGTCGTCATGCAATATGAAGTCGTAGAAGTCGCCACTCACTTGCGAAGCGGGGGTGAGCGAGGCATGGATGTCCAGATGGTCGTGTTTCGGATATTCAGTGGGCAGAATGGCTCTCTGCAGTTCCGAGGCAATGCTCAGCTCACCGCTAATCGCCTCGTTCTCCTTGTGGATTACCTCCATCTTGCGCATGCCCGCCACAGCTCTCCACACGATGAAGAGGATGAGCAGGATGCCGAAAATCTGCATGCTCAGGATGATGATGCTACGCAGGCTGCTCTTGCGATAGATGACGTCGGTGACATAAGACAGCTCGCTCATGGGCAGGTCGCTCGTGAGGATGGCCGCTTTCTTGCCCGACACATCGTGGAGCACCACCGAGTAGGTGCTCATCAGCAGATAGGTGCCGTCCTGGTCGGCGTAGGGTGCACACCAGCCGCTCTTGTCCTCCTTGTAAGGCACGGCATACCAGTCGAACTGCGTGTAGTCGTAGCTGAGCATCTTGGTGTGTATGTTGCCGTCCATACGATAGACGTAGGGGGCATAGAGCCTGCCGTTCTCAGGGTGATAGTCGGGCGCGAAAGCCACAGTGGCGCCCAGCAGGTCCTCGTTCTGCCGCACCATCGACAAGAGCAGTGCCTTGATTTGCTCCACATCGTCTAACTTCTGTTCGAACGCAGGTGCCGAACTGTCCACGATGTCGGCCACACTCTTCTTCAGTGCATCAATCTTCTCGTTCTGCACGTTCACCTCCATCTTCTCTCGGTTCTGCAGTTCATCGTTGATGCTGGTCCATGTGAAATAAGCCTGCAACATCGTTATAACGAGGAACACAGCCAGAATGGCCGACAATACAACGATGTTGTAGCGCATGTGATGCTTGTCAATAGACTGGCTTGGCTTGTTCATCTGTGTGCTACTGTAACTTCCTTTATCCAATGTAATTCAGTATGAGCTCCACTGCATCGTCCTCGCTCTTCCCCTCCATTGAGATCACCAGGTTGTAGTTGCGGGTGTCGTAGCGCGAGGTGTGGGCATAGCGCTGCACATAGTTCTCACGCATCTCATCGACATGTGCGATGATGCCGGCAGCCTCTTCGCGGCTGATGCCTCGCTTCTCCATCAGCCGGGCAATGCGCTGCTCCAAGGGAGCCTGGATGAGAATGCTCAGGTGGTTGGGATGGTCGCGGAACACGAAGAAGCCGCTGCGCCCTGCTATGACGCACGACTCGGCATCGCCGATGCCTTGCAGGATCTGCTTCTCGCTTTCAAAAATAGTGTCGGTTGTCAGGAAATCGGGCTCACTGATCTGCCCGTCGTAACGGTACTGCTGCTGAGCCATCGTGTAGCCTATCTTCATCGAGCGCTTGAAGTCAGACCACCAAGTGTGGTTCCGGCCCTTCAAGCGTTCTATCTCTTCAGCATTCAGGTGATGCTTCTCTTCCAGGGCTTTGATGAGTGCCTTGTCGTAGAAAGCCACTCCCAGCCGTTCAGCCAATCGCTCGCCCACCGTGCGGCCACCCGAGCCGAGCTCGCGATTGATGGTAATCACAAATTTCTCGTTCTTATTCATGACTATGTCATTTAATGCTTGCAAAGGTACGAACTTTATCCGACTAAAAATATTGAATTATGGAAAAAATGCACTATTTTAAAATAAAAAGCATTAACTTTGCAGTCACAAGAAACATTTTTTTTACCAAAACATCAAAATGAACGACAATTTTGATATACGGGAAGAACGCTTTGCCGGCGGCAATGCCGAGAAAGAATTCGAGAATGCGCTCCGCCCTCTCTCGTTTCGCGACTTCAGCGGACAGAAGAAGGTGGTGGAGAATCTCGAGGTGTTTGTCGAAGCTGCCAAGTATCGCGGCGAACCGCTCGACCACACCCTACTCCACGGTCCGCCCGGACTGGGCAAGACCACTCTCTCAAACATCATTGCCAACGAGCTGGGCGTAGGATTCAAGCTCACCAGCGGCCCCGTGCTCGACAAGCCCGGCGACCTGGCCGGCATCCTCACCTCACTGGAGCCGCGCGACGTGCTCTTCATCGACGAGATTCACCGTCTCTCGCCCGTCGTAGAGGAATATCTCTACTCGGCTATGGAGGACTATCGCATCGACATCATGATCGACAAAGGCCCGTCGGCCCGCAGCATTCAGATCGACCTCAACCCCTTCACGCTCGTGGGGGCCACCACCCGCAGCGGACTGCTCACGGCTCCGCTACGCGCCCGTTTCGGCATCAACATGCACTTGGAGTACTACGATCCGGCCACACTGGCCAAGATCATAGAGCGCTCTGCCCACCTGCTCAACGTGCCCATCACCGAGGATGCCGCACTCGAGATAGCCGGACGCTCACGCGGCACCCCCCGTATTGCCAATGCCCTGCTGCGCCGTGTGCGCGACTTCGCCCAGGTGAGGGGAACGGGCGGCATCGACACGAACATCACGAAGTCGTCGCTCTCGGCACTCAACATCGACAAGTATGGGCTCGACGAGATTGACAACAAGATTCTGCTCACCATCATCGACAAGTTCAAGGGCGGCCCCGTAGGCATCTCCACCATCGCCACCGCCATCGGCGAAGACGGCGGCACCGTAGAGGAGGTCTATGAGCCTTTCCTCATCATGGAGGGATTCATCAAGCGCACTTCGCGCGGCAGAATGGCTACCGAATTGGCTTATAAGCATTTTGGGCGAAATCCCTATAATGGCAACATCATGGAACCGAATCTGTTCGATGCGTAAGTTTTTTTGCATAACAGATGTTAAAAATACAGCATCTCACGCTGTTTTTCCAAAAAGAAGAGGGCTCTTTTGCCCTCTTTTTCGTACTTTTGCGGCTGATAAAAAAAATGCAATAACCACACTTTAAAACTAAACCTTACCAACATGCACATTGGTCAGAAAATCAAAGAGGTCATGCAGCTCAGGCACCGTTCCGTCATTTGGGTGGCACAACAGATTGCCTGCGAGCGCACAAACGTCTATAACATCTTTGCCCGTGAAGACATCAGCACCGGCCTGTTGCGCCAGCTCAGCATCATATTAGAATACGACTTCTTCAAGGATCTCTCAGCCGACATCAAGAAAGAGAAAAGCGCCAGAAAGAAGGTGCGTTCCTGAAGAGACACCGCACTCCTCTCGTTTTTTTTCGTAACATTGGCGTTGCCGAAGTTACTGGCACTCGGAAAAGCTCAAATATATTTGGCTTTTCTCTCGTTTTTTCGTAACTTTGCCATCTGATTATGACGAAAACAGGCATTTTTGTGGGTAGTTTCGACCCCTTCACCATTGGCCACGACAGCATCGTGCGCCGTGCCCTACCACTCTTCGACCGATTGGTGATTGGTGTGGTAGGCGACAATGTTCAGAAACCTTATATGTGTCCGGCTGAAGAGCGCATGCAGGCCATCCGCCAGCTCTATGCCGACGAACCGGCCATCGAAGTGAAGCCCTACTACGGGCTGGCCGTCGATTTTGCACGCCAGGAGCAGGCCCGCTTCATTGTGAAAGGTGTGCGCTCGGCCAAGGACTTCGAATACGAACGCGAGCAGGCCGACATCAACCGCCGCATCACCAACGGCGAGGTGGAGACCATCTTGCTCTACGCCGAGCCTCAACTCTCGAGCATCTCCTCCTCAATGGTACGCGAACTACAGCACTTCGGACAAGACATTACGCCCTTCCTGCCCAGGCGCTGATTACACTTATTTTTTAACCACGAATGATACGAATGAAACGAATTTTTTCTTTCTAATTTATTTCAAATGAAACGAATTCTATTTCGAATGAAACGAATTTTTCTTCTTGATTTGTTCCGAATAAAAACGAATTATTATCTCAAATGAAACGAATTTTTCTATCCCGAATGGCGGGAATCGCTGGCGATTCCAATTCGTGAGATTCGACAAAAATTGAATCCTCTTATGCGCAGCCAATTCGAAAAATTCGAAAAATTCGTGGTAAAAAAAGAAGAAAATTCGTGGTAAAGAAGAAAAAATCACGGTAAAGAAAGAAATCGTAGTAAAACAGAAAATTCTCAATTCATTATAATTATGATTACATATAACACCGAGAACGTGAAGATGCCCGCCATCCGCAAGCGCGACACTACAGCGTGGATTCGCCGCGTGGCAGCCACCTATAACAAGAAGGTGGGCGAAGTGGGCTACCTCTTTTGCGACGACGAGCACATCCTGGCCGTGAATCGCGAATACCTGCAGCACGACTACTACACCGACATCATCACCTTCGACTATTGCGAAGACGATGTGCTCAACGGCGACCTCGTCATCTCGCTCGACACCGTGCGCTCGAATGCCGAACTGTTCGGTAAGTCATACGATGAGGAGCTGCACCGCGTCATCATCCACGGCATCCTGCACCTCTGCGGCATCAACGACAAGGGACCGGGCGAGCGCGAGCTGATGGAAGCAGCCGAAAACAAGGCGCTGGCTCTACGCTGATTTTTTCGAGGTATGAGGTGTTTTCGAGGCACCTCGTACCTCGAAAAAAGAATCACGGCACGGGGTCGTATCCGCTGCCGCCCCAGGGATTGCAGCGCAGGATGCGCCACACGGCCAAGGCCAGTCCCTTGAAGGGGCCGTGCTTCACGATGGCCTGACGGGCATACTCCGAGCAGGTGGGGGTGAAGCGACACGAGGGCGGCGTGAAGGGGGTGATGAAGTGCTGATAGAAGAAGATGGGCAGCAGCAACAGCCATTTCAACGGCCAACAGATATAGTACCAGAGCGTCTTCATAATTCAGTGACAAAAGAGAAAATACCAAAGCGTCTTCATGATTCAGTGACAAGAGAGAGAAGCGTTTTCATGATTCAGTGACAAGAGAGAGAAGGGTGAAAACGCTCACAATCAAAATTTTTTGTTTTGCAACTTAGCGCCGATGCGCTTGAGCAGCGACTTCACACGCGCGGCTACCACAGCCGTGTCGTGCAGTCCGTCGTCCAGCCAGATGAAGGCCACGACCAGCTGCCTGTCGTCGGGCAGTGCTCCCTCCAGTCGGTGCTTGTTCAGCCTGTAGGCTTCGCGCAACTGGCGCTTTGTGCGGTTGCGGTCAACGGCATGGCGCAGCCGTCGCTTGGCCACGCTCACGAGCACCTTGGCCGCAGGCTCGCCGTCTTCGCGCTGGCGCACCATATAGACAGCACGCAGCGGGAAGGCAGCCACTGACTGGCTGTTCCCGCCGGTAAACAGTTCATCGATGAGTTTCTGACTGGCGACGCGCTCGTTTTTTTCAAATGAAAAACTGCCCTTCACAGTGTGCGGAAAAAAAAGAAGTTCCTTATTCTTCGTTCTCCATCAGGAAGTGCTGCAGCGCACCCGTCATCGAGGGATATTTCGCTGACGGTGCCTCGAGGTCCAGGCGCAGGCCTGCATCGCGCACAGCCTTGGCCGTGGCGGGCCCGAAGGTTCCGATGGCTATCTTGTCCTGTTCAAAGTTGGGGAAGTTCTTCGTGAGCGACTCAATGCCCGAGGGGCTGAAGAAGATGAGCATGTCGTAGTCGAACGTCTTCACTTCCTCGTCGGTGAAGTCGTTGCTCACTGTGCGATACATGATGCACTCGGTATGGTTGAGCTTCTTCGAGTCAAGCAGCTCCTTGAGCGAGTCGCCATGCACGTCGCTCATCGGCACCAGGTATTTCTCGCTCTTGTGCTTCAGCATGGTGGGTATCAGGTCATCGATCCGCCCTGTCGTGCCGAAGAACACCTTGCGCTTGCGATACTGCACGTATTTCTGAATGTAGAGCGCAATGGTCTCGGTCACGCAGAAGTACTTCATGTCCTCTGGAATCGTGACGCGCAGCTCCTTGGCCAAAGTAAAGAAATGGTCGATGGCATGGCGTGACGTAAAGACGACGGCCGTATGATCCAATATACTCACTTTCTGCGCACGAAATTCGCGTGCGCTAATACCCTCAACCTTGATAAACGGACGGAACACCAGCTCTACGCCAAAACGCTCGGCTATCTCATAGTAAGGAGACTTCTCACTCGTCGGCTTAGGTTGCGACACCAAGATTTTCTTAATCATTTCGTCTATAAATCCTAATAATTTAGCTTTAAATGGTCGATTAAAACCATCAATCCAGCCCCTAAAGAAAGCAATGGAATGATTTCAAGGGCGCAAAAGTACAAAAAATTCTGGAGATAAATGCCATTTTGTCGGAAAAAGATGTTCCAACTCTTATAAAATGCAATAGTTTTGGTGAAAATGAATACAAAACCGTAATAATAGACCACCTTTTCGAACGAAAGATTAAAATAAGCCATGATCATCACGGCAGGAAAGAGCGTGACGCCCATACTGGCATTGAGGAACAGTTGTATCTTGAGCCACTGGCTGTTCTGCTGAGGGGTGAAGAACACATGATCCACCAGGGCGTAGGCCGACCAGTAGATGAGCTGATAGCCCACGAACACCGCGAAGAAGATGCCCAGCGCGAGCAGTTCGCTGTCGATGACGAGCGTGGTGCCCTGGTAGTAGCCCACGTAGTGGTTGGCCACGATGGCCATGAGCAGGCACCACACGAAGATGAGGAAGAGCTGGAAGCGCACCTCGCCCGACGTCTCGCTAATGTCGGTATCGACGGCATGCGGACGGAAGAGCAGCTTCAGCTGTCGGCTCAGGAAGCCGCGTGTGCTGGCAGCCGAGACGACGGCCATCACGAAGCACACGAGCAGCATGAGCGTGACGAGGCTGTCGCCGCTAACCGTATAGGGCACGGGGTCGCCCGCCATGCCGTAGTCGTTGAGTGGCGACAGCGCCGCCTCTTGCCAGTAGGGCTTCTCCCACGTCCAATCGTCCCAGTAGGGCTTTCCCCAAATCCACTCTCCCCCACTCTCTCCTTGCGGTGGAGGGGTGAGGGTGGTTTGCGTGAGGGAAAGGCTGTCGGTCTGGTTCATACACTCTTACAGTCCGAACGCGCGCTTGATGTCGTCCACGCGGTCCAGCTTCTCCCAGGTGAAGAGCTCCACGTCGATGACCTTCGTCTCGTGATAGTGGCTGGTGAAGGTCTTCTTCACCACCTCGCACTTGCGGCCCATGTGTCCGTAGGCTGCGGTCTCCAAGTACATGGGCTGGCGCAGCTTCAGTGTGCGCTCTATGGCCTTGGGGCGCAGGTCGAACAGCTGTTCAATGCGGCGGGCTATCTCGCTGTCGCTCATCGCCACGTGCGAGCGACCGTAGGTGTTCACATACACGTTCATGGGGTGTGCCACGCCGATGGCATAGCTCACCTGCACCAGCATCTCGTCGGCCACGCCGGCTGCCACCATGTTCTTCGCGATGTGGCGTGCTGCGTAGGCAGCCGAACGATCGACCTTGCTCGAGTCCTTGCCCGAGAAGGAGCCGCCGCCGTGGGCGCCCTTGCCGCCGTAGGTGTCAACGATAATCTTCCTGCCGGTCAGGCCCGTGTCGCCGTGGGGTCCGCCAATGACGAACTTGCCCGTGGGGTTCACGAAGTACTTGATGTCGAGCCCGAAGAGGTCGAGCACCTTCTGCGAGTGTATCTGCTGTTTCACGCGCGGTATGAGGATGTTGATCACGTCGTCCTTGATGCGTGCCAGCATGGCCTCGTCGGTATCAAACTCGTCGTGCTGGGTCGATACCACGATGGTGTCGATGCGCTCAGGAATGCCCTCATCGCTGTACTGCACCGTCACCTGGCTCTTTGCATCGGGGCGCAGGTAGGTCATTTCCTTGCCCTCGCGCCTTATGTCGGCCAGTGTGCGCACAATGAGGTGTGCCAGGTCGAGCGACACGGGCATCAGGTTCTCCGTCTCGTTGGTGGCATAGCCGAACATCATACCCTGGTCGCCGGCACCCTGGTCCAACCCATCCCCTTCCCCTCCGGAGGGGAGGGGGGCTTGATTACCATTGCCAACTAACAAGGAGTCACCTTTACTATCCAGACTCCCCTCCCCTCGGGAGGGGTTGGGGGTGGGTTCCTTATCCACACCCCTACTGATGTCGGCGCTCTGCTCGTGAATGGCGGTGAGAATGCCGCACGAGTTGCCGTCAAACTGGTACTCGGCCTTGGTGTAGCCTATCTTGTTGATCGTGTTGCGGGCAATGGTCTGCAGGTCTATATAGACACTGCTGCGCACTTCGCCCATGATCACCACCTGTCCGGTGGTCACAAAGGTCTCGCAGGCCACACGGGCCTTGTCATCGTAGGCCAGGAACTGGTCGAGGATGGCGTCGCTAATCTGGTCGGCCACCTTGTCGGGATGGCCTTCCGACACTGATTCTGAGGTAAATAAATATGCCATATTGCTTCTTGTTGTATTCTTTCTCTCTTTATATATATAATATAATGTACGTGCGCGAGAGCATCTCTCGATTGGTACAGCATGCAAAGGTACTACTTTTTTTCTACTCATGCCCCAAAAAGCAGCACTTTTTTTTGCCCTATTTTCTTGACGCAAGTCAACGAAGTCAACATTTTTTTGCAAAACCCGAAGTTTCTTGAAAGTTTTGTGTGCGAAAACAGATACCTTTGCAGCGCATTTCTGAACAGAATGTGCAATAAAAGAGAAAGTTAAATTAAAAGATTTAAACAGGATTTTTTAAACTAAAAATTTACAATTATGAAAAACTTCATGAAAATCGCAGCTGTAGCTGCACTGATGTTTGTTTCAGGTAACATCAACGCACAGGACGAGTTTGGTCCTAAGAAGGGTGACTTCGGCACTGAGGTTCAGTTCAACCCCTTCAGCAACGACTTCACAACTTTTAGGCTTGACAACGTAGGACTCAAGTTCCGCTACTTCATCAGCGACGAGCACGCTATTCGTCTTGGTCTGAATGTTGGTCTGAATAACGAAACGAAGAATTCTGACAAAACTATTCCCAGTTCAGAAGATCCTAAGTTCATCGTTAACGGCAAATACGATGACATTAAGTTTGCTAAAGCCATGGACGAATACAACAACACAAAGGATGACAAGACCAAGACAAACAGCACAAAGTTTGGCTTGAATCTGGGTTATGAGTATCATTTTGCAAAGTTCGGTCGTGCCGATCTCTATGCTGGTGCACAGGTTGGTTTCAACATGGTCAACTGTAAGAGCACTGTTGACAACACCAAAAGTTGGGGTTACGATTCCAAGAGTGGTCTGTCAAAATGGGTTAACGAGAAGGAAGAGTATAAAGGCTACGATAATATAAATAAGAGCTCTTCAAGTTTCACCTTTAAAGCAGGTGTCTTCACAGGTATTGATTTCTATATCACCAAGAACTTATTTGTAGGTGCTGAGCTGGGTATCAACTTCAATAACATCAAGTACAAAAACTACGATGTGACTAAAGTTGTAGAGTTATCTTCTTTCAACACAGATGGTGCTACAAAAACAATCACGAACAAGCATGAAGTGGGCAACAAGACTACTTCTCTGAAGTTCGAGGCTGTTTCCGCTCTCCGTCTCGGTTGGACTTTCTAATCAAGCACTGAGCAACATTTTAATCACTTATCACGATAGGCTGGCGAATCTTTTCGCCAGCTTTTTTTATGCCTTTACCATTTAGGCAGAATCATGCTGAGTTCTTGCCAAGATTGCGGCACGATTTAGCCAAAATCACAACACGATATGACCTAAACCACGACGTGAAACAGCCTAAATCACCTCTGCGATTTAGGCTGTTTCGCATGCTGGCTCAGCCTAAACCGCTGTATCATCTATCCTAAACCATTCAGACCTCTTTTTAGACACAGTCCGAAAAGCTTGTTTTTTTAGCAGCGGACTACAGGACTTGAGGACTAATTTACACCAGATGCCTATAAGTCTTTTAGTCCTGTAGTCCGCTGCAAGAAAACCACCGAACTTTCGAACCCTATTTTAAGTAAGTTTATGAAAAGATAGGCGCAATCGTTGAACATTTCGGAAAATTTTCTGTAATTTTGCAGCACACTATTCGTTCTACGACTATTTGACTGACTAATCTGAATCGACAAGAATATGAAGACTAACTACGAAGTACGCTATGCTGCCCATCCCGAGGACGCACGCCACTACGACACGGCCCGCCTGCGCCGCGACTTCCTCATCGAGCGTCTGTTCGTGAAGGACGAGGTGCAGATGGTCTATTCCATGTACGACCGCATGATCGTGGGCGGAGCCATGCCCGTGAGCGAGCAGCTGCCGCTCGAGGCCATCGACCCGATCAAGGCCCGCTGCTTCACCGAGCGCCGCGAGGTGGGCATCTACAACGTGGGCGGACCCGGAAAGGTCTGCGTGGGCGACGAGGTGTTCTCACTGGACTTCAAGGAGGCACTCTACATAGGCCGGGGCGACCACGAAGTGGTGTTCCTCTCGAAGGATGCCGCCCGTCCCGCCAAGTTCTACTTCAACTCCACGACCGCCCACTGCGCCTACCCCACCCGCAAGGTGACCAAGCAGGAGGCCGTGGTGGCCCACATGGGTGCGCTCGAGACCTCGAACGAGCGCAACATCAACAAGATGCTGGTCAACCAGGTGCTCCCCACCTGTCAGCTGCAGATGGGCATGACCGAGCTGGCACCCGGCAGTGTGTGGAACACGATGCCGGCCCACACCCACAGCCGTCGCATGGAGGCTTACTTCTACTTCGAGCTGCCCGCCGACCAGGCCGTGTGCCACTTCATGGGCGAGCCGCAGGAGACGCGCCACATCTGGATGCGCGGCGAGCAGGCCGTGATCTCACCCGAATGGAGCATCCACTCCGCCGCCGCCACACACAACTATACGTTCATCTGGGGCATGGGGGGAGAGAACCTCGATTATAGCGACCAGGATTTTTCGCAAATCGCAGATTTGCGCTAAGTTCTGGTCGCTATAATCTAATTATGAATTATAAATTCTCAATTATAAGCTGACGCGAGTTATTCAATTAAAAAGTAAATGCCAAATAGAGCAGATAATTTAATAAGAAAAAAAAGTATGGATTATGCTGTGCGGATCTATCATCTGAATGAATATCTGATTCAGCATAAAAAATATACTCTTGCCGATCAGGTGTTTCGTTCTGGCACATCAATTGGCGCTAATATATCAGAAGCCATCAAAGCTGAGTCTGATGCAGATTTCGTTCACAAGTATTCCATAGCATTGAAGGAAGCTGAGGAGACACTCTATTGGCTTGAGCTTGCCTACCGTGTGGAATTGCTGGATGAGAAACTGTATAAATCACTTCAGAGCGACTGCGTGGAGCTTGTCAAGCTGGGAACTTCGATAACCCTCACTATGCTCCGTAAAATTAAATTGGAAAAGCAATAAGAGCATTTTATTTTCACCTATTAATTATAATTTAAAACTTAAAATTTAGAATTAAATGAAAAATCTTTTTTCATTAGACGGTAAGAACGCCTGGATTACCGGCGCCTCTTACGGCATTGGCTTCAACATTGCGAAGGCATTCGTTGAAGCAGGTATCAAAAACATTATCTTCAACGACATCAACGAGGCTGCACTGGAGCGCGGTCTGGCCAACTACAAGGAGGCCGGCATTGAGAACGTGAAGGGCTACGTGTGCGACGTGACCGACGAGAAAGCCGTGAAGGCACTCGTGGAGCAGATTCACAAGGAGGTGGGACAGATCGACATCCTGGTGAACAACGCCGGCATCATCAAGCGCATCCCCATGCACGAGATGAAGCGCGAGGAGTTCCAGCAGGTCATCGACATCGACCTCGTGGGTCCGTTCATCTGCGCTTCAGCCGTGATTCCCGAGATGATGGAGCGCAAGGAGGGCAAGATCATCAACATCTGCTCCATGATGTCGGAGCTGGGCCGCGAGACTGTTTCGGCCTATGCTGCTGCCAAGGGCGGCCTGAAGATGCTCACCCGCAACATCTGCTCAGAGTATGGCGAGTACAACATCCAGTGCAACGGCATTGGCCCGGGCTACATCGCCACGCCTCAGACTGCACCGCTGCGCGAGCGTCAGCCGGACGGCAGCCGTCATCCGTTCGACTCGTTCATCTGTGCCAAGACTCCTGCTGGCCGCTGGCTCGATCCTTCTGAGCTGGGTGGTCCCGCCGTGTTCCTGGCTTCTCACGCCAGCGACGCCGTCAATGGCCACGTGCTCTATGTAGATGGCGGCATCCTGGCCTATATCGGCAAGCAGCCGAAGTAAAAAAATTCTCATCACCCACAAAAAGAAAGGAGTGCTCATCGCACTCCTTTCTTTATGGTCTTTCCTTGCTGTTCAATCACCACTCGGTGACCGCTGATCGGTGTTTTCACTTGTCGCCCGTTCAAGTCGTAGTAGCGGGCGGGAGCCGATGGTTCAGCATCATCCATTCTACCTATTCCGAGCGCTCTCATCTCGTCGTCGGCACCCTCGATGGGCATGGTCGTGCCGTCCCAGCTGTCATAGACGGTCATGTCGCCCACCGTGGTGATGATGGCCGAGTAGTCAGCTATCTGCTCGCGAGCCGTGAGCCGCTTCCACACGCCGTCCTTCAGCAGGTAGTGACCCACGCGGGCCTGGGTGGTGGTGACGTGGAAACCACGCAGGTTATTGTAGCTGCGGGGATTGTGCGTCTCGCCAGCAGTGAAATAGACAGCCTCCTGCTGTTCGCTCTTGTAGATATAGGGCATGCCTGCCTCCGTCTCGGTGACCTCCTCCAAGCACAGCTGCTGATAGCCCTGGAGCAATCCCGCCACGCGGTAGAGCTTCATGCCCTGCGGCACGCGATAGGCGTAGGGCAGACACACCGTACCCCACTGGCCGGGCACCACCGTGAAGCGGAAGATGGGGTGATAGAGCAGGCGGAAGTCGGTGGCGCACCACCATCCCTCGCGCTGGTCGCCCGTGTTCGAGGTCGTCTCGTTGGTGCCGTAGCGGCGCCAGGCGAAGTCGGTGGCACCCTGTTTCGACGAGGTGAAGCCGATGACGAGCGTGTCGGTGGCGGCACCGCTCACATAGACGGGTGTGGTGGTGAGTGTCTGCCAGGCACCGATGGTGCCGGGAATGTCGAGGTAGTCGCGCTGCAGCAGCGGGGTCACTGCCGAGAGAGGGAGGGAAGAGAGCTCCGAGTTCTCTGAGAGCTCTGAATTCTCTGAGAGCTCCGAGTTCTCCGAGTCCTCCGAGCTCTCCACTCTCAGGAACCCATGCTGGTCGCTCAGGCAGTAGTGCTGCGTGGCGGCCTTGCACTCCAAGCTATAGAGCCCCTCGGGCAGTCCGCCGATGCGCTGTCGTATCTCCATTGTCTGGTTCTTGCCCTCGGCAGCGCTGATGCCGCTCCACCAAGCATTCCAGCAAGTCTTGTCCTGCTGTGTGGCCGTGCGCTGGTCGCCGCCGGTGAAGGTGCCCACCTTCGTGAGCCAGCCGTCGGTGCTCTCAAACGAGGGCGACTGCGGCTGCGCCTCGGCCTCCTCCATGACTAAGTAGCCGCTCAGGGCCTGCTGTAGCTGACGGCGGTCGGCAGCATCGATGGCAGCCTGCAGGGCCTCGCGCCCCTCGAAGTCGAAGTGCACAAGGGCGCGTGCCACGGTGAGCAGCGAGTCAGTGGCCTGCCGCTCCAGTGCGTCAGTATAGGGCTTCAGCAGCTCATTGCGCTGCCGCGTGAGCTGGTCGCCGTTGGCCAGTGCCTCGGCCTCGGTGGCAAAGAGCTTGCGCAGCTCTATGTCGGCTATCTGAGCCGTACCGGCCAGCCAGCGGAAGGAGAGCACGGCCTCGTTGTTGTTGCCGCTGTTGAACACGGCCTGCTTGGTTGACCAGTAGCTGTCGGACTGCAGCGTGGCCTTGTTCGCGTCGGCGGTGCTGCCCTTCTGCCGGAGGTCCACCTTAATATATTCGCCCGCGTTGCACATGGCCACGCGAATCACGTAGTCCTGATTGGGCTCCACGTCGAAGGCGGTGCGAATGGAGCCTGCCCCCGTCTGTCCCATATTGGCAAAGCACTGCAGGTAGTTGCCGTCGGTGAGACGCTTGGGCAGCACCTCGAACCACGGCTGCGCGAGGGGCTGACCCTCGCCGTTGACCCATCCGTCGAGCCCCATCTGGAAGTCGCCGTTCATCACCAGGTTGCCGCCCACGTAGCGAATGCCGCCGGCAGTCTCGATGGCCTCGCCGGGCTCCATGTCCTCCGAGCTCCAGTAGTCGCGCCCGCTGTAGGAGCGTATGTGCAGGCGGTAGCGCGTGCCTTCTGTATAGTCGGCATCGGTCAGTGCGTAGTCGGCCTCGCCGTCGTCGGGACGCACGGTCTGCCACGTCTGCCAGGGCTGTCCGGGCAGCTTGCGCAGCACCTCCATGAGCTGATTGTACTCGCCGTCGTACTCGTGCCAGGTGATACGGGCCTGCCCGTCGGGCGTCTCGCTCACGCGGAAGTCGCGGAAGCCGCCTCGCATGCGCGGCAGGTTGGGAATCTTCTCGTAGCTCTTGTTGTAGCCCATGCCCGAGAGCATGTCGCGATACTTGCGTCCGGCCTGCGTGAGCGAGCCGTCGCTGTTGTAGAGCTTGCCTTTCGACTCACTGTTCCAGTAGTAGTAGCGCTCCACGTAGCCATAGGAGTTCAGCTTGTTGTAGATCTGCTCCACACCCCAGGCAATGTCGCCGTCGGTCTTGCCGCTCTCGAAGGCGCCGTTCTTGTTCCACGAAGCGCCCCATATCCACTCCGAGATCCAGAGCGGTCGCTTGTACTTGGACTGCATGGTGCCCAGGTTGTTGAAGTTGTCGATGAGCCAGTAGCAGTGCAGATCGACGAGGTCGCAGCGCCAGCCGCGCGCATCGATTGAGTCGAGGAATGTCTTAATAAAGCCGCTACCATCGGTATAGTCGCTGCCGTCCCACGACGAGGGCGAGCAGAGGCGCATGCCAGTGCGCATCAGGTTCTGCCAGTTGTCGAGGATGGTGGTGAGCGACTGCGGCTTGTCGTCGCTCGAGTTGCGGGGCTCGTTGTTGGTCTTCATGTGGCCCGTCCAGGTGGCCTGTCCGCAGGCAGCCGACGAGGGATAGTCCTCATACAGGTGGTTGGCCACGCACTCCACGTCGGGGTTCATGTCGTGGCCCACGCCCCAGTCGTAGCAGCTGATGACGTTGAGCGTGTCGCAGGCATGGGCGTTGGTGGAGCTGGCCAGTCCCTTCTTGCCCAGGGTGTTCCACTTGAAGATGCGGTAGCTCGTGATCTTCTCGTCGAGAATCTGTGGCAGCTCAGCCACCTCCAGGTCCTGGTCGTTGGCAATGAAGCAGCGCTGGTAGCCATAGCCGCTCTTGCCCGTGGCGAAGGTCACCATGTAGCCGCGCTTCAGTCGGAACGAGCGCACGCGGTTGTTCAGCTGCTGGTCGGTCATGGTGTTCATGTAGCCGCCCGTGTTCTCCAGTCCGAAGCTGCTCGACTGCTCGCCCCCGAAGTTCTGCTCCGTATAGACGGTGAGCGGCTTATAGGCCGCCGTGGCGTAGGGCAGGATCATGGAGCCGCGCGTGCCGTAGGGGCGCACCTGGCAGTTCACGTTGTTGCGAGCCACGCTGCCGCCTATCTGCACATGTCGTGACAGCAGCGACTCGCCCAGCGTGGTGGCCATGAGCCGGGAGGGCTTCACGCGCTCCACGATGAGCACGGCGTGGTCGGTGTTCTCGATGTTCACGAGTGCACCTTCGGCGAAGGGGGCTTCCCCATTCACAATGTAATCGACGTCGGCGGTCAGCGTGACGGTGCCTTCCACCTGGCTGACAGTCTCTTTGGTGTTGGCAGCTGTGGCCGCCAGAGTGGAAACAGTCAACAACAGAAGAATGATTTTTTTCAATTTCATACTTATAGCACGTATTTAATTATTAGTTATTGCTCTGTTTGTATGCAAAGATAGAAAAAACTTAAAGATAATGGAGCTTTTTATGCTAAAAATGATATAAATCAAGTCAAAATTCATATTTAATTACATTTTTTTTATATTCAGATGTCTTGTTTTAAAGAAAAAACATTAAATTTGCACCCAAATGAGCAAGCGAAGAGAGAGAAACAAGCCTCAACCGACTCTGAACAAACAATTGGAACTAATTGAGTCAGAAACAAATGACAAAAAAGACAAAGTTCCTGAAAAGATGGGCGATTTCTGTCTTGATATGGCAAAGTTGGTTATTGGAGGAGTTCTATTGGCAGGACTAATGAATCAAGACATTGATTACTGGCCACTAGCCTTATCAGGCTTAACTGCCGTTATTGTTTTCGTCTTGAGTGGAATATATTTAATTCGCAAATCAAAATAGGCATCGTTATGAATCTTGCATACACATTCTTAATTATGGCGGCTCTTGGCCTTATAGGGCTGGCTATCGCTGTATATCACTTCAACAAGCAGAAAAAGATAGAACTTCGCTAAGCTTGACTTCCTAAAACCTCGACTTCTGTATCTACATTTTTTTACTAACTTTATTTATTTACTAACATGAGAAAACTATTACTTTTCGCAATGGGCGCAATGATGGCCATGCCATCGTTCGCACAAGGGCAAGAAGAGGACATGACGTACCTCATCAAGAATGCCGGGTTCGACGAGGACCTGACGTTCCAGGCCGATGGCTCCATGAAAGAGGCCATCAAGACCGACCATTCGCTGAGCAACCGTAGCTGGGCCTACATCGCTGCCGACAGCACCGTGTATGCACGCCCGAAGAGCACCAGCTCGCAGAACCGTCCCGACGGACGCAAGATGGAGGCCGTGAACGGCTTCAAGGGCCGCATTCAGGGCTGGAAGCTCTGGTCGAACGCTAACTTCCCCCAGTGTGAGTGGACCTACTTCGGCTCTGTGGCCTACGACCTGCCTGCAACGGCAGTGCCTATCGCCGACGACGGCTCTACCTATCTGGCCGTACCCGCACGTCCTACCGAGTTCGACGGTGGCACAGGCTTCGTGTACCTGCGTGCCGGCTGGACCAACAGTGCCACCTTCAGCCAGGAAGTGGAACTGCCCTGCGCCAAGTATCGTCTGGAGTACTGGACCATCAACATCAACCCCAACACATCTGCTGTGGCAAAAGACCTGACTCAGATTAAGTGCCGTAACGATGTGTTCAAGGACGAAGAAGGTACTGGCCTGCAAGCACAGGTGTGGACCAAGCACGAGTTCGAGTTCACCCCGACAGCCCGTTTCACCATGCAGTTCGGCTATGAGGCTGCCAACGCCGGTTCAGGCGGTCAGCCCATCGTAGCCCTCGACGGCATCAAGCTCTACAAGATTGGCGAGGCCGATCGTGCAGATATCCTCCAAGCCATGGTGAATGAGTGCAACGACCTGGCTGGTCTTGCTACCGCAGCCGGATACGACGGTCTGGCTGGTCAGATTGGTGACTACAGCTTCGAGTTGGAGGGCATTGACACAGAGGATGCCGACGCTTTCGCTGCTGCCATCGACGCAGCCGACGCAGTCATGGAAAAGTTCAAGAACGCTCTTGCAGAGATGGAGAACGTGGATGCCATGCTGGCTAAGATGGACAAGATCATGCAGACCACCGACTATCCTGGCAAGGCCGACTTCCAGACCGTAATCGTGAAGCTTCTCTACTACAAGGAAGGCCCGTACACCGGTGAAGGCGAAGACTTTGCTGCATGGATCTTGGGCGCTGTAGAGGAAGGCAATGCTGCCATCCGCGCCTACTACTTAACTCAAGATGCTACTATTGACAATCCTGCCGACTACACCTTCTTAGTGAAGAGTCCCTGGTTCATCAAGGAGACCGCACAACCCGAGAACGTGGACGGTGAGTACATCTTCCCGAACGCAGAGACCTATGAAGAAGGCAAAACAAACAACGACCTGACCAGCGAGGGCTGGAAGGTGACGGGCACCTACACCGGCGGCGACCAGCGACTGAACTGGCAGCGCAACCGCAGCTGCTGGAACGCATGGGGCAGCGGCATCAACGGAACCATCGCCGTAGGCCAGACCATCGAAGGACTGCCCAACGGATACTACACCGTGAGCGCCGACCTGATTACTCAGGCTGAGTGCCTGACCGACCAGCACGTCTATGCCGAGAGCACAGCCGAGAAGAAGATTTCTTCAAGCCTGACCAAGGAAGGATGGGACGGATATGAGTGGGAGACCTTGAGCATGACTGCCGACCAGAAGGTGCTCGTGGTGGACGGAGTCCTCACCATCGGTGCCGAGGGTACAGGTACCGGTTCGGGCTCAGCTGGCTGGTTCCTCGCCACTAACTTCAAACTGAACTACCTGGGCGAGGCTGGCCCCGATGCCTTGAAGGCTGCCTACGACGCAAAGGTGGCTACCGCCAACGAGCTGGCTAACAAGATGCACTTCGCTGCCGACAAGAAGGCTCTGAACGACACCATCGCCAAGTACAGTGCTTCGACCGACTACATCAGCGCACTGGGCGCCCTCACAGCTGCCATCAAGGAGGCTCAGACCAGTGAGGCCAAATACGAGGAGTACATGCAGGAAGGCAAGACACTGCCCACCATCGCAGAGACACTGGCCAGAAACGGCGGTGCCGGCTACAAAGCTGCCGAGGCAATCGCAGAGTTCGCCTACGACTTCTCAATGAACTGGATTGCCAGCGACGCTGCTACCTATACCAAGATCGACAGCATCGTGAACCACACTAAGAGCTATGTCAACGACTACATCCCCGTCTATAACGCTGCCGACTCTGTAGCCAACGAGGCTCAGGCCACCGGTAAGGCTGCCCTGCAGCAGCTGATGGCTGCCCAGAAAGCCGTGCTGATCGGCGAAATGCAGCTGGCTAACGTGGTGACCGAGTACATCAAGGCCCTGAACAACCTCATGGCTATGGTGAACAAGCAGAACATCGTGGACGACGAGAACGCAAAGGACTACACCGCATTCATCCAGAACCCGAACATCGAGAAGGAAGACGGCTGGAACTTCGTGCGCGGCAATGGCGACAAGAACACTACCAGCGGACAGTGGTTCGACGGCACCAGCACACGCTACATCGACTCTTACCACTCTGAGGACGTGAAGGATCCCGAGACAGAAGAGGTGATTGACCACATCGGTCTGGTGGGCTTCAAGGCTTGGCAGCTGGTGAAGGATCTGCCCAACGGAACCTACAAGGTGGGTGTCTATACACGTACACCGGCTGAAGGTGCTTACATCTTCAACTCTGTAGCTGCTGCCGATACTGCATTCACCGAGATTCCTCTCCACTACTACACGAACGAGGAGACTGGTGAGTCTGTTATTGCCAGCGACAAACGCGGTCCTCTGTGGGAAGAGGCTAAAGCAGCCATCGACGCCGGAATGAGCGAGACCGATCCTCTCTATGCTTACTACTCAGCCATCTACAACGCCAACAACGGTGAAGGTCGCGGCTGGAAGCATCAGGAAATGAATGTAACAGTGACCAACCACGAGCTGACCATCGGTGTGAAGGCTGGTGTGGCTGGTGAGAACGAGAAGGCATTCACAGGCGGCTGGTTCTCTGCAGGTGGCTGGACACTGACGCTCGTCGAGCTGGGCAACAACGAAGGCTGGAACGGCCCGATTGCCGAAGGCATTGAGAGCGTGGTGAACACCGCAAATGCTCAGATTGAGGGCATCTACACCCTCACTGGTGCTAAGGTCAACAAGTTGCAGCGCGGTCTGAACATCGTGGTTCGCAACGGCAAGGCCATCAAGGTAATAGTGAAATAAATCAGACTTTCAAGTCCTGTGCTCTCGC